>CAYSKI010000009.1:98376-109525 GCA_964431695.1 uncultured Pirellulales bacterium | reverse complement strand
CGCTTTATCATCGGAGGTTTGATTCTTTCAGAACCAACTCTTTCAGTGCTTAGGAGAGAACTACGAAAATTCTCAGAAGGAGTGAAAATAGATATTGATGAGATCAAAACGATGGTCAGAAGTGAAGTTCTGAAACGCGAACTTGTAGAAGGCGAAGAAGCTGAAGCGGCTCAAGCCAAAGTCAAGAAATTTTACAAGAAGAGTAGGACTCGCCCGAAGAAACAGGAGAAAAACCAAACTCCTGCCTCTTCTGCGCAGGATGAGGTTTCTTTCTCAGATAAATTACTCAAAGAATCTTGAAATGAATAAGAAGAAGATAGGGACAGCTCCTGATAAATTCTATTAAATTTCATGAGGAATCATATAGACATTGATATGTGGTCTGATCCACCCTGTCTATTACACCTATGAATCGTTTGCGTACTATACTGCCCGTCGTTATTGTGCTCGGCTTCATTGCCGCTGCCGCTTTTGGCGTGTGGATCGCGTTCTCATCATTATTAACGTGGATCACGGCTCAGGAATCACAGATCGGCGCGGCGATTATCGCTTTTGTAAGTACTGTTGGCGGAGGCATTGGGGCAGTCCTTATCGCTCAACAGCGCTCGAAATCGCGTGAAATCGCGGAGTCACACCGACCCAAGAAAATCAAGATTTACAGCAATTTCATCACGACAATGATTGGCATTATACGAAAGCACAAAGGCTCTGACACCAACGTACTGGAGAATAGCAAGGAGATCCAAAACTTCTTCTTTGATTTCACCACACAGATAGTGTTGTGGGGTTCACCGGGCGTTCTTCGCCATTACGCCGAGTTAATGAAACAAGGGCAGGCGCCGAACCCGAACCTAAACCTAATTCTTATTATGGATGATATGATGCAAGCCATGCGGAAAGATATCGGTCTTAGAAACAGGGGGTTGTCTCGTGGTGATTTGATGAAAATGTTCTTAACTGATCCAGAATCACTAGACAACGTATTTGAAAATCCAACGAGAAAATAGGGTCAGTAGGTATACGAGTGACGACAGACGATGCTACTTTGCGAAGGAACTTGCTACGTATCACGAGTTAACGGCTGGTGCGAGAGCATAAAAATAAAGAATATTCCGAACATCGTCTGAAAATTCGGTAAGTAGAGAATATGATGCGTTTACGGCGGAGTTTTATATATGTCATTATAATGATATTGATGGGATTGTCGATAGTTTCAACCGAAGCTGGCACTTGACCAAAAACGAGCAATTGCTAAAATTGTCAATAAAAACAAAAAAGAGGATTTTATCCGAAAGGAAAAAAGGTGAGACACATGTGGGGATTGATTATTGGCGGATTTATTGCGGTGATAGCGATAGCTCTTTATGTTGAAGGCAAATTTAGTCTATCGCCTTTAATAGCTATGCTGGTTTTTGCCTTGGTTGTTGGTTTTTCCATAGCCAATAATAGCTCAATTAAAAAATTCACTGCTAACCTTTTGAAAGGGGAATTATCACTCGAAAAATTCGAGCAACAAGCGGATCAGATAACCAAAGAAAAACTCGAAGAAATTAAGAAAGAGATTGACATTCAGAAAGAACAGCTATCGGATGTAGTCACGAGTGCAAAAGAAACTCAGGAAGAGTTGCAACAAGTTGCCGAGATGGCATCCCCCCCACTTTTGTCGTTAAAATCCCAACGGCAAGTAAAGACTAAAGATGATGAACATAGAATATTGTTGGAACTTGAGGCAACCAAAAATGCTCCGTTTGGTTCAGTAGTATTTTGTGCAGAAATAATGGAAGATACACAGGCTATTATTAGAGGATTTATGATACTTTCAAGCGGAACATACGGAGAAAAAATGTCTGATGATGGTAAAACTGTAACTCAAGAGTTCATACCAATCGGTTCTGATCTTAACCTTACGCTAGACGTATCAGCGCCCTGCAAGGTTCGCTTTACCTGTAGTCATATGAAAGAGTCATTGGAACTGAATTTTAAATAAAGCATGGAGGAAACTAAGGACAACCACCTATGCTACTCTGCGAAGTAACTTGCTACGTAGCACGAGTTAACGGCTGGTGCGAGTGCATAAAAACAAAGAATATTTTGAACATAGCATTAAAATTCGATATGGAGGTTAATTATAGAACCCGTCAATATTTGAAGTGAACTAAAGTTTGAAGTGTCTAAAGTGCCTAAAATGACACGTATGTGTCATCCTGAGGCGCAGCCGAAGGATCTGGGCAACGGAAAATAGATTTTTCGTCTTCACTTCGTTCTGCTTAGGCGCCGTCCTGAGCTTGCTGAGTGAATGATAGCTTAACAATAACTTTAGCTCACTTTAGGCACTTTACATTTTTTATACCTCGTAAAGATGCCTGATTTATTTTGTGTTCCTGAATTGGACATTAAAAAATGACATTCACAAAAAAATTTGTGATTAAAGTATTTTTAGCAGTCGCTCTCTTTGTAACTGCTCTGACTTTGGTTGCTCTTTTCTCGCTTTTGCCGTGTCCGATGCCTACGTTTAACTTTTTGGACGGTCAAAGACCGTTGCAACATTTTGAAGACAATATGTATAGAATTGACGTCTATTCATTTCAGGCCGATGTCAATAGTTTCCACATGAAAGTAAAAGCCGAACTGACCTCTCTGTGTTACATTGATAAAACTCAATCACTGCAAAACACTTTATTTTTAAAATCGCGACAATGGGAGCTTCCCGATCGTTCCGTTATTATAACATTCAGGGACAATTGGAGGTTACAAGTAGTTCCAGGTTCAAGTCCGAATCGATATTGGGACTACCCTGAAGATGGTTGGGTCACTGTAGAAGTCAGACAAAGACTACGCGATTTCTGACTTTTTTTATAGGCTAATATGGTAAATAAAATCCGGTGACTAATTAAGATATCTGCTAATTTTTTTGTAAACCAGTCCTTGACATCGGCCGATGATTATAGTATAAAGATGCTTTGTAGTTTAACAGGACGATTGAAATGAATATCAGCATAAACAATATGATTATCATAATTATTGCGGAGAGAATGAAGCTGCCCTGAGAAAGCGAAATAATCGGATTTTGAAGCCTTCCAGAGCAGCGAACTCTGGAAGGCTTTTTTATTGCCACAGATTTCTAAAAATTGAGAAAATTGAAGTTTATAGGTTTTATTGACAATAACAGTTACAATACTTACTATATGCCCTCTGCCTTATAGGCAGTTAGATCAATCCGCCTGAAGGCGGTTTTAAGGATTAATTAAATGCCGGATAAGAAGGAAAAAAGTTATCGTGATACATTGAATCTGCCGAAGACGGATTTTGCGATGAAGGCCAACCTGGTCCAGCGTGAGCCGCAGATGCGCAAGAAATGGGCCAAAGACGATATTTATGCCCAAACCAGGAAGGCCAGAAAAGGCGCCCCTTTATATACCCTGCACGACGGCCCGCCCTATGCGAACGGCGATATTCACATGGGACACGTTATCAATAAGGTCCTCAAGGATTTCGTCGTCAAATATAAGACGATGTCCGGTTACGATGCTCCTTATGTTCCCGGCTGGGACTGTCACGGTCTGCCGATCGAATCGAAGGTCGTCACCGAGCTTGGTGACAAGGCCCGCGAAATGAGCAAGCCGGAAATCCGCAAGCTCTGTCATAAATACGCCGCCAAATACGTCAAGCTGCAAAGCAGGCAGTTCCAGGCGCTGGGCGTGTTCGGCGATTTCGATAATCCGTACCTGACGTTTAAGCCTTCCTACGAAGCGGGGATTCTGGAAGTTTTTGCCGAGCTGGTCGATAAGGGGCTGGTCTATAAGCAGCTCAAGCCGATTCACTGGTCGATAGGATGTGAGACGGCTTTGGCAGAAGCGGAGCTGGAATATAAGGATATAGCTTCACCCAGCATCTTTGTGAACTATCCCGTTGCCGAAGAGAGTATCGAGAAATTAGTTGAACTTGGCCTGATCGAGCAACGAGAGACGAGCAACGAGCCACGAATATGTTTTATGATTTGGACAACCACACCGTGGACGCTGGCCGCTAATCTGGCGGTGGCGGTGCATCCTTACTTAGACTATAAAACCATCAGTTATCAGCAGAACGGGCAAAAATATATTTCTATACTTGCCGCCGAACGTATCGAGGCAGTGGTCGCCGCCGGCTCTTTAGGCGATGGACAATACAAGGTCGGTGAAAAATCCGTCCGGGGAAGCGATCTTGAGGGATTGCGTTACATACATCCTTTTGTGGAGAAAAATCCGACCGACAAAGATGCGTACTTGGTTATTCTTGCCGAGTATGTCACCACCGAAGACGGCACGGGACTTGTGCATATCGCCCCGGGGCACGGCCTGGAGGATTACCTTTCCGGGCAGAAATATGACCTTGCGGTTTATTCGCCGGTGCTGGATGACGGGCGATACGACGATACGGTGCCGAGCTGGCTCAAAGGGCTGAAAGTCCTGGAAGTTGATACCGTTGTCAATAATTATCTGCAGGAGCATGGGCTTCTTTATGCTCAGGGCGAGATTACACACAGCTACCCGCATTGCTGGCGCAGCAAAGGGCCGGTTATTTTCCGGGCAACCGAGCAATGGTTCATCAGTGTGGATAAGGAAATACCCGGCGTGGGGAAAAACCTCCGTGACCTGGCTTTAGAGAGCGTCCCCTGTGTGAGATGGATTCCCGGCTGGGGGCAGAAACGGATTACCGGAATGCTCGAATCCCGGCCGGACTGGTGCATCAGCCGGCAACGAAGCTGGGGATTGCCGATTCCGGTTTTCACGAATGCCGAGGGCGAAGCTCTGTTGACGAAAGAATCCGTAATGGCTGTTGCCAAATATATCGGCGAACATGGCTCGGATAGCTGGTTTACCGATTCACCCCGTGAGATTTTGGGCGAGGACTTTAAGCTGCCGGACGGATTCGTTCTCGATGAGCTTAAAAAGGAGGAAAATATTTTCGACGTATGGTTCGAATCGGGCTGTAGCTGGTACAGTGCCTGTGTCCGGCAGTCGGGCTGGCCTGTGCCGGTGGATTTGTATCTCGAAGGCTCGGACCAGCATCGCGGCTGGTTCCAGTTGTCGCTCCTTCCTGCTCTCGGCGCGACGGGCAAGCCGCCGTTCAAGAACGTTTTGACGCACGGCTTTACCGTCGATGAAAAGGGGATGAAGCAATCCAAGTCGTTAGGCAATTACGTCAACGCCCAGGACGAAGTTGCGAAATACGGCTCGGATATTTTGCGCCTTTGGGTTTCGAGCGTGAACTATCAGGAAGATATTCGCTGCAACGACGAAATAATCGGCCGGACGCAGGACGCCTATCGAAAAATCCGGAACACGCTGCGGTACCTGCTCGGCAATATCGATGATTTTGATCCCGACAAACAGGCAGTGGCCTACGATGACATGCTGCAGATCGACCGCTGGGCGATGCAGCAGTTGCAAAAGCTGATTGCCAATGTCACGCAGTCTTACGAGAATTTTATCTTCCACAGGGTTTTTTCACTCCTGTATAATTTCTGCACGGTCGAGATGAGCAGCATCTACATGGACGTGCTCAAGGACCGGATTTATTGCGATGCCGCCGACAGCCTGTCCCGGCGAAGCGCCCAGACAGCGATGTACAGAATCCTGGATAGTCTCGTTCGGATGCTGGCGCCGATTTTGGTCCATACCGCTGAAGAGGCCTGGGCGGCGATGAAGATCAAATCGGAAAAAGTTGAAACCGTCCATTTGGCACAAATACCGGAAGTTGACAATTCGATCGACTGCACCGCAGACGAGCCGCGATGGCAGAAACTGATGGAACTTCGGGACGAAGTTTTGCGCGTGCTCGAGGGACTGCGGCGGGATAAAAAAATCGCCAGCAATCAGGAAGCATGTGTGACAATTTCCTGCAACGATGAAAATGCCGCCCTGCTCAATAACTTCGGGCTCGAACATTTCGCCGCACTATGCATCGTCAGCGAGGTCAGGCTGCAAAAGACTACCGACCAGACAATCGTTGCTGCACAAAAAAGTGAATACCAAAAATGCCGGCGATGCTGGAACTACTGGCCGAGCGTCGGCGCCGACAGCGAGCATCCCGATTTGTGCAAGCGTTGTATCGAAGTTATTTAGCAAGGCTCGATTCGCCTGATTTGTCCGCGAAAAAGTTTTTTTAATGATTGAGTGACAGGGAATTTTCTCTACTTCCACTGCGGGCCCGATGATTCGTTCATATCCTGTGTCCAGCGTTTCCCGTCTTTCTCGAATTCGACTTTGTCCGGATATATTTTAACGATTTTAATGCCGTCGATGTCTTCCCCCTCGCTGACAATATTGGTGCCGATTATCGCGAAGGACTTATTTTCATTGTAAGTTATACCGGTTATGACTCCGGCCTTCGGGAGTCCTGCGGAAACGGAATCCGGATTCGCGGCGAGGTACGCATTGATAAATTCGTCGATAAGGTTCTGGGTAGTTTCCTTAATAACGTCAAGATTGTCTTTCTCAACCAGCATGACCTGACCCGCATCCCACGTTGTGGCCATAACAACCATGGTCGGATTTCTCCATAAAGCGACAAGCTCGTTGAGTTTGATGGTTACCGAGACTGCAACGAGATTGACATCTTCGATGATTACCGGCGTAATACTTATGTGCAGGTACGAACGTCCCGGCGTTTGCAACTGTTGCTGCCCGGTAAGGACTCTTACACCGTACTTGCGGAGACGTGATTCGGCGAGCTTACGGAAAGCCTGCTCGGTCAGGCCGTATTTTTTTGCTTCCGGCTGAAATGCTTCCACAATCACTCCCACACCCTGCAGACCTGCCAAAATCTCGTGCGGTTCGGTGACAAAATTATATTGTGGTGTTGTCACGGCGGTTTCACTTTCTTTTACGGAAAGTTCCGGGGCGGCATTATCCTTCTTTTGCTCAATGACCGTGGTATCCTCTGTTATCGGCTGGTTAGGTTCTCCTTGCTCCTGGGCTGCCAAGATGGATTGAGACAAAACGGCCAAGACGCCGTAAGCAAATCCCGCAAGTATAATCAAAGTGAGATACTTTTTAGTTTTCATATTATGCCTTTCTTTTAAGAATCAGCATTATTGATTTTTCCCGAGGAATATCCGCTCAATTGTAGCGTTCTGAAATTCCGCCGGTCAAGCAAATTGCCCAAAGCAAGTTTTTCCCCCAACCCAGGGCAATGCCCTGGGCTAACAGATTTTTATCCCCAGGGGGTGCCTTTTAGATGCCCGCGTCCTTTAAACCATTTGATTAAATCCTTATTTTCACCTTTTAGTTCGATCTCTTTTTGATACTGCGAAGCCGTCTGTTCGAGCTCGCGTGCAATCTCCGGGAACCTGCCTGCAACGTCGAACCGTTCCGAAGGGTCTGCGTGCAAATCAAACAAAAGAGGTTTTTCAGGCGTCACCCAGTTCCTTGAGACTAAGTAGCCGCCTTTTGTATGGTCATAATATCGAAAGTGAAGTTTCCATTTGCCCTTTCGAATCGCGAACAATCGTTCGGCACTGTAAAAGAAAATCGTCCGCTCCGGCAGCTTTCCGCCTTCGAGCGCCGGCATCATATTTATACCGTCTATCGGGCGGTCATCCGGCGGCTTTCCACCGGCAAGTGCCACAAGCGTAGGGAAAAAATCGAGTACCGAGGCAACCTGCGTCGAAATTGCCCCGGGCCGGATATGTCCCGGCCAGCGTGCTATAAACGGCTCACGCATACCTCCTTCCCATGTATCACCTTTGGCACCGCGCAAGAGACCCGCCGTCCCGCCATTTTGATTCTGTGTTATCCACGGCCCGTTATCACTGGTAAATATCACGAGAGTATTGTCGGAAAGCCCGAGCTTATCGAGTGTCTTATTTATTTGTCCCACGCTCCAATCCAGCTCTTCGACTACGTCGCCGAACAATCCGCGGATTGAGGTATCCTGGAATTTTTCCGATGCATAGAGGGGAATATGTGGAAAAGTGTACGGCAGATATACGAAAAACGGCCGGCCCTTGTTCTTTTCAATGAACTTTACAGCTTCTTCCGTATATCTTTTTGTAAGTGTCTTCTGATTTGAAGGATGTTCGACAATCTCATCGTTACGGTAAATATCGGGATTTTCCATGTCGTTGCTATAAAGGATGCCGTAATAATAATCGAATCCCTGTCTCAGCGGCCGATACTCATATTTATCGCCGAGATGCCATTTGCCGATGCAGGCCGTGGCGTATCCGAGCGGTTTTAGTACTTCAGCTATTGTGATTTCATTCGGTGACATTCCCATGTCATTGTTGGGGAAAAATACATTTATTACACCCGTTCGAATACAGTTTCTTCCTGTCAATAAGGCCGACCTCGATGGAGAACAGACCGGATTGCCGCTGTAGAATTGGGTCAATTGTATTCCGTCATCGGCCATTTTGTTCATATTAGGCGTTCGTATGGTCGGATGTCCGCCGCGATTCCAGTCACCGTATCCCATATCATCCGCAAAAAGTAACACGATGTTCGGTTTTTTTGGTGTAGAATCTCCGGCTGACGCCCAGCCGTTTTGTAAAATTGATTGGCCGATGACAGCACCCAGTGCACTTCGCCCTAAAGTTGAGAGAAACTCACGTCTGGCAATTCGAATCATAACAACTCCTTTGAGAATATATGACAAATCTCATTTGCTGGTGTTTTCCAAATTCACCCTATCGAATTTTTCCCGTACGACCGGGTATTCACAATACCTGTATTTCATCCGGATTTCAACTATTTTTGAATTTTTCCGGTATTCGTATGGCTGTGACGCCTGCCGGATATAAAAGAAGGTCATTGCGAGGAGCTATGCGACGTGGCAATCTTCCATGAAAAACTTAAACTTAATTTGTTATTATTTGAAGATTGCTTCACTGAGCCTGTTCTGAGCAAAGCCGAACGGATTCGCAATGACACACTTTAGAATCAAGAGTTCGTAAGGCTAACACCCGTCGATTATAAATTCAATCTGTATTCGATCAGTAACTGCCAATCATTGTCATATAATCTATTTTAAGGGACGGTTGTGAAGAAATTAGCAAGTTTGTCTGCAACGTTATTCAAAGATGCTATAACAGCAGCATTTTCCGCCCTTTTCATGGTTTCAGAAATTTCCATATCCTTTTTTTCTTTCTTCCCTAAGACTTCTTGTGTAGTTATTGCTGTGAAAGGAATTATTCCAGTTCGAATATCAAGCAGAACCGCTTCGCAAGTACAATATGCCTTGATTTGATCTTCGGAAAAGAATTTCGGTCGATGGTAGATGTCACTCGATAAGCGAAACACGAGCATAAGATCGGCCTGTAATCGCACGGCCGCCTCACGTAATACGGGAATTGTCGCATCATTTGGCGTTAGCAAAGACGGTAATAAAACAACATTTGCGATCCTGTTGGATTCTTGCAGTTTGTTTGATAATGTATCTATATATTGTTGTTGTGTTTTAAGATAATCTTCAGAACGCCAATAGTAGGATCCATAATAACGCAAAGCTCCATATTCGGTTCCGGGAAACTTCATTATTGCAATTTTAGCTTTGTCAGGGAGTACGACCTTGCTGGCAAGAATACGTCTTATTGCTTCGTCGCTCATCACTTCCTGGTCCGACTTGAAAAGCGAGCTTGTAAGGGTGGATTGTTCCTTATACACCGGAGCTTTCATTGTCATGTAAGATTCGGAATAAGGTTCGTATGGCGATGAGCAACCAACAATCAGAACGGATGTTGAAATTAACAAAATCAAATATTTAATCATTTCGGTACCTCCATTAATTGTAAACTCTTAAAAAATCTGTAATTCAATATTAATGAATCACACTCTTAACATATTTGGTCATTTGGAGCTTCCAAAATATATCGTCCGCCTTTTGGATATATGATAATTCAAGAACGCCGGGTAATCAATGTTAATTTAACTGTTCGCGGACTTTTTGGAAGACTTCATCAACGGTGATATTTGAGACGTTGTGTTTGGGATTTTTGCTTTTTATCTTGAGTCCCCTGCCGTACGGCTCGCGGGCTACCATGCATTGCGGTCTGCCGTACGGGGCGATTCTCGCCGGATTGGACCAGCTATACATCATAACCAGAGGCGTACCCAGAGCTGCGGCGATATGGCCGGGGCCGGTGTCGTTACTTACTACGAGCCGGGCGGCTCGCAAAAGCTCGACTAATTCTTTCAGTGACGTTCGACCGGCGAAATTGATAACGGGACTTTTAGCTAAGTTGTCGATTTTCTCAATTAGGTTCTTGTCCGAAGCGGCACCGACGGCGATAACAGGCAGGTTGAATTGTGAAGTAATTTTGTCCGCAAGAGCGGCGAAACGTTCCGAAGGCCAGCATTTATCTTTATGAGCGGAGCCGGGCACGAAAACCACATATTCTCCTGAATCTATGCTGCAACTTTTTAATAGTTTGTTGACAGAATCGACATCGGCAGGATTGGAAGGCAACTCGAAACGAACACTAAGATTATCCGCACCGGCGGCCTTGACCATCTTCAAGTAAAAATCGACAAGGTGAATGCTTTCGGCGTCCTGTTCGATTTGGTCTGTGTAAAACAAATGGGCCAGCTCCCTTGAGTTAGCCTTTCCAAAGCGTTTTTTACAGCCGGACAGCCATGCCAAGATTGCAGTTCTAAAAAGACCCTGGAAGTCGAATACTACATCGAAACGACTCCGGCGTAACTGTAAAATAAGCGAAATTAGGGCAGAAAACGCTTTCGGATTGCACCATGCCCTGCCGAGAGATTTGCGGTCGAAAGGGATAATTTCATCGAGATGCGGATGATTTTCGAGAAGCGGCGCGAATTCCGGGCGGACGAGCCAACTTATTTTGGCATCTGGAAAACTCTCTCGCAGAGCGGTCAGGGCCGGCAGAGCCAGTACGATATCGCCCAACGCGCTCGGTTTCATTATCAGGATATTTTTCAGGCTATCCGGCATAATTACCCTGTAAATTCATGCTATTGGTGGATTATTGTATGTGATTCGACAATTTAAGGCAATCGGCATGAGAAAAATAAGAATTGAAATGCAAAATGCCGGATTACATATTAAAATGCTCCCAAAAGGAGTTTATCGATGGCGACTAAATGCAAATATACTTATGAATGGCCGCGTCCGATGGTTTCGGCCGATGCGGCGGTCTTTC
>CAYSKI010000009.1:0-98276 GCA_964431695.1 uncultured Pirellulales bacterium | reverse complement strand
CTTTCATGGGCATCACAAGCGAGGAAAATCCCGAGGTCAAAGGTGGAGACGATGCCGCCGAGGCAAGATGGTTCGATATAGAGAATCTGCCTGATAACCTGGCATTCGACCATGAAAAAGTGATAAAATTCGCCATCGAAAAGCTGAAAAATTCGGAAAATATCGATATTTCGAGGGATTAGACCATGAGAACGACAAGCTTAAAGCTCATGTTTATATCGGTTGTAATTTTCACCACTTTAAATTTACAGTTTCTGAATGCACAAGAAGCCGTGTCAATATCGATTGACCCGTCGAAGGTCGAGGGCAGGATAGATGAGAAAATATACGGCCATTTCTTAGAGCATATTTATCATTCCGTTAACGGCGGTTTATGGGGTGAGCTTATCTGGAACCGCAGCTTCGAGGAACCCTTGAATAATGGAAGATGGACAATACAGGACGATTGCTTAGTGCAATCGAGGATGGCTGATAATGTCAGGCTCGTATTCGGGAATAATCAATGGGACGATTATGAATTCTCCCTCGAAGCGCAAAAGACCGACGGGGGCGAAGGATTTCTTGTTTTATTTCGAGTGGCAAACGACGAGGATTTCTACTGGTATAACATCGGCGGCTGGGGCAATGTCCGAAGCGCACTGGAAAAGGGAATAAAGGATCGAGGGTGGGGAGCAATCGGACCGGAAGTACAAGGTGGAATCGAAACGGGCAAGTGGTACAAAATTAAGGTTCGTTGCGAAGGCGGGCATTTACAGGTGTCGATGGACGGGAAAACCATGCTGGATTATACAGACCAAAATCCCCATCTGAAAGGTGCGGTCGGCGTAGGGGCATGGAATACGAAGGTAAAATATCGCAATATCGAAGTCAAGTCGCTCGACGGCAAAACTCTGTACGCGGGGCTGCCGGACTTGGAAGCGGAACAATCCCTTGCACGTCACTGGCATTTTTACGGCCGGGGCAGGACGTCACTTAGTCAGGATAATCCGCTTAACAGCAGTTGGTGCCATGAGATTATATCGGAGGCCGATGAGGCCGGCCTGGAACAATTACCGTTCAATATTCGCAAAGGAGAAACTTACGAGGGATCATTGTGGGTACGAGGAGAAGCACCGGATGGTTTGGTAGTCAGATTTCTTGACGGAGACAAGACCATTAAAGAGATAAAACTCGCAAAGCCCAAGGCTCAATGGAGTGAAAACAAATTCAGTTTCAAAGCCAGCGCGGATTCAGAAAACGCAAAGCTACAAGTAGGTATTAAAGGCAAAGGAAGGGTATGGCTTGACCAGGTCAGCCTGATGTCTCGAAGTGCGGAAAAGGTCGGCGGCTATCGTCCGGACTTATTGCAGGCGGTGGCCGACATAAAGCCGCCGGTTATTCGCTGGCCGGGCGGATGTTTCGCATCGCCCTACCGCTGGAAGAACGGGATTGGGCCGCAGAGCAAACGAAATGTGTATCCGAGGGAAATCTGGGACGACCTCGATATCAATTCCTACGGCACGGACGAATTTATCCGGATGTGCGAAAGGATAGGGGCCGAGCCATTGATCGTAGTGAATATCGGGACAAGGAACTGGAACGATAATCCGGACCCGGAAGAATTTATGCAGGATGTGCTGGACTGGATAGAATACTGCAACGGCCCTGCGACGAGTAAGTGGGGCAAGGTCCGGGCCCAGAACGGCCACCGAGAACCGTACAATGTCAAGTACTGGGAAATCGACAACGAGACCTGGAGCATGGGGGTGGATAATTATATCGCAGCGGTGAAAAGATTCGCACCGGCGATGAAGGAAAAAGACCCGACAATAAAACTTGCCGTATGTGGCAGCGGCGGATTCGACCTCGAATGGAATCGCAGGATGATCGAAGGTTGCGGGGATTTGATCGATTATCTGAGTATTCATCATTATGAAAATCCCGACCAGTTTGCGAAGGGACCGTTAAATTACGAGAATTTTATCCACCGGACGGGCGAGCTTATATCGAAGTCGAAAAATCCGGAACTTAAGATTTATTGTTCGGAGTGGAACGCCCAAAGTACCGACTGGCGGACGGGGCTTTACGCCGGTGGTGTTTTGAATGCTTTTGAAAGATGCAGTGACGTTTTCGAAATGGCGGGACCGGCGTTGTTTTTGCGGCATACATCCGCTACGGCGTGGAACAACGCCTTTATCAACTTCGACCAAACCGGCTGGTTCCCGGCTCCGAATTACGTGGTGATGAAACTTTGGCGGGATAATTTCGCTCCGAACAGGATTGGAATCGAAGGTGACAACAAAGAATTGAATATTGTAGCCACCAAATCCGAGGACGGCAAGTCGGTGTATTTAAAAGCAGTCAATTCGGGTGATAAAATGGTGGAGGTGAATTTATCGGTGGATAAAGGTTACACGATTAAAAACACATCATTGAAAATAGTTGCCCCGGGAACGTTAGCGGCGGTCAATGCGTTAGAGAAACCGAATTCGATTCGCCCGGAAGATGGAAAAGTGGAAATAGACGGTCAGGAGGTTAAATTTAAGCTTCCGTCGTACGCGGCAGCGGTATTGAAGATTGACGGTTAATTGAAATGTATTAAAATTCGCTATTGGAAAGCCTGAGGAAAGAAATGACAAATGAAGCTGGTATATCGGTTGAATTTGCCGGTTTGAAGCTGTCGAATCCGGTATTTACCGTTTCGGGAACGTGCGGGTACGCGGACGAGCTGGCCGATTTTATGGATGTCAACAGCCTCGGCGGATTTATTACCAAAAGCATTACACTAAAGCCCAGAAAAGGCAATCCGCCGCCGCGTATTGTCGAGACCGACTCCGGAATGCTCAATGCAATCGGCTGGGCAAACGTCGGTCTGGATAAATTCATCGAGGAAAAAATTCCCTTCCTAAGCCGGATGAAGACTGCTGTATTCGTTAATCTCGCGGGTCAGACGATTGACGAATATGTTGCCGTGGCTGAGCGGCTGGCTTCGGAAAATGCAATTGCCGGATTCGAGCTGAATATTTCCTGCCCCAACGTCGAGCACGGCGGGATAAGTTTCGGGACCGATCCCGAGCAGGTCAAGGCGGTGACATCCGCCGTTAAGAAAGTATGCGGCGAAAAAATATTGATGGTCAAATTAGCCCCGGCGGTTACGGATATCAGCAAGATTGCCAAAGCGGCGATTGATGCCGGAGCTAATGCATTGAGCCTGATAAATACTTTTACGGCGATGGTAATCGATATCGAAACACGCAGGCCTGTTTTAGCCAATAAAACGGGAGGATTGTCCGGCCCGGCGATAAAGCCGATAGCGGTTTATTTAGTCAACAAGGTTTACAACGAAGTCACGAAGGATAGCGGGATACCGATTTTGGGCATGGGGGGAATAAGGACGGCCTCGGATGCCATCGAATTTATTATCGCAGGGGCATCGGCTGTCGGTATCGGCACGGCAAATTTTATAAAGCCTGACTGTGCGGTAAAAATCATTGAAGGCATAAAAAAGTACTGCGGACGCAAAAATATAACTAACATAAAAGAGCTTGTCGGCTCAATGTCACCGGGGCAGTAAAAAAAGTCCGGCATATTGTTTCATCTGAAAATAATCATCTCAGAGACCGAGCTTCAGCGGGAATAATAAAACGAAGCTGTTCTTGACTTTTTGGCTGAATTTGGGTATCTCTTAATGGGATTTGGATTAATGAAGGAAACATCAATTGGCGTTAAGTACGAGAATGCACGCTAACACAAAAGGAGCATCTAAATATGGCTAAAGATATGGAAAAGCTGTATGCGCAACGGCTGAAACGTTATGTCACTGCGATGCGGAACGGCAAACCCGATATGATTCCGATACGCCTTTTTGTCGCCGAATTTACTGCCAAATACGCGGGATATACGTGCCAGGAGGTGACGCACGATTTCGAGAAGGCTTTTGCCGCCGCCCGCAAGTGCGCCGCCGATTTCGACTGGGACGCTGTCGTCGGCAATATGGTTTATGTCTGGACGGGCCTGACCCAGGCCATCGGGACGAAATATTATGCGGCTCCCGGTATAGATATTTCGCCCGATATAGGTTTCCAGTATCTTGAGCCTCCCGAAGAGCAAGCGTTTATGAAACCGGACGAATACGACCAGCTTATCGAGGACCCGACGGGATACCTTTTCAACGTCTGGCTTCCGCGTATTTCGAGTGACGTGGCGGAAATGGGGCAGCCGACTTCATTCAGGAACAACCTTTCGTTTCTCAAAGGCGGAATGGCAATGCTGAACTACTTCAATGGTTTCGGGAAACAGGCCGAGCTGCTGAGAACCGAGTCCGGCACCGTCTCGGCCATTTCGGGAATTCTCAAGGCCCCGTTCGATATTATCGCCGATAAGCTGCGTGGTTACCTGGGGCTTATGACCGATGTAATGGAACGGCCGGACAAGGTGCTGGAGGCCTGCGAGGCGTTAGTGCCTCATCTGACACATGTGGCTCTTTCCGGCGCTGACCCGGATAAAAATGTCCCCATAGGATTCTGGATGCATCGCGGATGTGTGCCGTTTTTTTCGCATGAACATTTCAACAAATATTACTGGCCGACACTCAAACCGATTATTGAGGCAATCTGGGCACAGGGACATCAGGTATTATTTTATGCCGAAGGCGATTGGAATGCTCACTTGAATTCATTCGCCGAGCTGCCGGACGGAGCAATCGTCTTTCACGTTGACCAGGCGGATATTTTCGAGGCTCATAAATTAATCGGGCATAAATTCTGCATAAGCGGCGGAATTCCCAACTTTCTGCTGAGCTACGGCACGCCGGAGCAGGTGCGTCAATATTGTAAAAAAGTAATTGACGGTGTCGCGGGAGACGGCGGATATATTATGGACGCAAGTGCTATTGTCCAGAACGATGCGAAGGTGGAAAATATCAGGGCAATGACGGAATTCACCCGTGAGTACGGTGTATATTAATTTATGACAGGATATTCTGGAGCTGATTATATGGCAAAACAGAAAAAGCAAAAAAGAAAACCCGGTGTTTGTATCCCATGGGAAGAAAAGATGAAGGAACTGCCCAAAATAACAGGCGACAAGGAGCTTGTAAAAACGGTTTGGGAAAACATTGATGCCCTGGGCTATGTGTATATTTGGCAGTGCCTTCTGTCATTCTAAAAGAAACAGCGTCATCTTTCGAATTTTATATAGCCGCCCTGTTACCGGGATGGTTAATCAAAATTAATAAGGGTAACATAATGAAGATTCGGATGATTTTAGTTTTTATCGGGATTCTATGTTCACTTTCATCTTGTACAAATATCAGTACAAAACAATCCGGCGACAGAATTTATTTAACAGGTGACGATTTGTCCGCCTGGCGCGGAAATACGGGTCAGTGGCAGGTTGTCGGTGGTACCTTTATAAATCCTGAAAATGAAAGGCTGCTGAGCACCAAACCGGGAACCGGCACTGTGATAAACGGTCCGAAGGGCAAGACAAATCATCTTATCAGCAAGGCCGAATTCGGCGATATTAAAGCTCACATCGAATTTATGATTTCCAAAGGATCCAATTCCGGCGCGTATTTCGCCGGCCGGTACGAGATACAGATTTATGACAGCTACGGAGTACCCAAAGGCCAATATCCCGGCATCGAGTGCGGCGGGATTTATCAGCGATGGGATGAAAACAGAAGACCCAAAGGTTATGAGCGACATTCACCCCGAGTGAACGCGTCCCGGCCGGCAGGACAATGGCAGACTTTCGATGTTATATTCAGAGTGCCTCGTTTCGACGAGGACGGCAAAAAGATTGCCAATGCCAGATTTGAAAGGATTGTCCATAACGGCAAAGTAGTGCACGAAAATGTAGAATTGACCGGGCCGACCCGCTCGAGTGCCTACAATGACGAAAAAGCCGTGGGCCCGCTAATGTTACAGGGTGACCACGGGCCGGTGGCGTATCGTAATATATGGATAAAGCCGATATGAACCGATCCTTTAACAAGTACGGCATGGTAATCGATCGAAACTGGTTCAAACAACATCTTGAAAAGCCTTTTGTACGTGATGAATCCGACAATAATTAAAAGGTCTCTATAGCATATACTAAGTTAAATCGTGTATAATATATGACTATAAATTAAATCGTTGATGTAGGATATATAATTATAAAGTTGTTTTTATTCGTAAAAGACCAAGCTTGACAGGTTAATTAATGGAAACGCTTCAACTATTGCGTGATTATTTTCCGACGGCGGTTTTTACAGGCAAGTGCTTAGTCTTCATAAGCGAGGATTGGCGCGTCGAATTAACCGAGCACAAAGACAGCGATTTTAGTAACGCCAAAGGCCAGCCCTCGATAATACGTGTCAGGATTTTCAAAAGAGCATTAAACGGGGATTTGATTCCGGGTCATTACGAAGATTTTCAGCTTGCTTTGCTGGGTGAGCTTGCCGAGCAGATCGAGAAATATGTCCAGTTGGCGGTCGGAGTCAATTTACGAGAAAATATTTAACAATTGAAATCATAAACCTTCGGCGAAATCCGGGTATTTTTATAAAATGGCTAATCTTACAATTCGGGAAGTAAATGAGGGTGTTGTATTTGCGGCGAAAATTGTACCGGGCAGCAGCTCACCAACGAAGGTTTGCGGCTTACTCGATGGAATGCTGAAAGTCAAGGTCTCCGCCGCTCCGGAGAAGGGAAAAGCCAATCAGTGCCTGATTAAATATCTTGCGGGTAAGCTTGGTGTAAAAAAAAATGCGATTGACATTATTTCCGGCCAAACCTCTCCAGTTAAGCATATCCGTGTAGCAGGCCTTTCAACAGATACGCTATTAAAGAAATTAAATCTTAAACAGACGGGACATCCTTAATGCCTGATACACAATTTTTATCTTCTCAAAATGATTCCATTGATGAAGCTTCGCTGGGATATATGCTCAAATTGGCTGCACCGATGGTAGTAACTACCATCTCTTTTACTATTATGCAGTTTGTTGACAGGTTTATGGTCTCTCGCCTCGGAACGGAAGCATTAGCTGCGATTTGGCCCGCATCCCTGGTAAGTTTCGTGCCGGGAGGTTTTGCTATGGGTGCGCTGGCAAGCCTGAATACTTATGTAAGTCAGAGTCTGGGCAGAGGTGACAGGAAGGCTTGCTCGAGTTATTTCTGGCAGGCATTGTCTATGGGGATTGTATATTTTATCATAATATTAATAGTCATGTGGCCTGCGGCACCGCGGATATTCAGGATGATTGGCCAGCCTCCGAAGGTCCTTGTCCTGGAAGTGATTTATTTTAGAATTATACTTTTTGCCCATCTCGTTGCCGTTGTAAACTGGTCCTGCAATCAATTTTTTATGGGAATTCATCGTCCGATTATTACGATGTGCGCATCTTTATGTGGGCAGGTGGTTAATGTAGGGGCCAACTATGTTTTGATTTTCGGCAAATTAGGATTTCCGGCGATGGGAATTGCCGGTGCCGGCTGGGGAACATTTATAGGAATGTCGATTGCAGGTTTTATCAATATGTTTGTGTTTTTAGGCCCCGGCATAAATTCTGTTTTTTATTCAAGAAGAACATTGAGGATTCGTGCCGATAAAATGCTCGATTTACTGAGGGTCGGCCTTCCCGCCGGTTTTGCACTAACTATCAATGTGGCTCTTTGGGGTGTAATTCTTTCCGGTCTTATCGGGCGTTTCGGCCAGGAGGCACTGGCTGCCACGAGCGCAACACTTTCTTACACGAGCCTTTCGGTTATGCCTGTTGTCGGAATATCAATGGCTCTGACGGCGGCGGTCGGTAAAATAATAGGTCTGGGAAGAAAAAACTTGGCGGTGAAACAAACTAATTTATGCATTAAGATCGCACTGGTTTATATGGGATTCATGGGGGTATGTTTTTTCGTATTTCGAAGAAACCTGATGTCTTTTTTATCCGCCGATGATGAAGTCATAGCGACCGGAGTGAATATTTTAATTTGTGCTGCGTTTTATCAGATTTTCCACGCAGCTCGAATTATTTACGGGGGCTCTCTCCGCGGCGCCGGTGATACTGTCTGGCTGGCGTTAATCTCTACTGTGGGAGCCGTTTTGATATTGGGATTCGGAGGTTTTTTGATAACATTGTATATCCCTTCGCTTGGTTCTTTGGGTCCGTGGCTTGCGGCAACGTTAAGTGTGGTTGTAGTAGGACTGGCTAATCGCTGGAGATTTAGCAGCAATAAATGGATGCGCATCGATTTGTTCAAACGACGCTCGGCGGATGTGCCTGTTCAAACAGAACCTACTGTTGAATAGTTTATCGATTAGCCGGCGATTTTTCGCAATCTGATGTTGCGAACGGCGCCGGTTGTCCTCCATGTTGCAATTCCCAGAGGCCGAGACAATTCGACCTCGATTCTGATGTCGATATCTCTGTCGGTTGTGACAACATTTACTATCTGATCGTTATCCAGCCATGCTTCGATCTCCTCGGGAGTAACACGAAGAAAAACTTTATACCACTGCCCGTTTTCGAAAGGAATAAAGGTGGTAGTTTCGTTTTCAGAGGCGTCGAAGCCATCGATACTTGAGAGGCCGCAGAGCCGTCCGCCCCAGCCTCCGAGGATAAGTGTGCAGGGTCTGTCACCGATGGGAAAAGTTAGTCCGCAGAAAAAATCGTTTCCCGATACTCTCATAGCTTCGAGGCTGATTTCGTAATTCGTTCGTACTAACGGACCGGTCCACGTGATGCCGGTAATGTAATTACCTCTTTCGAGTAAAATACTGCCGTCTTTGACATAGATGTCACCCTGGCCGCCGAAATCAGTGATTTTCCATAGCCCCAAAGTTTTGCCGTCGAAGAGGCCCATTTCACCGGTGGTTTTACAGCCTCCGATCAATAAAGAAGCGAATAACAACAAAATTCTACAACACCGTTGGTTTAATACACATCCCCTTAAACAAAACGAGCAAGGGCATGAGATATTTTTGATGAAAATTCGTTTCGTACCCGTCATATTTCCATACCTGCAGGAAAATAGCGTTGAAAAAGCTTATCTTATAATCTACACTATAAATAATATAAAATACGAGTTCGATCAAAATAGCAAGCTTTTCCGGATTATTATTTCCAGAAGGGAAAGATATAGAGAGCAGGCATGTCCGTGAAAACGATGAAAAAATATTTGCCGTTACTTATTTGCGTATTAATTCTCTGTCCGACTGTTCCTGCACGCCGAAGTCAGCCTCTGGCCAACGAGAACTCCCCGGGTCTGTATGCAAGGTCGATTGAGCAGGTCCTTAGACTCAGTGAAGACGAAGTCGATCTGGCGACTGCCGCGTTGATTGTTTCGGAGAACTGGAGCGATATGGTTAACGGCCGCAGATATCTTACGGAACTGGATAATATGGCGCTGGAGGTTCGCGAAAGACTCAGACGCAAAAACTATGGCATGAACTTCAGGGCGGTTTCGGAGATAAACGAGTATTTATTTAACGAGCTCGGTTTCAAATCGCTTTCGGAGGCGAACGATCCCAACAGCTTGTTTCTTCATACGGTGCTGGATCAAAAACGCGGTTATTGCTTAAGTCTTTCGATCCTTTATCTATCTCTGGCGGAGCGACTCGGCCTTGATATTTACGGAGTAGTAGTTCCGGGACATTTTTTTGTAAGATATGATGACGGCAAAGCCCGATTTAATATCGAGACAACCAGCTCGGGCGGCAGCGGCACAGACGAACAATACATTGAAAAATTCAACGTGCCGCAGGGTGATAGTTCCAGCATTTATCTGAAAAATCTTAATAAGATTCAGACTTTGGGTTGTTTTTTCAATAATCTCGGGAACAGCTATGACAAGATCGGTGATATCGACACCGCCTTGAAGGCATATAAAACAGCGGTCGAAATCAATCCGACACTGTCGGAATCCCGTGTTAATGTCGGTAATATATACCTGAAAAAGGGGCAAGTGACCGACGCAGTAAAAGAATACAAGGCGGCACTGAGGATCAATCCGAAGGACGCTAAAACGCATAATAATCTCGGTAACGCATACACCGAACAGGGACGGCTGGGCTACGCTGTTTCCGAATACCAGCGAACAATTGGCTTAGACCCTAACTTCGTAGATGCTTACAGGGGACTCGCACTCGTTTACAGTAAACAGGGAAGATTCTCCCTTGCAATAACAACCTTGAGACGCGCTATTGTTTTTGCTCCGAGAGATGCCAATTGCTATTACCAGATGGGCGAAGTATATAATCAGAGAGACGAATATGATCAGGCAATCTCATATTACAACAAAGCTTTGAAAATCGAGCCGGATCTCGCTGAAGCGTATTTCGGTCTGGGAGTTTGTTACAATAAAATGGGTTTGGTTGATGATGAGATTTCGGCATATAGAAGCGTGTTGGCCCGTAAGCCGGATATGTTTGCGGCTCTGGTGAATCTGGGTAATGCGTATTTCGGGCGGGAAAATTATATCGATGCGATTAAACAGTACTCAAAAGCCGTGGAAATACAGCCCGGCGAAGCTATGGTATATTATAACCTCGGCGCTGCGTATTCGAACAGCAGGAATTTCGAGCAGGCTGTAACTGAATATCTAAAAGCGGTAGAGATTGATCCTAAAAGCGGCGCTGCGCACTACGGCCTCGCTATAGGTTTTTATCATTTGAAAAACTACGAATTGGCATGGAAGCATGTCCGGGCTGCGCAGAAACTGGGTGTCGAGATAAATAAAGACCAGCTCGATGCAATTAAAAGGCATTTGTAGCAATCGGACCGACTCAGTCGGAGAAGGATGGATTTTTCTCTGAAAATGACATAATGGATTACCATCAAAGATATTATTGGAGTCTTGACGTCGTGGCTTAAACTTGTATTATCATGGAACTGTTTTAGTTAGAGTTAATTTAATAAGCCTGCAAAAAATAGCATAGGTCGATAAAACAATTTTAAGTGGGAGAATCTTAATGAAAACCAGATATTTTCGAAGGCCGTTATTGTGTGCTCTGATTTTAACGTCGGTTTTTTCTCTTTACGGCTGTAATGAAGGTATGAAATGGCATCCCGTTTACGATGCCGCTTTGATCGGTGGTGTGGTTGGTGTGGTTGTCGGGCACCAGTATGATGAAGACTGCAAGGGTGCCGCCATCGGTGCTGCAATCGGCGCCGCCGGTTGTTATCTCAACCAGTATGATGAGCTGGCTTCGGCGGATGATGTCGTTATTGAGGTTGCCGGCGTGGATGGCTCAATTACTCCGGTAGTATTGAGAAAGCAGGACGGCGTTTATGTCTGCCGAAACGGCGAGCGCTACGATCAGCTTCCAAGTCAGGAGGAGCTTCGACTGGTCTATGGATTATAAAGTTTATGCCTACGGATAGCGACATACTGGATTTACTTAGGGCCGAAAGCATCGAAGCAGAACGCAAGGCCCAGCGGGCATTAATAATTCAGCCCGGAGCAATCGGCGATAGTATATTGACGCTACCGTTGGCGGCATTTTTAAAAGAGTCTCTTAAATTGGGCGTTGTCGATGTGCTCGGGCACACCGAGTACGTGGGTATTTTGCCGGGCAGGACATGTATCAACCGAATCAGCTCGATAGACTCTATAGATTTACACAGATTATTTATCGAGCCAAAAGCATTTAATCTTGCCGACAGAGATCCTTTAATGCACGCTTTCGCCGGGTATGCATGGATCGTGACATTTATGGGTGAGCCGGGTAGCGACTTCGAGCAGAATCTTATTTTTACTGCAAATTGCACTCACAGCACGGAAGTAATAACACTGCCTTTGAAACCGCCGGATGGCTTTTCCGAACACTTGATCGATTTTTATATCGAGCAATTTGTCGGTCAAAGCGGCTTATCTAAACAGGCTCGAGATTACAGGTTTGAGAGTGATCTTATTAAGGTGACAAGTGCGGATATTCTAAAAGGTGAGGAGCTGCTGAAAGAGATCGGTCTGGATTCTGATAAAAAGCCGATTGTTATTCACCCGGGCAGCGGTGCTTCGAATAAATCCTGGCATATTGAGAATTTTTTGGCTGTAGCTCGAGAACTTATCTCCAGGGGCAATATAGTGTTATTCCTGTTGGGTCCGGCCGAACGGGAAAAGTTCAATGACACAATCTTTAATAAAATCAAAGGTGTTGCTCGATGCTTAAAGGATTTATCCTTTTCAGAAGTGTTGAGATTATTGAGCTGCACCAAAGCCTTTATCGGCAATGACAGCGGAATCACACATTTGGCGGCGATGTTGGGAATCAGGACAATAGCCGTATTCGGCCCTACGAATCCGAATGTGTACGGACCTATCGGATCGAATGTGAAGATATTGTCAAAGAATACCGCGTCTTTTGCCAGGAAACCCTCTCCCAAATTACAGCAGGAGCTTCTGGCAATTATACAGCCATAAACAGTACGCCAGGATATTCAAAAAAAGCGGGAAATCATCTAAAAATGCATTTTATTGCTGTGATTCGAAGGTTGACCATCTACCGGCAGTGTTGCTATAATGGTTCCGATTACATGTAAAATGTTTAATTGTTGTGATTTATTATACTGATTATTAACTGTTTCTGATAAAGGCCTTAAATGCAGGAAAGAACTCTGGGTGAATTAGCCGAATACGTAGGCGGAAGGATATGCGGTAATCCGGACGTTAAAATTAGATCTGCTTCGACTCTCGGGCGGGCAAACGAAGGTGATATAAGCTTTTTAACCAACCGTAAATATGAAAAAGAGCTTAGGACAACCAAAGCAAGTGCGGTAATTGTCGGAAAAGATGCACCCGGGACATCAGTTTCACTATTGATAACCGAAGATCCTTACTATGCTTTTATGCAAATAATGGTCCTGCTGCACGGTCATCGTAAGCATAAAAAAGCAGGAATCAGCCCACGAGCTTCCATATCCGATAGCGCGAAAATCGGAGCGGACTGTCATATCGGTGACTTTGCGGTCGTCGACGATGAAGCAAAAGTGCGCGACGGTTGTATTATATATCCCGGCGTATATATCGGCAAAGGTGTGCAAATCGGTAATGACAGTATAATATATCCCAACGTTACTATCTACGAGGGATGCAGGATAGGCAACCGTGTTATCATCAATTCGAATTCAACGATCGGTGAAGACGGCTTTGGGTATGCCACCCATAAGGGCATACATCATAAGATACCACAGACGGGTATTGTTATTATAGAAGACGATGTGGAGATCGGTACCTGTTGCGGAATCGAACGAGGTACGCTCAGCGACACTATCATTGGTCAGGGCAGCAAACTGGGCGACCTGGTCACGATAGGCCACGGTACAAAAATCGGACAGCATTGCCTGCTTGTGGCCCAGGTCGGAATCGCCGGCTCCACCAATCTCGGACATCATTGCACAGTGGGCGGACAGGTCGGTATAGTCGGCCATATCAATATTGGAAACAATGTCACAATAGGCGCTCAGGCCGGTGTTATTAACAATATACCCGATAATATGGTTGTATTAGGCTCGCCCGCAATTGATGCAGAACAGGGTCGGCGGGCTTACAGTACGCTGCAATACCTGCCTGAGATGCGGCAAAATATCCGTGATTTACAGAATAAAATTGAACGATTCGCTTTCCCCGCTGATTCGATTTCCGATAAGTCAACCGAACAAAACGGCGAACCTTAAATCCCCAATATGAGGCTGTTCTTGAAAATTCGGGAAGTATTGTATTTGTCGGTTGTGGATTTAATACCTGATAGGGCATATCTTTGATTGAGATGTATAAAACAAAATCTCAGAAACCGGAAGTGCTCGGTTTAATAGCAGGAGAAGGCAGGTTGCCTTTTCTTGTTGCTTCGGGTGCCAAAAACGCCGGATTAAAAGTGATTTGTGTCGGTCTGGCAGATACGGCGGAGGACAATCTGAACAGGGAAGTTGATGTCTTTTACACAGTTGCTCTTGCCAGACCCGGTCAATGGATACGAAAGTTAAAAAAACACGGCGTAACCAGAACTATTATAGTCGGGCGAGTTCCCAAGGATCGGCTTTTTACGCCCCGGCGGATTCTGCACTATCTGCCCGACTGGAGAGCTTTCAGAATTTATTACTGGAGGCTGCGTAAGAAAAATAAACTCACAGATTCGATATTGACTGCCGTAGCCGATGAGCTGGCAAGTGGTGGAATCATATTGGAGGATTCGACAGTGTATTGTAAGGAGCATTTGGCAACTTCCGGATTGATGACGGGCAGGCATCTGCCTTCGTCCGCAGAAGACGATATAGAATTCGGCTGGGACATAGTAAAGAAGCTCGGCGAGCTTGATATAGGCCAGGCGGTTGCTGTCAAGGAAAAAGAGATCATTGCCGTTGAGGCTATAGAAGGTACGGCGGCGATGATCGAACGGGCGGGAAGATATTGTAAATCGGGGGGCTGGTTACTCATCAAGGCATCGAAGCCTCGGCAGGATATGAGATTCGATGTGCCCTGTGTGGGACCTGATACTGTCAGGTCCCTGGCTGAGAACGGGGCAAACTGTTTAGTTGTGGAAGCGGAAAAGACGATTATTATAGACAAACCGGATACGATAAAACTTGCCGACCAGTTGGGCATTTCTATTGTCGGGCATAGCTCTTAAATGTATCTCTCGACAAGCCGGATGAAATGTGCGAAGTGTGTAATGATAAGCGATGTTCCATTTCAACTTATAATCGAACGTACCGAGACGGACAAACATCCTGAGTCTTTATCATGTACGAAGTTGCTGCGGTTTGTACCCGGCCGGCGGAGAGTTTATGAGGCTTTGTGGAACGATAAAAATGTGATTGCAAAAGTGTTCTCGCACACACTGAGCGCGAAACGTCATCTTCGAAGAGAATGGAGGGGTTTGACTAATCTGGCACGCAGGAAATTGAATGCACCCGAACCTCTATTTTACGGGCAGGTGGATGATGGTCGATGGGTAGTGGTGGCGGAGAAGATATCCGGCTCATCAACGGCCCTGGAGACTTACCAAAAATTACATAATTCTACGGAAAAGCTTGACCTTCTGATTCTGATTGGCAAAGAGCTTGCGAAACAGCATATCGAAGGTGTTATGCAGAAAGATTTGCATTTGGGAAACTTTCTGGTGCAGGGTAATGAGGTTTTTTTACTCGATGCCGGACAAATACGGTTTTACGGTCACGAACTCGGTAGAAAAAAAAGTATCTCTCAATTGGCGATGTTGGCAGCATGGCTTTCTGACGACTGGAAGAAGGACATCAACAAACTTTGTAAACAATACTATGAAGTTCGAGGCTGGAATTTCGATAAGTCGGACCAGACTATATTTTGGAAGTATTTGGCTGCCTGCAGAAAAAGAGCTGTCAGGAAGGGCTTGAAAAAGTCCCTGCGAACGAGTAAAAGATTTATCAAAGTCGGGGCAGGACAATATTTAGGCGTATTTGATAAAAGTTTTTGCCGTGACGCCGAGCCGTTTGATTTTATAGAGCGTATCGATGTATTAATGGATGATGGAAGGATTCTCAAGAACGGTAATACGTGTTATGTGTCTCGTTTAGCATGGAACGGTATGGATGTAGTAGTTAAGAGGTATAATCATAAAGGTATTATTCATTCCATGCGTCATACGACCAAGAAATCTCGCGCCCGGCGATGCTGGCTGAACGGACATCGGCTCGGAATGTATAATATTGCAACACCGAAACCACTTGCGTTTTTCGAACAACGCAGAGGTTTTTTAATGTGGAAATCTTATTTGGTGACGGAATATATTGAGGGATTGAGTTTGTATCACTACCTGCGGGACGAGAACGTTCCCCCGGAAAAGCGTAAAACAGCCGTACAGCAGGTTAAGAATCTTCTTGATGAAATGGCAGGATATCGCATTACTCATGGTGACCTGAAACATACGAATATCCTTATAACCGGAGACGGACCCGTTTTAACGGACCTCGATTCCATGCGATTCCATAAATGCAATATTACCTTTCGAACCGATAGAGATAAAGATCTTTTAAGGTTCGAATGAGACTGTTCGCTCAATTCATAAAAGGGACATAAACGTATGGCAATTATGAACGAGCTTATATCGGTTTTCACACGTGAGAGGAAGAGTTCAAAAACTGAAAGTGCGTTCGAAACCCAGCGTCTCTTTTTCGATAGTGATAGTAACATGACAATATTCGATGTGGGCGCGTATATAGGCGAAGTAACAAGAACCTATATGGATATTTTCCCCGGCGCTACAATTTACTGCTTCGAACCTTATGCCGAATCTTTTCGACAACTTGTAAAACTCTCTGAAAACAAGATGATCCGCACTTATCAAACGGCCGTTTCCGATCATATCGGTAAGACAAAACTACATGTCAATGCGGATCGGACCTGTAATTCCTTTTTCTCAAGACCTAAATCCGGGCCGGTATATTATCCGGAAAAAGCTCAAAATGTCGGTGAAATTGAAGTGGATACGACAACAATAGATAGTTTCTGTGATAGAGAGGATATCGAAAGGATAGATATTTTGAAGCTGGATGTGGAAGGGGCGGAAAAAAAGGTTCTAAATGGCGCTTGTAACAGGCTGTTAAAGCATAATATCTACCTGATTTATACCGAGATTATATTCGTGCCGCATTATGAAGGCGGCTGCATGTTTCACGAGTTAACCGGCTTCCTTGAGCAATACGGCTATACGCTTTTTAATTTTTACAATATAAAAAGGGCAAAAAACGGACAATTAAGGTGGGGTAATGCGATTTTTCTTAGCCCGCAGGCCAGAGCTAAAGTTGAGCAGGCAAAGTCTGTCTGAAAAGATAGACGTGTGAAAGATTATTTGTTTTCGTTAATTCTCAACCGATCGGGAAGTTGCCAATCGCCTTGCTATTTTTGCCCTTGCTAAATATATTGCGGACTTGAGGTTGGGATACTCCTGAAAAGACTCTCCGAGCAGCTTACAGGCCTGGTCGTATAATCCTTCTTTAACCGCGTATCGGCCGGCCCTGCATTTTTTCCTGCTCAATACCTTTGCTGCAACTTCTTTCGGGATCAATTGTTTGCCGCCGTTGTCGTGATAGAAACGGTTAACAACCTGGAATTCAATCAGGCAGTTTTCCAAAGAGGCTTTGGAAAGGTTGGTCGAGTGCCTGCGTCTTTTGAATGTAGGTTCGGGCAAGGCTATGAATCTGTACTTCATTGAAAGGCGAAGCCACAGGTCGTAGTCGGAGCAGATATGAAGGGATTTATCAAACGCCGGAGATTCTCTTAATATCTTGGTGGGAAACATTGAGCCGCAGGCGTGAACGAGGATAGTCTCGAACAAGTGTCTTGTAATGATCCCGCTGTATAATCTTCTTTTACATCTGCCGTAGATTTTTCCATACCTGTCTATTCGGAAGTACGAGCCATATACGATAACGTCTCTGTTTTCGGCCTCCATAATCCTGACCATTCTCTCGATTGCATCCGGCATTAACAAATCGTCGGAATCTATGAATGAGATATATTTACCCTGTGCAAGTTCTATTAATTTATTTCGTGCCGCCGCGTCTCCGCTGTTTGGCTGCCAATAGTACGTAACAGGGACGTCAAGCTTTCTTATCATATCTTCGGTTCCGTCGGTAGAACCGTCATCGACTACGACAATTTCGAAGTTTTTATATGTCTGCGCCAGAATACTGCCTATAGTTTCCTTAAGATATTCCTTTCGGTTATACGTCGGAATGCATATGCTTACGGTATATTTATAAGAGCTGGAAGTTTTTTTCGCCGGAATCGCAGGAAATTCGTTATGTTCGCTTTTTCCCAGGGCTTCTTTTTTGACGTATTTATCAAGCATGCTATATAAATTTTTCCCGATGATATCTATATCGTATTTCTCAACGTTGGCCCTTCCGGCTGTTCCCATCTGTTTCCTCAATTCAGTATTCTTAATTAACTCCGTTAATTTGTCGATCCACTCTGGAAAGCTCGAGGCTTGAAAGCCTGTTATACCATCCCTGACATATTCCAGATTGACTCCGACGGGTGATGTGACTATAGGCAAGCTTGCGGCTGCGTATTGTAGAATTTTGAAACCACATTTGCCTCTCGTAAACCTGTTGTCCGGCAGCGGTGCAAGGCCGATGTCGCTTGTAATCAAATCGGATATCTGGGTTTTTATCGACCACTCGCATTTCTCCACCCGCATGTTTTGCAGGTCGAAGAAATGGTCACAAATTATTCTCAAAATAACATTTTCGAATCTTGAGCCTATTTCCTCAAGTACGGGCTTGATTTCCGCTAAGTAACGCAAGGTGCTTTTGCTGCCGATCCACACAAGACGGATTTTATCATCGTTTCTCGGCATACTCTGAATGGTGTATGGTTTTGTATCCAGACTGGTGGGTAGCACTTCGACAGTTTTGTTGAACTTCATTGCATGTTCGGCGAGATAATCGTTGCCCGCTATAACCAGGTCAGCCAGGCTGACGGTTCGCTGGAATGCTTTTTGCCGCTTGAGACTCGGCTTATCAGGATTGCCGGCATCGTACATTATCGCATCGTCGAAATCGTAAATGATTTTTTTGCTGTACCTTCTCAGCCAGAGAGCGTTTAAATAATTCAGGGCTTTTTTATGCAGGATAACGCAATCGTAATCCGCAGCCTGCTGGAACAATTTCCGGCGTGTAAACGGGCCGGACGGAAGCTTCGCTACCTTACAATCGACGCCGTTTGCGTGCAAGGTATCGAGGTGTACCGCCACTCGCTGCCTGAAACTGGCACGTTTGGGATTACTGATTATTATAAGAAGTTTCATTTCTTTTTCTTTTTCCAAGTTTTACCTGCTTTCGGGATATTTTACTACGGACCGGTCCAATAAGCAATACAAGCTGCTAAAAAATGTTCTTTGCACGACAATTCTATTCTGTATAATGCAAAGCTGTATCGTGCGTTGTCGGATATGGATATTGCCAAAGTGTTTCGGTCCGATGAAGAATCGATATGTGCATAAGGTGTGAAATCATTGCATACCGAGACCCTGAACGTGGCGTCTCAGAGAAGGAATTGATATGAGCTCGTCAAAGTGTAAAATGATAGAACTTCCGAAAATTCTGGATCGAAGGGGAAATCTTACTTTTATCGAATCGTTCCGACACATACCTTTCGACATAAAGCGAGTTTATTACCTGTACGATGTGCCCGGGGGAGCATCGAGGGGAGGACATGCCCACAGACGCCTTCAGCAGTTTGTCATTGCGGCAAGCGGCAGTTTTACAGTGGTTACTGACGACGGGCGCGAAAAAAAGGAATATTACCTGAACAGGTCCTATTATGGCCTGTATATTCCCATGATGACCTGGCGAGAAATTGAAAATTTTTCTTCCGGCTCGGTTTGCCTTGTTTTGGCCTCGGAGCTTTATGACGCAGATGATTACATAAGGGATTACAAGAAGTTCAAGAATCTTGTCACGAAAGGTAAAAGCGATGACAAGGAGTAAAAAAATCGAGGGAGTGTATATACATGGGCAGGCGATTGTAGAGACAGAGCATATAGGACAAGGGACAAGAGTCTGGGCTTTTGCTCATATACTCGAAAACGCGATAATCGGGAAAAACTGCAATATTTGCGACTACACTTTTATTGAAGGGGACGTTGTTGTCGGTGATGATGTCACGATAAAAAGCGGTGTTTATTTGTGGGACGGCTTGAGAATAGAGGACAACGTTTTCATAGGACCGAATGCGACATTCACGAACGATCTTAAACCGAGAAGCAAAGTGTATCCGAACGAGTATGTCAAAACACTCGTCCGGAAAGGGGCAAGTATCGGTGCTAATGCGACGGTTATATGCGGAGTTACCGTAGGGACATGGGCAATGGTAGGAGCGGGAAGCGTGGTCACAAATGATGTCCCCAACTATGCCTTGGTTTATGGAGTCCCGGCAAGAGTGCGGGGTTATGTTTGTGAATGCTGCAAGGACCTGATCTTCAAAGATTCGGTGGCTGAATGCGTGTGTGGAAAAGTTTATCAAGATAAAAAGGACGGCGTAATAAGGACAAAATGATAGAGTTCGCAGGATTGCAGCAACAGTACGATGAGATAGCGGACCAAATCGAACAAGCTATTCGCAAGGTTCTCAAAGGCGGCTGGTTCATACTGGGCCGGGAGCTGGAAAAATTTGAGCAGGAATTTTCCAGTTACATTGGAACGAAATTCGGAATAGGAGTTAATTCCGGCTCCGACGCCCTGCTGCTGGCGGTTCAGGCCCTTGGTATCGGCGACGATGACGAGGTACTGACGGTTTCTCACACCTTTATATCGACTGTGGATAGTATCATAAGAAACGGTGCCAGACCGGTTTTTGTGGATATTGATCCGAACACATTCTGCATCGATACCACACAAATAGAAAAAAATATAACGAAAAAGACACGGGCAATTATACCCGTTCACCTTTACGGCAATCCAGCGGATATGACAACAATCATGGAGATTGCCGAAAAACACAATCTCCATGTTATTGAAGATGCATCCCAGGCTCACGGAGCTAAATATAAAGAGAAAAGGGTTGGAAGTATCGGTAATATCGGCTGTTTCAGTTTTTATCCGGCCAAGAATCTCGGCGCGTATGGTGACGGCGGCATGGTAGTGACGGATAATAACGAGCTGGCGGAAAAAATAAGACAGTTGAGAAATTACGGCCAGAACGAAAAAAACGTGCATGATTTTGTGGGAGTCAACAGCAGGCTGGACGAGATTCAGGCGGCGGTTTTAAGGGTGAAACTCAGGTATCTGGATAAATGGAATGAAAGGAGGAGGGAAATCGCCGGTCAATATAATGAGCTATTGCGTGGATTACCTGTAGTCACTCCCATCGAGAAGGAATTCGCCGAGCATGTTTATCATTTGTATGTCATCAGGTGCGGGAAAAGAGATAAATTGCAGCAACATCTTTTGCAAAATAATATACATACGCAAATTCACTACCCGGTTCCGGCTCATAAACAGAAAGCCTATCGTGACCTCGGATTCGATGTCCGGCCTGCTGTCACCGAAAGAATTTGCACCGAAATATTATCTTTGCCGATGCATCCATGGCTCAGCGAAGCTGATGTAAAAACGATTGTCGATGCAATAACATCAGCATTATAATATTTATTGTTCTGCCCGGTTTTTCAGTCGTTTTGCTATTTGTCCGGGGTGAATACAAGCTCAATTCCATGACAAGGAAATAAATAGCATAGATTTTCCTCGTAGTACTGCTGAAAAAGAGTGTGCAGGTTGACGAGCCAGCCAAAGAGTTTCTTGAAGGGATTGATGAGCTTAAATGAAGACCTGAAAATTAAACGCTGGGACAAAATTTTGATCTTTGTCCTGGAATAATAATCCGGCACTTTTCTACGAAGCTGGTATTGTGGCTTCACGAAATAATAGAACGTATATAATCCGAAGAATCGCTTGTGTGTATAATCCGAATAGTAATAGGGATTGGAAAAGTGCGGCACGAAGATATGTGCTGTGCCGTCTTTTTTCAGGACCCTGACGATTTCAGCCATCAGGGACTTGAAATTCCCGATATGCTCCAGCACACTTCGGCAGTGGATTTCATCAACCGATTCGTCCGGTAAAAAAGCCAGACCCTCTTCCAGGTCGGCAACTATGTCAACTTCCGGCAAATCCACGTTGTCGACGGTGATCCTTCCTACCTTCTTCTTTTTTCCACTTCCCAATTCAATAACCAGTGATTCGTGGTTTTTTAGTATTTTGTCCAGGTCGATTTTGATTTTATAATTCATTGATATTAAATATTCTTATATATTGTAATTAAGATTCAGGATTGCATTATACCTAATCATCTATGGTATGCAATAATCTACATATTTTGATTAAAATTCTCTTGTATGGTTACTTACGTATGATATTTTATTGAATCTGAATTTTTCAATAATCTTATACTGGTTACTTTGAGTATGAAAAAAGAACATTCAATCCGTGTCAGTGTTATAACGCCATCCTATAATCAGGGTAAATATATAGAACAAACAATCCAATCGGTTCTAAACCAGTCATATGATAACATTGAATATCTGGTTATCGATGGCGACTCTACAGATAACAGCATAGATATTATTAAAAAGTATGAAGGAAAAATAGCCTATTGGATTAACGAACCCGATGACGGCCAGGCCGATGCGGTCAATAAAGGATTAAAACGTGCAATCGGTGATCTTGTATGCTGGGTAAATTCGGATGATATTTTATACCCCGATTATGTTGCCAGCCGTGTTCGACAATTCAAAGAAAATCCGAATGTTGATATGATTTATGGTGACATCGAACAGGGACCGGAACCTTCAAGGAAACGTCTTCGTAAAGGAAAGCAGACAAATATTAAGAACATGCTTAAATATGCCGAATGTCCGATTCCCCAACAATCGGCCATGTGGCGGCGTGAAGTTGTTAAAAAATTAGGTTATTTGGTTCCCCAATGGCATGTTGTTTTAGATCGTGAATATTTTATTAGAATAGCCGCTCACGGTTTGATCAAGTATGTGCCCGGTGCGGTTGCCTTTTTTCGAAATCACGAGCAATCGAAATCCATTCAAAGCAAATTAAAGTGGGCGGAAGAATTGCCAAAGTATTATGAAATGGTTTTCAATGACAACATATATCATTTACCATCAAATCTATTATCATATAAGGACAAATGTTTATCTAAAATATATCTCAAGTGTGCAAAAATGTCTGAACGTGCTGGCAAGAAAAGTGAAGCTGAAAAATTCTATAAACAATTTAAAAAAACAAGTCTTTTGAATTACATATTAAAACGCTATTTATAAAATCGTTTGAAAGTTTTCAAAACATAAAAAAACTTTAGTCACCTTCCCATTTGTGCCGTTGAAAGATGCTCAAACCATGGTGCACTATACCTGCCTTTTTCAACGAGTTCAAGTATATAACCGGCGATTTTTGTTCCATTGAATTGTTCGTGTATCCATTTCATTCCGGCATCGGCAATTTTTTTTCTTTCCTGTTCATGGTTTAGATACCACTTAGCCAGTTCGAAAAACTCCTCAATCGTATCAAAATATTTTAAATGCTCCCCGTCTTTGTAGAGGATGTCGGTATCAGGAAATCTTTTTGCTAAAACAAAAGTACCACAGGCAAGAAACCGTGTAAGCCTGTCCGAGTGACAGAATTTCATAGGTCCGTATGCGTTTACGTTTACACCTATTCGGGCGCCGCTTATTGCAAATAAAAAGTCCCTGCCACCAATTTTTGGTCTTCCACAACAGCCGTAAATAGTGCAATTTGGTCGAGTGGCCAATTCCTTAACCAATTCCTCCCTGAAGGTTTCTCTGGTATCGGCATGGTGTCCTAATTTGCCTATCCACAAAATATTCGTCTTCCATTGTTCCCGGACATTATATCGGTATTCAATGTCAGGATCACAAAAGTTCGGCATAAATACACATAACCGAACACCTGCATCCCTATAATCCTGCAGCCATTGACCGTCATTAGTTGCTGTTAATATATCAAGTTCCTTAGCCGTTTCTATCCTGTTTTTCTGCCGTTTGGGCCACGGATCACCATCGAAACCGATTAGCACGGTATCCGGTGACACTTCTCTAATATGCCGTATTGTTTCCGCATCAAAAATATTGGGAAAACTGGTATATACTATATCTGGTTGATAGTTTTGAATTTGTTTGACTAAAAGCTCATCGACACGTGACTTATATAAAATAGCGGAAATAGTCTTGCTTTTGAACGGACTTAATTGAGAAAGGGTATCACAATAGCTGAAAAAACGCACATCATGTCCAAGGCGAATCATACCTTTGGCCAGCATGGGAATTTGATCCGAAAACATTCTCATCGGATTACTTTTAATGTCGGCAATGATAAAGAATCGTTTTATCTTAGGCATACATTTTTCCAGGCAATATAATTATTAAAGAAACAAAAGTCATAATTACAGCAGGGTATAAATTCGTACCCGCAATGACCGGATAATAATTTTATGGAAAACAAAATGTATAATTAAATATTAGAAACCAACCTTCTTTAACAAAATTAGTAGTTAATTAATATAATATTTCTATATATTTTTACCCCGGAACTATTAATTCTTCTGCGCCATTCTTACTGCATAAATATATCCTGTCTCTTTTCTCGAACCAGCTCTTGTTTGAGCGGCAAAATTGTTTTTAGTCAGGATGTTTATCAACTTGTCAGGCTTCTCAAAATGATATTCCATCATGACAACATCTATTTTATTCAGAATATTTTCTTCATCAAGTCTTTCAAAGATTTCGAACTCAGCACCTTCACAGTCGCATTTGACGATTATATGTTTATTATTGTTGTCTTCTAAAATAGCAATGAATTCTTTGGCGGCGTCTTTGATGATAACTTTTTCCTTTTGAATGTTCTTTCTTCCTTTGCACACCTCATAAGTAGTACTCATGCCGACAGCGGCATCGGCTGCATACGGCAATTCTAGGATTGCCTCTGTTTTACCAAGCCCATAATTAAGAGGAATTATTTTTTCACTAAGCTTTGGATTTAATTTTAGATTATTCTTTGCCGTCTCAAAAGTCGGTTTAAAAGGCTCATAGGCATATATTCTTTTAATATTATCTTTGGTCGCAAAGAGTAAAGATGCCGCTGCTCGATTCATTCCTATGTCAATGAGTATTGATTCTTTTCTCAGATTCAAGTTATATTCGCTATGTACGAAAACTTCTATAACGAGATATAAGGGATTGTCTAAGTCATCGGAAATATCTATTTTGACGCCTTGAGGTGTTGTTATGGTATCGGCATCGATCGTGCATCCATAATCCAAGAGCACTTTTCGCCGCTCTTTCAGGGATATCATGCGATGCCTGATCTTCCTTCGCCATTTTTTCAACGGCACAAAAAAGCACAGGATATTTATCAATAGCTTCATTTTAACAAATCCTTTTCTCTCTTATATTGGACGTATTTTCAAAGGCCTATTGCTTAAGTCCGTAACAACAAATATCTTTTTAGCTGTGCTCATTTAACTTCCCGAATATTTTCTTTTCCAGTATAGTCTTGGCTAATACTTGTTACATTTTTTCGTTGTTCGATATCGTTTATCTTTGTCGCTAAATATTGTGAGAATTCAAGAGCGGCCTTTCTCTGGAGATGCGTTCCATCAAAACTCACATAACCGGCGGGATCAGTTTCAATCCAGATACCACCTGATTCCTGAAATCTCCTGACAAGATATGGCTTATCAATCCCGCTTATTCTCATTTCAAGGTCATACATTTCTTGACAGCTCGGGGGCATAAAACCATAGACTTTTATCCCCTGCTTTATCCATTTTTCCACGTAGTCGGCGATATTTTCGACGTTACAGGGATCAACAAGCCTTTCGTTGTAAAAGCCTGTGTATTTTTTTAGTTCCTTTTCGATTGAACCGGGTATTTTATGACCCGATATCCAGCCATCCGGATAATATGCTTCTTTATTATTGATGTCTTCGCGTGAAGTATGCATTTGCTTAATTGCATCTTCGAACGACAAGGGCTCAAAAAAGTAAGCCAGTTTGGCCAAATGAGTATTAAAGAACTTCTCGGATTTTGTCATTGACATAACTTCGAAAAAATTACCCGTTCCAACCTCCCGTCTGGTCAGCGAATGCGGGGTTATACCTGCAACTATCGTTTTTTTATTGCTTTGAGGATTCAGGATTGTCTCAACTTTATCCAAATATTGCGTTGAAAACCATGCTCCTCCGAAGCCATAATTTAAGACTTTATAGCCCGACATGTATTTTTGCATCTCCTTTGGAGACACTCCGCAAAGTATACGGGAGTCACCCGCTAATACGACATCGGCGCAATGATACCAATCCGATTTCAGAGCCCAGTATTCATTCGGATGCATGCCGCTTATCACGGGTGGGTGGGACGAACCCATGATAATAACCAAAATAAGGGATAATACCAGGGTTCTTAATGCTCTGTCTTTCAGAAGTCTGTTCAATTTGATTGCAGTATTATTCATATTTAGAATATCTTACGGCGAGATGCTTGATACCTCCCTTAGAACTTCTTTCCTGACTGAATACTCTTTCATCGTTTATGCTCTGCTTCAGATATCTTTAACGCTAATAATTTTGATAATTCAACCGCCGATTCTCTCTGGAGATGCGAACCGTCAAAGCTGTTATAAGCAGTTGGACCAACTTCAATCCAGTTTCCACCTGCATTTTGAAAAGCCTCTTTAAATTCCGGGAGATTTAAGCCGCTATATTGTTCCTCCAGTTCCACCATTTCTTTGCAGGTCGGAACCAGGAAGCCATATACATTTATCTGAGATTCGGTCCATCTGGTAACATATCCCAGAAGATTATCAATCATCTTCTGGGTAACATGGCATCTTTCATAAATTTTCATATAATTCTTAAGCTCTTTTTTCTTACCGGGAGGTTTTTTGCTGTAAGCAAGCCAGCCATCGGCAAAAAGTTCTTTGTGCGTGTTACTGCCTGCAAGTCCCGGAGAAATACCCAACAAAGCGTCACGAAAGGACATATATTCAAAAAAACTCAATACCCCTGCAAAATGCATGTGCATAAAGATATCTTGTTTCGAAAGACTTTTAAGAGCGAAAAACTGCCCCGTAATGTTCCCATCTTCAGTAAGTGAATGAGGTGTAATGCCAAGAATAATTGATTTGTTATCGCTATTTTCTTTTAATACCTTTTCCACCGCCTCAAGATATTGGGAATCATATAAATTACTCGCAAATCCATAATTAACAATACATCTGTTCTTTAATGTTTCCTGCATCTTTCCGGGCGACACTCCTCCTAAAACTCGCGAGTCACCCGTAATTACAATATCCGCATAATCTTGCCAGCAGATTTTTGTTGCCCAGTATCTCTTCTCGTACATTCCGCTGGTTGTGTTCGGACGCAGTGAGCCCATAATAATAATTAATATTATCGCTAAAAGCAAAGCTCTTACTGTCCTGTCACTGCGAATCAGATTCATAATCGTACTTGTATTATTCCTCTTCACTTTTTATCATTAAAACTGGAAATAAATAAATGTATTGGATGGCGCACGCATATAAACGCACGTCAAAATCAGAAATGCCACAAATAACGTTTCAAAAGTAGTTCCGGCTTTTGAAGTTGATGTTACCCACTGTGCTCTGTCCCAACCGAGGTGGAAAAATAACTGGCTGCCGATTATAATCAACAATACATTTACAGCATTATTATCAATCAGGCTGTCGGCGGCGGCATAGTTGATAGCAGCAGGATTTAACATTATTCGAAACACCGCTATCGCCTGAGAAAAAGATTCCGCCCGGAAAAATACCCACGCCAGAATAGTCAGTATGAAAACAGCTAACGGTGTAAGATGTCGCCCCCCGGGTAAAGCGGACAGTTTTTTCGGCCAGTTTGTGATGCGCTCGAGAGACAGATACATCGAATGCATAACGGCCCAGAGAATAAAATGCCATGCAGCTCCGTGCCAGAGGCCCGAAATCAGCATTGTAAGCCACATTGCCGCATATCCGTGCAATTTCCCTTTACGTGAACCGCCTAAAGGGATGTAAACATAATCTCGGAACCAGGTTGACAGGGAGATGTGCCATCTTTGCCAGAATTCTCTGAAACTTGAGGCAATATAAGGATTGTTAAAATTGACCGGAAATTCATAGCCCATCCATTTGCCGAGCCCCCGGGCGATATCGCTATAGCCGCTGAAATCACAATATATCTGAAATGCGAACATAATCATAATAATCCACCAGTAACTGCAAGAGCCGGCGGGTGTATCCGCAGCGAAAGCGGCGTTTACAGTGATGGCAAGCGTATCGGCAACCACTACCTTCTTAAAAAAGCCGAAAACGATTAGCTTGAGTCCGTCCCAGCGTTGCTGCTCGTTGAGCGGCTGTGCGGATTTTAGCTGTGGAAGAAGATCCCGGGCGCGGACTATTGGGCCGGCGACTAATTGTGGAAACAACGACAAATAGGCGAAGAAATGAAAGATATTCCGCGTCGGATGAAGTTGCCCCCGATAAATGTCAATCGTATAGCTCATCGACTGGAAAGTATAAAAGCTGATTCCAATCGGCAAAATCAGATTAGCCGCAGGGATATGAGTTTCGATACCAAGGCTTTTTAGTATCCAGTTAGTATTGCTGATTCCAAAATCAAGATATTTGAATACTCCCAGTGAGCCGACATTCCCTATAATGGATAGGACCAGCATCAGTTTTCTGTGTCGCGGGAGGCGTTCCATTCCCAGTCCGGCAAAGAAATCTATCAAACCGCTGGCTATGATTAAAAACAGGAATCGCCAGTCCCACCACCCGTAAAAAACAAAGGATGCGGCAACAAGAAATATCCATCGCATGTTATTGCGTCTGCGGAAAACAGGCCACATTGTAAAAAAAATAACACCGAAGATTATAAAAATCATCGAATTGAACTGCATAAGCGATGTTTTCCTTTTTTAATCACCATTTTTTTCAAGTTTGTCATCTATCAAGAGAATAATTAACTTTGAAGACTCAGAGAAAATAAATCGGAATCTAACGGGATTGGACTAAATGATGTTCTTTTTTAAAAGACGTCTGTAAATTTTTCCCATCTTTCTTCTCACTATGTTTCGGTCCCCGACTTTTTTGATCGCCCATTTTGGGATTTGTTGAACTCTGGACTCTTTGTAAGAGATTCTCTGCCACGGTATCGAACCGCAGCCGCGAATAAAAACCGTACCGTCATAGCCGCAGAATATGTGTGTAATCAGGGACTCGTCGGTCATCATATTTTCCACAGAATTGTTTTTTATTCCAAAGAGTTCGAAAAATTCGCTCTTTACATAAATAGCGTTGGTTTTTGTTGTGCAAACGAGTTCATAACCTTTTGAATTTGCCAGCTTCGTGATCGATAACAAACTGCTGCCCTGCTGCAGACGAGGATCGGGGGGCTGGACAAACTCGACCGTCTTGTGAATGGTCGGATTAAATTCAATCACAACTGCTTTTGGTTTATAATTTTTGATTGCCTTCCAGACGTGATAATCGTTTCCATCTATGTCAATGGAAAGCAAATCGAAATCAACCGGTATTGCTGTCTCTTTGAGGATGGTATCCAGTCCGTTTTCCCGGTCGAAACCGACAAATTTGTTTATCATAATGACCTTATCGTTTCCGGTAAAAGTTTTTAACAAATCCTTATACCTTTTTCGATTACCTTCTATGAGCACCGCCGAATATCCTTTCTCGCTGATGAGATTATAAGTGTTGCTGCATGCTTTTCCGTCCCAGCTGCCGAATTCCACGCACCACTTGTCATTTACTCCCAAAGTTTCCAGGACTTTTTCGATGATTCCGTCCTCGCCGTACTGCGAGGTTACATTACAAGCATACTCGGTTAACCATAAATCTTTTCTTTTTGTCGTTTCCGAAACAGTTGTACTATTGTTTTGGCTCATTAATATGCCCTTTGTTCGAATGTGTTCTGATGATGTCATTCTCTACATTAAAAATCCAATCGGGGCAGGTCCTCTTAATAAATTCCTCGAGTGCATTTAGTGTTGGATAGTCATTCCGGCCAACAAAACATCGGGCGTCGTCAATAAGCACAACGTGCTTTGATGCGAGCGGATGATTGAGTATGCACTCTATTTCCTGCATGATTGGTGTTTCCAGGTCTGCTTTGGCGGTGGAACCACCCGAGTAGTGTGCATCGAGCCAGAAAAGACAAGGTTTGTCGATATTTTTCAAAACCTGCGGCAGAATTTCTCCGCTCTGGCCATGCAGAATTTGAATATCCGGATAACCGGTAAATCTACTTTGAGCATTTTGATAGTGCGTTGAATCGAACTCGATGGAGTAAATCCGGCTGATGTACGGCATAACAGCGTAAACCATTTTTCCTTTGTAGGTGCCTGTTTCGATGAAAACCTCGGGAGAATGTTTTTTTATGTATTCCACAACCACCCTTTGCTTACCCAAATTAGGCATTGGGCCTGTAGCACCGTCTTTTTCCCACTTGTGGAATTTCTTCTCAAGCTTCATTTGTCTGTGCATTCGTGCCAGAGTTCCAAACGGCGTTGTTCGCTCGAGAAAATATTTCAAAGGTTCCTTCACAGATGACACCATAGTTTTTCCATTAATACTATCGAATATTGCCACTGCTTCCCACTTTTTTTAACTTAAAATATTGATGTCCGCATCCGGGTTCCGTAGGTTTTTTTCCCGCGACAAAATCGATATCGAGCCTGTAATTATTTATATATTTTTCGTTGAGAGCCTCGACTGTTTGCTCGCTTGTGCCGTCATGGTCGTTTTTCGTGGAAGTGTTGACCATGTTTACCTGTATAGCAGAAGCACAGAGTTTCTGGAAATAAGTATAATCGGGTAGTTTCTCACTATTATTGCGACACCACCGACAGGGCCAGGATTCGAGAGTGTTGGGGCTGAAAAAATATCCGAAGCGTTTGAGCATCGACCGCTTCCATTCGGCTCTCTCAAAAATCTTCATTAAAAATGATGACGGTTTAAATATATTCTTTACGGCCGGATTATTTATCATCGAGCCGTAGATAATCTTTTTAACGAGATCCGTTTTATAAAATGTGCAGCACAGCTCGAACGGATACCTCGTATGTGGTGTTTGACCTTTCTTCCAGTTCAGTCTGTAAACCGGTTCTCCGGCGACGGTACATTCGGTAATGGTATCATCACTGTCTTTTAGAGATGCGGGACTGAATCTCAAAGTGAAACCAAATATATTTTTGCTGTGTTCTGCGAATGTTCTGTCGATAACATCAAAACTAACCTGTTCGAAGAAAACCACGTCATCTATTCCGAACAGGATATATTTTGACCGGATTTGATCAAGGACCTGCATGAAGTCACTATGAAAATCTATTTCTTCCATAACAACACAATTTTTGTACTTCTTGAAGAGCAGATCGTACTGCCGGTTAAATAATTCGACTTTATAAATTATATACGTTTGTATAAGCTCTGAGGGGAAAAATTTATAAAGGCTCTCTAAGTACGCTTCCAACTGCAATGGGCGGTTTTTTGTAAATACGATGTTACTTATCATTTCTTTCATAATTATGATTTTTGAATACCTTCAGCCGGTTGGAGACTTGTTTTTCTGTTCGCTGGGATGGATTTAATTGAGCGAACGGATTTAACACTTTTTATTACAGGTAACTTTTTACTTAAAAGTGAGTCGAAATAAGCGATTGTCTTTTTCAGGCCCTCTTCCAATGTTACCTCCGGCTGCCAATTGAGTTTTTCTTTTGCCAGTGTGGTATCGGGGCGTCTCCGTTTGGGATCATCAAACGGCAAGGGCTTATTCTGAAGTTTCGAGGATGAACCGGTCAAATCGATAATTGTTTCGGCCAGCTCGCCGATAGTGATTTCCACCGGATTACCAAGGTTTACCGGGCCTGTAAAATCCGCCGGCGAATTCATAAGACGAATAAATGCTTCAATCTGATCATCCACATAGCAAAAAGAGCGGGTTTGCATTCCGTCGCCGTAGATAGTTATAGGTTTGTTTTTAAGGGCCTGAATAATAAAATTCGACACAACCCTGCCGTCATCAGGATACATCCGCGGGCCGTAAGTGTTGAAAATGCGAGCGATTTTTACCTGGAGCCTGTGCTGGCGATGATAATCAAAGAACAGGGTTTCCGCACAGCGTTTACCCTCATCATAGCATGAACGTAAACCGATAGGATTAACATGGCCCCAATAATTTTCCTTTTGCGGGTGTATTCGGGGATCGCCGTACACCTCACTGGTTGATGCCTGAAATATTCTGGCTTTTACTCTTTTAGCAAGACCGAGCATATTTATTGCTCCATGGACGCTGGTTTTTGTTGTTTGCACGGGATCGAATTGATAATGAATCGGAGATGCCGGACAGGCAAAATTGTATATCTCATTAACCTCAACATAAAGTGGAAATGTTATATCATGTCGCATTGCTTCGAAGTTTGGATTAGTCAAAAGATGCGCAATATTACTTTTTCTTCCCGTAAAATAGTTATCGACACTAAGTACTTCATATCCGGCCTGTAGAAGCTTTTCACAAAGATGTGAGCCAAGAAAACCCGCTCCGCCTGTTACGAGAATCCTTTTCATATTTAGCTCCTGTAATCCTTTATATTGAAGGAGAGATTATTCTTTTCACATACTGAATTATTTCTTCTATATATTATAAACGTTAAAGCCTGTTCAGACCACTATACCAATGATTTTTCCCTTGGGCCGGTCATTGCTGCATATTCTACCATGTGGGTGTGCAAGTTAAAGAAAAAAAGCTTGATTGTTGTATATAAACTTTTAAAATTAGCGGCTTTAGAAAACGAAAAGGAGATTAGTTCCAATGGACGGGAAAATTAAACCTCAGGTTAGTATTTGCATACCCCACTGGCAGGTCAGGGAACTGGTAATACCATGCCTTCGTGCCATACGAAAATTCACTCAAAACATTCCCATAGAGGTTATAGTGGTCGATAACGGCTCTGAAGACGAATCACTGCCTTACTTGCGGTCACTTTCCTGGATAAAGTTGATTGAGCGGGGCAAACAAACTCCTGAAAATTGGATCCAAGCGTTCGCCACGGCACTTGATTTGGGCTTTGTGCATAGCCGCGGCGAATATTTCGTCATTATGCACACAGATACCCTGATTAAACGTCCGGGGTGGCTGGAACGTTTAATCCTGCCCATGAAAGATGATCCTAAATGTGCTGTTGTCGGCGCCTGGAAACTTGAATTGCGGAATCCGATATACGAATTTACGAGAAAGATGACGGACACAAAAAAAGCCAAACTATGGCTGCGTCGAAATTTGCTTGGCGATCAAAAAGCACGACAGCTAAAACGGGAATTGTGTCCGCGAGATTATTGTGCCATATATCGCTCAGAGCCTATCAGGCGATTGGATTTGAGATTCTACGCCCAGGGACGCTGGATAGATTACACCTCGGCCGAGCAGATGTATTATCAACTCAAGGAAAACGGTTACCATGCAGTGGTTATCGATACGGCCGAGATGATGAAATATATGGTACATCTTGCCCATGCAACGGCGGGACTGCGACCGGAGCAGAGACGTTTGCATCACCGACATGCCCAAAGAAAATCCGAGCGAAAGCTTCGCCGCTTTTTTAATTTACCCCTTATAAAGGAATTGATGGAAGACGAATCTTTGGATAGGGATGTTATTGAGACGGCTGTTTAGCGGTTTCCGTACATTGATTCGTAATACTTCTGGTAATCGCCTGAGACTACATTATCGAGCCATTGGGTGTTTTGAAGATACCAGTCGATGGTTTTATTTATTCCCTCCTCGAAGTTTACCGACGGCTGCCATCCGAGTTCATTTATTATTTTACTTGCATCTATAGCGTATCTCCTATCGTGACCCGGCCTGTCGGTAACATGTTTTATCAGTGATTTTGGCTTGCCCAGGCGATTGAGGATTAAGTTAATAACCTCCATATTAGTCTTTTCGTTGCAGCCGCCGATATTGTAAATCTCGCCGGGAGGGGCTTTCTGCAGAACTTCCCAAACAGCCGTGCAGTGGTCATATACGTACAGCCAATCCCGCACATAAAGCCCGTCACCGTAAACAGGAAGCTCCTTATTGTTGAGGGCATTATTAATCATCAGCGGTATCATCTTCTCGGGAAACTGGTATTGGCCGTAATTATTTGAGCACCTGGTAATATTATATTTTACGCCCCACGTATGACCGAATGCTCCGACTAAATGGTCGGCGGCCGCCTTGCTGGCTGAGTACGGGGAATTGGGACTCAAGGGTGTCTGCTCGGTGAATTTACCTTTCGGACCGAGGGAACCGTACACTTCATCGGTCGAAATTTGAATAAAACGTTCCAGCTTTTTGTCACGGGCCACCTCGAGTAATGTTAAGGTGCCGGTTATATTGGTTTTTATGAAAATCTTCGGTTCATTTATTGAACGATCAACGTGACTTTCAGCGGCGAAATTTACAATTACATTTATCTCGTATTGGTTTACTATTTTCTCGATTAAATCACCGTCGCAAATGTCGCCTTTTATGAATTTATGATTCGGGTGTTCCATGAATTCGTTAAGGTTCTCAAGATTACCGGCGTAAGTCAGCTTGTCAAGATTGACTACAAAACAATCCCTGTGTTCGGAAAGCACCATCCGTACAAAATTGCTTCCGATGAAACCTGCTCCGCCTGTGACCAGGATATTTTTCATATATTCCTCAAAAATTGCTCTAACGGCCTCTGCCAGTGTTCTATTGGACTGTCGAGTAAAGTTGTTATTTTACTGCAGTTGAATCGGCTGTTCAGTGGTCTTGCCGCTGTACTTAAATAGTCGCTTGTTTTACATGGTAAAAGATCAACATCCATTGATAGCTTGTCAAAAATAAACCTTGCCGTCTCGAATCGACTGGCATAGCCGGAACTTGCAAAATGAAATACACCCTGCGGCTTATGATTTAGCAAGGTGCAAATTGCTTTGGCAACTTCGGCTGTAGCCGTGGGCGAACCGATTTGATCGTCAACAACTTTAAGCGTGTCACCGGATTTCGCACGTTCAATAAGTTTTGTCACGAAGTTATCACCGGCAGAGCCATAAGTCCATTCTATACGTAATATACAGTGTTTGCAGCCGCTTTTGGCAAGGAGTTGTTCACCCGCTAGCTTTGTTTTACCGTAAGTGTTAATGGGATTTGGCGGATCAGTCTCGATATAAGGTCTGTCTAATTCGCCGCTGAAAACGAAATCGGTACTAATGTGTAAAATCCATTTATTGTGCTCACGTGCAAAAATACCAAGCTGCCCTACTGCTTCTGCGTTGACTTTATATGCTAAATCAGGATTACTTTCAGCGCCATCGACATCAGTATAAGCGGCGCAATTAATAATTATATCCGCTGTTTCGAGCTTTTTTTCAAATTGCCGATAATCTATTATGTCAAATTCAGGTAAATCGAAAATTCTTGCGTCAAATCCCTCCTGTTCACAGGTTTTCGCAAGGTCCGAGCCGAGCATTCCTTTACCGCCCAAAATGAAAAAGCTGTCGTCATATGATGTCATCAAAATTCTCCGAAACGCGGTAATTTTTCCGGTGCAATATCTTTAAGTTTTGGATATTTTGCATCTTTAGGCGAAAGAACAGGCTCCTTGACAGGCCAGTTGATATGCAACTCAGGGTCATTCCAAATAATGCCGTTTTCTGTTGTGGGGTTATAAAAATCCGTACATTTATATAAAAATAATGCCGTCTCACTGGTAACACAATATCCGTGAGCAAAACCCGGAGGAATATATACCTGCTTATGGTTTACATCTGAAATTACTTCACTGATCCACCGACCAAAAGTGGGAGAACCTACTCGAATATCCACAGCGACATCTGTGACACTGCCGGATAAGACCTGGACTAATTTGCCCTGTGATTGTGGGTATTGGTAATGCAAGCCTCTTAAAACGCCCTTTTTAGAGAATGAAACGTTGTCCTGGACGAAAGGACCTTTAACACCGGCGTTCTCATAATGCGTGCTTCGCCAGGTCTCCAGAAAGAAACCTCGCTCGTCGGAAAAAACATCCGGCTCAAATATCAGCACTCCCGGCACTTTCGTTTCTATAACTTTCATACTTTTTTGTCGGAGAATTAAATACCATACCCTGCTATTGAGGCGGCTCTTTGGCTACCAATTCATTGGCCCTGTTTAGCGATTCGAATGTACCCGCATCCGTCCACCACCCATCGAGAATATCATATTCCAGTTGCTCCCTGGCGATGTATGCATCATTGACATGAGTAATTTCATATTCGCCGCGGGCCGATGGTTTGAGTGTGCGTATTATATCGAAAACCGAATCATCGTAAAAATATATGCCGGTTACGGCATTATCGCTCTTCGGCTCTTCAGGTTTTTCCTGGATACCGACAATCTTGCCGTCGATTATTTCGGCAACACCGAAACGTTGAGGATTAGCTACCTGCTTGAGCAATATTCTCGCACCGTTTTTCTGAGCTATGAATTTATCGGCATAACTTTTTAGGCTGTTTTGGAAGATATTATCACCGAGGATAACAACCATAGGCTGGTTATCCGCGAAATTCTCGGCTAATGCCAGGGCTTGCGCGATTCCGCCGGCTTGGTCCTGGACTTTATATGTAAACCTGCAGCGGAAGTTTTTCCCCGAACCCAGCAGGTTGACAACATCTCCCATATGGTCAACGCCCGTTACAATCAGGATTTCCTCGATGCCTATCGAGGTGAGTTTCTCAATAGGATAAAAAATCATCGGTTTTTGCCCTACAGGCAGCAGATGCTTATTTGTAACCTTGGTCAACGGCATCAGCCTCGAACCCGTACCTCCGGCAAGCACGACACCTTTTAATCGCATTTTCGGTTTCCTTTCAGAATTACTATAATATCAGGATTTTACGGGACATAAGCCCTGATGTCAACAACCGCTTATAAGGCCCAAAACCTTCAAGCTGATATCCTTTGTATGTTTAAGATGATATTTTCCAATACAATCAGTATCTTATTGTATATATTATAGCAGTTAAAAAACATTTTTTCTGAATCGACATTTAGCCCGCCATGCGAAGATTATACCTATAAATATATAACCCGACATGCAAACCAATATCCAGCCCATCGATTCAAAAAAATCAGATCTTCCCGGACCGACCCAGTGGTAATTCCCTATTCTTACATGTCCTTCATCAGCAGTAGCTTCCATGATGACAACAGTATGGATCAGGGGATTTGTGTCCATATAAGCTTCGGCGAAATCATCGCTGCCATGTGCAAATTCGGCAATAATAAAAAGAAGTATTGGGACTAATGCCCAAATAGTTGCTGCAAGCACAAAATTCATCACAACCGCCGTCGTCGTACGCTTAAAGCGAGAGCTGAAATATATACCGGTACAGGAAAGAAATATCACAATCCAGGTTACCAGAATGCCCATCTGGATAATTGCAACCGGATGAATATAGCCCAACAGACAAAATATTATTAAATGGCCGAACAGCAGGAGCCAAACAGGCAGTAAGCGGCGAATATTGCCGAGAAATTTACCGATTAATATATCCCAGTCATTCAGTGTCGTAGCCAAAAGCAAGGGCCATGAACGGGACTCTTTTTCGGTTGTGATATTGGTTGCAGGAATAACGATTGTCAGCAACATTCCCAAACTTACAAAAATAATAGCATAGAATATGTGAACTTCTTCATCACCGAGGTTATTTTCCCTCGCACACAACAAATAAGTAAGAAGCAGCAGGCCGACACCGAGAATTATACATATTAAGTTAATGATCTTGTGCCGTCCCAATACCGGAAGTCTCAGCTCCTTCCAGAGAACAGGAGGGCCTTTTACGTCTCTGATGGTTGAAATAAAATCCCGTTTATTGGCGGATATTGTAGAGGACTTTTGACGATTACGGTTTTTTCTGGAAGAAATAATAAGCTGTCCTGTGGCCTGACGCAAGGCCACTTTACGAACAATGATTATAGAAAGCAGTAAAATAACTAATGAAGCGGCCAACATTACACCACAATGTATAGGCCAAAATACCCTTGGTGCACCTCCCACAGCACGCGGTTCTATTAGCATTAAGGTCTTGAATAAAAGATTAAAATAGGGATTTGGAAGAAAAATGACTCCTGCAAAAGTTCTTCCAGGCCAGTTATCGGTGATAATATACCAAATCCAGGCAGTTAAAAAAGGCAGTAAAAGAAAAAGTACACCTAATGTCAGAATGGTAAAAATAATAACCACGTAAGCTTTCCGGCAAAATATCGAATAAAACATACTGAGCGAACCGACGAAAAGAACCGTGGTAAACGTGATACAAAGGCTTGAGATAACATAATCCCATGGTACGCCGCCAAAGATGCGGACTATGGCAAGTAAAGGCAGACTAATCGCCACTAACAATATCAACTGCAATAATTTGCTAAGGAGTTTTCCCATGACAATCTGGAAGCTGTTAATCGGTGTTGTCATTAACAATCCGAGTGTTTTATGATAAATTTCATCACTGATGGATGTACTGAGCATGACACCGGCGACAATCTGACAGGAGCAAAACTGGAACCAGACTATGAATATAATTATAGCCTGTCCGGCAACGAACATTCGGGAAGTTCTTTGAAGGGAAGAGCCGCTATATTCCACTACCCCAAGCCAAACCATTGTTAAAATCGTGGTCATCAGGATAACGTAAGCAAAGCGAAGGACATAACTTCTGCGCCGTCGGCTGGCGACCCTCAACTCTTTATCAAAGATGGCACCTGTCAGCCAGGACAGACTCAGAATTTTGGTGAATAAATTGATTATATAAGCAGGCGCATTCATATAAGGTATCACTTAAAAGATATTATGCCGAAATCGGCATTTTGACCGCCAGGTAAAAAAAAGACCTCCAAGTATATAAATCAACATATAAGCCAGCAGAATCCCCGTTGTTGAAAAAACAGATTCGTTACGGGCGCTAATCGGCCAGCTATATACGAGAGAGGATAATGATGTATGAGCATTGGATACTCCGGCGGCACCGTACATTATCACCGATGATTGGAATAGTGGATTGGCCGAGATATATGTTTCAAAAACATCGGTTTTGCGGGTAATACCGGCTATCATTCCAAGAACTACAGGAATTAACGCCCACAAAAACAGTATGAAAGCAAAATTACCGACGACCGCCCATGTCGTACGCTTAAAAAGGGCGCTGCAGTACAGGCCAAGACCTGTGAGAAATGTCGTCAGTCCTAAAACAAATATAAACAAATGAAATACGGCAACGGGATGAATATACCTTATTAGAACGAATATCAAAACATGACCGGCGAAAAGAAGCCAGACAGGCAGACATTTATATAATACACCGGCGGCTTTTCCAACAACGATGTGCCAGTCATCCATTGATGTAGCTAACAAAATCGGCCAACTGCTCGATTCTTTTTCGGAGGTGATACAAGTTGATGAGAGTATTATATGGAAAATTGAGCCTATCGTTACGAACATCAAAGCGTACATGGCATGAGAGAAGTCTTCGTCGAGATATCTATGTTTAGCGAACACGGCATACGTAATCAAAAGGGCAACAACGGCAAATACAAGACCGATAAGACTGTTCCTGCCATTATCTCCCTGAATCATCGGAGCCCTTAGCTCTTTCCAGAGTACGGGCGAACCATTGACTTCTCTGATAGTACCGGTGGATTCGCTTTGCCTATCGGTTGTGGGGGAAGTTCGGCCTTTTTTTCGCTTTAACCTGAATCTTGCGACAAGCTCAACAGAACCCGTAGCTTGTCGCAGTGCCACCTTGCGCACAACCTTTACGGAGCGGGCGATAAGAACGGCTGAGGCGACGAGCATAATCCCGCAATGAAGCGGCCAGGAAAAGAAAGGGACCCCCGATGTCGGTGAAAGCATTTTCGCCGTGTTAAGGGACATAGCTCCGAAAGGATTGAAGTGAAGCAAAGCGATTAAAACAGGAAATTGACCGACCGCACTCCTGAATGCTGGAATATATAACCATCGAGGACGCAGAAGGACACCGACCATCGCCGGGATAAAGATATAAAGAACACCGAGAGTCACTATTGTCTTTATGATAACAACATAAGTACGTCGGTTACTGATTGAAAAATTCAGGCTGAGCGCACCGGCAAAAATCACCGCAGTCAAAGTTATACACAGGCTGGAAAAGATATAATCAAGTGGAACACCACCGAAGATTCGGACAATGGCTAAAAGAGGCACACTGATAGCCAACAAAAGGATAATCTGCAACAGCTTGCTGAAGAGCTTTCCCATAACAATCTGGAAGCTGTTGATGGGGGTGGTCATAAGAACCCCTAAAGTACGATGGTAGATTTCATCACTGATGGAATTACTCAGCGTTATAACTGCTATTAACTGTGTTGCAATGAACTGGAATAAGACAATAGTTGTAATGATATTCTTACCGGCTGCGGACATTCGTGATTTTTGAAAAGTTGTGGTCCCCTGAAATTTAACCACACTGAGCCAGGTTATTACAACAAACAGGATTAAAAAAATCATATAGGCGAACCGCAGGACATAATTTCTTTTGCGTCGGCTGGAAACGCGAAGCTCTTTATCGAATAACGGCCCGGTCAGCTAGGAAAATCTAAAGAAAGCTGAAACAGAATTTGCCGATATAAGATGCATTATTAATAATAAAGATTTAAAAGATGTTACGCCTCAACCGATGCATTGCACGCCACGTAAGAATTATGCCGATTCCACCGACCAGAAGTGTCGGAATAATAGAAACGGCTAAAGACAAAATAATGTGACTCGTACGGCTACGCATTATAGTCCGTATGAGCATAATTCGAAAAGGATTGAAAATGCCGCATAAAAGGTATCTAATCACAAAATACGAACCAAGTGTAGCGGCAATGGCAGATGTTGTTGTCCTGAAACGTACGCTAAAGTATAAACCATTACCGATAAGAAACAATACCGAACCAATAATACTGGCTGCTGCGATAAGAAGACTAATCAATATCTGTCCCAGTGAAAACCTTTGCAAATTGACACAAAAGTAGAAAATACCGAGCAGTAACATATAAAGAACCAGAAACGGTATATTTCTCCATATTGCGGCAACTACTTTGCCAAGGATAATATCCTTGTCTTCGAGTGGTGTCGTAAGAAGTATAGGCCAGGTACGAGATTCTTTTTCACCGGCAATACTGCCTGCGATAAAAATAGCGAGGCGAATCATAACAATCAAATAAACACCGGACAAAAGATAATATGGAAATATAATGAACATATTGTTATGGGCGGAAAATAAAAATAAGACACCTGCTAAAATGGCCATAACAAATAGTAAAATTGTTATCGCAGCATCGGTTTTGCTCCGGCCGAAGAATCCTTTGTACCTTTCTTTCCAAAAAACTGGTGCGCCTGTGACCCGTTTAACAGGACCAGTTAAAGTTTGAGGCTGTGAAGTATTTATGTCACTTTTTTTATTTTTTGATCGTAACATTCTGTTCCCCCCGAACGCTTCACTGAGGGCTGCATGTCGGACTTTCAACACTGACACGACTAATAGAACGGCTGTAATGGCCGACATAATCAGACAATGCATCGGCCAGCTAAAAATTTTAACTGATGGTGTTGAGAGCTTTTGCGTTACAGCAGCCAAAGTCCAAAAGGGATTTACCAGAGCGATTATTGAGTGAGTAGTCTGTTGGGTTATCACACCTTTGACCGCTAACCATACAACAAAGCCGGGTAAGGCTCCAAAAAACAGCATATATCCGATAACAACAACCAGAATAACACTATAGGCATGACGATAACATATTGATAAAAAAAGACTTAAAGCGGCAGCAAAAAAGACGGCGGTGGCTGTAATACACAGACTTGAAACAACATAATCCCAGGGTACACCACCGAAGATTCGAATAACCGTTAAGAAAGGTAAGCTTATAGCGAGTAATAACATCGATTGCAGCAGCTTGCTGAGAAGTTTGCCAATTACGATTTGGAAGCTGTTGACCGGAGTAGTCATTAACACATTTAATGTGCCGGTATAAATTTCGTCACTGATGGATGAGCTTAACATAACGATAGCGGTAAGCTGAGCGACAATAAATTGAAACCAGACAAAGGAAACAATTACACTCCTGCCGAGTTGTGAAAACCTTGAAACCTGATATAGATTTGTGCCGGAGCTCTGAATCCCGATAGTGGAGTACCAAACGAAAAGTACGAAAAAGCTTAAAAGCGCGACATAACCGGAGCGAAGAAAATAATACCTTTTCCGCCGGCTGGAGACACGTAATTCTTTGTTGAAAATAGGGCCTGTCAGCCAGGAGAGGTTGATAATTTGTGAAACAGGATTTATCGAAATCGAAGTTATATTCATAAACAATAATCAAAAGATATTCCGCCTTAACCGGCGGACAGCCTGACGCTCCAGAAATATACCGAGCATGCCTATAGCAAGCGTCGGTAAAACTGAGATAAGTAAAGACGAAGCCATTATGCCTATATGGCTTCGTACAAATCTGATATAAACAAGAAATCTGAGAAGATTGAACACTCCACCAAAAAGAAATTTAAGAACCAGATAAGAGCCGAGCGTTGCAGCAATCGCCGTCGTTGCCGTTTTGAAACGAACGCCGAAGTATGAACCGCTTCCAATGATAAAAACTACCGAACTAACGATTCCGACCATTGCGATAATAATGTAAATCAATACCTGTATGAATCTTAAATTATTAATCCCATAAAAGAAAACGTGAAATAGTAAAAAGTATAATACTAACAGAGGTCCATTTCTCCATAACGTAGCAATAATCTTGCCATGAATAATCTCCCCATTCTCTAAGGGGGTCACAAGTAAAACAGGCAGGGTCCGGGATTCCTTTTCACCGGCAATGCCGCCTGCCGTTGCTATGGCCAGGCGAATCATCACAATCAAATATATGCCCGACATCAGATAAGAAGGAAATATGCGGATTCTCCTGTTAAAAGTGGAGAACAAATATAAAACAGCGATTAGGCAAAAAATAACGACCAGCAGAACCGTAATTGCTCGATCCGTTTTGCCGGTACCCCAAAAACCGCTGTACATTTCTTTCCAAACGATGGGTGCTCCCGTGATATGCTTAAACGATCCGCTTGAAGCATGAGAATTTATAATTTCGATGTTGCCATTAATTTTCGATGCTTTATTAGATTTAAGCTTTGTATGTCTCCAAAACGCCTCGGTTAAGCATGATTTTCTTATCTTCCACGCTGATACAGCTAATACGAAAGCTGCGGCAGCTAACATTATCAGGCAATGCAGTTGACAGTTAAATATACCCGTGGAAGCTGTGTAAGCTTCTTGTGTAAGAGTAGTCATCGCCCAGAATGGATTGAACAGAGCGATTATGGATTGACTCGCTTGTTGGTTAAATATTCCGGCGGCTGCTAATAAGATAAAAATACCGGATAAAACTCCGAAAAACAATACATATCCCACAATAATTACTATGATAACACTAAAGGTATGACGGTAAATTGTTGAAAAAAAAAGACTTAAAGCTCCCACTAAAATGGTGGCAGTCATAGTAATAAAAATGCTTGAGACAATATAATCCCACGGGATACCTCCAAAGACACGAATAATCGCTAAAACCGGCAGGCTAATCGCCAATAATAAAATAAGCTGTAACAGCTTGCTTAAGAGTTTACCAATGACGATTTGAAAACTATTGATGGGCGTCGTCATAAGCACGCTCAAGGTCCCGGTTCGGATTTCATCACTGATGGACGAGCTGAGCATAATCATAGCGATAAGCTGAACGGCGATAAATTGGTACCAGAGGAAGGAGATAATCACGGCTCGGCTAACTTGTGAGTATCTCGAAACCTGGTACAACAATGAGCCGGAGCCTCTTATGCCGATGGTTGAAAACCACATCGATAAAATAAATATAATTAAGGCCAAGCAAAAGCCGGAACGAAGTACGTAATTTCTGCGCCTCCGACTGGAGACACGCAGTTCCTTATCGAAGATAGGCCCGAACAGTCGGGCGGGATTAAGCAATTCAGTAAAAATATTCATTGATACCGTCATAGTATCTCAGGCAATTATCTCCGGGTCTGTTTTTGTGATTAATGTACAATACCTTTAGTTAACTGCAGGAATGCATCGTCAAGTTTTAGCTTTTCGGGTTGAATGGCGATAACATCTAACTTTGCTTTGACAAGGGTTCGGGCTATAATACCGTCACCTTCGCTTCCCTCGTTAAATGTCACCAAAATATAATCTCCCACCGCCTGTACCTGATGTATTTGAGGCAGAGCGGACAATAGCTCAACAGCTTTATCCTGGTTATTCGCCACTTTGACACGCACTTTACTGTGGATACCCAGACGTGGGCGAATATCTTCCATGGTGCCGCTGAAAACAAGCTGGCCATGCTCGATAATGCCAATGTGGTCGCAAATCTCTTCAAGCTCGCTGAGAATATGACTGGAGATCATAATGGTCTTACCCATGCGTTTTAGTTCACGCAGCAGCTCCCTTATTTCAATTCTGGCTCGCGGGTCAAGACCGCTTGCAGGCTCATCCAGAATAAGTACCTGAGGATCATGAATGAGAACCCGTGCCAGGCCCAGCCGCTGCTGCATACCGCGGGAGAGGCTGTCAACCGTAGCGGCCTGCTTGGACTGCAGGTCGGTCAATTCAAGAACGCCTTCGACGATGGATTTGCGTTTTTGCCGTTCGATTCCGAATGCCGCTGCGAAGAACTCAAGATACTCGAAAACTTTCAGGTCATCATAAACACCCATAAAATCCGGCATATATCCCACCATTCGGCGGACTTTCTTTCCGTCTTTTAAGACGTTGAGGCCGTTGATAAATGCCGTACCACGAGTCGGTTCCAAAAGGGTGACAAGGATACGCATTGTTGTAGTTTTGCCGGCTCCGTTGGGGCCGATGAAACCGAATATGTCACCCTGTTGAATTTTTAAATTCAGATCGTTAAGAGCAGTAAGGCTGCCGTAGTTTTTCGTGAGATTTTTGGTTTCGATCATATCCTGTTTCCTTTTCTATTTAGTGCGGGTTCCTAAGGAGTAACATTTTCACTGGGAACCTTCGGAAAAACAACGAGTCTCGCTAATTGTATGTGACTGTAATCACAAGAACGGTCTTTAATTTTAAATGTCGTTGGAGCCTGTTCATACAGGACACAAACAACTGCGGCTCCCCTGGCAAGATAGTCTTCAATTGCCCTGGTACGCTGCAAACATCCCTGAGCAAAAAAAGCATCCTCGTCTTTAAAGCGAACTGAATTATCACCGCGACGGGAGAATTGACGATAACGGTTTATGTCGAGACCCTCCCAAATCCTCAAACGGTGTGCGCGATCTGTAAACTGCCTGCTGCTGTTTGGCGGTACTCGTCTGAACAATACTCCCCGACCGCGATCGAGCATAACATAGCCCTGCATAATCCGGCTGTCGGATTCATTTATAATATTGACGACAATTTCGTCTCCATTATTTTGAACCTCGGCTTTAAAGGGTAATTGCTCGATCATCGATTCGTTAAGCAGACATTGCATGGTCCATATATTGACAGGTAAAGAATATGGCAGATTCCCGCCGTCATGCTGCATGCAATAAATATTCCTTCGTGCAACATTCTGGTTATATTCCCAGATAGAGGCCTCGGTGGGAGCAATTCCCGACCACCATTGATTGTTCCTAAGACCTTCGATCTGATAGTCATCACTACGTGAGGCAAACAAACCGCAGTAGTTTGTCGACCATGCGCGGTCATTGTTCTCAATACCGTCAAGAACCGAGACAACTCTCATCTGTAGCTTTCCGCCTCGCAAAGCCCTTACTCCATAATATGCACCGACGGAAAACAAAATGATCCAAAAGGTGCAGGTCAGCCACGTCAGCGGCAGGCGATCCAGACGTTTGAGTATTTTATAATCCACAGGTCCCAGCAAGACGGCTAAAGTACCAAGCAACAGTATTACCCACCATATACTTAAGGGACGCATTTCAGAAATATTGTAGAGATGATCCATAACAGCATTATTCGCACCATAAGCTAAGCCGACTTCATATCGATTTGTACGGTTACGGTTTTGTCGGTTCGGATTTTTTTCAGCTTCACTAACCAATCTAATGCTTCGAAAGGGTCGATTTGCCGAAGACCGTTGGGACCGGAATAAATTACCCGAGGAGTAATAATTTTCCATAACCGTTCTGATAGCGGATACCCAAAACTGTGTGGAATTTGCTATCTGTGCATTAGTCATCGTTGAAGGCTCGAATGCCAAAACACCCACACGACCGAAACCGTAATATCCGGTTCCAAACAGACATTCACCGATGTTATCAGTGTGGTTTTCGTAAAGTTCCGCGTTAGGTTTCGGTTTTAAGGGCCGACATGTTACCGTTTCAGGTGAATTATGTAAAAGTTTCAATTTTTCGAGAGTTTCCCGCGGAACTTCGATTTGTTTTGCTTCCTGCAATTCGAAGGGAAGCATTCGCGCAATGGGATTATCTCCGGTTAAAGGCCGGCTGCCCAAAACCAGCAGCAGCCTGCCGCCGTTTGATATCCATTGGGCGATTGCATTTAGCTGGTGCTCATTAAGAAGGTCCCATTGGGGATTATAGAGGATGAGCAGATCAAGACTGACAAATCCGGTCCAGTCCCAGGGAACCATTTGTGGTAATTTATCCCCGATATAGACCTTTCCTCCACCGGTGTTCATAATACATTCGGATTGTTGAGGCAAAAGTACGAGTCCGAATCCGGGACGCCCTACAAGCCCTATTAATATGTCATTCTCAGTGACTGCTGTTATCAGGCGATTATTTGGAGAAAAGTCCCAAAGCTCGAAGTCATGATTCCATTGCGTTCGACCGCGTTCGTTTCTTATTCTAACACTGCATTGTTGTGCTGCAAATACCAGCTTCGTCACCAGCGGCATATACTGTGGTATGTTCGGTGTGAGGACGAACTCATTGACAATGTTCAAGGTATTTAATCCATCCTGTTGGGTTGAGATGTTTATAGAGCCTGCGAATGGTTCCGTCATGTCGCTGTCGATTCCAATTTCCATTGGGGTCCATTCCATTGGTCGATAGTAACCACCCCAACCGCAAAAGAAATCTACATTAAATAAATCTTCATCTGAGGCCCAGACTAAGGAACATAAAGCCAGAACAATCCAGAAAAACTTTCGAAAACGTAACATATGTAAACCTCGCTGTATATTCAACTTATGTCTTAAATCTGTACTTTGTAAGTATATATCAGCCACTCCAAAAAGGCAAGTATTAAAGCAAAACAAACAAGATACGGCCATAAAGGAAGATTTGCCCGGCTGATGTTACTTTCCTGAGCTGAAATGTTTTGTCCCGATAGTACAAGTTCCCGGACCGGCCGGATATTGCTTTCCTGCTCATTAAGCAGATTGACGGCGAAAAATCTCAGAGGCTGATCCGGCACATTTAAGCTATAAACGCCGACTTCTGATGTATTGACAAAACGAATAATACCTGCCGAATTGGGTTTAACTTCCATACCGGCTAAGCCCGGACCATTGATCTTAGCCGTAATATCGGGATTGAGACCTTCAACAATAATGGGATCACCGACCCGCAGATTGATCTGTCGGTTCTGTCCGGTCTGCAGGCCAAGGAAGTTCGTTGCATTATAGCAAAATAAAACAAAGCTCGGTTCAAACGGCCAGTTTGTTTCGAGAACATCAAAACCAACCAATAAAAACACACTGCCGTTTCTTCTGACTAAAGCCAAAGCAGGCGTCTCGTTAAACTCTGCAAGGACTTCGGCGTCACGGGGTAAATTCAATTGAAAACATTTTGCCGCGTAGATGTTATCAAGTTTCACATATTTTAATATGGAATGCTTCGGTCTCCAGTCCACCATGACCTGGTTTTCGAGCTGACCGGGCATGGAAACATCAATCCCCTCCGGTGGTTGACCGAAAATCAAATAGCGACATTTGGGTAGCTGAGCAGGAAGACAATTATCAAGAACAATGACATCGAACGGCTGTTCAACACCCATAACCGAATTATCCATAGCATCGAACTGTGCAAGTGAGCAAACTTCGAGCCGGGCAATGGGGCAGGCCTTTAAGGCGGATTCGAGCATAATATTGCCGCTTGTGACAAGCAAAACCGATAAACTTTCGGGTGCATATAAAATTGACCACGCAGCATCGTCACAGGCCAAGGAATCAGCGTGCAATTGCCTTACCTCGAGGACACCGGCCCTTGTTTCAGAAAGGGAGAAATTTACCGCGATTTTGCCGGGTGAAAGGGATTCTGTTCCATTATCTGTTTTCGCCGGTGGAATTGTGACAGACCTTACAGAACGGACATTATTGTCTAAACTGAGCTGCACATCGCAGGTCACCGGTGTTCGTCCGTAATTGGCAACCGTTGCAAAAACTTCTACCTGATTAGGATTCTCGAATAACCTTCTTGCCTGCATAGCGGTAACAGCTATATTGGAACCGGACTCACCTATACAATGAAAACTCAGGTCGTCGGAACCAACGGTGAGCTGATTGAGGTCCCGGATTCGCCCGTCACTGAATAGTATCAATTTGGCCGATTCCACCGTACTTTGGCTATTAGCTTCCGTGCCGGCTGGTTGTGCAAAGGCGTTGGCAACAACTACAGCCTCGGATAAAGAGGACCGATCATGGCCCGGAGTGACGGCATCTATTGCCGAGATCAATTGACGCTTGTCGGATGTAAAATTGCACATTACTTTCGCATGATTATCAAAGGCTATGACCATTGTCTGGTCGCTTTTATCCTTAAGTGAAAAAAGAGCCTTGCTTCGCATAGATTCGATAAATACTTTCGCCTGTTCCTTGGCGGTATCTAAGCGATTTGTTGATTTGTTGTTCTGTGAATCAGTCTCGGTGGCATTCATACTGGCGGATCGATCAATCAACAAGACATATCGTTGCCCCGGGCCGGTAACTAAAGAAAGAATCGGCCAGGCTAAGGCAAGCAAAATAGCGAGCAGCATTAATAACTGTACGAGCAGCAGGATATTACGTCTCAATTTCTGGAACGGGGCATTGACCTGCAGATCGTGTACTGCCCGTTTCCATAAAAGGGTGCTTGAGACAATATGCTCGCGGCGTTTGAGCTTGAGAAAATATAACAACAGCAATAGCGGCACCGTTATTAAGGCGGCATAAACAGCCGTTAAAGGTGTCAACCATTCCATAATTTCAAATCCCTGTAAAAAATAATTCCATAATTAACGAAGTAATCGAATCCGCCGAAGATAATTCAAGACTAAAGACTCAACTGAATCAGCCGAATTAGCAAGCACATAAACAGCACCGCGACGAGTGCAGAAATCCTTCAGCTCGTTACAATAGGCATTAAGATTGCGCTTATAATATTTCGTCAGGGCGGTGGAAACGGTTATTTCAGCAATATCGGTATCCTCGATATCAACCAGCTTCAACTCTCCCGATATATCTGGGGAAAGCTCCTGAGCGGACAATACCTGGATAACATAAAGGTCATAATATTTACCTATTAACCGTCGTAAGGCGGAATCATAATTTTCCTTGAATAAGAAGTCACTCAATACAATATTTATCCCGGAGCCGATGCGACCTGCGGATAATTGCTTACAGGTTTTTTCAAAATGGGAAAGCCCATCACAATCGGCAGTCAAAAGGAAATCCGCCATTTTATGTAAATAATTCCTGCCCCGCATATTGGAAAGCTGGCCGATTATGCCATCTGAAAAAAGACTGATATTCAGGCGATTATTATTAACAAGGCTGACATAACCCAAAGCGGCAGTGAGTTTCTTGATGAAAAGCTCTTTCGAAGGCTCTCCAAAACTCATCGAAGAACTGATATCGGCGACTATATGGACGGTAAGGTCCTGTTCCTTGACAAAAAGTTTCAGAAATAGCTGCTCCAGTCGCCCGTAAATATTCCAGTCAACGAACCGCAGATCGTCACCCGCGACATAGGGCCTATGGTCTGCGAATTCCACGCTTTGGCCGCGGCGTTTGGAACGACGCTCACCCTGGAGCTTACCCTGCATAATTTTTCGGCTTAGAAAATCGAGCGAATCCAGCCTGTTCATAAATTCCGGATCGAGCAAATCCGTCAACCGTTTCCGTGATGTTGTCATTTTAGGGGACATCGATTTTTTGTTCCAAAGTTTTAGGGGTATTTTCGAGAATTTGGCCGAGGATTTCATCGGTCGTGACTCCTTCGGCCTGACCTTCAAAGTTCAAAAGTATGCGGTGACGCAGTGCCGGCAGTACCGAGGTGGAGATATCACTGAAGCTGACATGATAGCGTTCATCGAGCATTGCCCGGACTTTTGCGGAGAGTACCAGCGCCTGAACACCACGAGGTGAAGAGCCGAAACGAACAAAACGGTTAGTAATCTCTGCCGCAAATTCGCCCTGCGGATGTGTCGTCAGGACAAGACGTATCGCATAATCACGGACATGCTCGGCAATTACTACCCGCTGTGCTAACTTTTGGGCCTCAATTATCCCGTCGGCGCCTATAACAGTCGTAGCCCGAGGCTCGTGACCCGTTGTGGTTCGGTCGATGATCGTGCCAAGCTCCTGACGATTGCTGTACGGCACGAGCAGCTTAAAGAAAAAACGGTCCAACTGTGCTTCCGGTAGAGGATACGTACCTTCCTGCTCGATCGGATTTTGCGTGGCAAGAACCATAAAGGGTTCCGGCAAACTTCTAATCTGCCCGCCGCTTGTCACGGAATGTTCCTGCATCGCTTCGAGCATGGCGGACTGGGTCTTGGGTGTGGCGCGGTTGATTTCATCGGCTAATATAATCTGTCCGAAGATGGGGCCGGCCTGAAACTCGAATTGCCGTCTTCCGGTTTTTTGGTCTTCCATCACAACATTTGTACCGATGATATCTGCAGGCATCAAATCCGGCGTAAACTGTATCCGGCGAAAATCGAGTGAAAAAACGTCACTGAGTGTTCGCACGAGCAGCGTCTTACCGAGGCCGGGCACACCCTCAAGCAGGATATGTCCCCCACAAAACAGGGAAATCAGGACATTGTCAACGATTTGCTCATATCCGACTATGACCTTGCCGATCTCCCTTCGTAAAGTCTCGAACATTCGGCGAAAATCCCGACACCGTTCTTCGACGTCTTTTTGTGTTCCCAAATTCAGTGTTTCATTTTTGGGTTCTTTTTCTTCTTTTGACATTTTTATTTTCTCCTAATCTATATGTCATCGGTCTTTTCTTTATATCTGCTGTCCCCGGCCTTGCGTTTGGCCTTAAGCAATCGTTGAATATGAGAGGCTTCGCCCTCTGAAATATCCTTGACGGTTTCACTTTTTTGAGATATAGTGTTTTCAGTTTCCGCCTTCATTGTCGATGGCTTTACTATCGGTAATTCGCCTTCGAATTTTTCGTCCGCCTCGTATCTTCTTGATACGATGGATTCCCGCGAACGAGCTGAAAGCTGGTCCCGAACCTTCTGTCGTCTCTGCTTGAGCTGCTCAAGGGTTTTATCTTCCTTTCGTTTGTCTCTGCGATAGCGAAGCAGTACGGCAATCCGTCGTCCTATGGCACGGATATCCAAAATGACCCTGCGAACAGCTACATCTAATAAAAATAATGCAAGCCAAATGAGCATTAAAGGTCTGACCAGCGGCAACTGAGTTTCAGGGAATTTCAATCCGCCGCGGTCGAAAAGATTTGCCTGGTTAGGATCGGAGCTTAAAATCCGACCACCTGAAATTTCGCTGATCTGTGTAAGTAAAGGTGCATTATCGGACAGATCGCGAAATTCCGGGGCAACAGGGATGGTTACCGCAGTTGTAGTAAAATGTTGTTTTGTATCGTCGTCGAGTTTTTTATATCGAAGATTGACAATATAACTGCCGGATGTAGCGGCCTGAAACCTGCCCTGGTACTGACCCGGGCCAATCTGTGTCAGCTCGAGTGTCTGGCTTGAAACATCCGGAGCGATTACCTGTCCCTCGATGCCGGCAAAATTTATAAATCTGCCTTCGGAATCGATAGCTTCGACATTAACGATTACCCGACTGCCCTGGACATCGGTCGTAACATCACAATCGATGGATTGTGACGGTTTGCCCGACCAGCGTACAATTTGTTCCCAGAAACTGTCAAAGCCGCCCCACTGCAGCCAGTTCGAGGCCCACCGGCTGTCTATCGAGCTGGTAAAAGCCACACATCTGCCCATACCGGACTGACAGATAGCGAGCACGGGGTCCGCCTGGTCGCTTGCCAGAACAATCTGATTTAATCCCCCCTTCGGACCGGTTAATACATAACCATCCAAAACAGGCAATTGATTAGATAAACTTCCGAGAACTTCACTGTAACCGGAGACTAACTGTGGTGTGAATGTTTGTTCGATTATCATAGAGCGTCTTACAACCTGCGCTTCTTTGACAAATATTTCCGGAATTTTCATCGGATCGTCAACCTGATAGAAACGCCCCTGTGTAACCTGAGCGATATCGTACAGAAGTTTACCGTTGGTCTCAGGACCGACTGCAACGGTAGAGACAGTGATTTCACTGTTTGCCATATCGTTCCCGAGTTTTGCACACAGGTCGCTGTCGGATGTCTGGCCGTCTGTCAACAGGATCACATGTTTAACCGCAACTTCGGCATCGGCAAGGGATTCGAATGCCATTTTCATGGCCGGGCCCATAACCGTCCCGCCGCCGGCGCCGACACTGCGAATTCTCTGGCAAATATCTACCTTGTCCTGTGCCGGTTCGAGCGGTACCAACCAGGTGCTGGTGGCATCGAAAATAACCAGACCCACCAAATCGCGCCGGCTGAGAAGGCGAACGGCAGCAATGGCGGCAAGCTTACAAATTTCCACTTTTTCACCCGTCATAGAACCACTGCGGTCGATTACCAGCACCAGCGCGCCTTTGGGCATCTGCTTTTTCTGGGGAGGATCGAGTTCAACGGGAAGAATGTCGGCCACGGGTGAGCCAATCCAACCCCCGGCACCGAAAGATTCGGGCCCGCCCACCATAACCAGACCTCCTCCAAGATCGGTTATATATCGGCAGAGAATTTCCTGTTGCTGAAAAGTGAACTTACTGCAGTCCGTATTAACAAATATGACGGCATCCGTATCCATTAATCCCGTTAAATTGTCGGGGAAATCGGTTGCTGGTGAGTATCTAACATCGATATTCGAATTATTCAGTGTTTTTTCCAAAGCCCGGCCGCTTGAGCCATCAGTATCTACGACGAGAACTTGGCCGGGGCCTGCAACGTTCGTTATGGCGGTGGCGTTGTTATTTTGAGATATTATGTCCTGATATTGCTCGTCCGGAATAAAAATTGCTTCGAACTCATGGATTCCACGAGTTCCCACAGGTAACGAGATAGTCTTAACATTTGTGCCGGGTTTGAGCTCTATTGGTAAAGTTATTTCCGGTGAGTCTGGATCGAGATCAAGCTCCCTATCGTTGAGATTCAACTGTAACCTGCCGGTGGAATAAGAAGTGCTGCTGAGAATGAATCGCAGCGATATTGTTTGCTCGCTTCTCGCCTTGGCCGGCGCTGCTAATCGTTTGAAAATAACTTCATTATCATATTTATAACGCAGAGGCAGCACATCAATTGGAATTCCGTTAACCGCGGCAATTCGGGCGGCTTCTTTCAAATCACCCGAAGTTTCATTGCCCTCGCTGACAAATAGTATTCTTACGGCCGTATCCGGAGGCGCAATCGCCATCGCCATCTGGATTCCATTCGCTAATTTACTCTGCTGACCGTTGAGTGTAGTGTTTCTTTGGTGGATAGCTATATCTTCGGAAGGCAATTTGGAAATACTTGCGGCCTCTGCAACATCGACAACGGCCAACCGGTCCTCCGGAGCTTTATTTTTCAGTGCAGTATTGAGATAATCCAGGCTCGCCTGTTGAAGACCTGAAGGAATAGATTGACTTTTATCAATTACGGCAATTAACGTAACTCGCCGATTCGTTCTGGTAAGCATAGGCCGGGCAAGTAGTGCAAAGAGAATTATAACGATTAAGCAGCGAAAAATAATCGCAAGTGTTCTTCGTGCAGGTTCCAATGCCGTAAGGTTTCGAAGTCCAAGCCATATTATAGGAACCAGCAGGATGAGTCCAACAAGCCATAAGGATTGGTTAAAATAGAAGCTGTAGGTACCATTCATAATTGCCACATCAGAATCAAGCTGCAAGTCATATTAAAAATGAAAACAAGATTCCGATCGCCCACTGTTATTGTACTTCTTTAATCTTGCCGAGTGTTAATTTCATAATAAAGAAAAAAGTGCCGGTAGAATTAGTGATAAGAATAAAAATGAGATAAAATTGCCTTGTTTCTTTTTTACATTCCTGAGACACTTATTTTGATAAATATACTATTTTGTATCGGGTTGTTCGAGACCTCCAAAATATTTCTTTATTGCATCTTCATATTTACGAGGGATTTCATTTTCGCTGATGGCCTCGGCGGCAGTATCTCTGCCGGCCTGAATTACCTCGGTAAAGTCACGCCTGGCCTCGCCTTTGACTTGTGAGTCGTGGAAATACCAGCTTGCAATAACGGGACCTTGGTCAACTTTACTTTTTGCACGCGTTTTTACCGTGCCACTTTTTTCAAGCTCCTCAATAGTGTAGGAAGATCCGGGTCTGGTACCGATACCATCACCATGTCCACCTCCGGAGCCTATAAAGGTAAACTGTCCATTATGACCCAGTCCCTGCCCCATACCTTCACCGAGACAGCCGATAGCATAAGCTATCTCAGCAAGACTGGCCTCGGTCATCATTAACTGCTGCCGGAGGGCCTCGAACTGGTCTAATTGTTCCATTGCCTGAGCTAATCCATCCATATTCAATCCGCCTGCACCATTCCCGCAGGCCCCAATAGCACCGGCCAGACCTGCACATCCGCTGCCGGCCATTCGTGAGACGGCGGCTTTGCGCAAAAGTTCCTCTATTTTTTCTGAAGAGATGCCCTGTTGCTGTAAGCTCTGGCGTAATTGGTTTTCGCTTAGCTTGGCAAGCTTTTTATCCAGCCCGAGTTTTTCCAGCTCCTCCTCAAGCTCTTCATTTTTCCCGGCCAATTCTGCAAGCTGTTTGGCTAAATTTTGTAATTGTTCTGACAATTCTTTTTTCTGCTGGTCGGTCAGGTTATTTTTTGTCAAATCCTGCTGCAACTGGTTCAGCATGGCGGATGCCTGTGAAAAATTGCCCCGGGTCAGAGCCAATTGCATTTGCTGTACAAGGGCGTTTGGGGAAGTTCGAAGCTGCTTAAACATTTTTTTCATCATATCGAGAGACTCTGCCTGCACGCTGTTTTGCATGTTTTTAATCTGGTCGGAAATATTGCCGAGTTCCCGAATTGCCTGTCGTTTTATATCAGCCGGCTTGGCGTCCGGTGCCGACTGTTGCAGCTTACTTAAAGCCTCATTCAACGCCGGTTCATCCAGTCTTTGTATTACCGACGCAACTGCCTTAGCGGCATCATTGACATCGGTCTTGGCCTGTTGAATCTTTTTTGCAAGCTGTTGCTGCTGATCGCGTTTTTTCAGAAACCCAAGGAGGTCTTTTTGCGGCAGATAGATGGTCAGCACTGTAAACATGAACCATAAAGCAATTGCATACGCCCAGCTCTTTGACAGACGGATGGGAAAAGATTTTTGTGGATTCAGGTTTTGCGTCTTTTGGTATGTTTCCGAGCGGGCGGCATCGGCGAACGGATCCCGGGAATTTTTTAAAGATAATACCGTGCTAAAACGCTCATGCAGCCTGAGTCTTTCATCGAGTATCAGTGATATCTTCATTCGGCTCGGTATTTTCATCAGCCAGAATAAAACAGTTAAAGTTATAACAAAACTCCAGAACCCCAGGGCACTCTGCGGTCTTATCACCTCTAAGGCCAACAGACGCTCTGTTAAAACTGCAAATACCGCGATAATCCCCGTTCCGGCAAGAATCCATCCCGTATATTTAATTAGTAGGTTGATACTACACCTAACTCGAACAATCCGGATGCTTTTTTCAAATGATTTCAACATGGGTATATCCTGATTATATTTACCCGGAGTCTGCTAAATATTAAGACGCAGTTAAATGATAAAAGTTGCATATAATTCGGGCCTTTTTCCTCTATTTCCCGAAAGTTTTTAATTTTTCTCCACTTATAGTTATACCACGCCTTATTATAACTATAAAAAATGGCTGGATAAAGTGATTTTATATATTTATTGCGGGTATTAGCGCTCTAATGCTCTCCGTGAGGAGTCCCGGGGGCGATGATGAAGGTTATGTCCCAATTTCGGATTTTTCGCCTTTCTTTTATAGTTTGAGGCATTCCTATGCCGCCGTCGTCGCTGAGGTTTTCGCCAATACTATAGACAACAAAGCCGGTCTCAAGTTTCTTATATCGCAATTCCTTTCCATCAAATGGATCCGTGGGGACCGAATCAAGATAGTCTGGGACAAGGTCTTTTAATTGATCCGGAAGCTCATCTTTTGCCAAACGGTAACGCTGGACTGCGATTGCTGCCTGGGCAGTTTTAAGCTCAGCAATGTTCCTTAATTCTGTGGAAATATATCTTGATAAATCTAGATTAAAACTTCTTAGCCCTATATGGAAACATGATATATTCTCAAGTTTATGTATAATATTTTTTGTGACATCCATACGTTTGTGCAATGGAAGTTTTTCGGCTTCTATATATTTGTTTATAATATCGAGGCAAGTAATTAGATCTATATCAGCAAACCCCAGGGCTTTATAGACTTCAAGTATGGGCTTGGGAGGAATATTATCACCGAACATATCGTCATTTAAAATAGTGAGATTTTCAAATGCGTCCAGAATAAAACATCTGTGTCCAGCAAAAGCTCTGGTCATTCCTGGTAAGTTTCGAGGGTTATCAAGAGTTTTGCTAATCTCGACTAATTGCTCATCATGAAAATCCAATCTGTTGATAAGACGTTCGAGAATAGAAATAGTATAAGTATATTGGGAAGCATGAGCACGTTGAGAGATGATGATTGGTTCATTCGAAAGGGAATTTGCAATGGCAAGAGCAGAAAGAACTGAGCAAATTGCTAACTGAGGTTCCTCGTTTTCACAATGTAACACTGCCTGAAGACAAAGCAAAAAGTAGCCACGTCTTAAGTCAGAAAAGTGATCTAAATGAATTTCATTCCCAAGTGTAAGATCAATAGGATATCGACTGTGTTCTAAGGTAGCAGCTTCGTGTAACAACTCGAGGGTCTTTTGGTTGTCATTAAGATACCGAGCGATAACACTCTTGGTTTCTTCGGTCAGTGGTATATTACGTGCAGGGAGTTCGGCTTTACCTAAGAGTGGCAGAAGCTTGATATCCTTAGGCTCGACGTAGTACTCGACCGCATCTAAAATAAAATAAGCGGCATTTTCAACACCTTCGGGGATGGAATACCATTTATCCAGCTCTTCGCAGGTCACCGGATAGCCGGCGGCACGGATGGCTTCTATTCTGGAACGCAGTTTCCTTTTTAAGTTCAATCGATAAAGAGTAAAAGTCGCCGCTGCAATAAGAAGCAGAAGGAGAAATATATGTGAAATTTTTAATTTTCGTCTCTTGCCGGAAACGGCTCGACTGGTTTCCCCGAAATTTTTTTGCTTTTCGCCCACTTGTTCAATCTCCCTTAAATATTTATCACTTAAGCTACAATTTTGTAATAAAGATTACAAGAAGTTTTTGAATCATTTATAGGCGTGAGGTTCGATATATTCTCAAAGCAAGTTATCTCGATACCAGTCGATAGCTTTTTGGAGACCTTGTTCGAATGAAATAGCAGGTTTGTAACCGATGAGATTTTTTGCCGCAGTAATATCGGCGAGCGAGTGTTTCACATCGCCGGGGCGAGGATACGTATATATTGGTTTTACGTTTTTGCCGAGAGAGTCGTTAATCATATCGATGATTTCATTGACAGTGACGGCCTGACCACAGGCGATGTTAATTACTTCACCGTCGGTTTTATTTACCCTTGCGGCCAATAAATTAGCCTCTACGACGTTATCGATATAAGTAAAATCCCGACTCTGCTGCCCGTCGCCATAAATGGTTGGTGGCTGGTTTTTCAATATGGCAGTTACAAAGGCGGGAATAGCCGCGGCATACTGGCTCTTGGGATCCTGGTTGGGACCAAAGACGTTGAAATACCGAAGGGATATCGTCTCAAGTCCAAAAACACGGGTAAAGACCGAACAATAATATTCGCCGACAAGCTTACCGACCGCATAGGGAGATAGTGGTGACGGGGGCATTGTTTCTACCTTCGGCAAAGTAGGAGTATCACCATAGGCCGAGGAGCTTGCCGCATAAACAAAACGTTTTACGCCGGCGTCACGAGCCGCCAAAAGAAGCGTGAAAGTTGCATCAACACAATGTTTGTGCGAAGCTACCGGGTCATCGACGCTGCGAGGCACAGACGGCAAGGCACCCTCGTGAAAGACAATATCGATATCTTTCATGGCGTCTCGGGCGATATTTTCGTCACCCATATCGGCCTCTATGAATTCTATCCTGTCTATAATATCCACGAGGTTGCTCTTTTTACCCGTGAGCAGATTATCAACCACCCGTACGAAGCAACCATCCGAGACGAGTCTTTTGCATATATTCGAGCCGATAAAACCGGCTCCGCCGGTGACTAAGAATTTTTCCATAAAGTAAACCTTATCCAAACACAGCTTATATTGAAGCTTAATAATACAACCGCCCGGATTTTAAGGCAAATGCTTTTTAAGGTACTGAGAACTTATTAAGGATTGCCGCGGGCCAATTGTGCTTTTTGATATTTGCGGAAAGATTTGAACTGTTCCTGGAAATATCCGCCCTTGATGGTCCTTGCGGCGAAAAGTACGCAGCCGACAATATTAGCACCAACATCGCCCAGCTCACGAATCGTTCTCTGGGCTGCACCTCTGCTTGTCGCCGCGGCGTTGAACACTACAAGCGTTGCATCCACAAGTCCCGCCAGAACTGCAGCGTCACTTACAAGCAGCACAGGTGGGCCGTCGATGATAATATGATCGTATTTCTTGCGTTGTTCCTGCAGCAGCTCCTCCATTCGCGAACCGCTGAGCAATTCAGCCGGATTGGCGGGAATCGGGCCGCAATCAATTATGTCAAGGTCCTCTATCTCACTCGATCTTATGGCCTCTTTAGAGGCACACTGGTTCATAAGCACACTGCTTAATCCGAGGTCGTATCCCTTTGTCCCCATATTGTTTGATTGCAGTTTCGGGAATAACGTGTGTATATTTGGCTGCCTGAAATTACCGTCTATGAGCAGCACTTTTTTGCCCGCTGCTACAAATGTAGTCGCAAGATTTACCGCCGTCGAAGTCTTGCCGTCTTCGGGCATACCGCTGGTAACAAGTAAAGCTTTAACAGAGTCGGCGGGACCAGATAACTTCAAATTGGTACGGCATCGCCTGTAAGCTTCGGCGATAATAGAATATGGAGCCTTGCGGACGGCGTGACATAACTCGATGCCGCGAACCTGATTATCTTCCGACGAATCGGGGATAACCGCTAAAAGAGGAATACGCAAATACTTGGCGATGTCACTCGGAGTCCGTACCAGATCATTAGCCAGCTCGATTAGAAAGGCAAGGCCGATACCCAGTAAAAGGCCTAACATCCATCCGCTCGGCATCCAAAGCCACCACTGCCGGGAGAAAACCATTTCAAGCGGTCTCGGAGCCAGTCCTACGGCCTGCACTTTGGGTGTTTCCGGGTCGTTGGCTATCATCTTCCATTTCTCGATTTGCTCCTTGATTTTATCGAGCATTTCAACTCTTTCATCCCTGATTTTGAGCCTCTGGGCATACTGTATGCGGGCTTCGTCAAGGTCTCTCTTTTTTGCCTCGGCCGCAAGGCGGAGATTTTCCAATTCTTCGAATCTTTGTTGTAGAACAACCAGGCCGTCCCTTGCATTCTCGAGATTTGCCTTTCGTGTCTGTTCGGCTATTTCTTCTTTTCTAAGCTCTCTTGCTTTCTGAGTCTCAGCTATCGACTCTCTCATCTGGCGTATATCTCTGTGGTTTTCGCCGAATCTCGTAAGCATCCCTGAAAGCTCGGCCTCCTGGAATGCAAGCTGCTGGGCCAGGGTAAGCATTACCGGGTCTCTCTCGATTGCATACTCAATCTGCTCACTAATAGGTTCGGTTGCCAATCTTTGAAGATTGTCGATATCAGCTTTAAGCTGCTTTATTCCCAGCTCAAGGTCGGTTTTCTGCAGTTCCAGGTTATTTAGCGTTAATGTAATCGTGTGCTGGAAGTTACGTCCGACAGGCATTTCGAGATCGATTATTCCTGATTTATTTCGAACATCGGCCAGACTTGCCTCGGCAGCGCTCAATTCCCTTTCCACATTGTCTCTTTGATTCTCAAGTTCTATCAGTCTTTGAGATACTTCGGCTTTTTCCGTAGCCCCCTGTTTTGTAATGAACAGATCCAGCATTTCATTTACTATTTTTGCCGCTTCACCTGCGTCACGGCATGTCATCGATATCTCAACAAATTCACTGTCACGGTGTGCATAAGCAACGAAATATCTGTTCAAATATTTCACTGCTTTTCTAATACTATCCTCTCTTCGATGGAACCAATCCGTCTGCTTGATGGTATTTCGGGCCAGCAGCTCCTGCAAAGTGCTTTGTTGTTTTATAAGATTGGCTATGGATTGACGGTAATTATATAAAATATCCTTTTGTAACTGGGCAGTGCCGATGGTCATAGGATCGGTCGGTACCGGTGACAATACCTGGATATATGTCGTAGCGGTGTATTTCGGGGAATACTTCTGCAGGAATTTCCAGATTCCTCCCCCGGCAACAAGACCCAATATCATAAAAATAATAATCAGCAGAATATGGCGTCGTAAAATCGCAAAAACTTCTTTTGCCGTGAGCGAAGAATGCGCAGAGGATTTGAGCGTGGCCGGCAGGGCCAGCTTGTTCGAAGCTGTTGTTTTTTCTACTGCCATTTTAATCTCCGCTTATAATTAAACAATGAAGTATATTTTTATACTCCATGTTCAATGCAAAAAATGTCAGGGCGAAACACGCTCGATGGCCCTTGTTATACGTTCCCGAACCCTGTTCGAAAATTTATCCGCTCCACTTTCCAGTGCTGTTCTGTAAGCGGCAAGCGCCTCGTCATTCGCTCCAAGTTTTTCCTGTATCATACCCTTGTGTTCGTACACCTCCGGTGGTACGGATATTATATTCTGTTGACTATACTGCTGCAGGGCCGCTTCCACGTATTCGGCGGCCTCCAGATTTTTATCATTTTTATGCAACGCATAAGCATACGTGTCCATAATACCAGGGTCATTCGGCTTTTCATCCAGTGCCTGTCCGGCATATTTAAGAGCTTCCGGATACCTCTGGCTGTACTCGGTCAACAAATACGCAAAATTATTCAGGACATTGATATTCTTCGGCATTTCAGCAAGGAGACTTTCGTAATCTGTGATGGCCGTTTTGATATATTTGTTATCGGAAGTTTGCTCGTAAGCCTGAATCAGGACATCCACTTTTTTAATGATATAATTAACTCTATTAGGATTTTCCGGACCGGTTAACTCAATGCATTTATTTATATAATCAAGGGCTTTAATATACTCGCCTTTGATGCCGACCAGATTAAACATCACAAAATTGGCTGCAATTGAATCCGGATCCGTCCTGAGCTTTTGTTCACAGTACGCCGATACCTCATCCGCACCAAGCATCAGGAACATTCTCATCAGAACTTCGGATGCGAGAACCTCATTTGTCCCGGTTTGGTCAATGGCTTTTCTGCAATATTCGGACGTTTTGGTCTTGTTTCCGAGCTTATAATTAGCTTCGGCCATTCTCAAATAAGCTACCGGCGAAAAGCTCGTATTGATGTACTTTTGACACTCTTCCAGAACTTTTCCCACCTTCGCTGGATTCCAGTTATTCGTGTTCGATTCCCCTGCTGCCATAAGCAGGGTTTTAAGATAGCCGTCGAGTGACGTTGCGTATGTTACGTCCTTTGCAAGCTCTTCAGGATTTAATCCCGGATTTTCCTGAATTTTGATTTGACACGCTTTTTGATATAATTGTTCGGCTTTATCATATTGCCCCGTTCTCAGAGCATAAGCACCGGCTCGATTGAGCCATTGAGTATTATCCGGAAATTTCTCAAGAGTGTCCTGATAAAATCTGTTTAGTGCCTCTTTTCTGTCGAGTTGTGTATAAATATATTCGAGCAGCAATCCTGCCTCCTGAGGGGCACTTGAATCAGCAATCGTACTTATAAGCTCGGTTATTGCATCCTCATACCTTTTCGCATTCATATACGCTCTCGCCAGAGAAACACGGATTACGGGATCATCCGATAACAGCTTGCTATGTCTGAGGTCGCTGATTGCTTTATCATAATTTGCCAGCTTGATATTTATTTCGCCTCTTAACCGCCATGCAACCGCATTATTCTTATCGCTCTGAAGGTTTCTATCCGTCAGCTCAAGAGCTTTCTCCAATTGACCTTGTTTTAACAGCAGCCATGCTTCGAGCAGCATTATTCTGGATTCGTTCGGATATTTCCCTTTAATGCTTTGTAATGCACGTTCGGCCTCGCTTGTCAGACCTGTTTGAAGAAAAGCCTGTACCTGGGTAAGGTGGTTCTCAACCGTATCTTCGAGCGACAACAGTTCTCCGGAATACTTCTTGACAGATTCCTGATCAGCGGTTTTTTCGGCAACCTGTATCAGCCCTCGAAGAATCCCCGTGTCTTTGGGATTCTGCTTATACGCATGCTCTAAAACTTTCATGGCGTTCTCATATCGGCCGAGCTTGAAATAATAGTTCCAAAGCAGTTGATCATCCTGTGATTCCGTCAGGAGTTTTTTGGCCTCATTTTCCATTCCCCTTACCCTGAAATACTCTGCATAATAATAGAGCATTCTCTTGTCTTTCGGACTAATTTTTTGTGCCTGTTCAAAAGCCGAACCGGCAATATCGAGTAATGCTTCTTTACTTTCGGTGTTAATTTGTTTGAGAGCAACTTCCATTGCCAGTTTTCCGAGCAGCGTGGCATTTTCCACAGTTGGAGAGGCCTGGAGCACATCCTGTCGAATCGCTACCGCCCTTAACGGCTCCGTCGGAGCTATAAACTCGGCATACAGGTTGAGTAATTCTAAATCGAACAGATTAAGTCCTATCGCCCTTTCCAAAGCTTTTCTCGTTTCTGCTACTTGATTCGGCAAAACATTATCGCCCAGCTTTTGGTTTCGGTAGTACAATGTTGTTGCCTCTTTTTTTGCAATTGTAATGTCCAGGGGATTTAAAGAGGCCGCTTTGCGGATGTCTTCCAAGGATGCAGCATCATTTCCAAGGGCTGCATTAATATTACTTCTCAGCAAATAAGCCTGGGAAAAAATCGGTTTTTGCTTCAAACATTCGTCGATTTTCGACAGAGCCTTATCGAATTCACCTTTTGCCGCTGCCATTCGTGACTCATAGACAATGCCATGACAACCGTCAAGGTCTTCATCTTTAGCGGTTTTGATAACCTGTTCCGCCGGTTTCCAGTTGTTTTTTGCCAGTGACATATCGAAAAGAAAATCTGCTGCAAGTTTTATCCGCTTAAATACCGAATCCCCGGAAGTGTGGTCCGTTGATGTCCCTTTTTCAATGGCTTTAGTGAATTGCACAATTGCTTTGTCGTACTCGTTATTTCGGTGGTAAAATATTCCAAGTTCCAGTGAACTATAGAATGGATCGGTTAGATTCAGGAGCACCTTCTCTTCTATATCTCTATATCTTTGAATCGAAACCTCCTTTGGCTGAGGCTCGAAAAGAATTTGCTTATAAACAAGTGCGGTAATATTTTCAGGGAAGTAATTTAGATAACGATTAATAAAATCCTTCGCCTGGTTTATATTGCCCTGTGTTATATAATTTCTGCAGGTGCTGATTAATATATTTTGTCCGACGGCATTCGGTTCTGTGGCCAGCAGTTGTTCGGACAGTTTAGTCTCGAGCTGTTTATAACCAATCAATTCCTTTGTCATATATTGTTCTTCACCGACCTGTAAATCGACCGGTTTTGTATCGTTTAACCCGGTTGGTTGTAAGATGGAGGTGTATTGTTTTCGTTTTTGCGCTATTGCCAATTGGGCTTGTCGAATCCTGGCCTGGACAAGCGCCAGACGGAGCTGGATTGTTTCGGATTCACTGCTCGGTTCTTTGGCCAATTCTTTTTCGGCATCATCAAACCGCATCGCCCGTATATAGGTCTTAATTCGAAGATTACGGCTTCTTTTGTTGGGACCGTAATATTTCTCGAAAGCATCTATATGCTGTATAACCTCCGTCCATGGATTTAATTCCATAGCGACCTCAACATAATCCAGTCGAGACTCAGGTTTGATATCCGCAATCCCTGAATGGAGCGCACTAATCAGAAATTCCTTAACCGCTCCAATTTCGGGAGTATCCTTAAATATTTTCGCAAGACGGTACGAGAGATTCGCAAATTCGAGATCTTTCGGCCAGGCAGTCGTTGAAGGTTTTAGCGCTTTAAGCTGTTCGTATGCCGTATTTAGATTTTGGAGGGCACTTTTTTGATTTCCCCCGGCAAGCTCGAGCATACCTCGCCATTTAATAGTCAACGGCTCCTCTTTACTGCCAAGAATCTGTTCGATTTCCTGTACGGCCTGTTCTGTTTCGCTTAACAAGGTTTTAATTTCGGACTCCGTTTTTTGTGACTGAGAATCAAGTATCTGCTCAACATAGCAGTTTGCTAAAAACGCGTACAGTTGGAATCGGTTAACTATCCTTATTTGATGTTGTGGTCCGGGACTGTCCTGTGCTTCCGGCAAAGTCAATGCCTTTTTGGCAATATCCATTGCTTTGTAAATATCCGCCTGCTGCCCGAACACAGAGGACCTGCGATAGTAAAGGTCGGCGGCATTGATTGCATAAACTACATTCGACTCGTCGAGGGACATTGCTTTTTCGATTGCTTCTATAGCGTTGTTAAGATTGTCCAGGCTTGATCCCGGACCGGAGTATTTCGAATAGATTAGATAATATTCGGAAATTGCGGCGAAAACATCCGCACTGGTACTGAATTTATTTGCAAGTGACAGATAGTCCGATTCGAGTGACCTAATTCTCTCATTTTGCTGCCCGGAACTATTGTCTCGCGCGAGTATGAGCTTAAATTGCAACAGGTTTAAGTGTGCCTTTGGATTAGTCGCGGAAATCTTCACCGCCTGTTCCAAAAAATCTCTTGCCTGCTCGATGGATTTATCCTTTTCCTCGAAGTTTCCTCGTGAAGCGAGAATCTCTCCTCTTGCGATAACCGCCCGCGCCAGATGCCAGTAAGTATCGATATTGCCGGGCTCGAGTTCCTGTGCGGCCTTGATATCGTTGATTGCCTGAGCAAGCATTTCATCTCTGTTGGTGGCTGCACCTGAACTTGCCATTTCGAGAGAGCCTATCCCTCTGAGCAGATGCAGATATGGTCCCAGATATTGTTGGCTGTCCCCATCTTGTTCGATTCCGGGAACATTCCACTGAGTGATCTTTTCCATAAGAAGCCCCTGCTCTTCGGCTATCTTTAAGAACTCGGTGGCCTCCTCGCATACTCTTTGCCAAACTCCGCTTGTGCCGCTTTTACCTAATATATGAAGATATCTAATCCTGCCGTATCGGGCCCTGGCGTTATTAGAGTTGATATTAATTATTTCGTCCCAGCAAGCCATGATGAAGGGCCATTCCTGGGTTTCAAGGTACATATCCAGCATGGTGTAAAGTATTTCTTCTCTAAGAATGTTGTCTTTCGCTTTAACGTATGCCGCCCGAAGATTGCGTTCGGCTCTGTCGTAATTCTGCTTTTTTATCTGTGGGTTGTTTGCTTCGTGAGCTGCTTTTAGTGCAGCCTGAGCGTCTGTGATATACTCTTGCGCATCCCGGCTGAACTGCAGAATTACCAGAATAGAAACCAGGGCAACCACTGCAAAAACCGCAGAGCCTATAAGCGCAACTTTTTTATTCAACCTCCTTCTCGCCATGAGCTGTCCTCGTATTACATTTTTCCAACTTATATTTATATCATATACTACACATCTGTTACGTTTTTACACTTAGCTCGATTCACTTATCCATATCGGGCCAATGCTCTTTTTCTAAAACAGGTAAAATTACAGATAATAATTTTTCAGTAGCGGCGAGAGCCTCCTTTTTATTTGGTGGGATTGAAGACTGATTAAAAGCCACCTCAACCTTGCTGAAATACGAAGATTTTCCGAAAAGGTTCTTATTTAAAGCTACCCGAGCCTCTTCCCTGCTTCCTTCATATTCCCCGTTGACCCTAAAAAGGTATAGAACCGGAAATTTTTCTGTGCTTTGCCAAATGCTGGCTCTCGGACTACCGAAGACCAGATATTTCCCGTGTCTTTTCCTTATTATGCCATTGTCATCCATTATTTCCAGCATGACACTATCGGAAGCCAATTTCTGAAAACCACTGCCTGCATAGCATTCTTCCGGCACATGTGGTATTCTGTCCGGACAGTCGTAGTATGTAATAAATAACAGGCAGTTTTTGGTCGTACCGGTTACTTCCGCATCAGTGTCACTAACAATCCACTGAATGTAATCATTAGTTCCTAATGTTTTAAGGACCTCCTCATTCTCAATTTGAAATTTATTATCCGGCTCAACTGTAAAAGGAGCTAAATTATTTTCATCAAGCCGGTTCAGGGATTTTTTCAGTGGTATCGGCTCCTTTTTCAGATATAGGCCCAGCTTATTTATAGTAACCGACATACCCGCTCCGGCAGTTGCGAGAACCGCCGTACATATCAGAAACGCAGGTTGCATGTAAGCTCGGATATTATTTGTTTTACTTTGCATCACTAACCACCGTTACGGACGACTATATCTTCCCTAACAGCCTCATCTTCGTTAATAAACAAACTCGACATAAACCACGCAAGAAAACCATATAAGCCGAAGGCCAGCGGCAACATCGCCATCCCAAGTGCATCATGGTAAATACCCTGTGTATATTTAGGATGTATCAGGACGTAAATAAATCCGGTTATTGTCACTCGTACTATATTGCATACAATTGCAATCGGTATCGTGCTGACTAAAAGAACAATCCGCTGCCATACAGGACGGTAATGCAAATAAGCCATCGCCACACCCAAAGCCAGAAAAGCCATCAACAGGCGCATCCCGCTACAGGCTTCTGCAACATCAAGCGGGGGCTCCAGCTGCCTGCCCTTATATATAACATCGATAACTACCCCTCTGGCCGTCGCTTCCATTCCGGAGACCAGATTCAGAAGACCGGCGGCTGCAGTGGCCGCCCATTGGCGCATTGGTATAGTGATCCCCCTGTAAATTCTGCCCGGCAGCGGCACAGCAAATATCAGATAAGCGACCGGCAGCCAGGTATATTTTAATAAAGACCATCCGCCTAAAAGCAGAACAACAGAACCGAGGGCTGCTATCATGGACAATGCGCGAAAATAAGCCCATCCCGAAGGGCTGACTATATTAAATATATAAAACAGGATAGCGAATACGAGGAAAATTAGACCAAGATAGTTTGGTTTGGCTTTGAGGTTTAGAATTTCTTTTTTATGTCGATTGACGAAATATAAACTAAACAACGGTATCAAAAATCCGTGCGACCAGCTGCTGTCGGTAATCCATCTGTACATGATATCGTCGATTTCTCTGTGAAACAGATACCAGAATAATCCTGCTATTATCAATATCCTGATGTATCCGTGCAGTCCAAGCTCACACCACCGACGTTTGGGCGTAACAGTTTCATTTATTTTAATATCAACATTAATCATGTATTTATTTTTCATCCTGCTGAAAAATAAAGCCCCGGCAAAATTGGATCCCTCCACGATAGAAGATGTGATATTGTCCACAACAGTAAAACTTCATGTACTTCTATGAAAAAAGCAGAACTATCGAATCCCACGGTTCCGCTTTTTAGGTCTTTATCAGAACCAATCGGGTATCGGTCTGCGAGTATAAAAATCTCTGTCGGCGAAATTACGGTCATAAACAAAACCGAATCCATAAGTGGCCCTGAACGCATTTCGTAAAATTGCGCGCCACCTGGCCGTCGCATGTGTGCCGACATTGATGGTGTCATGCGGTTTTATAAAGAAATCCGGCTGCTCACCGTTGAATATCTTATCCAGGTCCACCATCACGATTTCTTCCTTTTTCCTGCCGATTCGCCTTATTACCTCACAACGCTTCGGCCACGCCAAAGGCGCCAGACCACCGGCAGCAACGATAGCCTGTTTCAGAGTCATCGGACGACCCGTAAGGGCTATAGGCCCTGTACGATTAACGTTACCCATGATGTAGAATTCGCCGACAATATCAACAGGGACAAAAATCGTATCGCCGGGTTTTATTACGATATTATACCTCGGATCGCCGGCAAGTAACTTATCGGTCGGGATCTTTATGAGTCTTGTCCTGGCACCCTGTTCGGCCCATCCGAAGTCCGGTGCCTTCACTTCTTCAGGCGGAGCAATAAATGTTTCCCGAGGTTGTCTCTGAATAGCAGGTTCTGTCGGCCTTTCCCTGCCGACCTGAACGGGTACCCATTTGCCATTTTGGAATACCCATTCAATATGCCCGTTTTCCTTTTGTGTTTCCGCCGGTTTTTCAGGCTCTACGGGTACGGGAATCCATTTACCATTCCGGAATACCCATTCGATATGACCCATGTTCCCGTTGTTCGAAGATTCTCGCGGATCACTTACCGTGACAACTCCTCCGGGAGATACGGATATTCCTCCCTGGTTTGCCTGTCTGTTAACCTGTCTGCTCGGGGAAACCGGAGTTTGGTACGGTCTGGATTCGATATCGGTATTAGCTGGTTGTCCCGACCGTTCCGACAATGTTTTCAGTACTTCCTGAACGCTTACCGGTTCGTTCATCGGTGTTGTGGCAGGCATCTCGGATAACTGCCAGACATTTCCCTTATTGGAATAGTTTCTCCTGTTATCTCTGAATTGCTCAAATCCTTTCCTGGTCCCACCGAATTCCTGATTGGTTGTCATTTCAGACGAAGATATTACTACTTTGCTGTCTGGCCATCTGAATTTATCTTGTGCCTGGGAAGATATTAACTGCCGTCTTGTTTTTGCAGTCCCGGGGCCGATGGCTTTAAGCTCAGGACCGCCGGATCCGAGTTTGCTCATTGGCTGTAATTTTCTATTGTCTTCGACAACACGTGAGACATATATATAACTGACGTTAAACTGTCTTGTTCCACTCGCCATTGCAAGTGCGTCGGTCAATTTGAAATTATAGCGGGGAATAACATACCTGCTCGGGGCAAGCACTCCGTCACCTAATATCGAGAAGGCACGCTGTTGAGAGCTTATGAGTGTTACGGTGACCAGGGGATTTTTTAATACGCTCGGAGAAAGGACTTGTTTTATCCTCTCTTCGAGCTGTGTCTCGGTCAAACCAGCAACCTCTATGATACCAACCTCCGGTATACGTATTTTACCAGTTTCGGTTACGGGATAGTCATTAACAAATATTGATTTTGAGCCGAGTAATTCAAATATGTCCACTCTTATTATGTCACCGGCACGAAACGTATAATCACTCATTTCCGAGACAGTATCTGCCGGTTTTGGTTCTTCTCCTTGCTCCCAGGCTATGGGTGTCTCTTCCGCCACACCAAGAGAATCCAGTATCACATTAACAGCGGGAACGGTACGGAATCGACCTACCTGTGTCGGGTCAAAGAATTTATTGCCGCAGCCGGTTGAAATAGCCAATAGAAGAACAGAAACAACAAATAAGAAGTAACTAATCCGTGCATTGCATTTAGTTACATTGTTAAACATGGCAATTTACTTTCTCAATAAACCAGCTACTAAGTGAATCAGGGCTTTCGTATAAAAAGCGTTCTCTCACGAGAAATTTATCGGATTAATATCTGACTCGCTTAACTTTTTTTAACCACCATAAAGTTAATATTACAAAGAGATTAAATACTTCAAACGATGTAAAAATTAATATCCAATTTTGATATTGCGGCTACAAATCCAAGGTCATAAAGCATTTACAAATAAAATCGCTTCAATTATATGAATGAAGATGCACTACTGACGTGTGAATAGAGTTTTGACTTGGTCTGACTATGCTTATATATCTAAAATTCTGCTAAACCGGCTTGCGGCCGATAATTAACCTCTTTCCAGTATTGCTAAATAGAGCTTTTTCTATGATAATATTGCAATTATTGCATATATAAATGTGAATCATAAATCGGCATATTTGTATTCCAGTTGAGGTGAACCTATAAAAATTTAGTTTTTTTAGTTTTTCTTGAAAATTATTTGTTAGAATACGCGTTCTCTATATTTAGAATACCCGGTTAATATTCGAAGGAACTAAAACTAAAGAAATTTAATTTATGGAGGTACTCAAATGTTAAAATTAAGAATGGTAAGAAAATGCGCTGTGGTATTTACGTTGGTTTTATTTGCATCCACCCCGGCATTATGGGCGCAAAATCCGGACACTCTCAAAATGCTTCCGGAAAAAACTCTCTTTTGCATTCAGATAAACAATTTAGATAACACCCTCAACCAGCTCGACCAGTTTCTCGCCGGTGCTTCTCCCATGCCTATGGGACTTTCGATGCTTGTAAGGGGACAATTGATGGGTGTATTGGGCAGCCCCCAGCTTAATGGCGTTAATATGAACGGCAATATCGTCGTCTTCGGTACTGTAATGCCGGGCCAGATGACACAGGAAAATCCGGCGCAAAATATATTCGTCGGAATACTCGCTCCCGTGACGGATTATAAACAGTTCATTGAAGGCAATCCGAATTGCGGCGAAGCTGATGAAAAGGGAGTTTCAAAAATAACGAAAAACGGGGCCGATATAATGTTGGCAGTGAAATCGAATAACTGTGCCCTTTTAAGCTGGCCGAACGATTATGACAAACTTGTTGCGATGGCCAAGGAAGTATCAGCCGCAAATTCAGCCGGGCTTGCAGGCACCCTCGACGATTCGATGAAAAAACAGGCGGCGACAGAACCTATTTGGGCCCATGCTAATATTCAACAGGTCTCAGGCACATTCGGGCCTATGATTTTAGGTAAGATAGAAGAAATAAAAACCATGATGCAAAGTATGCCGGCCAATCAACAGGGAGTTCAACCTGCAGGCATCCAGAATATTATGAGTATGTATGCTTCTGTCATCGATACATTATTGAAAGAAACAAAATCGGTGTCTGTAGCTATTAATCCGAAACCGAATGTATTGAATATCACAAAAACCATCTACGCTGTTCCGGGAACTGATATGGCGAATATGTTTGTTTCAGATGCTTCATCGAAAAAGGAAAACAAGCTTCTGCCCTACCTTGAAGACGGAGCAGTAATGAATTATGGATGTAACATGAGTACGTCCTTAATGAAGCAACTCCAAGTCAAGAGCATTGACTTGCTCGCCGCTATGAGTGGTGACAAAATGGATTCTGAGAGCACAACAAAAATGAAAACTCTTGCATCGAATGTTCTTGATTGTTTGGCAGGACCTGTAGCATATTCGGTTTCGGCGGACACCAACAGCAAACCGCCTTTCGTAGTCAAATATACCCTTGCAGTAAAAGATGAGAAAAAACTCACTCCCTTAATCAAAGAGGCGGTTGAAATGATGACAACCAGCGGCATCATGGATTTCTATAAAAGCATGGGCATGGATACCGGCTTCACCGTTAAAATGGGCACTGATAACTATAAAGGTGTTTCAATAGATTCAGCGAAGCTGACTATGAAATCTACCCAGGAAGGTTCACCTCAGGCACAAATGATAAACAACATGTACGGTGAAGGATTCGACTACAGATGGGGTATAACCAAGGGATTGTTCGTATGCGCCGTCGGCGGCGATGTGGATTCGGAGATTCGCAAATTAATTGACCAGGTCCAGTCCGACAGTGCAAAGCAGATCGGCAGCGAGACTAAGACCGCTATCGCCCTGCTGCCCGGAGCGGACAAAGCAGATTTGCTGGTAACATTCAATTTGCTGCGGGTAATTAAAATGGTCACGGCGATGACGCCTATGCCGATCCCACCAATCAACGCTCCGACCAAGAGTAATATTGTAATTGCCGGTAACGCGGGAGACGGCAAATTGGTGGTAGATATTGCAGTGCCGAAAGAGCATCTGACTGAAATAATGGGTGCCTTTATGATGATGCAGCAACAGCAGATGCAGCAAATGCAGCAGAATTAATTATTTTCACTAATAAAAGGATATATGAAAAAGGCGGCCGGATTAATTTCGGCCGCCTTATTTTTTAACTTGGATATAGTAACCAAACTATTTTATATCGATTTTTACAAGTCGCCTGTGTGAGCTGTTTTGAGAGTCTGTTAGAAAAATCTCAATTCTTTGAGGGATAATAATTTCCCCATCTTTAATCCTGTCATAATCATATCCGCGAACTGTTAAAAACTGATCCACTCCCGGACAATCGATCCATATCATCTCGATTCCGGAATTGTCCCTGTTTTGATAAAAAACAGCTTTTGGAACTCGCAGAATCGACTCGATATCCGCCCCTGTTTGTCTGAGAATCGGATAGTACCATTGTCCCTGAATTTTTAGCGGATTTGCATCTTTGGTGAAATCAACTGATTGATCCATGAAGCGTACGGGGGCAGTTACGATACTCAATATCGCCGTCGCCAAACATTGATTGTCAATTACACTTTTAACATCGGGAATTCGCCCGAAACCCTGTAATACATCGAATTGTCCCTGAGACAGCCGCCACGCAAAATCCCCCTGGGGCTCGCTGCCTGATATCTCGATAGAATTCGACCACGGATAAATAATGTACTTTTGCTTTGTCAGGTAGAAACTGCCGTCTGGCTGATAAAAAGTAACGAGTGAATCAAGCTGCAGTTTTGTTACTTTAGCCCAGGCATTTAATCCCCCGGCTGCTTCAATAGCGCCGGCCTGATAGTCGGATGGAATATATGTCCCTTGAAGGTTAGGTTCACGATCCAGAACATTCACATCTTTGTGCTGACATCCTGCTAAAATGCTAATAGTCGTAAGGACCGTCCAATTCAGGAATATATATCTTTTACTCATTTCCACCACACTTCCGTTTTTCTATTTATCGCATTTCAAATTCGCAAGCTGCTCCATCAGAGCGTATCTTTGCACCGCGTCATTGCTTGCAAGTTTCATTAACTCTGCCGCCACTTCCGGCTTCGATTGCTTAAGTGTGCGGTAACGATTTTCACCGTAAGCATAATCCTCGAATTTCTCGGTAGGACTCTTGGAATCAAGCTGTAGGGGATTCTTGCCCTGCTCGATAAGTCTCGGATCGAATCGATATAATGGCCAGTGACCGCAGGCGACGGCTTTTTTCTGTTCCTGGTAACCCAATGTCATATTTATTCCGTGGGCGATACAGTGCGAATACGCAATTAGCAGCGACGGCCCCAGATAAGATTCGGCTTCAACGAATGCTTTGACGGTCTGATTGGTATTGGCGCCCATTGCAACTTTGGCAACAAAAATATTGCCGTATGTCATAGCCAGAAGTCCGAGATCTTTTTTAGGCGACGGCTTACCACCTGCTGCAAATTTTGCTACAGCGGCTCTCGGAGTTGATTTGGACATCTGGCCTCCCGTATTGGAATATACCTCTGTGTCCAGAACGAGTACGTTCACATCCACTCCGCTTGCAAGTACATGGTCTAATCCTCCGTACCCGATATCATAGGCCCAGCCGTCTCCACCCATTGCCCAGACAGATTTACGAACGAGATAATCAACAATATCCAATAAAGATTTACATTCGTCACAGTTGCTCTTTTTGCACTGCTTTTTGAGCTGGTCCACAAGAGCTCTTTGCTGCTCAATGGCTCCCTGTGACGGGTCATTGGCGATTGTAGCTTCGCGAATCTGGTCGGCGAGCTTTTTATCCACACAACCCTGCTCGGTAACCTTATCCAACAGCCATAAAGCCCTCTCTTTGAATTTGTCAACAGTCAGTCGCATACCCATTGCAAATTCGGCCGCATCCTCGAAGAGACTGTTGCTCCATGTCGGTCCCCTGCCGTCGGAGCGAGTCGTATAAGGTGTCGTAGGTAAATTACCACCGTAAATGGATGAGCATCCGGTTGCATTTCCGATAAAGGCCCTGTCACCGAATAATTGTGTCAGCAGCTTGACATATGGTGTCTCGCCGCAGCCGGCACAGGCTCCTGAGTATTCAAAGAGCGGCTCGACAAGCTGGCTGCCTTTCACACTCGCCGTTTTAAATAACTTCGGATCGGTATTCGGGATCGCAAGGAAGTAGGCATAATTTTCTCGCTCGGTGTCTCTCAATGGTTCCTGCGTTGCCATATTGATGGCTTTTCGTCCCGTCGGTTTTTTATCCTGGTCTTTTTCCTGTGCCGGACAGGCCTGTACACACGCACCACAGCCGGTGCAGTCTTCCGGTGCGACCTGGACGGTGAACTTCATACCTGCAAAATCTTTACCCTTGGCATCGGCGCTCTTAAAGGTTTTCGGGGCGCCTTCTATGTACTTCGGGTCGTATGCCTTGATTCGAATTGCAGCGTGCGGGCAAACAAACGAGCATGTTCCGCATTGAATACAGACATCCGGTTCCCAGACAGGAATATTGACGGCGACGTTTCGCTTCTCGAATTTAGTTGTTCCCAATGGGAATTTACCGTCGTCAGGCATCTTACTGACTGGCAATTTGTCACCATGGAACGCCATAAGCTCCGCCGTCACTTCCTTGACAAAATCGGGGGCGTTGTCGGGAACCATCTGCCGCATTTTTATCTTGCTTGTTATCTTGTTCGGGACTTTTACCTCATAGATTTTATCCAGAGCTGCATCAACGGCGGCGTTATTCATATCGACAACCTTCTGGCCCTTTTTGCCGTAGGTCTTTTTGATAGCGTCTTTGATTGCCCTTATGGAGGTTTCAAGTTCAATTACATTGCTAATTTTGAAAAATGCCGTCTGCATTATAACGTTAATTCTGGCGCCGAGTCCGAGTTCCTGAGCGATATTTATGGCATCGATAACATAGAATTTCAATTTCTTGTCGATTATCTGCTTTTGGACTTCCTGCGGCAGTGTCTCCCAGACTTCTTCGGGGCCGTGAGTGCTTGTTAACAGAAACGTCGCACCTTCGCGTGCCGGTGTGAGCATATCGAACTGTTCAAGGAACGCCGGATTATGACAGGCAACAAAATCGGCCTTACTCACAAGGTAAGGTCTGCGAATCAGTTTTTTCCCGAATCGAAGATGTGATACGGTTACCGCACCGGCTTTCTTCGAGTCGTAAACAAAGTAAGCCTGGGCATAGTTGTCCGTTTGTTCACCGATTATTTTTATCGAGTTTCTGTTGGCACCAACCGTACCGTCGGAGCCGAGACCATAGAACAATCCTGAAAAGAATCCCTCGTCGGAAACGTCGAAAGATTCGTCAACTTCCAGGCTCGTATCAGTTACATCCTCTATAATGCCGACTGTAAATTCATATTTGGGTTTGTCTTTATCGAGATTATCGAAAACAGCTTTAACCATAGCGGGTGTGAAATCCTTTGAGCCGAGTCCGTATCTGCCGCCTACGATGACCGGGTAATCCTTAAAAGGTGCTTCACCTTTTCCCATCGCCTCTCCGACAGCGGTCCGTATATTAAGGTATAAAGGCTCACCTATGGAGCCTGGCTCTTTTGTCCTGTCGAGAGCGGCAATCTTCTTCGTTGTCACAGGTAAAGCGGTAATGAAGTCTTCCGTACTAAACGGATGAAACAGCCGCACTTTCACAACACCGACTTTTTCACCTTCCGCGACTAAATGTTCAATAGTTTCATGTGCCGTATCCGCCGCCGATCCCATTATGACTATGACTTTTTCCGCATCCGGCGCGCCGACATAATCGAATAAATGGTACTTCCTGCCCACTACTTTGGCAAATTTATCCATAGTTTCCTGGACGATGCCGGGCACGGCAAGATAATACTTGTTCACTGTTTCCCTGCCCTGGAAATATACATCGGGATTCTGAGCTGTGCCGCTGATTACCGGCCTGTCCGGTGACAAACCACGAGCCTTGTGCCGGGCGACAAATTTATCGTCGATCACCGCTCGCATATCATCCATTGTCAGCTCTTCAACCTTTTGTACTTCGTGACTGGTTCGAAAACCGTCGAAAAAATGCAAAAATGGTATGCTCGAAGCCAGGGCCGCCTGCTGAGCGATAAGTGCCATATCCATAACTTCCTGAATGTTACAGGAAGCGATTTCCGCGAATCCGGTTTCCCGACAAGTCATTACATCCGAATGGTCACCGAAAATTGATAATGCCTGACATGCTATGGAACGAGCCGAGATATGAAAAACGGTCGGTAACAGCTCTCCGGCGATTTTGTACATACTGGGTATCATCAATAAAAGTCCCTGGGAAGCTGTAAACGTTGTTGTCAAGGCTCCTGTGGCCAGCGCACCATGTACGGCTGCCGCAGCGCCTCCCTCGGACTGCATTTCTGTTACTGAAGGGATGGTTCCCCATATATTTGTTTGGCCATCGGCTGATTTGGCATCGGCGATTTCTCCCATGGATGAGCTTGGAGTAATCGGATATATTGCAATTACCTCGTTCGTAGCATGTGCTACGTATGATGCCGCTGTATTACCGTCAATTGTAACAATTTTACGCTTCATTATTTCTCCATATTTTATAAAATTTGAACAACAAACAACTTAGCTTATAATCAAGCCCCTGTTTACCCCCCTTCCAAACTGCATTATCAGCAGAGATATTCTATAATACGGCCGGACAAGCTCGCTGGTTTTGCATCGCTACCGGTACCACAGAAGGGATATTTATACAACTTTGAGGTGGATTAAGCAATATAAAATCTAATCAAAGTGAATAATGATTGAAAAAACACTCCCGTATTACCCAAAAGGGATAAATACTCGAATCAGCTTAAATGAAAAAAGCTGGAACACCTTCCACACTCTTCTGCCTGCAAAAAGAATATAAGGCTAAAAAAGTAACAAGCCTCAAGCGCATCATCTTAAGCATAGAAGGTTTTTGGATTAATAAGCTCCCCAATCCTGTTTACCCGGTATGTAATAGCTTGGGCAAATAAAGCGGAATATTCTTGTAATGCTGCGGATCCTCTCTGCTTGAGATTCATCCTTGATTTGCTGCTCTGTCAAATCACCCTTAATTGCGTTTGTTAAATATTCCTCTGCCGCCGCCTTTTTTTCTTCTTCCGAACTAAACAAGCTGCGTATTGTCTCAAGTTCTCCGGCATCCAGCCAAAAACCGGCGCAATTCGGACATTCATCTAATTCAACTTCTTTTTTAGTACTAAAGAAGTGTCTCATCATAACTACGTCGCCACATTTTGGGCAATTTCGCTTTTTCGTGTGGTCGATGACTATACTCTCGTCTCTTTCGATGTCCAACAGCTCTTGTCCGGCAGATTCATGAGGCTCATCGAATTTCTTAATCTCAAAATTGTCGAACCAAATACCACCGCAACCACCTTTGCATACGTCAACTGTAACATCCGAGACAGTCATTTCATGTAATTGATTTCCACATGCAGGACATTTCATGATCTGCTATCCTCCCAAAAGGGTTCCATGAATATTTATTTACTTTAGTCTTCGTCAATGATTATCACTGCTTAAAACCAAAATAATCAAGCCATTGTTCAGTTTCACTTTCACTTAATCCGTAACGTTTTTCTCCCGGTTCCTTTTTCGGCCTTTTTATACTTAGTTGTTTACTTAAATTCTTCCAGAATTCCTCAGATTTTAACGAAGTTGCTTTTCTCGTACGTGCAGCTTTTCGTATTCTTCTGTCGCTGCTGACGATTACAAGCCTTTTCGGTGCCGTGCTTGCACTTATCTTATCTTCGATTATCGTATCGGTATCCGTTTTCATACCGGCGAAAGAAATCTCGAGTCTGCTCATGTTTTCGAATCCGGTTTTATCGGGCGGTCCGATACCGTCAAAAATTATCTCGCCTTTATTTCCCGTCCGCTTTAGATAGTTATCTACGATCCGGCACAACTGCAGGTCGCTGATTAAAGCCGTACTTTCATCGACCTTGGGAATCGCATGAAGTAAATTATGACCGTCAATAATAAGCATCGTTAAAGTGACACGCAAGTGTCATCCTGAGGCGAAGCCGAAGGATCTGGCCGGCGAGAAAGGAATTCTTTGATTTGCATAGAACAGTAGCTATGCCGTCACTTTAGTCCATTTATTCCGCCTCGAATCTAATTTCTCCACCGACAATTGTTTTTTCGACTTTGCCCTTGACCTTCCAGCCGTGGTAGGGACAATTTCTGCTCTTCGAGCGGAAAGTATTCGTATCAATCGTATATTCTTTTTCGGGATCGATAATCGTGATATCGGCCTGTCTGCCTTTGCCGAGTGTACCTTTATCGATTCCGATTATCCCTGCTGGTTTTTCCGTCATTAATCTAATTAAATCCGGCCAGTCCAAAATCCCCGGCTCGATAAGTGCCTTGACATATAGTCCCAGAGCACACTCCAGGGACGCAATCCCGAACGGTGCGGTTAAAAATTCCAGCTCCTTCTCACTTTGCAGATGCGGCGCATGGTCTGTGGCCAACGCGTCTATAAGACCTTCGGAAATTGCCTGCTTAAGAGCATCCACATCTTTACTGCTGCGCAGGGGCGGATTAACTTTATAATTCGTGTCATATTCAGCACAGGATTCTTCTGTCAGCAGTAAATGATGAGGCGTGACTTCGCACGTAATCGGCAGAGATTCTTTTTTGGCGGCCCTAATAAGTTCGGCCGCTCCTACAGTTGATATGTGCTGTGCATGGTAACGAATGCGTTCCGGTGGTATTTTTTTAGTAAGCTGAATATCCCGCCACAACATCGCTTCTTCCGCAAGGGGATCAATTCCCGGCAGGCCGAGGATTGTCGAATAATATCCGGAATTCATTACGCCGTTGCCGGCAATACGATTATCCTGACAATGCTGGGCTATCACAACGTTAAACATGCCTGCATACTTCAAAGCCCTGAGCATAACCGCCGGGTCCTGTACGCCGTTGCCGTCGTCGGTAAAACCGACGGCACCGGCTTCGGCCATGAAACCCATCTCCGCAAGCTCGACACCGGCAAGCCCCTTTGTGACGGCTCCCATTGTATAAACATGGGTTTTCCTTGCCTGCCTGGCTTTTCGGTGGATGTATTCCACATCCGTCTCGTTTTCTACCACAGGATTTGTGTTCGGCATACAGACAACCGAGGTATAACCTGCCGATACCGCCGCTGCCGAGCCGCTCGCTATTGTCTCTTCCTCTTCGTCGCCGGGCTCCCGGAAATGTACGTGGATATCAATAAGACCCGGTACAACAAGCTTATCCGTAGCGTCAATAACCTGCAGCGACGTGTCGGCTGCTTGTCTTTCTATTTTATCGACCTGCGCTATTTTGCCCTGAACGACAAGCACGTCACATTTCTTATCGATGCCATTTGCAGGATCAATAACACGCCCGTTTTTTATCAACAATTCGGCATCCATAGTTCCATTTCCTTAGGATCGTTTCCATTTATATTAATTTTTCTCTTCTAATTGTTCGATTTCGGCTTGACGTTTTCTTTTCGCTTCTCGCCTGTCAACCGCTCGCCTGAGACGGATGTATTGAACTGCGGCCATAAAATTCCCGAATGTGGTCTTGCGCCCGCTGGGCAATTCGACTTCTTTTTTCAGATGAGGGCCAAGCTGTGCCATAAATTTCCATATTCCTTCGGCGTAAACTTCTTCTAATCCATAATCCTTGAAAATTTTCATTAGAAAAGTATTATCCGTAGAAGAAAGTTCTTTCAATTCTTCGAAGACGGGTACAAGATGCTCCGGCGGGTCGTGTCGGCTGTTGGACCAGCTATTAACGAAGGGAATGTACTCTAAAACCGTCATCGTATCCGGTATGATTTCTATTTGTCCATCCGTCCAGCCGGGTATACTGTCGGAAGCGAACATGGCCAAATAAATTTTTCCTTTCGGCAAACCGTATATAGTTGTCTGACCTTTTTTCATTCGGTTGCCGCCTATCATATTCTGCATAAATGCCCCGCCCCATCCGGCAAATCCCAGAATGGGATCGGCTCGTGTCGGAGACTTACTGACAACAAGCAGTACCTCATCGTTAGGGACATCCTGATCGATCTGCAAAATCCCGGTGCCTAAAGGACGAAGCAAAACATTGGGCGAGCTATCGGCTGAAACTTTTACATGCTCCGCAACGCCGTGCAATTCTATTTCTTTTCCATTTTTTTCGAAGAGGCCCTTGAATTGTTCGGCATCTTTCCATGATTGAGCAACTAATCTATACTCACCGGCGGGAATATTTTCGAAAGTGAACTGGCCCTTTTCGTCGCTGGTGGCATAAGCAATATCCATCGCCTGATTGCCTTTGAGGAATTCATCCGTGAAAGGACGGTATGTTTTTTTATAAACCGGTACGCCGCTGTTCTGGTCACACAATATCACGACTGCTCCAACGACAGGCTTGCCTTTCAAATCGAGTACCTTACCTTTGAGGGTTTCGGTAAATGCCTTATCAACTGCAGTCGCGTCTTTCTTTTCATCTGTGGAACTTAATCCCTCCGGTTGACTTGCAACAATATTAGTACACGATACTCCAGTAATGTAAAGAGTAGTAAATATCAAATATGTTCGTATGACAAATTTCTTCAAACCTCTTGATTTGAACATTTTATTACATCCGGAATAAATGCCGTAATTTTCGACAATACCCCTGATTATCATTTAGGCTCCTGCTGGGCTGACGCCTGATTAACCAGGAAAAGTACCGCCATTCTTACGGCAAGCCCGTTGGTGACCTGATTAAGTATCACGCTGTTATGTCCGTCCGCCACTTCGCTCTCTATTTCGAGTCCCCTGTTAATAGGTCCGGGGTGCATGACGAGGATATCAGGTTTTGCCCTCTTCATACGTTCCACGGTCAGACCGAAGTAATGTGAGTATTCACGAATCGACGGGAAGGGATTGCCGCCCAGTCTCTCGAACTGAATCCGAAGCATATTTACGACATCCACTTCCTCGATAACCTCGTCAAGTGAATAGCTTACTTTCACAGGAAGCTGGCTTACCTGCGACGGCATAAGTGTCGGTGGGCCGACGAATGTCACCTCGGCTCCGAGCTTTGTCATCGCCCACATATCGCTGCGAGCGACCCGAGAGTGGGCGATATCTCCCACGATAGCAATTTTTAAACCATCGAGGCTGTTTTTAATTCTTCGAATCGTATAGACATCCAAAAGTCCCTGCGTCGGGTGCTCGCAAAATCCGTCTCCCGCATTGACGACGGAGGCTTTAATATTTCTGCTTAAAAATTTTGCCGCTCCGCCGGCATTGTGCCTGATGACGACAATGTCAATTCCCATCGCCTCGAGATTTTTCGCCGTATCGAGCAGCGTCTCGCCCTTGCTGACGGAACTGGATTTCTGTGTAAACTCGACGACATCGGCACTTAACCGGTTCGCCGCTAAGGCAAAGCTGTTACGCGTTCGCGTGCTGTCTTCGAAAAACAAATTTACCACAACCTTGCCGCGTAAAGGCGGGGCTTTTTTCACGGACCGTGTGCTTATCTGCTCGAATCCTTTGGCGGTATCGAGAAGATATATGATCTCCTCGGCACTTAACTCCCGAAGACCGAGTAAATGCTTTCGATGCCACTTTAATTGCCTGCTTTTTCTAATCAAAGCCATATTTTTCTCTTCGCATTACTCCTTTTTATTCAACGACAACCTCGTCTTTCCCATCCGATTCCACGAGATTGACCTGGACCAGATTACCCGGCTCGGCATCGCTTTTGTATCCGCCATAATCCGCCTGTATAGGAAACTCTCTGCCGGCCCTGTCAATAAGGACCGCCAATCGAATCGCGCGGGGTCTTCCCAGGTCTATCAGCGCATCCATGGCCGCACGTGCAGACCTGCCGGTATAGAGGACATCGTCAACCAAAATAATGATTTTATCGTCAACATCGAAGCCGATTTCAGTGGTACGCACCTGTGGTTGGGTAACACCCTGTGGTGAATTCAGGTCGTCACGATAAAGCGTTATATCAAGGGTCCCGCACGGAATATTTTTGCCGAGCTTTTCCGATAAAAGCTCCGACATTCTCTGTGCCAGAATCTCTCCCCTGCTGCGAATTCCAATAACTGCGATATCCAAGTCCGCCGGTGTATCTGAAATAATGCTGCCTGTCAAATCCCTGAGAATTTGCTCGATTTGTTTTGAATCCAAGATTACCTTCATTTTTATAGCAATCCTTTCAAACAGTCCAATCCGTGAATATTGCCCGGAGTATAGCAACTGTGCCCGATAAAGGCAACATTTCTCAGTAAGTTTTATAAAATCCCCGGTATCAACACTAAAAAATGCCATATTCATCGAGGTAGCCGGATTATTTTCTTGAAGAAAACCTGCATTTATAGTATGATAATGTAAATAATTCGGAGACAAGAAAATATCAGCTAAGGAGGCTGGCATGTGGGGTAGCAAATCTGTCTCTTGAGAACGTACGCGAAATCTCTGGAGTTATGGAGTGGCAGGAATATCTAAGAAACCGCCGGAGTTAGGTTTAAAGGCCTTGTCTATAATACTCATGCTATTTGTCTGCGCTTCCGCACAAGCCCAAAGCCCCGACGACGGTAACATTCTCCAGCCAAAGGGATTAGAGTTTACCGGCATATATGCCTTGAGGCAAATCGAGCCAGACCTTATGGGCGAAGGAGTGAAATTTGCGGTTGTATGCCGGAGCTTTACATATATCGACAACGAGCCACAAAACGATTATCGTCCCGCAATTGAACATAACTGTTTTAGTACTAAACAATTCCTTTTTTACGACCAGTCTGAATTACGCCCGGGTATTTCACCACATTCAACGGCCGTTTGTTCGATACTGTTCGGCGAGGATCCTAATGCATATAATTCTTACACGGGGCAATTTTACTACCAGGGAACTTTACCGCAGGCACAGGCCGACATTTACGAGTTCAATCATTTCCTATTCAATAATGTAAACAGCAATACACCTCCGGATGCGGATATAATAACCGCCGATTTCGGTTATCCTTTCGAAGAATGGTGGACAAGGGGAATAGAGGCATTAGTCGAGCATTATGGTATTATTGTAGTAGCCGGTATCGGTAACGGCTCCAATGCTTATGATTCCGTTCTTTATCCCGCCGCCGGGGCAAATGTTATTGGAGTTGGTTTGGTTAATTCCGTAGATAGCAATAATCCTGAAATCAATCTGGCAAATTTCGCATTAGCTTCCCCCTTGCATTCAAGCTACGGCCCTACCGGTGACGGGCGATGTAAACCGGATATTATCGCCCCGGGAAATTGTCTGGCTGCAGATAAAAATTCTCCCGACCAATATGAGCCGACCGGGAACTGGTCGAGTTTTTCTACGCCGATTGTCGCCGGCGCAATCGGAATGCTCGTTCAAAAGGCCAAGCAGGAGCCGGGGCTGAATATAGCCGTATCACCGGACGGTGGAAATTGTGTTATTAAAGCTGTTTTATTGAATTCGGCGATTAAACTACCCTACTGGCACAAAGGTCGATTACAAACCGACGACGACCACATTGTCCCATTGGATTATATTCAGGGGGCCGGTATATTAAACGCTGTAAGCGCTTATGAACATTTGGTAGCAGGAATTCAAACGCCCGGGGAAGTTTCAACAATCGGCTGGGACCTGAACCGATTGGAAAACAACAACTCTTCGGGAAATATATACAAAATTACTGTTCCGGAGCCGGCCGATAAATGTATAACCGCGACACTGGTCTGGAACAGACATTACAGCAAAGCATATCCATTCAGGCCGCTGCACGAGCAGGACAGCAACCTTCGCCTTGAAATCTGGGCCGTAGATCCGAATGAGCCGGCCAATAGCTATTTGCTTGATTATAGTGACAGTACTATCGACAATATCGAGCATATATACTCTCCTTTAGATGCCGCATTTACTAATTATGAAATAATCATGTCTGCGAACGATACTAACGGTGAATCACGAAAACCCGTAGCTCAACAATACAGCCTGGCATGGAACGTTGGCTTAAAACAGGAAAGAGAAAATATATTATGGTATGATCTTAATGCCGACGGAATCGTCAATGATTTGGATTTAACCATCATATTAAATAACTTACGGGATAGCGGCAAATCTTCTGAAAGTTATTTAATCGGTGATATAAATCCCGATGGAGCAATCGATGTAAACGATTTGAAGGCTCTTTGGGATCACAATAACATGCAGGCTGATTGGCAAAACAATTAGCAAAAATATAATCAAATAGTTCATGTTCGAAAATAGTATTTCTATCCAATTCGCTCGGAGGGAATATCCCGGTATAAATGTATGATCAATTAAAAATTTTACGACTCAAGTTGGTGTTTATCCTGCTCTTAGTGGCTTCGATGGAAGCCGGCCGGCCTTTATTCGCCGACAGCCGCCAGGAAAACAGCACTGTCGTCATTAATGAAATCCATTATGACCCTGATGTCAAAACCGAGCTTGTTGAATTTGTTGAGCTATATAATCCAGGCTCAGCTCATATTAGTCTCGCCGGATGGTATATAAACGACGGGATTTCTTACCGGTTTCCTGTAGATACCATACTGCCGGCCAGCGGTTATCTTATCGTGGTCCAGAATCAGGCCCATGTTCGGGATAAATGGCCAAATATACCTTCCGCCTTAGTCTTCGGTCCCTTCGAAGGAAAACTCGATAATGACGGAGAAAAGGTAGAGCTGTTCAACGCCGACGGCGAAAAAATTGACCAGGTTGATTACCAGCTTGGTTTTCCCTGGCCTAATGTCGGTGATGCAATACCGGATTATAATCCCGGGACCGGCCATTCTATCCAGCTAATCAATCCCTCAATCGATAATGATTTAGCTGGAAGCTGGCGTTCGGCCTCCCCCACTCCCGCGGCATACAACCAGTCCGTTTATCTCGATAATACCCCGCCGCATATCCGTCAGGTTGCTCATTCTCCAAAGCAACCAAAATCCGGCGAGACGGTGACAATTACGGCCAAAGTAACCGATTCCGACGGAGTCTCTAAAGTGACACTGCGGTACCAGATTGTCGATCCGGGCAATTACATTAATATTAATGACTGGCAATACAATACTTCCTGGTTCGATATTGCAATGCACGATGACGGATTCGACGGTGATGAAATGGCCGGCGATGATATTTATACTACACAAATACCGGGCGCTTTACAGGTTCACCGCCGGCTCGTCCGATACCGCATCGAAGTCGAAGACAACAGTTCAAACAGCCTTGTAGTTCCCTATTCCGACGATCCACAGCCCAATTTTGCGTATTTTGTCTATGATGGAGTTCCTCCCTGGAGCGGTGCCATCAGGCCGAACGATCCGGGTCCGATGGGCGAGGTAATCGAATATGGCACGGATGTAATGTGTTCTCTGCCGGTTTATCATTTGCTCACAAAGGAACAGGATGTAAGCGATTCTCAATATTTACCGGGTGCCCAGACCGGTCGATACGGAGGCAGCGAATATCGATGGTATGGTACGCTAGTATATGATGGGCAAGTTTACGACCATATAAGGTATAGGGCCAGAGGCGGGGTTTGGCGTTATGCCATGGGCAAGAACATGTGGAAATTCGATTTCAACAGGGGGCACTATTTTCAGGCGCGCGACGACTACGGCCGAAAATACGATACTACATGGGACAAACTCAATTTCTCCGCCTGTATTCAACAAGGTGATTATCTGCACCGCGGTGAGCAGGGTATGTTCGAGGCGGCGGCTTTTAAGCTGTTCAATCTGATGGGTGTGGAGGCCCCAAAAACCAACTGGCTCCAATTTCGTGTGATCAATAATGCAGACGAATTCGGACCGACTCAGTACGACGGAGACTTCTGGGGTCTTTATATGACAATCGAGCAGATGGACGGCCGTTTTCTCGATGAGCACAATCTGCCAGACGGCAATCTTTATAAGATCGAAAGTTACAACGGAGAATTGAACAACCAGGGACCCACAGCAGCAACAGACAGATCGGACTTAAATACATTTATGTCTCTATCGAATAATTCCATTCAATGGTGGCGACAAAATGTCAGCCTCGAGCGATATTACTCTTACCGCTGTGTCGTCGAGGGAATACACCACGGAGACATCAGATACGGCAAGAATTATTTCTTTTACCTTAATCCGGATACGAATATCTGGTTTATGCTGCCGTGGGACGTCGATTTAACCTGGGCGGAAAATATGTACGGTAACGGCCGGGATATTTTCATGAATCAGGGAGATATTTTTTCTCATAAGGATCTTGTAATAGAGTATCGGAATCGTATGAGAGAATTTCTCGATCTTTTGTATAACACGGACCAGCTATGTCAGATACTTGACGAACTGGCCAATATTATCGATCCGGCCACCTGGGGCCATACCATTGTCGATGCAGACCGTGCCCTGTGGGATTACAATCCGATAATGACCTCCGGGTATGTTAATGGCAGTAAGGCCGGTCAGGGAAGATTCTATCAGCAGGCCGGGACAAAAGACTTCGGAGGCATGGTCCAATTGATGAAAGACTACGTCGTCTATGCCACGAACAACACACGATACTGGTATGGTCAAAGCGGCCCGAGCATGAATGAAATCGCCGCTGACCTGCAAATCCCGGATACGCCGACAGTTACTGCGACTTGCTCCGCGGATTTTCCCGCAGACGCCCTAACGTTTGAGACCGATCCGTTCAGTGACTCACAGGGTAATGATACTTTTGCTGCAATGAAGTGGCGAATGGCAGAAGTAGCTCCCGGTTCTCAATTCACTCCTGCCGTTAATCCGCAGGGCAACAATCTTGTGCTTATAGGGCAGGAAAGTCCCGAATGGAAGTATTTCAAGGGCACGGAAGAACCCTCGAATCCTGTTGACGCATGGAGAGACCTGAATTTCAACGATGGCTCATGGCCGACAGGCAGAACCAGCATCGGTTATGGTGACAACGATGATAACACGATACTTGGTGATATGCAGAATAATTACACATCCTTATATCTCAGGCATAAATTTGATGTTTCAAACATTGATGAATTTGAAACACTCACGCTTAAAGTCTATGTGGACGATGGATGTATTATCTGGATTAATAGTACAGAGATTTCGCGAATTCATGTTTCCGGTGAATTCAAAAGTTACGACGATATTACAGGAGATGTAGTCGTAGGTAATGCAGTATGGGAAGAATTTGTATTATCAAAACCTCATGATTATCTTGTTGAAGGTGAGAATATCATAGCAATACATGTGCTCAACGGCTCTCTTACCAGCAGTGATGTTTCGATAGATATTGCCTTGACTGCTGAAAAAGTTCAGGAAGACGAGCCGCCGCAGGAACTCCCGTCCGAGACGACAACTTTTCAGGGAATACCGGGTAAGTATGAAATCGATGCATTGTGGGAAAGCGATGAAATTACCTCACAAAACTCCCGTACGATAACTATCCCGGTTGGTATCGCAGAGCCCGGCCATACTTACCGTGTGCGCTGCCGAATGAAAGATAATACCGGCGGATGGAGTCATTGGTCGGCCCCGGTTCAGTTCGAGGCGGGCGAGCCGTTATCTGCGGCAGTAATAAATGATCTCCGTATTACCGAATTGATGTATAATCCACTTATGGCCGATATTCCCGGCGGAGAGGTTGCCGTTGACAACGAGAATTTTGAATTTATCGAGTTGAAAAATATCGGATTTAAGACCATTGACCTTAGCGGAGTTAAATTCACGGACGGTATTGACTTTGCCTTTTCAAATTTCGAGCTCGGAGCGGGCCAATACGCTGTAATCGTCTCGGATCAAATCGCATTCGAGTCACGATATGGCTTATTGATCGATATTGCCGGTCAATGTTCCGGCAGGCTGGATAACGCGGGCGAAAGAATAACATTGGAAAATGCCTTCGGCCAAACCATACTTGACTTTCGCTATGAAGACCAATGGTATGGTGCTACTGACGGCCAGGGTTTTTCCCTGACTATTGTCGATCCGACTAATCCTGATCCGAACAGTTGGAACCTGAAATATTCCTGGCGTGCAAGTACGAATACTGGTGGCTCTCCCGGCCGGGACGATCCATGAAATATTCCTGATAATTGGCTATCGGCTTGCCTCACACCGGATTTTGAACAATAAAATCCTAAAAGACGTACTATAATCAGTTATTATATATTGACTTAAGTGCTTCTTTTGTGCTATGATTAGTATAGAAAGAGAAAATACCGTATTTTCACTGCATTATGTACCACAAATAAGCTATTGGAGTTGAGGTTAAAGAAGGGTTTTCCGACATGAGAATTTCACTTTTGAGTATATTATTGGCTTTTTCCCTGGCTGGTTCTGTCCAAGCTGATGTATCCGTTGTAATTAACGAATTAATGGCGTCCAATGACAGTATAAAAACAGATCCTCAGGGCCAGTATGACGACTGGATCGAACTTTATAATTACGGAACAAGGTCCGTCAATATCGGCCGGATGTACCTGACGGATAATTTGTACGACCCGACAAAGTGGCGGATTCCTGATTCAACAAGCATCCTCGCGGGAAGATATCTATTGATATGGGCCGACGGTGATACCGGCGATTCCGGGCTGCACGCGAATTTTAAGCTCGATGCCGACGGCGAGGAAATCGGCCTGTTCGATACGGACGGGGAAACTCTGATTGACAGTATTTCTTTTTCCGCTCAGACTACCGATATTTCCTACGGCAGGTATCCCGATGCCGCCGATGATTGGAGGCTCTTCGATAATCCCACGCCGGAGGGACAAAATCAAGACGGTTACCTGGGCCAGGTCGAACCGCCGCAGTTCAATCATAACCGCGGATTCTATGAGCAGCCATTTTACCTGACAATTGCAACTGAAACCGAAGGTGCCGAGATATATTATACCACTGATTTTACCCGGCCGCTTGATCTGAATTTGCGCGATGAATTCCAGGGTACGCTCTATACATCTCCGATTTTAATCAGAGATACGACGTGCCTGCGGGTACAGGCGACTAAAACAGGATGGATGCCCTCGGAAATAGTAACACATACATATATCTATCCGGACGATGTAATACGCCAGCCAGCGCATCCGGAAGGTTTTCCGGACCGATGGGGTAGTCGAACTGCCGACTATGCAATGGACCAGCGTGTAGTTAACGATCCGGCCTATAGCGATGAGATTATAGATGACCTCAAGTCAACTCCCTCGGTATGTATCGTCATCCCTAATTCCGATTTCTTCGAAGGTAGTGGAATATATGCCAATCCCACTCAATACGGAGACGAATGGGAACGCGCTGCCTCTATAGAGTGGATAGATCCGAATACCGGCGACAATTTTGGTGTTAATGCCGGCCTCCGAATCCATGGTGGCCCGTATAGCAGAAGCGGAAATAAAAAGAACGCTTTGCGTGTAATATTCAGGAGCGAGTATGGTCCTTCCAGACTTGAATATCCTCTCTTTCCAGACACCAAAGTTGAGACATTTAAGACACTTGCTTTGCGGTCGATCTGGAACTATTCATGGAGCGGCCATAGCGAGCCGACCGCACGTGCCGATTACCTCCGTGACGCCTTTGCCCGTGACACCATAAGAGACATGGGCCGCCTGACTCCGCATGGCAGAGGTGTACAGGTGTACATTAACGGGCTTTATTGGGGTATGTATATAATGACCGAGCGGCCTGATGAGCATTTTGCCGCAGAACATCTGGGTGATGACAAGGATAACTACGATGTGCTTGAGGCTCCCAGTGGATATGGGGCTGGCACTACTATGAGTATAAGATCAGGGGGTCAAGAAGCTCTCAATATGTGGAATGTTCTTTTTACGATTGCTGGCAACACAAACCTAAGCACACCACAGGCGTATGAGGCTATCAAAGCCTATGTTGATATTCCTGTCATGATAGATTACATGATGATGATTTACTATGTGGGTAGCCGCGATGCACCAATGCTTTTAGGCAATGATTATGCGCCTCGTAATTTCTATGCGGTGCGGAAACAGGAACCTGCAGGTCCCTTTATGTTTGTACCCTGGGATACGGAGTGGGCCCTGGAAAATCCCAACATCAACCGTATTAATTACGTTGGGGTTTACAATCCCTGCTATCTTATAGACAAGCTTAAAGCTAATTCCGACTTTAAAATGCTCATGGCTGACCATATTTTCAAACAGTTCTATAACGAGGGAGCTTTGACGCGAGAGCAGACTACTCGACGTTATTTGAACCTCGTAAATCAAGTTTATGGAGCCATCGTCGGTGAATCCGCGCGCTGGGGTGACGTCAAGAGAAGCCAGCCCTACACTCGTGATGTTGAATGGCTCGCCGAAGTGGACCGTTTGACGAATAATTACATGTACGGCCGGACAGAAACCGTCCTCACCCAGCTCAGGCAGGCAGGTTTCTATCCTCAAATCTCACCTCCGAAGTTTTTAATTAACTCTCAGGGCTCGAACGGCGGATATATTTTACCAAACGATTTGTTTGCAATGGTAGCAACTCAGGGCACAATTTTCTACACTATCGACGGGACCGACCCGCGCCTTCCGGGAACTTCGTCCGAACCGAGTAACCAGATAACCTTAGTCACTGAAATTGCAGACAAGCGTGTACTCGTTCCGACAGGAGCGATTAGTAATAACTGGAGGGGCAGCGGGATTTTCAATGACGCCGGCTGGTTATCCGGTTCAGGAGGAGTTGGTTATGAGGTCAGCAGCGGTTATGAACATCTATTCAGCATAGATGTCAGAGACAGGATGTATGGGATAAATACATCATGCTATATCCGGATACCTTTTACCCTTGATACGAGCGAAGACAACATTATCTCATTGATACTTAAAATCCGTTACGATGACGGCTTTGTCGCTTATATCAACAGCGTCGAGGTGGCCAGACGTAATTTCACGGGTACGCCGGTATGGAACTCTATTACCGAAAACCATGATGATTCCGAGGCCGTCAACTTCGAGTATATCGACTTGTCTCCATATATCGACGCACTGCATTCAGGTGACAACATCCTGGCAATTCACGGTATTAACCAGGCTCTTACCAGCACAGATTTTCTTATTTCCACGGAATTGATTGCAATAATAGACGATTCATCCTCGGATTCGGAGCCGGAGGTTCCGACCGGCGTCCAGGAATATACCGAACCGATTGCATTGACCGAGAGCGCTCACGTCAAGGCGAGGGCATTGGACGGCGGCACATGGAGCGCTCTTAACGAGGTAACTTTCTCAGTAGGGCCTGTGGCCCAAAACCTTCGTATCACCGAATTGATGTATCATCCGGACAACGACCCGAACGATGAGTACGTCGAGCTGACGAACACAGGAAACGAAACAATCAATCTGAACTTAGTCAAATTCACAAACGGCATAGATTTCACCTTCGGCGATATCGACCTCGCCCCCGGCGAATATGTCGTAGTCGTACAGGACCAGGCTGCCTTCAATGCTCGATACGGCATCGGCATCAATATCGCCGGTCGATACTCCGGCAGGCTGAATAATGCCGGTGAAAAGGTCCGGCTCGAAGATGCCGTAGGACAGGCGATTCTGGAGTTCAGCTACCGGGACGGCTGGCGCTCAATTACCGACGGAGATGATTTCTCCCTTACGATAATCAATCCGTCAAATCCCGATCCCAATAGCTGGGGCCAAAAAGACTCCTGGCGTCCGAGCGCCTATACTCGCGGCTCCCCCGGCTGGGACGACAGCGGAATTGTACCGGATCCCGGCTCTGTGGTAATCAACGAGATATTGGCCCATTCCCACGAGAATTCCCCGGACTGGATAGAATTATATAACACGACCTCAGCGGCGATAGATATCGGCGGCTGGTATATAAGCGACAGTAATACCAACCTGAAAAAATACAAGATAGCATCAGGAACAACTATTGCTTCTTACGGTTATATGGTTTTCTATGAAGACACAAATTTCAATAACCCCGCCGATCCCGGCTCTCTGACGGGCTTTGCACTGAGCGAGAACGGCGAGAGCCTGTATTTAAGCTCCTCACAAAATAGTAACTTAACAGGATATCGCCAGGTGGAGGATTTCGGCGCTTCGGCCACGGCAGTATCGTTCGGCCGATACTTCAAGGTCAGCACCGGCAATTATAATTTCGTTGCCCTCTCGGAAACGACCGAAGGTTCTGCGAATGCTTATCCGAAGGTAGGTCCCTTGGTAATCAGCGAGATTATGTATAATCCCGCCTGGCCCGTCGGCGGCTCTTTCACCGACGAGCAGTATGAATATATCAAATTGACGAATATCAGCTCCTCTCCTGTAGTGTTATATGATGGTATGACGAGCCTGTCGTGGAAGCTCACCGGTGGTATCGAATTTACCTTTCCGCAGGATTTGCCTGCTGTAATCGGTGTCGGCGCAAGTTTGTATGTAGTCAAGCATCCTGAGGCTTTTTCCTGGCGGTATTCGGATATTTCTTCGGGGCAGATATACGGTCCTTACGAGGGCAATTTGAGCAATGCCGGTGAGAGTATTGAGCTTTCTATGCCGGGCGAGGTCGATGGTCTGGGCGGCGGTTTCTACATTCGTATCGACCGTGTCAATTACAGTGACGGCTCGCATCCGGAGGACAATCCCGGCGGAGCTGACCTTTGGCCTAACCAGGCGGACGGCAAAGGTTATTCTTTGGCTCGTAAAGAGCTTTCTGATTACGGCAACGATCCCGATAACTGGTTCGCCGCAATTCCTTCACCGATACATTAAAATTGCTTATCTAACAGGAAGACTTTCGAAACTGGAATTTTCTCGCCTTAGGGATTTTCCATATTGGAACGTCTTGCATGTTTTCCTGAAAATAGTTATTATCAGAAACCGAAGTTGGGGATGTTTTTATATCTCAAATTAAAGACAAAAGGATTTGTAAAGTGAAAGTATTTCGATCTCCGGAAAATCCGCTTATCGAGCCAAAGGATATTAAACCATCCAGTGATGACTTTGAAGTAATGGGTGTTTTCAATGCCGGTGTTACTCGTTTCGGTAAAGAAATAATTCTGCTGCTGCGTGTAACGGAAAGGCCGATAAATAAACGTCCTGGGATTATATTAACTGCTGTTTATCATACTGTAGCGGACGGGTTTATCGTAAAAGAATTTCCAATCGATAATCCCGAAAACGATTATACGGATCCGAGATTAATAATAACGCCTGAGCAAACCTTTCTGACTTCTATTTCACATTTGAGACTGGCACGCAGCAGAGACGGTATCAATTTCGATATTGAAAAAGCACCGACTATTAAACCGGCGAATAAATATGAAACTTTCGGTATCGAAGATCCACGAATTGCTCTTATCGATGATACATACTATATCAGCTATGCGGGGGTTTGTCCTGTCGGAGTAACTACGTGTTTGATATCCACACGGGATTTCAAATCGTTTCATCGTCACGGCGTTATATTCTATCCGGACAATAAGGATGTTGTGATTTTCCCCGAGAAAATCGAAGGTAAATATTATTCCCTGCATCGACCCGCCTCCAGCTTATTTAAGAAACAACATATTTGGATTGCTGAATCAACGGACCTTATTTATTGGGGAAACCACCGGAACCTTATAGGGCCCAGGGTTGGTTATTGGGACGAAGTTAAAATAGGTGCCGGTGCCGTACCGTTCAGGATCGAGCAAGGATGGTTAGAGATTTATCATGGAGTGAACCTTAACAACGTTTACAGCCTTGGTGCCGTGCTGCTGGACGGCCGGGAACCGTGGAAGGTCACGGCACGAACGGAAAAACCGATCCTCGAACCGCAGGCGGATTACGAATGCACCGGCTTTTTCGGGAACGTGGTTTTTAGCTGCGGCCTGCTATGCGAAGATAATAAACTGAAGATATATTACGGTGCGGCGGATACTTCGATTTGTTATGCGGAACTATCCCTAACAGAGATTATTGAGAACCTTAAGCCCGTAAATTGATTTTTACAAATCTCCCTCAAGTTACATTAAATATCGACAATTTATCGGAACATCTTTTCCGTTAATACAAGCAATTCCGACTAAGTGTTATACCTTCGATATAAAATTTTGAATTTTTATTAAGCTTCGACAGTTAATAGGCTCTTTCTGCCGATAAACAAAAGAAGGTGCTTAGGAGAAAGACCTATGAAACAGAAAAAGAATCTGCTGATAATTACCGCGGCTGTTTTTGCCGGTATCGTGGTCGTATGGTCATTCACATCGATTCAGGGCAGTCAAAGAACATACGAGGTTCATCCTCAAATTACTATGCCCGGTTACAGAACCGACGCCGTCCGTGCTCTTGATGCTTACGAGCGTTTGATGGAACGGTATATGGACCTTGTTGAGAAGAATCTTAAGGATATCGACATAGACATTAAAAAGAACGCGGAACAAATCGATTCTATCGATGCGAAGTTAACGGAGCTTTGTGAAAGAACGGCACGAATCGAAAAAGCACTTGGCATTGAACAACCGAAAGAGACGATACCAAAATCCCTCGGCGGTCGGGAAGCAAGTCGTAGCAAACAAATAAGACAGGAAGGTCGAAATTGATGTTTCAAATAGCTCAAAAAACCGGGCAGGACGTTATTCAGCGTTACAAGTATAATCCTTTGATTTCCATTAACGACCTGCCTCAGGGATGCAGCGATATTTGGAATGCAGGTGTTGTGCATTTCCAGGGGCAATATCTTTTGCTGCTGACCGTCGAGACTCTGGAAGGTCTGGGCTGCATATATCTGGCTCACGGAACGGACGGATATAAGTTTTGTATCGAGCCTGAGCCGTTTATGACCGCATCCCGGAATGAGCCGTTCGCCCGATATGAAACCTTCGGGATTTTCGACCCTCGTATTACCAAAATCGACTCCACATATTACATCACATACCTGGCTGAAAGCGAGTATGGCAGGAGAATCGGACTGGCTCGTACGAACGATTTTCGATGGGTCGATAGGATGCAGTTTATCTCCGAGCCGGATACGAAAAGTGCATGCCTGTTCACGAGAAGATTCGGGGATTGTTATGCTATGCTCGAACGTCCCTCGTCCGGCGACAGTATTTGGCTCAGCTTCTCTTATGACCTGATACATTGGGGCTCATCCACCGTTGTTCTTACGCCGCGTGGCGGTTACTGGGACTCGCACCGAGTCGGAGCCGCCGGTCCGCCGATAGAGACTGAACTGGGCTGGCTGCTGATTTACTATGGTGAAAAAGATACTTCTTCCGGGCCGCTTATTCGTCTGGGTGCGGCGATTCTCGACAAAAGCGATCCTTCCCGTGTTATAGGCCGCTCGAATATCCCGATCCTGGCACCGCGCGAGAAGTACGAGCGAATCGGCGACGTCAGCAACATAGTGTTCTCCTGCGGCTCATTGCTGGATGAGACGGGACAAATCAAACTCTATTACGGTGCTTCCGACAGCTGTATCTGCCTCGGAGTCACCGCCCTTGACGAGATCATAAATATTTGCCTGGACTCTCAGGAGCAATACCAACAATGATACAAAAACGAGGACGAGACCTGTTCAGCCGGTGGGAACGAAATCCCATTATCACACGTGACAACGTGCCACTGCAGAGCAACACGGTTTTTAACGGCACTCCCGTAAAAATCGGCGACACCTATTTACTCCTATTACGTGTCGAGGGCCAACAGGGATATTCCTTTTTCTGTCTGGCGAGAAGCGACGACGGATTGAACTTTACTGTTGACGAGAAGCCCTGCATGCTTCCCGCCGAAGAAGGCCCCTTTGCGCAATGGGAGGAAAACGGCCTCGAAGACCCCCGGCTAACATTAATCGACGACTGGTTCTACATCATGTACACCGCCGTCTCCGGATGCGGCCACAGGATAGCGCTGGCCCGCACCAGAGACTTCGAGACATTCGAAAGGATCGCTATGGTCTCCGGCCCCGGAAATAAGGACGGTGTTCTCTTTCCGGAGAAAATCAACGGTTACTATGCCCGGCTGGACCGCCCCATCGGCAACGGCGTCGGCAGCATCTGGATATCGTACTCGCCGGATTTAATAAACTGGGGACAAAGCGAGATAATCATTTCTCCTCGCCCTCGATATTGGGACGCCTCGCGCGTTGGTGCATCTGTTCCTCCTATCCGGACCGATTCCGGCTGGCTGGAAATATATCACGGCTTCAAAATGACTGCAGCCGGCCCCATCTATCGAATTGGTACGGTCATGCTCGATCTGGACAACCCCTCCAAAGCAATCGGCCGCTGCCTGAATCCGGTTCTGTCACCGAGAGAAGAATACGAACGTATCGGTGACGTAGGTAATGTCGTTTTTGCAAGCGGTGCCATTGTCGAGGACGACGGTGAAGTAAAGTTGTATTACGGTGCGGCCGATACTTCGATTTGCGTGGCATCGGCACACATTGATGAACTGATAGAATCGTGTTTTGAAAGTATCGATTCATCGAGTGAAGAATTTTGCAGGACAAACTACCCCTATCGAAGCAACTAACATAATTTTTGATTCTGACTTTCAGCCGAACGTCCTGCCCGTTTCATCCACGTAAACATCCCCCTTTGCCTGTTTTATTACCGCTTTCGCCTTCGGCATATCATCCAGTTTGGGAACCTTGAACAATCTGCCGCACTTTCGACAGCTAATTCTCCTGTCAACAGCACAGCCGTCAAGCTTCCACGAATAACTACATTGCGGACATCTGGCAATAATCTGCATCTTTATATTCCCTGTTGAAATTCAAAGATATTTTATCCGTAAATACGCCTTCTCTCCATGAAAATATCTTTCCATCCCATAATATACCCCGATTCATACCACGATATCGGTCCGGCAGGAACCTCGATTCTGCACTACTGAATTTCCCTTGATTTATGCCTGTAAATGTAGTAAAATACTTGCATTGGGGTGGTTTAATGACTAAGAAAATTTCGTGCAAGGTTATCAGGTCTTTTTCTCTAAGCGCTGATGGTCCGTCCGTGCCTTCGCCGGATTTTAATTTTTCAAATGATATGCACATCGTAGCTTTTCATTCGACACCCGGTATGTTTACATATAACATGCAGTTACAAAAATCATTCATATCGTACGAGAAAGCCCCTGTCGCCCAAATTCTCGATTATTACGTTTAATCTCCCGAACCTCCAATTAATCTAAATAAGATTTTTAAGATAATGCCTTAAATAGTACCGGCACTGCGAGAGCACTACGGCACTAATCATAATCGTAACGAAAACGTCCCACGATACTTCATTTATTAAAACCGCCAGCGCCGTGCCTGCCGCCGGTGGATGCTCGAAATCTAAGGCAACCATAATAAATATTGCAATTGCAATGACAAGAGGAAATTCGATATAAAAAGCCATGTTTGTGTAATAAAAAATGACTCCTACTATCAGGCCGACCAAATGCCCGCCGATAACATTCCTCGTTTGTGCCGAGGCCGCCGTCGGCATAGCGAAAACGATAAATGCCGTCGCACCCATCGCACTGATTACGACCACTTTTTCTCTGCCGAGAATAAGAGCAACTATAAAAAGAGCGAAACCGGCCAGAGCACTTTGCCAGATGTAGTATTTCCATAGATGTTTGAACTTTTGTCGGATCGAGGTTTCATCCATTACAATTGGCGATACCGAAGCTTGAATGTTTTGTTTTTCACTCAATTTGAATATATTATCCCTGTTAGGTTCCGAAATATAACTTCTTTATCGACCAAATTTAACGCCCTGTTTAGCTCCGACGCCCCCCGGCACTCGTCACGGCGGAGCGTGCCGGAGCAGGACAGGTCCGGGAACTAATCCGAATTATCTTTACCACGTCCCGGCAAAGCCGAAGGATTGGCTTTGTTTTCATCCGAAACCGGATAAGGATTTTTCTCATAATCATCTTTTGCAAAAGAAGTTATGTCATTTTGTGCCGTCAGGAATTGGCTTTGTTTTTCATTATTTACCCCCAAAGCAGGTCTGGGGGCTAATCGTTCGGTGATTGCCTCATCCATTTCGAAATCATCCGCCTCAATTGCCTTATTGGCATTTTCCAATTCCCGCACTAACTTACGTTTATGAAGCTCGTCCATAGTCTTGTGCAGGCTGTTTTCTATCCGCCTTTCGTACATCAACAGCCTCTCCAACACCCGCGAATTCGACATATCTTTAATAGCCGCCCTTCCCAGCACCAAATCCGGACCGGCACCTCTTCGGTCATCCCGCATTTCTTTGGGCTTCATCGAATTGATTTGCTTTTGCATGGGACTTGGCTCGTCCCGCTCGATCATCACGTCGAAGACCTGGTCCTGTATGCGTACAACGCGTTTCAGCCGCCAGCCAAGACTGACAATCCGCTCTGCTAACATTGTCTCCACCGCACCTTGTGGATCGAATTCTTCTAGTACACTGTCCGCCCTAAGTTGACGGGTAAAGTTTTCTCAATTTGATTCGTG
>CAYSKI010000008.1:0-111401 GCA_964431695.1 uncultured Pirellulales bacterium | reverse complement strand
CAAGCTTTGCTTGAATTCTAAAATGCCACCAGTTTTAACTGGTGGTTCTTTACTATATCGGTAAATAAAAACAAAATCTTGACTTTCAAACGGAATTTGCACTGCTTGTGGAATATCCCGATACGGCTTTTTATGCCGGGTATTGTTTTATTCTATGCAATTTTTCTGTTTTCGATATCTTGATTTGTTTATGTGTTACGCTTATCCTTTAGCAGCACGGCTGGATTCGGGATTAGTTATTTTCGGCTATATACGACCAGGTGTACTTGAACAAAGTGACAGAAGTCGATTATCTTTTCCGCTGCGAACAGGATAACAGGATATTGAAACTAAAATCTTTCACAAGAGCGGTTATAGCGATAATTATCTTTGTTGTTCTGTGCTTTTTTGCCGCTCAACTTTCACCGGCCGATGGTCAAAATCCACAAAAAATAATGTGGTATAGCATTGTCCCGCCGGTGTTGGCAATATCTCTTGCTTTTCTGACACGCCATGTCCTTTTGAGTTTGGGAATTGCCATTATCGTCGGCGGTTTGCTGACCGAAGTTCCGCAAAGCCCGTTAAGTGCGATGGCCTGGCTGGCCGGATTCAAATCGGTAGGTATTTACGTAGCCGATACCGTTACGAACAAAACGAATCTGCAAATCCTCGCATTCATCCCCCTTATTTTTATTATGGTTGAGGTCGTAATTGTCTCCGGAGGTTTCAGGGGGATTATTTTATGGCTGCTGAAGTTGATAAAGGGAAGGAAATCCGCCCAATTAGCGACCGCCCTCATGGGGATACTATGCTTCATCGACGATTATACCAATGCAATTGTCGTAGGCTCGATGATGCAGCCGATCACCGATAAGTTTCGCGTCAGTCGTGAAAAACTCGCCTTTCTTGTGGATGCTACCAGCGCCCCGATTGCGGGATTGGCCGTCGTGAGCACCTGGATTGCCTATGAGGTCAGTCTTCTTAACGCCGTCGGGCAGGAATTGGGTATCGCCAAAAGCGGCTATTCCATGTTCTTCGACGCTCTGAGTTTTCGTTTCTATTGTATGCTGATGATTGCGTTTGTTTTTATGCATATTCTCTGGGGTCGTGACTTTGGTCCGATGAAAGAGGCAGAGGAACGAGCTAAATCCGGAAACCAACCGGATGAAAATAGAGCCGCTCCACCTGTAAATTCCAACAGTTCCGGCTTAAAATCCCCAACACAGGAATCCGGCAGAGCGATTAATGCCCTGATGCCACTGGCCGGACTGTTACTCTTTCATATAACCGGCCTATGGGTCGATGGCGGCGGCCCGGCGAAGCTCAGTGAAGGCGGTTCGCTTTTTAGTCTGGTTTATTGGCGCGAGGTAATCGGCAACGCCGGCAACAGCCCTCTGGTTCTTGCTTTTGCCGCATTATTCGGTCTGACACTGGCTTTACTTTGTGCCCGATTTTTCGGAAGGCTAAAACTCCCCGTTATATATAGATGTTTCCGGCACGGTATTAAACGAGCGGCCATTCCTTTTGTCATCCTGATTCTTGCATGGTCGCTTAAACGTACCTGTGACAGTTTGAAGACGGGGGAGTTCCTCACTATGATTCTTGCCGAAAAGGTGTCACCCTATTGGTTTCCGCCGGTGTTGTTTCTCGTTGCATCCGTGACTTCATTTGCGACCGGGACGAGCTATGGGACAATGGCGATTTTAATCCCTACGGCCATTCCGATTGCCTTTGCACTCGACGGAGATTCTTACGGCCTTACTACAATGATAAGTCTGGGGGCGGTTCTGGACGGCGCTATCTTCGGTGATCACTGTTCACCTATCTCAGATACGACAATTATGAGCTCTATTGCCAGTTCATGCGACCTCATTGACCACGTCCGGACACAATTACCGTACAGCCTGTTTGTTGCCGGTCTGGCATTGTTCTTTGCCTATCTGCCGAGTGCTCTCGGTCTTGCCTCCGGATGGAGTTTTATCCTGGCGGTATCGGTGATGGGATGTTTTTTTATAATTCTGACCCGGCGTAAAAAGGGCTTATTTGTATCGAGCACTTTATAACGGAGTATTTTTATACAAAACAGATTCCACAAGACCGCATATCCGAACTTGCGTCGTTACTCAATTGTATCGTTCAGTGCATAAAATTGAATCAGAGTAATTGGCCGTTTTGTGTGACAAATCTTTTGTGTCCAGCAGGCTAACTTCGGTCGGGCTTGTCGGTTCTATGGAGGGATTCTTCCCGCCGTTCCAGATTCGGATGTCTGTAATTTCCACCTCCGTTTTTATATTATTGATAGAGAGGAGTGGAAATATTCTGCCGTGATATGCAGTAAAACGACGGTTTGAACCCGGCATTAATGGACCCCGCCATTCGTCCTCGGCGGCGAAGGGAGTAGCCGCCCATTCGTTCGATTCGGCAAGAATTTCATTGTTTTCGTTGAGTACAACTATGCGAAGCGAAAGAAGAGACACAACTTCTTGGCCGTTATTGACGACCTGAATCACTGTTCGCAGCATTCCATGCCGGTCCTGGAGAAAAGTCGTGTTCGTGGTTATCTCGAGCTGCTTACAGTATTCCGGTTCGCGACGATCATCGAGTACGTCGGCCAGAATAGGCGGCAGAGATTTTTGCAGCTCGGGAAGTCCCCGGACGGCATCTTCCGCCAGGGAAATAAGCAGTTCGGATTTGTCACCGGCGAAATGTATACTGAAGATAACGACCGCGGTACTGCTGATAATAAGTGTTATCAAAACGGCACTGAATCCCATCGCAAGGGCCGACAAAAACGTGTGTTTTTTATACGTGATTTGTGGATAATCGCTCATAATTTTGTATTCCTATATTTGCATCTTGTTTGTATTGTCCTGATAGTTATTAGTCGCGGGCCGTCATCAAATATTTCTCTTTTTTTACTCAAACTGACCGTTCCGTAATGTCATACCCGCACCTGCTTTCGCAGGTGTAAACTTGTCCCCGCGGAAGCGGGGAGAGGGTATCCATTTATGATATTGAACCAGTGGATTCCGCCGCAAGGTGTCCCCAATGGGACTGCCTGCGCAGGAATGACAATTTGTGATAGGTCATTGATAAATATACACTTATGACAACATTTCGTTTCAATTCGGTCCGTTTGAGTTTTTTAAATGTTTATTTCCCACAAACTTATGAGCCGGATGAGACTGGGGAAGTGTTAGAGAGTTTTAGCCGTGGATTTACACGGGTTTTTGTAGAAAACCGGCGGTCGATTCCATAATTCGGGCGCGAAGCTTCTTTGTCTGGTTCTTTTTATCTTGGCTTTTCAAATCTTCGAGATTGGCCACGCAGAATCTGCAGCCGAGCGTATGTAGATGGAAGTCAACGTAGCTATGCCATTGTTTGTCAAGCGTTCCGAGCAGGAATGCCCCGATTGTACTTCGTTTCGGGCAACTGAATCTTTGTATTTTCCATATATCCGTAAGGAGGTTTTCAAAATCTTCAGAAGACGGACCGACGGGCAGGCGAGACATTGCAATGCGCTCGCGAATCTGCTTAAGGCTCCTGTGTTTAATCAGGGCGATGGCCCTTTCGGGCATACCCATTATTTTTGCTACGTCCTTGTTGGAAAAATGGCAGTAAAGCAGGAGTTCTATAATCTGCAGGTCGCGGAATTTCAAGGAACTCTTAAAACCATCTACCAGCTCGGATAAAGCATCGGTCAAAACCATTTTTTGCATCTGATATTGTTCATCTGCTTTGAAGTACCAGCTTGCGGTTTGTACCGGCCCTGCTAAATAATCAAAAGGATCCGACTGCTCGCCGTCATATCGACTGCTATAAGTGTCCTGAATCAGGCAGAAATGTTTGGCCTTGCGGCTGCGATATGTATCGATTATTTTGCGCCGCAAAAGTGAAAAAAGAAATGTCTCAAGGGCGCATTCGCCTCGATAGCTCTGGAGATTCTTGATAAAGGCAATGAATGTTTCCTGAACAGCGTCCTCGGCATCGGCGGACTGCAGGAGTTTGGCTTTGGCGAAACTCAATAAGCGGCCCCTGTAACGGTCCACAAATTCCGTCCATGCCTGTTTATTGCCAAGGCGGATTTTGTCTAAAAGGTATTGCTCCGCCTTTGTGACTCTCTTTAAGGAGTCTCCGGGACTGTTCGTATCTGTTTTCATGCCGGTACATATTATACCAATCTATCGCTATACTAAAAGTAGAAATATCAATATTAAGGCAAGAACGAAACCGGCAATCCGCAATGACCACATATAATAACCTTTGGTTGCCGCATTGAGGAATGCATAAACGATGATTATAAGTATAAACAGACCGGCAATTGAAGAAATCGTTCTGATAAAACCGAATTTTCTTGCTCTGGCTATTCTTACATTGCGACGAACTAACTGATTGAGTTTTTCCGCAGAGGTATCGATCAGCAGAGCCTGCCGCCAGATTTTTCCGGCAGCCCCTTCGAAACTCTGGACGAACCGGTCGATAATCATGCCGTTCTCAAGAATATCGTTTGAGCTTAACTTATTCGGATTCTGCAGATTTGTCAGTAATGTCCCAATCTGGCTACATGCGTTGTTCATGGCCTGCTGATTGGCTTCGGCCTCGGACAGGCAGCTTTCCGACGACCTGACTACGAGAAAGCGGTTATTCGGATTGCTATTAAGATATTCGGTAAAATCATCGACCCATGGTTTCTCAACAAATCTCGCATTAATAGTAGATTGCTTGTCTTTCACCATAGCAGTAGCTTCAATTCTGCCACTGGTTATGATTTGGCCGGTATTGCTTTGCCATTGAGCGGAACGGGCCCCGAGATCGACGAATTCGAGTTTCATCCAGACCTCATCCGGCTTAATTTCCGGCCACTCATTCTGAACAGACTGTGAGATTTTAGGAAACACTTTTACAACTGCATTTCCGAGTTCCTTAATAAGTTGATCATCAATAACGAACCATGAAGTTTCAGGAAACACTTTTGCAACTGCATTTCCGAATTCCTGAACAAGTTGCTGGTCAATATTACCCTTAAGTACAATAATGCGTTTCGGTAACGTCTGATTTCCGAGTACCTGCTGAACGGGTTTTGCCATTCGTAATCCAAGAGAACGCACTGCGGAAACCTGCGATGGGTAAACGTCCGCCTCGAACTGGTCCTCAATTCCCGGCGACCAAATCGCCGCTGTGGTATTTCCGGAGTGGATTGCACTCGGTACCAAAGGTACAGCTTGCTGCTCATATCTTACGATTCGGCGGTGCGAAACAGGGTGCAGGATAAAAATCGGTGCTAACACAAATAGGAGAGCCAGTGCTATGATAGCTGCAATCCATGGCTTTTTGAAACAGAGTTTGACAAATAAAACCAGCACGGCAATCGAAGCGAATAAAAGTAAAATAAGCACTGGAAACATTATGAATATAGTAGGTTTGAAAACCATCAGCTTGCTCCTTGATTAGGCGCAGGTGTCGTTACTATCTGTTTTCGTCGCGGCGGCCACGCAAGGATGATAATAGAAACAAGGAAAATAAATGCCGCAAAAACCGCTTCTTCACTGGTGCAGCAATCCAGAAGCCTTTCGAAGGCTGGCCCGATTTGTCCGGAATTCAGTGACTCCTGGACATTTCCAAAAGGATATCCTTCGATTCCTTCAGTGAAAAGCATAATTGCAAAGAAAAGACCGCCTAATCCGAAAATAGCCCGCATAAGATGTCTGATTCCCAAATGACGTCTGCCCATGACCATAAAGACGGCGGCAAGAAGCAGCAAAACGGCCGTAATAATATTCCCAAGACGCAGGACAAGCTCAGGCCACTGGGAATAACCGAAGAACTGCTCTGCTTCCGAGGCCAGTGACGTATTGAGCCAGCCGGCCGCAATAAAATGCGGCAGTTGCAGGCCTGTTATTACTCCTATGATGACCGCTAAAACGGTGCAAATGAAGCCGACACCGGAACACAAAAATGCAAGCGGATGGAACGGCTGATATATAACAGTTGTTGTGGGCATACGAGGCGCCTGCGGCTTCGGAGCATGGGCGGCTGGTGCAGGTTGCGCTTTTTGTGCCGGTCTTTCCGTCGTAAAGACTTTAGCCTCGGCTGCGTGTGCCGGAATCGCAGGTTTGGCTTTGAATTTATGATCTTTCAGCTCTTCTTTGTCCTGCCAGACAATGAGTGGCAGACCATAGCGATCCTTGAATTGACCCGTAAGAATCATAACCACGTCGATAATCTGTCCGATCATGAAAAGGCCGCCCGTGAAGAACCAGATGATACCGGTGCCGATCTTGCCGACATAGAATCGATGCAGACCAAAGATTCCGAAAAGACCTCCCGATGATAGCAGCAGTGCCACGAGGCGTTTGAAGGAGGAAACGCCGGGAGCTAATTGTGGGGGCCGAAACACAGGCGGTGGCGGAGGAGCAACCGGCCTGGGGACGCTGCCGGAAATCACACCGGCCGGGATAACCGCTATGACAAAAAATGCCACGGCGGGAAAGATGATTAAAAACAAGCTTACAGCATACTTGTCGCCCTTTAAATGCATGTTACCCATACAAATTGCCGATGCCACGATAATAAGTATGCAGGCAAGCAGTAACGCCGGTTTTCCAAGATAACGATACCATCCGTTAAATCGACTCCGGCAGGAACCTATAAAAAAGAATATCGATAATATAAGGCTGTCAACACCAGCGGCTGTACCAATGGCAAAATCTTTATCGTACTCAGCTTCGCAACCGGAGTAAATAATAAGGAACAAACCCAGAGCCAATGCACCGAGAGATGCTGTCAGCCAGAGCGAACGCATCGATGCCGGCACGACTCCCGATGCAAGGCTTTGGTGAAATTGACTATCTTTCTTTTTTATTTGTCCTCGGTCGAACGAACTGGCTGTCTGGACCACCAATGAGGTACCGGCTAAAATCGCAGCGATTACTATCGGGGTAGAACCGAAAATCGTCGCTGCGATAGCACCAAGCAAACCTATCCACAGAGCTGAGCCGAGTGACAAGCGATTTGCTCGATCAGGCATACTAATTCGCCGCCAATCAACAAAAAACATTGGTACTGCCATTGAAAGCCATACAGAGCCGAAATTCTTAAAAACACCGATTCCGAGAAAGGACATCCCGAATGGGAAATGAATATTCCTTCCACCTTCGAATGGATTAGATGGAATTATTGCTACCCCCCGAGCACTCAGGATTTTGAGGAGGATAAAACCGATTATTACGGCCATAGAAGAGGCAAAGCAGGAAGTTACCAGTCTCGAAAGCCATTGTGACCGAGGCTCCAGGTTCGCGAACCATCGCCGCTGTGAATGCAAAATAGAACGAGCACACACGCCGGTCATGACAAATACCATCAATGCCGTCGGCAAAATCATGGTTTTATCATTGTCACTGACCAGCAGGCCGGCCCCGAGGGCGAAAACGGCCATGGAAATAAACGCAAGGAAGTGGCGCTGCCCCGGCAGAATCGGATCGGTTACTCCCGGAATGCGTGTCTTTTTGGCGCCGAGTATCTTATCGACCTTGGCGTCGAATTTATCCGCGACCGACCGTCCGATGTCATCGACATGTTGTGCGAATCGCTGAGCAGTACCGGAGATTTGTTTTTCCACACCATCTACGGCCGCGGGAGTCATATCAACTGTGGGCTTGTCCGAATCGGGCTTCTCGCCGATATCCACTTTGGCGGCGATTCTCCCGGCAACTATCGAAAGCTCGTCCGGCGAAAAATGAGAGACGCTGTTTCGGATATTTTCCGAGCCGAAAAGATCCTCCACCATCTCCTGTACGCTCTTGTACCTCTCGTCGGGGTCTTTGGCTAATGCCTTTTTAATAACGTCTCTAAAAGGCTCCTCGATTTTATCCAGCTCAGGGTCGGCGGTCATGTGCTTCATTAAAATTTCGGCCGGGCTGCCGCCGACAAAGGGCACTTCCCCCGTCAACATTTCGTATAAAAGCACTCCCAGAGCGTAAATATCTATGCTGAAATTATATTTACCGGCCCCTATCTCCGGTGCCATGTAATGCACCGTTCCGACGGTAATGGTATGGCCGCTGTGACGGCTGGCGCTGATTGATTTGGTCAGGCCGTAGTCACCGACCTTGACATATCCGTTTTCATAGAAAATATTGCTGGGCTTGAGGTCGCGATGGACGATGCCGCAGTCGTGCAGATACGACAGGCCCTTGGCGATTTCACGCAGGAAGAAAGCCGATTTTTGAACGCCGAGTCCTTCCGGCGATTCCAAAAGAAGGTCGCGCAAGGATGGCCCGGAGACATACTCCATTATTACGAACGGCTCGTTGTGCTCGTTGTGCTTGACATCGAAGATTGTCACTAAGTGCGGACTCTTGAGGTTCATGCACTGAGTGATTCCTCGCAGCTCAATCTGCTCGTAGTTCTGGACGGCTTTGATGGCGACTTCTCTGCCGCCGTCGCTAATCGCATAGTACACTTCCCCGAATCCTCCGGACCCGGCTGCCCTCTGGATTGTGAATCCTTCGAGGGGGCGATCTCCATGTTTGTATCGATATCTTCGCATTTTCTTTCCGTTGTACTATGCCTGTTTGTTATCCGTATTTCAAATTCACGCTGTGACCTTTGTTAATACAAATGAAATTTGACCAATTCTGATCTGTTTGTCAAGAGCAAGAGAGGCGGCCGGGCCGGCCGGTTTGTCGTCAACCAGCACTTGTTGAGCTGCTTTACATAGCAGGCGGCCGTTTTGAGCATAGATCGTGACGGTCTCGTCAAGGGCTTCTGCAAGAATATGATTGCTTACGGAAGGCCCTATCAGAATGTCCCGATCCATTAATATTATATGGCGAACATCCGCTCGCCCTAATCTTGCCCCGGACAAAATCAGCATTGCCGTTGTGCTCGCAGGATTCGGAATATGGAACTTCATCCTGCACCTCGGCGACAATGCAATCCGGTCGCCGTCGATAAGTAACTTGTCGGTTGTCGCCACGTCGTTGACGCGAATCGGACGGGATGACCGAATGAAGTAATCGTCCTCCACTCGCTCGATTGTTGCGACGGGAAGATTGGGGTCCGCCATTAGGCCGATTGTCGGCCGGGCCGATGAGCTTACGGGCCCGACTGTGATGCGTCCTTCACGTAGAACGAGGAAACTGCCGACGCCGTCCATCTGCATGACAAATTTTGACGGCAGTGACGACCCGGCTCCGGCCCCATGCCCTCTCTCGTGTTGAATTAATTTGTTATCGGCGGGCGATTTACTAAACTTTTCTCCGACGGTTTCCTTTTCGTTCTCTGAACCGGAATTGATATCCAATCCGAGGGGGCTCGCCGCTAATTCGTCGAGTAATTCAGCCGCCTGTCGGCTTTGCTCTGTGACGGTGCCGAGCCACTTTGCCGCCGGACAAATCACTTTGACTTTGCGAAGAAGGGAAACAGCTTCGCGGGGCCTGCCCGCCGCGACGTATTCCGCCGCCCTGCGGCAATGGCTCAGCGCTGAGCCGAGTTCGGATATTTCGACGGTGCCGTTGGCTATGGGCGAGACTTTCTGCCACAAAGCCTGTGCCCGGTCGATTCGGCCGGTGTTCAGGTTCTCCCTGATTTGCTCGATAGCTAAAGATTTAAGCTGGGAAACCAGCTCGACAACCTTATCGTTTTTGTTTTTGCTGATTCCGGCTTGCACGATAATCTCTATGACACTGTCCAGGTCGTTTCGCTTTAATGCCTGCTCGGCCTTGGTGATGGCCTCATTCAGCTCCAGCCTGGCGACATTCGCCTGTTGCAGGACAATTCCCGCCTGGCTGTCGCTATCGTCGGCTTCGTCCAGGATTGCCTTGCCGACAGATATCCGGCCGTCCTGTATGTTTCGCTTTGCCTGGTTGACCTTGAACGAACGGTGCTGGTCCCTGATGCGCCTTTGCTCCATCTCGCTGCAGATCGCCGAACGCAGCCTGGCAACCTCGTCGGTATTACCGGCCAGTTTCTCCGCCTTGTTGCAATCGCCCAGGGCCAACTGTATCCGTTCGGCCTCGAGATTTTCCTGCCCGCGTTTGGCGAAGGCCCCGGCTAACCGACCGATAAGCTTCTGGCCGCGGCGATGCTGACGGATTTGCTCCGACTGGACTATCTCGAACGCTTCGTCCAATCGCCCGTCGGCAACCGCGGTTTCAGCTTGTTTGAGTCGTAAGATCAGCACTGTATCACTCCCTGGACTATCGAACGCGACTTTTTGATATTGTTCAGTTTAATTTTACCACGCCGGGCGTTAGTTTTCCAGTAGTTGCTCAGGTTTCTCAGTATGGTCGGCTGCACTTGCCACAGGTGGATGCTCTTGTCTGTCCTGGAAATATTCGTCCACCTGTGTCAGCAAATCCGCTTCCACAACGGCATCGACGGGGATTGCCTGAACGAACTGGGTCTCATGGGCCAATATGCGTTCGGCGACATCCAGCCGCTTTTTAATCTGGGTGATGAGTTTTTCCGTCTGGGCCAGCTTACTGTTATCCACCTGGATATTCGAGCCGATTGAAGCCGCCTTGACGAGCCTGTACTGGCTTGCAAGCGATTCGATTTTATCTTTTAGCATTCGCTTGCGGCCGCGGGTCTGCTCCAACAGATTCATTGCCGAATGAAGGGAATTTTCCCGTGTAGTCAGCAGCCGTCTCTTGCTGGCGAGCACCACTTCACTCTCTTTGAATCGCTCGAAGCGATTGGCCAGGTCTTCCTTAACGTAGCTGCGGGGATATTCTTTGTTGCCGAAGTAATATTGGGCCTGTTGAACATCGAGGGCGTTCCGCAGTTTGGCGATTCGTGCCTTTTCTTCGTCGATATTCTCCTCGCTCTTGGCGATATCAGCCTTTAACGCCGCCACTTCGACCTCTTCCTGGGCGATCAGCCGGATGTTGGCGTGCATCTCAGGAATAATATCTTCCAGCAGGTCTCGGGCGCGGCGAAGCTCGAATTCGATGGGAACCGAGTCTTTGACTGCCGTCTGTACGGATTTTGCCGAGCTTTTAACGTAGCTGACGACATCTTTGCCGAACAACATTCCGCCGAGAAGAGTTACTCCCGCCACAACAAACACACTTCTTTTTAGCCATTTAATAATCATGATTCTGCTCCTTATTAAAAAGCCCCTAATTTCATTTTTCTTTTCCGGCCGACTTTCGGCCACATTAGGTTTGTCGTGGTCAGGCAATTATTATTTCATGGTTTACCCCGTGAGATAGTGGCTTTTTACCTATCTCATGGATTGAGCAGTCCTTACCTGTTTTAAAAACGCTCCGCTTGGGAAAATATCGGGCGGATTTTTAAAATTTTCCATTTCTGTTAAGTTCCTATCCCTGTGATGGGGATCAAACGCTACCCGTTTTTGAGCGAAAAATTAGCCCCGGTGGGGAAATTTCGGGAATTTTTTAGTTAAAATTTCGCCTGATCAGCGTTTTCAGTACCAAAAACGCAGATTTGGGGTGGGGCAATTGGACATTTGGTAATTCAGATTCGGGGCTTTTGTGAGATGTAAGTACAGGCGGAATAGGGTATTATGATTTTAGATAGCCGGATGTCAAGGTATTTTAAACTGGGTATTTTTGAAGGTAAATTGATACATTTTGGATATAAACTGACCCAAATTTAATAAAAACATGCCTATTTTTCAGCTTTTTTCATAATCGCCGTTTTCAGCCCAAAAACGCGGGTCAAAAAGTCAAGTCATTTCAACAAAATGTATAGAAAAAACTTTGAGAAGATGATTAGGGATTAGCCACTAAAGATTGAGTTCAATTAACTAATTCACTTCATATTATAATCCATTATCCATTATAATACCGCCGCGGCCTTGAAATGCATCCGGGAATGTTAAACAGCATCCACTTGGCGAATTTAAAGATATTATTGGAATTGCGCAAAACGAAATTATAGCCTTAAAAATGTCAGTCGATGACTAACAATATGGATGGGAAAAATCCACCTACAATGAAAAAACCTAAGATGCATTACTAAAAAAATATTGGATAACTTAAGATTAGACACGCACCCTTAAATAAAGAGAAAGAATAGCCAGAAACATATGAGGCATCATAATGAAACTCAAGCATGTGTATATTAAGAATTTTCGAAGCATAGCAGACTTGGAATTTGGTTGTTCGGATTTGACAGTTTTTGTTGGGAAGAATAGTGTTGGTAAAAGTAATGTTTTGTTAGCGATCGATCTTTTTTTCAACACAAGCGATCGAGTGCTATCTGAAGATATGTTCTGCACATTCGCAGATAGCAACGATGAGATAATAGTAGATTTAACCTTTAATAAGCTAACAGAAGAAGAAAAATCTGGAAGACTAAAGAAATATGTGTGCAAGAGCCTTGAAGATGGCCTAAGAGTTAGGAAGGTTATAAAAAGAGAAAATGGGAAGCTTAAATCATATTACCATGGTTGGGTTGAGGAACCCAAGATAGAATGGTTACAGTCAGATTTCAGAGGTTACGGAACACAAGCTTTCTGGCTAAGTGTAAGTGTCGATTTCTTTACGTACACATCTGTTCAAGGAGGGCGAATAAACAGAGAATTATTTGAAGAGTTCAGAAATAACTACATCGAAAAGCACATGTCACAGTTGGATTTTGAGTTGAGAATTTCTGATACAGAATTTGAGGGTTTGAAGAACGTTGGACGAGATATGTTGCCTCGCTTTGAGTTAGTACCTGCAATTGGAGATGTCTCAGAGATAGTAATTGGAAAGAAGACCTCATTATTAAATAGGATTGTATCACAGATACTAAGGTCATTGATCGGGGAATCTGAGGTATTAAAAGATGCACAAGAAAAATTAGAGACTGCAGGCGCACTAGTAAACAGGGAAGGTTCAATACCTAGACTAAGGCAAATTGAAGCGTTGGAGCAATGGTTCCGAAAAGAGTTCGGAGAATGGGGTGATATTGATTTCCGTATCAGCACATCATTTCCAGATATAGATGAACTCTTAACGCAAAATCTTGCAGTGGAAGTCAACGATGGGAGCCTTGGTGATATTTCAACTAAGGGACATGGATTGCAACGACAGCTCATATATAGAGCAATTAAGCTAAGTGGAGCTCTAATTAAGGGAGAAATCGATTGGGTGAACGTTAGAGATATATTACCGTCTGTTCCTGGTATTATACTTGCTTTTGAAGAGCCAGAATTGTATTTGCATCCACAAGCACAATTAGCATTTTATGATGATATAAAAAAGTTGTCAGAACACGACCAAGTGCTTTTATGCACCCATAGTACTCATCTGGTTGATATACAGGATTTCGAAGGTGTCAAAATTTTAAAAAGGGATTCATTAAAATCACCAACTTGTGTATATGAATGCGAAGAAGATATATTCAATGATCTACCTTTGAAAAATCAGCTAGCACTAGCTAAGTTATTGGATTCAAATGTAAACAAAATGTTTTTTGCTGATAAAATTATCCTTGTCGAAGGGGACGAAGAAGTAATATCAATTACAGAGACAGCAAAGAGATATGCAGAGTGTTTCAGTCATAGAGTGACGATTGTAAACGCTGGGGGAAAAGGAAACATACCACATTTGCAACGTGTCCTAAACGCTTTTAACATTCCGTACACAGCGTTGTACGACATGGATCCAGGAAATTCAAAATCGGCGGAACTTACGGACAAAATAGAGGAACTAGTTAAGAATGGGCCTTTTGGATTATGTAGCTCACTACCCTTAGATCCAGATTTGGCCACCATAGTTGGATATAGTGAAAGTTCAGAAGGGAAACTCGCGGCGTGCATTTCCTATTTATCAAATAATGCGCCAAATGAAATATTTTGCCAAATTGTTTGTACAATGTACGAACTTCCAAAGGCAGGTATATTGACACCTGGATGAGATTGGCAACTGAATGTAAACAAATAATATAGCAACTATAATTACTTATATATGCCGGACAAGGATGTAGAGACAATCCAGGATTTGGTTTATTATCAAATATGCCCAAACTTTGAGTCAGGGTGACACTGCACCAAAACGACACTTCGGTCGGTCATTGACAAAATGCGGCAAAAGTGATATGAGAAAAGTAGATGCTTTGATGTTATGAACTTTGAAAGGACAACTTGTGAAAAAATTAATTTTTTCGATGCTATTTGTCGTACTACTGATTTTACAACCCGCCTTCTTATTTTCACAAGATAACAGGGGGGCTATTCGAGCGTTTCCCGGGGCGGAGGGATTCGGGGCTTTTTCAAAAGGAGGACGCGGCGGAAAAGTATATCACGTCACGACGTTGGAAGATGAGGGGATGGGCTCGCTGCGCGAAGCGGTGGAGGCCGAAGGGCCCCGGTTTGTCATATTCGATGTCTCCGGCACAATCCGGCTCAAAAGTTCCCTTGTAATCAGAAATCCTTTTATAACAATCGCCGGACAGACCGCGCCTGGCGATGGGATATGCCTTCGGGACCAGACGTTTGTCGTCGCTGCGGACCATGTTGTCGTTCGATTTTTGCGTTGCCGGCTTGGTGATGAGGGACAGGCGGGCGATTCGATTAATATAGTTTTCGGGCAGCATATTATTATCGATCATTGCTCGGCAAGCTGGAGCTTGGACGAGGCACTTTCTTCGTCAACGCATCGGCCGGTCCTGAGTGACTTGACGGTGCAATGGTGCTTTATTACCGAGGCGCTGAATCCGGAAAATCATGGTTTCGGTTCGTTGATACGCGGCTGTCGCGGCGTGCGGTACAGCTACCACCATAATCTTTACGCCCACAACCGCGGCCGGAATCCGCGACCCGGCAACTACGACTATCCCAATACTCCGGAAACGGATCCGGACGGCCTGCTGCTGGATTTCCGCAACAACGTGATTTATAACTGGGAAGGCTCTCACGCCGGCTATAACGCCGACGCCAATAGTGTCACCAGGCTCAATTACGTTGGCAATTATCTTATGCCCGGCCCGAATTCCGTATCTAACGGCATAGCCTACAAAGAAGGTTCGCCTAACAACCGGGGATATTTCATCGGCAATTATTACAACAATATTCTGCCGGCCGATCCGTGGTCTGTAGTGAACTTCGATGACTGGAATGAATCGCAAATCGCTGCGTACAAACAATCCAAGCCTTTTGAAACCGGACCGATCGTTACGCAGGAGGCGAAAGAGGCCTATCAGGCCGTGCTGGCTCATGGCGGGGCGAGCCTGCCGCGGCGGGACGCCGTTGACAGGCGGATTGTCGAGGATGTCAAAACCGGTAAAGGCCGCATCATAAACAGCCAGAAAGAAGTCGGCGGATGGCCGGATTTGAAAAGCGCTCCGGCACCTCGTGACAGCGATGGGGACGGCATGCCCGACGAGTGGGAAAAGCAGCATAATCTTAATCCGCAAGATGCCTCCGACGGCCCTGCGGATGCGGATGGGGACGGCTACACGAACGTGGAAGAGTATCTCAACGACTTGGTAGAAATGTAAAAATTGAGTTTCGACCCAAAGTCTGATAAGAATAAAATTAATCTTTTTCTGAAATAAATGACCGGGGGTGGCGACTATCTCAACATTATTGATTTTCCATTTTCTTTACAGGAGAAAAGTATTATGGTACGGAAAAAGATTGGTTTTGCTCTTGTGTTGAGCACATTGTTTATTTTTACAGGGTCAACTTGTTTTGCGGCGAATGCACTCCTGCAAAAAATGGATACTTACCTGCAGGCCTGGACGGCGGAGGATATGTTCAGCGGGACGGTGCTCGTTGCCAAAGACGGGGAGATAATTTTCCAAAAGGCATACGGAAAAGCAGACTACGACAAGGATATTGCCAATACTTGTGATACAAAATTTCGTATCGCCTCATTGACAAAGACCTTTACGGCAATGGCTGTTTTGCAACTCGAACAAAAGGGATTATTGAGTGTCAAAGACTCTCTGAAAAAATTCCTGCCGGATTATCCACGGGGCAATGAAATTACTTTAGATATGCTGCTCAATCATCGTTCCGGCATTGTGGACCATACGACTCTTGGCGATTTCAACACCCGGCGGCGAACTGAGCCGTGTCCGCTCGAAGAGACGATTAAGACATTCAAGAATCTGCCTCTGGAATTTCCGCCGGGCACGAAATTCGAATACAGTAATTCCAATTACATTCTGCTGGGATTCATTATCGAGAAGGTGACACAAAAGCCCTATGCCGAGATTATTAAAGACCAGATACTGGAACCGTTAGGCATGGTAAATTCCGGCTTTGAATATTATCAACGCCAGATCGAAAACATGGCGGCGGGGCACAAACTTAAAGGCAATAATATTGTCCCGGCGGAAAATCGTATTATGCAGAACGCCCACGCCTCCGGGGCGATTTATTCTACGGTAGGGGACTTGTTCAAATGGGACCGGGCATTATATACCGACAAGCTTATTAATAAGACTCCTGTGAATAAGTTCCTTATGTCCGGCCCAGAGCAATACAGCTATGGGTGGGGAAAGACACGTATATTCGACAAGGACGTCCTGGCCCACATGGGAGAGACGGAAGGCTTCAGGCCGAACATCGTGCGATATATCAACGATGATGCCTGCGTTATTGTCCTTAGCAATTTCGAGCATTGTCCCGTCACCCGGATAAGCGAGGACCTTGCAGCGATTTTATTCGGGTTGCCGTATCGAATGCCGAAGAAGGCGTTAAAAGATCCTAAAGTAGCATCGAGCTACGGCGATTATGTCGGCAGCTATCAAATCAAGGTCGGATTCAATCTCGATATTATTCAGGAAGAAGGGCGGCTCTATTGCCGGCTCGCGAATCAGCCCAGGCTCCAGTTATATCCGGAAACTCCGACGCATTTTTTCTTTAGAGAGGTTGATGCTTATATCACATTTGTCAAAGACGCCGGCGGCCGGGTCACAAGACTGGTCCTTAATCAAGGCGGAAGGGATGTTCCCGCGGAGAAATTGTAAGACCGGATATTGCCGTAAACAAATTACTGTCTCGGCTGTGAATCAGGAATTGAGTGTCACCGGCCTTTGTTCCTTGGCGGATTTATATATTGCAAGAATCACTTCCACGGCCTTTCGGGCTTCTCGGCCGTCTATCCAGAAATCTTCACCGGCTTCGAGTGCATCGAGGAACGCCCTGAAATTTCGCGTGTGATTTTCATAAGAAATTGCCGCCGGGTCGGATACGCCGCCGCCACCGGATATTTGCCCGAACTTCGCGAGGATTTCTTTATCTTCCGGCTTTTCATCGGCGAATTGCCAGACGGTGATACTATTTTCCACGTTTATGACGGTTCCTTTTGTACCGGTGATTTCGAATCGCCTGAACTGGCCGGGATACGAGGCGGTTGTGCCGTAGATAATTCCCAAAGCCCCGTTGGTGTAACGGATTGCGGCGGCTGCGGTGTCTTCGGTTTCGATTTTGTGGCCGAGTGCCGCAGTATAAGCCTGGACAGATTCGATAGGGGGCATTAAATCACAGAGCATATCGACCATGTGGATGGACTGGTTCATCAGCGCACCGCCGCCGTCTAATTTCCATGTGCCGTGCCATGAGTCTTTGTAATATTCGTCCGTCCGCCACCAGGGGACATATATACCGGCATAAGTTATCCTGCCGAGGCGCCCGGTATTTATCGCCTCTCTGATCGGCCCCATCATGTCATTGAACCGGTAGGGGAATATGCCGCCTAAATAGGTGCCGGATTTTTGGTGGGCGGCGATCATCGAGTCGATTCGCTCCAATGTAATTTCCAGCGGTTTTTCGCATATAACATGCTTGCCGGCCTCGGCGGCGGCAGTTGTCGGCTCGGCGTGAACTCCGCTCGGCGTGGCAATCGTGACAATATCTATTTCGTCGCTTTCGAGCATTTGCTGATAGTCTTCGAAAGTACGAACGCCGTATTTGTCCGCGAGTGTTTTTGCTTTGTCCGGTATCTTGTCGCAGCAGCCGACAAGTTTCGCGTTGGGTATGTCACCTATGGCCCTTGCGTGAAAATCCGCGATAAGTCCGGCACCGATTATTCCGAAATTCCAGGTCTTCATATAAAATATTCCTTTCCCTATAGAAGAACTGTAGGGTGGGGCTTGCCCCACCATGATCTTCAGTCACACTCCAAACCCACCTCATCGGCGATTTCTCTTACTGCGGCGATAGCTCGGGAGAAAAGCTCCGGCCCGGTGGAGCCGCCGAACTGACCGCCTGTCTGCAGGTGCGGCTCCATGGTCAGGCAGCCGTCATATTTCGTCGCTGCAAGCTCGGCCAGAAGCTCTTTTATTTGGCCGTCGCCTTCGCCGGGAATGCTGCCGATGTCTTTGGAGCCGAGCTTCCAATCCTTGATATGGACGTGGACGACGTACGGTTTCATCAAGGGCCAGCAGGTCTCGATGTTGTTGGTAATTTTTTCTCCCCAAACAAAATTGGCAGGGTCATAGACCAGCCGAAGTTTCGGCGAATCGATAGTCTCGATTATATCGACGCAGTTTTGAGCCGTGTGGCCGTAAATCTTTGCTTCGTTTTCATGGACCATCGTGACATCGACATCTTTTAACAGCTCTGTTTTTGACGCCATCCGCTCCATGACATCATCGCGGCAGTCGTCGATGTTTTTTCCTTCGGGTGCGTAATAGCTGAACATTCGTATGTACGGAGTCTCGAAGAATACAGCCAGGTCAATCGCGTGTTTGAATTTATCCAGATGCGGCTCGAAAGGCTCGTCGAGTTTTACTTTACCTATGGGTGAGCCGATGGCACTAACCTTCAGGCCGTAATCCTGGATCATCTTTTTTGCTTCCCTGACATCGTTCTTCGTCAGGTCCATAATATTTTTTTTATTGATAAAGCGAGGCTCGATGAAGCCCACATTTTCCGCCGCAAGATATTTGACCTGCTCCAGGAAAATATCGGTTACCTCGTCCGCAAATGCACTCAATTTCGCCATTTTCTTCTTTTCTCCTATAAGAAGGTTTTCGATTCATTTTTTCGGATTATCTTCACAATAACTCAACTGTTAGGCTGATTTCGCTGCTTTCTGACAACCAATGAACTATGGAAAATAACAGAGTACTTGATTTGTATCCTGTGTTCAACCATTTTCGTGCCGGTGTTAGCCTGATTATCGAGCTTATAGATTTTTTGCCGCATTTTGCCCTGATTTTCTTCGCGAACAAAACCTTGCGAAGATGCTCCGTTTGCGTTACATTTGTGCATTATTGAAAAACACCATCAAACACGAAGTTTTATTTGGCATATTATTTTGTGAAAGGAGCTGGCATGGCACTCGGTAGAAAATTAAAAATGGGAATGGTCGGCGGCGGTCCGGGAGCGTTTATCGGAGACGTACATCGCAAGGCTTCCCGCATGGACGGGGGGATCGAATTAGTGGCCGGGGCGTTCGATATTAATCCCCGCAAATCCAAACAAATGGGACGCGAGCTTTTGCTCGACAGCAAACGAGTGTACGGCACTTATCAGCAAATGATCGAGCGGGAACTGAAATTGCCGGAAGGCGAAAGAATCGATTTCGTTTCGATTACCACGCCTAACAACTGGCACTTTCCCATCGCCAGAGATTTACTCAATGCCGGTTTCCACGTGATGTGCGAAAAGCCGATGACGTTCAATGTCAAGGAAGCGAAAGAGCTGAAGAAGATCGTCAGGAAATCCCGAAAGGTGTTCGGGCTGATGCACAATTACACCGGCTATCCGATGGTTAAGTTAGCTCGCGATATGGCACGCGGCGGTGAATTAGGCAAGATTCGCAAGATTGTCGTCCAGTATCCACAGGGCTGGCTGTCCACAGCTCTGGAAAAAGCCGGCAGTATGCAGGCGGCATGGCGGACCGACCCGAAGCAGAGCGGCGGCGCCGGGTGTATGGGTGACATCGGCACGCACGCCGAGAATCTGTCCGAATATATCACGGGCCTGAAGATTAGTCATCTTTGTGCCGATCTGACGATTTTTGTCAAGGGCCGCAAGCTCGACGACGACGGCAACGTCCTGCTGCGTTTCAACAACGGGGCAAGGGGAGTTCTTCACGCCAGCCAGGTCTCTATCGGCGAAGAAAATAATCTGGCCATCTGGATATACGGCGACGAAAAAGCCTTGGAATGGCACCAGGAGCATCCGAACTATCTCTATGTGAAAGTTCCTGACGGGCCCGTGCAGGTTTGGCGCCGCGGCAACGATTATATCGGGGCCAAAAGCCCCGCCGCCGGTCGTGCGACGCGACTTCCGTTCGGACACCCGGAGGCCTTTTTCGAGGCTTTTGCCAATATTTACTGCAACTTCGCAGATACAGTTCGGGCGAGATTAACGAGAACGAAAGCCGATCCTTTGGCTTTGGATTTTCCCGATGTTAATGACGGCCTGCGCGGTATGCTTTTTATCGAGACCGTTCTGGCCAGCACCAAAAGCAAACAAAAATGGACAGCATTTAAGAAAGCCTGAGAGAATCGCAGGGCCAGTGACAATTTTTTAAATCGGTTGCTTCCGTGGAAGAATTCATGACGTAAGCGGGAGCAATTGATGACGATCCTATGAAGGGGTAATTTATGAAGAAGCTGGAAATAAAAACCGGCGAAGTTTCGCGAAGGGACTTTATTAAAACATCGGCGACCGGCGTAGCGGCGGTCATGGCCGGCAAAAACGTTATCTTTGCCGCATCGGCGAAAAGAAGGCTGAAAGTTGCCCTGCTCGGATGCGGCGGCAGGGGAACCGATGCTCTTGGCAATTGTCTGGAAGCAGCCAAGTCCATCGACGGTCTGGAGCTTGAGATCGTCGGATTGGCGGACTGGTTCATGTCCAGGATCCAAAAAGCCGCCGAAACGTACAATGTCCCTGTGTCACGGTGTTTCGATGGAGCGGATGCGTACAAGAAACTGCTTGAGACGGATGCGGATGTTGTACTGATGGCCACGCCGCCGAATTTCCGTCCCGTGCATTTCGAAGCGGCGATCAAGGCCGGCAAGCATGTCTTTATGGAAAAACCCGTGGCCGTGGACCCGCCCGGCGGCGGCAGGATTATCGAGGCCGGTGAGCTTGCCAAGACGAAGGGGCTGTCGGTAGTTGCAGGCACTCAGCGTCGTCATAAGGCGAACTACCTCCGGACAGCTTATGCAGTACAACATGGTGCCATCGGTAAAATTCGGGGCGGCTGTATCTGGTGGTGTCAGGGGGCGCTCTGGCACGCGACGAAAAATCCCGGCGAAAGCGACGCGGACTACATGATACGCAACTGGGTCAGCTTTGCCGAGATGTCCGGCGACCACATCGTCGAGCAGCATGTCCATAACATCGATATCGCCAACTGGTTCATCGGGCATCCGCCGATCAGGGCTCTCGGCTTCGGTGGACGCGCCCGCCGCAAGACCGGCAACCAGTTCGATTTCCACAGCGTCCAGTTCGATTACGCCGACGACCTTCACATTCACAGCATGTGCCGTCAGATTAACGGCTGTTACAACAGGGTCAGTGAGCACTTCGTAGGCAGCGAAGGTTCGACCCTGGGCGACGGTGGTGACATGGATTCGAGTAAGAGCATTGACGTCCCGGACTTTTCAGGTCACAAAAATCCGTATGTCCAGGAGCACATCGATTTACTCAAAAGTATTCTCGACGAAAAGCCGATTAACGAGGCCCGCAATGTCGCCGAATCCACGCTGACCGGTATTATGGGCCGCATTGCGACTTATACCGGGCAGATGGTCAGATGGTCCGATCTTATGAATGAAGGTTCGCAGTGGTATGACCTCACTCTAAAACCGACCGCCGCAGATTTCGAAACCGGTAACGTTGTGGCCCCGCCGGATGATGCAGCGCCAATCCCGGGAAGAGAAAGACGAGAAAGGCAGGGCTGAGGCCGGTGACATTTTTATATTATCCGTGAGCTTTTTATCTCGCCAAGATAAAGAAAGTCGCATCATTTCCGGTGCGACTTTCTTATTTTTTCATCGGTTGCAAAGCGTTTATTCCATACTTACTACGTTGTCGAATCGCACCAAAGCCCCGGCTGTTTGCTGATACGGCTCAATCGTGCCGACCAGGCCGACTTTTTTGCCCACAAGTGCGCTGAAATCTTTCTCGGCTGCTTTTAGGCTCGGTAAAGCCGTGCAGATCGTTTTATCCGAATCATCGACGATACGATAATGTCCCGGGCCGTAAATCATGAAATTTTCGAGCTTCCCTATGACCGCATATTTGCCCAGGTCCTTGATCTCCGCGAGCCTTTCGGTTCGAGCCTTGTCTATTTGCTCCCTGGTCTTTTCCAGTTGTTCGTTTTGAAGTTTTACCGTTTTGCCCACTTCGATTGCCAGTTCGTAACCTTTGACCTGCTCGACGACGGCCTGCGCATAGCGGGCGGCCTTGCCGGCATTTTCGTCGTTGGCAATCTCGAGGAGTGCTTCTTTAATGCCCGTGTAATCCTGCTGGTCCATCGATTTGGCCTGCTCGGTCTCGATTTGCTTTTGTACGGCGTAATATTTGTCAAGCTGTGTTTCTCGTTTAACCTCGACGGTATTGTTGGAATCGGTTACGGTTTCCATAGTCCCGGCATCTGTCCCGGACGACATGTCTGTGCCCTGCATAGTATCGACGCCCGACGTTAAAGCGATACGCGGCATTGGGCCTTCGATTGTCGGCGTTATCTTATTGGTATAATTTGTGCTGACCCACAGATAAGCTCCCTGTGGTGGCGCGATTTTATAATAATCGTCCAACTGTTCGCCCAAGAGCTTGACTTTGTCGCCTTTGCTGAGCTTGGTCTGGAGGCTTGTGGAGTACGACGGCCTTAGATTATCGGCGCCCGCATACACCCGGACATTATCGCCGGTGACGGTTCCATAGGAGGGGTCTTCCGGATCAATCTTGATATACTGCATTGAGATCCAGGAAAAGCAGCCGGTTGGCGGGATGATTTTAGACCAGGTAAACTGGCTTCCGACCACCTGTATTTTGTCGCCCTCTTTGAATTTGCCGCAATCGTAAAATCCCGTACCCGGTCCGGTGCGAATAAGTACGTCGCTGCCTGTTACCTCGGCGAAATATGGGTATGGCTGGGCCTGCATAGATTCCTGACCGCCGGGTGAGGTTGCATCCGGGGTTGCGGCTTGCTGGCCGAAGCTGATAGTTACAAAGCAGGCGATGATTACGTAAGTGATTGGATTGATGCGGGATTTCATCTTCTTTTCTCCTTAAAATGGTTCCGATAATTATGAACCGCTAATTCAGTTTCCTTTCGTTCTGAAATTACCAACTGTTTCAAAATTTGTCAACTTTTTTGTTTTATTAAATTTAGAAAGTTATTCCGGCCGACTTATGGCGGGATATTTTGCCGATTTTGCCTATCTTCGGATTGACAGAGACATGGATTTGCCGATACTTTGCCTGATAGCCCATAACACCATCGGTGAGCTTTTATCATAAAATGTTTCTTCTACCTGCGTCCTTCCGAAACCGTGTCAGGATTACTTGCTTGCACAAAGATATCCACCGATTCAAATTGGTCTAGTTTTTCAAATTAAGGGTTTTGAACATTTGAGATTGTTTCGAATTTCGGGTTTAGAATTTCGAGCTTCCGGCCGAAGGCCGGCAAATTGGCTTTGTTTTTTTGATCCCCGAAAACACAAATTTTCTCATAATCTTTTTATTTCAAAGAGCTTACATCAATTTGGGGCCAACCTAAATTGGCTTTGTTTTCAATTTTTTACTTCTGGTTTCTGTCTTCTTTCGTTTCAATTGGCTTCCCTTGGGGATAAATTGTTTTTTCAAAAAAGGTCGATTTGTAGAGAGTTCTCTATGTTTGTCGAATACTCCATCGCCACGGCAAACCACGTAACAGGTTTTTGTAGGGGCGGCCCCGTGTGGCCGCCCTGGGCAACCACATAGGATTGCCCCTACATATAATTATTTTACCCAAAAACAGCCTTAATACAACGAAAAACCGCGATTTTCGGCGAAAAATGTCCATGACTCGGCCTTACCAAAACCAGCTTAATCAATGGGCGGGAACATCAGCCGGTCTTACGCCTTTTCTGGTAGGCAACATATAGATCCAATAGATGTCTTATCATTTTCTGATATTGAGTATGATGCTTTTTGGCTTCTTTTTTGAAGAAATTTACAGCGGTCTTGCTTAGCCCGATCGTGATTTTGACCTGTTCTTCGTTAAAAACCAGCTCACCTGGGGGAGGAAGAAAGTCATCGATGACTTTTACATCGCCCAACGGCTCATTCGTGTATTTTATTTTCTTTTTCATAGATATTCTTACCCTTTCGCCGATATCCTGCTCCGATGATTCGAATCGTATCCTTTCGATACGTAAAACGAACGGTTAGTATGCCGCCGCCCACTTTGCCGAAGCAATAATAGCGTTTTTCCGTCCGGCTGTGGCCGATATCCTCGGCAATCACGCGATCCGGGTCGGCAAATGCATATTGGGCCGTCGCGAAAGAAACGCCATGTTTCTTTTGATTTTCTTTGTCCTTTTCACTATCCCATTCAAAATGGACTTTAGCCATACTCATATTCTATCGACAATACATATATTTAGCAATATAAATATACATAAAAATATATGGAAAATGTCCATGACTCGCCACTCGTATAGAGTGATGCGTATAGCGTATCCGTTCTGCGCCTCTTGGGGGCTGCGAAGGACGAAAATCCCACCTTATAAGATTAAAAGCAAGACGTCGATAGGAGGCATGCTTTTAGTCGTCCGAGTTGGTGATTTTGTTAGGTGCTGCAGTGTAAACAACTGACTGTACTTCTTTGAAACAGACCGTAAAATAGTAACCAAACCAACTCACTATACCGATAAATTTGGGGCCATCTTCAAATAAGTGATGTAAAGGGAGAAAAGACTCTGGTAGTAAATCGATTAGTATGGAAAGCGCAAAGAAAAAAGCAGCTAATATTAGATATATTAGATCAGTTTCAATAATATTTAATCTGTATTTTACTAAATATAATAACAATAGTGAGCCGTAAAATAAGAAAATGATTTTCTCACTACCGCCAAGATATTTCGGCAAAATTTCTTCGTGAAGCATGAATAGATCGTCAAGAAGCAGGAGTAAACTTATAAATCCTCCAGCCATAATAAAACCAAGCACATCATGTGACTTTTTGTTTGTTTTTAAAATTGCATAAGAGAAGAAACAGATAGCTACCGTGGCACTCCATAATATTGCCCCGATGTTTGAAACGACACCGAGAAATGGATGGCCCCCGGTAATAGCCAATGGATCACGAGTGAAGCGAGAGATAGGTATGTTCAAATAATAGCTGGCTATAGTTACAATTAGTATCAAAAAAATAGCCGGTATATATAACCAATAAAAAAATACTTTAGAACTTATAAACCGTAAATTGGATTTTTCCCACATATAGAGTTCCTTCTGTACTCGCCTAACGATGCGGCCGATTTCAGCCCAATATTCGAATCACTTCTCTTTGCGAGACATCATTTTGTTATATAATTCATCAATATGCTGGGCCGTCTCAAGCATTTTGATATTAGATGTGGTTAGCCCCAATATAAGAGCAATTGATGAATACGAATTTCCTTCTGATCGTAGTTGTTTAACTATTTGCCTTCGCATGTATGCTTCGTAAAGGCCATAAGGCAGATTTAATTCAGCAGACTTGTTAAGATCTTTTTCACGTTGTGTCTCTGTTTGATGATATAACGGGGTTCGATAGAAATTTCCATCGACATGAGCCCATCCTAACAGATGTGCAATGAATAAGAAAAACTCAGCAAAAATATCAATGTCGTTTTTGTTCTTGTCGCTTAATTGCCCAAACTGTTTATCAAGTCGATTGATGTCATTGATGAGCATCATCTTTAGATTTTCGTCATTAGTCACTATTTCATCGATACGTTTCCGTATCTTCTTAAGGAAAGCCTTGCATCGTTTTTTAAGATAAGCAGGATTGGAGAAAGCAGAGGCCATTCCTGAAGGGCGTTTCTTCACACCGAAGATTTCCCCCTCAACAACTTCCATTAGCAGACAATAATGGAATCGATCCTTATGCATTTGCTATTCGAATAAGAAATAAAACCTTTTACCAATAATATCCCCTACATTTTAATGGGCAATTTGTTATTAACAACAAAATTATGAACAGATAGAATACATTCTAATCTTATATCTTGAAAATATAGATATTACCAGGAAAACTCGATAACATCCTATGCTCAAAATTTCTACAGAAATAATATGTTCTTATTCCAGCTTTTTTGGTGTAAATTCACGTTCCGAAAGAACGCCATTATAATTACCAAAAGTCGTTATGTTATTACCTGAGAAAAACTCGGGATGTTTACTAAATGGATGTGTTGAAGATTGCCGCGCTGCCCCTTCGGCTCCGCTCAGGGCTAAAGGCTAAATCGCAATGACTTGGCGAATTGGAGCGATTTACATGTTTTTACGATTTTAATTCTGTAAACCGGCAAGCTCGTCGCGGCACATTTTCAACAGAGTGGCTTTGAAAGTGGAATCTCTTGATATTTCAAGGTGAATTTGGTATAATTAATGGTGTTGTACGCAGAAGTGTATGCTTTTTAACCGTGTGAATGGGAACTGTCAAATCAAGGTTAATTCTTAATATGGTAATGCATAGTATAGACATCCAGCCTCCTTATGCAAGAAAGAAAAGGGTGTTCGTTGCTAAGCATAAGGATAGACCTGATAGTAATTATATTCAAACAATAGATTTTAATCATAAAGGTCTTATTGAAAAAGAAACCTGGAAGTTAGATAATGGTGAGGCAATTATTGATTTAGATGATGCACAATATATTTCTCAGAAGAACGCTGAGGAACTTCAAATGCAAGTACTTGAACCATCTGCTTTAATGAAATTAGCTAAACAAAAGGATTATTATGGAAATAAGGGACAAATGTGCATACTTCATAACAAGAGAATTTATTATAGCTCTATAATTAATGAAATAATACCTCCACTTAAAGAAGATTTTGAACCTGAGTATGATATTAGTCAGGATTTTGAAGATTTTAAAAAATCCTAAATCTTTTCTAATTGTTTTTCAGAAATAAGTTTTTCTTTACCCAAAGGGACTCGAACCCTCAACCTATACCCCTACCCATTGTCAAGACAGAAAACCGGTGTTTCTAAGGTAGATTCATCGCCTTGTATTAAAGCAGTTTGGAAACTAAAAACCAGGGACAGCGTGGCTGGTGAAAAATATTTTTGCCGGGATGGTAGATATTATTTCTGCAATACGGCGAGCTCGTCGCGGCACATTTTCAACTGGCCGGGATCGGTGAGCTTATTGACGGCGGACTGCAGGAGCTTTATCGCAGGCTCGCGGCGACTGAGGTAGCGGCTGTATATCAGACCCAGCATCAGTTCCACCTGCTCGGAATATTCGTAGCTGCCGTATTGAGTTAAAAACTGCTCGTATGCCTGAGCCGCTTCGGCGTGTCTGTTTTCGCCGGCAAGCTGATTGGCGATATCCAATAGTTGCTGACGGGGCAAAATCTGCTGGTTGTCATGGCTCATAAGTTGAAGGTAAACTTCCGCTGCGGCGGGAAGATTACGTTCATATATCCGGGCGCTGATTTCGCTGCGAAGCTGCCGGGCTTTTTCCTCGGCCTGAATCTGAGCGGGAGTTTTTTTGATTTCTTTTGTTTTTATCCATTGGCTTTTTGTTTGGCCGGTGTATGGATCATAACCGTCGGAAACAACGTCACGATAGCGGCGCCGCCGGTTCCATTGCCGTATCATGGCCCACAAGTCGAAATTGCTCGTAGTTAAAAGACCGGTTGCGAGCATTCCTGTCATCGCTGCAATTCCGAAGGCGTAACCGGACAGGTGCGCATCGTAGGCAACATATTCCGTGTAACGCAGGATGACATTGTCGATGATAATCATTTTTAGCAGGATAAAATACAATGCCGGCACTTCGACGGTGCCGATAAAAAAGAACCAGTACAAGATGGCGATTAAGGTCTGGGGAAATAAAACCAGGTAAGCACCGGTAACGGCGGCGACAGCCCCGCTGGCTCCGAGGACGTCACCTCCGCCGACCAGATTATGTCCTATGCCGCTATATACTGCTCCTGCTAAATAGAAAGCCAGGTATCCGACATTGCCAAGTTTGTCATTGACGTTATTTCCGAAAAGGTACAGAAAGAACATATTGCCGATAATATGGAGAAAACCTCCGTGCAGGAAGGCGTATGTGACGAACTGCCAGCGTGACGGCCAGACAGCATGGAGCATGAAATGATGCACCCAGGGGCGCAGCCCCATTTTGCCCGTCTGTGGATTGAATTGAATTTCCAGAAGGAAGATGAGAAAATTGGCGGCGATGATGGCATAATTTACGTACGGTGTTCGCCGCGGAGCAATGCTTGTTCTATAGGGCAATATAAACAGCATAGTTTAGCTTCTGTTGCCAGTATCCTTAAAAAATCCTGTTTACGAAATAACATCGACGGCATTTTTGCCGGAGAATCCCAGCCCCATAAAAAGGCTGAATTATGCAATTTTCTATTGTACCAGGATAAAAAGCAGGGCTATTGTAATGACCGCAGGCTTGTCTAACAAGGGATAAATAAAAAGGACGGCATAGGCCGTCCTCTTCGAGAAAATTGGGTATTAGGAACAGTCTTCCCCTTGCGGAAAACATCAAGGGCCGGCGAAACTTTCCAAAATTACCAGCCTCTCCCTCGGCGAGTTCTTGATCCACTAAAAATATAAGAAATAAATCCCCGTTGAGCCAAAATATTCGGGCAAAAAAATGCTTTATTTTTCCCATGATTATTGTTAAGCAGTTATATCCGCAAACCGTGGAATTGAAACAGACTGGAGAACCTTGCGAATGAACGCAGAAATGATATACAGACGTATCAGGGCGATTCGCCGCGATATGAGGAAAAGGGGGATAAATTTTCTTATTGTCACCAAACCCGCCAATGTGACCTACACGACCGGTTTTCTTGGCGGAGATAGCTGGACGGTAATCACCAGAGGCCGTGTTTATTTTGTCACCGACAGCAGGTACACCGAGCAGGCTCAAAAAGAATGCGTAGGCTGTAAAATCGTCGAAAGGACCGATACTCTCGCGGGGGCCGTCGGAAAAATCGCCGGCAAACAAAAATCAGCCGGGACCGCCGCCGTCGAGAATTCCACGTCACTTGCCTGGTACGAGCAGTTGAAAAAGGCCCTCAAGACCCGGCCGAAGGCGGTCTCAGGCATTATCGAAAATATCCGCAGTAATAAAGACGACGGTGAGCTTGCAGCAATCAAAACCGCCGCGGCGATATCGACAAAGGCACTGGCGCAAACTATGTCGTACATCAAACCGGGTGTCACCGAAAGCGAACTGGCGGGTATGCTCGATTTCCAGTTCAGAAAGCTCGGGGCAAAAAACGGCTTCGAGACGATAGTCGCCTTCGGCCCGAACGCATCCCGGCCCCATCATCAGCCGGGAAAAAGAATTCTCAAAAAACGGGATACCGTCCTGATTGACTTCGGTGCCGAATATAAGGGCTATCACAGCGATCTTACCAGATGTTTCTGCATCGGCAAACCGACGGGTTTCTATAGGAAAGTTTTCGACATCGTCGGGCAGGCCCAGGCTGCGGCGATAAGTTTGATAAAAGACGGTACCGATATGATTGAGGTTGACTCCGCCGCCCGAAAGGTAATCGCCGAAAATAATCTGCCTGTTTACGGGCACGGCTCGGGACACGGCATCGGCCTGGAAATACACGAAAATCCATTCCTCAAGCCGGACGGCAGGGGCAAACTCAAGGCCGGCCAGATTTTGACGGTTGAACCGGGAATTTATATCCCCGGTAAGCTCGGAGTACGGCTCGAAGATGATGTGCTCGTCACCGAAACCGGCCATAAAATTATAACAAGCAAATGCCCACACTCGCCCTACGAGATAGGCTAAAAATCCGCCGTTTCACAGGGGGAATTAATTTTGCCGTAAACAGGCAAATAGATTCAATTTCTTTTCATTGCAATTCATCGAAAACGGTGGTTTTATGCCGTAACTTTCTCCAAAACAAGGGATTAAGGTAAAATATTGACAAAAGTACAAGAAAAAGCGTTACGTTTTCTCGTCTGATGAGTCCTATAATATAAACAGTGGCATTACAATCGGGCATTTTTTACTTAAATGTTATCCCGCCCGGCTTCGGCGAGGCGACGCCCGGAGGATTGGAAAATGGCATCTCGAATATATATATGGCTTGTTATTGGAATCAATCTTTCGTTGATTTGCGGTGTCTGTCTTTTCGCAAATATAGATTCGGCTCAACCGGAATCCGCTAACGACAATCCGGCCGTTTTCCTGCTCGACAAGATGATTGAAAATCGCAATAAGGTCCGGAACTTCGAGTGTGTCAACGAGGCCCTGGAATTCAGATCGGCCGGATACAGGCAGGCGCTCTATGATCAGGTCATGGAAACAGGTCATGCGGAATTGGCACAAAAGCATCTCAGCAGATCGTACATTATTACCATACAAAAACTGGTGTTCGATAACCAGGGTCGTGCGAGGGTGGAGAACACGTCCGGAACCTCGGATTCCAAAGGAAATATGATTGAAGTGGATACCAAAAGCACGGTCACGTGGGACGGAGACAGGGCCGATTCTTACGAGGAAAGGCCGGGAAAAAATCCCGTTGCGACGATTGGCCGTACGGAACAGCCTGTCGAGACATCGAAAAAATACAGACAGCCCTGGAGGAGTTTCGGGGGACATTTCTGCGACAATCTTGCCGATGCTATCAAAGAGGACAGAGAAATAAACGTCGAGAAACTTCAAAACGGAAAATACCTCGTTGAAATTTTATACCCGTCGGATATGAAACGGACCGGTATCATCGATCCCGCCCAGGGATACTCAGTGACATCTGAAGATTTATACGTTGCCGGACGTGTCACTGCCGGCTTCGATGCACGGTACCGCGAAGTGGAGCCGGGCATTTGGTTTCCCGTAGAAGGAAAGTATTTTAACGGTTACCTGACGGATCCCTATAGTAAAGTCGCCGTGAGAATTAAGGACGTAAAAATTAACGGTCCTGATTTAAATGGTAACATGTTCCACGTGAATTTCGCCGAAGGAACATTTGTTGTTCATACAGGTAAGCCCGGCGTTTTGTATAAGTGGCAGAGCGGCAAGTTAGTCGATCCGGCGGGCAGGCAATTTGCTATGGATGAAGTCTGTCCCCCACATGCGAGAGTGGGTAAAGCTTTACCGGAATGAAAGAATTTAAGATCGAACTTTTACGTAATCGATAATAACGATAGGGCTATTTTCGTTTTTTTTATATGCAGCAGCGGCTGTATGGGGATTACACAGGTTCTTAAGTAACGGAATGCGGAAATTGTTGCTTTGCTTGTCTCACTGAAAAATACACTGTCATCGCCGAGGGATTTAATATCGATGAGCTGGATTTGAAGATGTTGAACTAATGAGGGATTCTTATGCGCAGAAATAGAAAAGCACTTATATATTATTCTTTTGCATTGGTTTTTTCCTTTATCGGCCTCTCCTTATCATCAGCATCAATTACCGAAGGTTCAAATAACGATCCCAATATATTATATAACGTGGTCATAGAGGGGATTGTCAAAAATTGCCAAAAGATAAAATGTGGTACGCTGATATGGGAGAGGAAACAAATGGGTTCTGATGGCGAAGCCGAAAAAAACGTTCAGGGACAAGAAGGTATTTTTCAGATGTGGTGGGATAGCAAGAAAATGGCTTCTAAATCAACAACTTGGCATACTTCAGAGAATAGCAAGACAGGCGAGCGATTAAAGGAAAGAAGCACTATCAAAGTATATGATGGCAATGAGTATCGAGGTATGATTGTAGATGCACAAAATATTACTCTCGCCAAGCTACCCCGCTTTGGGCAATTAGATAATTATTTTGAGAATTGTTTTGGCTTGCCGGGTTTTGCAAAAAAGTCAATTATCGATAAACTTTCCGAAGATATCAATGATAAGGAAATTAACCTTGAGTGGTCTATTGACAAAAGTGATAGCGCTAAAAAAATCAAGCTCAAAAGGAGCAAGCAAGAATCAGGTAATACCTACACGGATATCTATTACTTTGATCCGGCGAAGAGCTGCATGTTAGTTCAGAGAGAGTTCTACACTAATGACGAGTTGAGAGGTAGTTGTATATGGTCGTTAGAAGAAGTTACTCAGGGAGTATGGTTTCCTGTTGGAATCAATAATCAGGGTCAAATTTGGATATCCGACGATGAAGTAATGAAGTACACAGTGACATTTTCTGTGGATCTTAAGAAATCATCATTCAACGATCATTCAGCTATACCTAAAGGGGTTTTCGAATTAGAGATAACACCGGATATTCAGAGAATTACTGACTATCGTTTTGGCGATCCACCTAAAATCTACAGAGGTGACGAGGTGGCCGAGTTTCTCAGACAAAATCGTCAGGCATGGTCGCTTTTGGTAAATGTTGGTGCTACTTTACCCGAATTTGACGGAATAAAAATAGATATCGATAAGGAACAAATCAGGAATAAGAAAATACTGGTATGCTTTTTCGATATGGAACAGCGGCCGTCGAGGAACTGCATATTACAACTGAGCAAAAGAGCACAAGAGCAAAGTGCAAAAGATGTAGTGATTATCGCTGTTCAGGCATCGAAAATCGAACGGGCAAAGCTCGATGAATGGATTAAAGAAAGTGAAATAACTTTCCCGGTTGGAATAATAGAAGGTGACTCTGAAAAGATCCAATTCGCATGGGGCGTGAAATCTCTGCCGTGGCTGATTCTGACCGACATAAAACACGTTGTCATCGCCGAGGGATTCAGTATCGACGAGCTGGATGAAAAAATAAAGGGTCTGGGGAAAAAATAAGTTGTGTATTGAATGTGCCGGTATTGGATTTATTTAAGAACTTCTGGCGATGTTGTGGTCAAAGAAGCATCGGGGGTGATTTTATCAAGCTGCCCGTTCGCAACTGCTTTTTCATAGTCCCGATAGAGCTGCGGGAACTTGTTTTGAAATTCTGATTTATTCAGGGATAGTGCCAGAGCTCGGCCGTTTAATTCGAAAATAGAGAAGTTCCCGTCTGTTCCTATTCGGATAATCCTGTCTCGCGTTTGAAGGGAGCCTAAACTTTTGCCGTCGTTGGGAGCCGTTTGTTGTGAACGCATGGTTTGTGAATCTTCGGAACAGCCGGTTAAGATTAAAGCAGCTGTCAATAAGAGAATGACTTGTCTTAAATTCATTATCATATCCACTTTCCTGTTAATACTTTTGGGTATTTCATCAGACACAGAACCATAAAATTATACCATTATTTTATGTTGTATCAAATATATCTGCTTTATTTTGGTATAAAAATATACCTTTCTTCTTATAATCTAAGTTTGTCTGAAGTGTATGAAAGATAAGTGAAAAATATAGTCTTTAAGATTTCCGTTATAATTATTGTAACGAATTTGTTCTTTTTTTGTCTATCATATAGGTGAAGCATGAGGAGTGATTGACGAATAGACATAAATTAGGCGGATTTATACAATTAGAAGGGCAATATTATGATGGATTTTAATAAAATAAAGACAGTGAGCCTGATATTGTTGTGTGTGACCACATCTTTGGTAGCCCAGAATACCGAAGATTTTCTCCGTTTCTTGGAAGCCAGAGACGAGTCAATAAAAAGCTATGAGATAAAACTTCGGCGAATAATGTTTGATATCGACCTTGACGATTACGAAGCTTTCAAAAAAAGCGTCGAACAACTGGCGCAAAACGAAGTCGAGGGCCAGAATGCATCAGAGCAGGCCGAACAATTGGTTAAGACATGGGCCGAAGAAGTCAGATGGTTAGAGCGACATGCAATCTGGCAGGGAGATCGCTTCAAAGAGACACTTGTTTTCGACAGTGGATCGACCACTATCAAGAGCTATGGCGGGCAGCTTTATTATCGGTATGTCGTAACCAACCGTCAGCTTGATATTCACGTAAAAATTCCAAATGTCCACCACACGAACATTGGAGATCTGGGCCTTGCTATCGGAGGGCTTCGTACGCGTGGAAAAGTTCTCTCCTTCGAGCAAAGCGAAGAGGGTGTGCGATGTGTATTCTCTTTATCAGATGACGATTCGCGCACTACGACACAGGAATATGATAGCAATTTAGGGCTGTATTATTCACGATATAAACTTACAGAACGGATTCAGGTAGAAAACTACTATCTTTTTCGTAAGAATATCGACGGCTATTCCATTCCCAGCATTAAAATTGAAATTAGCCGTTATGGCCGCAGGAATGAATGCAGCATTTGGATTTATGTCATTGAGGATGTTAAGTTAAACTGTTTGCTTACGGACGAAGATCTATCGTTAGGGGATATACCTGAAAAGACACTTGTCATAGACAAAAGGTTCGAGCCTGAGATTCAGTGGCGATATGGTGAATATTGCCAGGCCGCTGCCAATCCGGATGCTGTTCATGACGGACGCTCAACGCCGGAGGAAATGATTCAGTTTTTAAAGGACACAAGTTCAGATAGAGAGGCACTTTCGACGCGAGATTCCCGAACCGGACGCAAAGCCCCACAGTTGCAGATAAAAGAATGGTTGCAGAAACCAATTAGCTCGGGTCCATGGCCGCCAAACCGGCTTACAGTTATCAACTTCTGGAGCATTGGATGTGGTTTTTGTATTCGAGAGATCCCGGAAAACAACGAGCTTTCTGAATGGCTTGAGGATAAAGGAGGCCTTTTTATTTCGATCCATTCGGCTGCAAATGAACCACAGAATATTGGCGAATTAATAAAAAATATTGCCGAAAAGTTAAAAGAAAAAAGCGATCTCGTTCTTTTGGGTCGTCCCGCTGCGCAAAAGCCGCAAAACATTAATGACTTCATGGACAGTAATAAAATACAATACACTGTTGGGCTGGATGAACCTGACACCCAACGTACTTATTGGGGCAGCACGACCTTTGCTGAATACGGCATTGATTCAATTCCATGTTACGTCATAATTGACAAAGATGGCAATGTAATCTCATACGAACGTACTGTGACCAAACAAAAGCTTGAAAAACTGCTTTTAAGTGAATCTAACGGAGAGGCTCAGCAACAGACGAGTCTAAAGGATGCGCGAAAGCTAACCGCAATTCCTAATGGCTGGCTTGCCGCTGACCTTGAGCCAAACTCACAAGTTAAAGGTAGATTCTTCGTCTTCCGAGCAGACACTCCTGAGATCATGCTACGAAGATTAGCAACTACCGACAGGACAATAAAATCTGAATGGTCAAAGCATACTACAGATAGCCAAACGGTCAACGAGGTTTTATTTACGGCCAGAACCCCGGGCTGGGGGGAAACGCTCAAGGGACATATTGATTTAATAGCCCAATATGCTCAGGTTGAAGAGCTTGTGACAATACCATACGAACTTCAGAGCAGGAGTCTTGCCAAATGCGTTTCTCCAATAATATGGTTCGGTCCCGTTCAAAAGGGTAGCTCGATCACCCGCAGAATAACGCTGCAGGTTGATTCTCTTCGCAAAGTATCAGTAAGCACAGTGTCAGTACCTTCAAACCTTCGGCTGCAGATTCTAAATAGAGAGCAAAAATCCAATAATATCTTTGTTGATTGTATTTTCTCATCGGAGAAATCTGGTTTACAAAAAGGCTCTGTAGAGTTCTTAGCCGTTGATGGTGAAAATAATAAACAGTCTTTGGAGCTCGATTACTGTGCTTTTGTTCTGCCCTGAGTTTGGCTAATAGATGTTGACGTTTAGGAAATCCGCATTTTCTTATTGGTTCGAGGTTTGGAATTTCCGGTATTTTTATTTCTTTCGCCAGATAGCATATTATTCCGTATGAGAGATTTTCGCCGTATTTTGGCGAATATATCCTTGCCTGTCGCGAACAAGGGACTATAATGTGGGTAGTTCACTATGGGGTGGCCGGAAATATCCGGTCTGAGAGAAAACCCTTTGAACCTGATCAGGACAACCGCCGATTGGGCGCTGATGCCTGCGTAGGAAAGTGATTGTTTCGGTAAAAACTTGACGAGTTTAGGACAAATCGCTTCGTAGGCAGTCCAGAGGACGCCTTTTGGTGAAGCGATTTTTTTATTTTTAGGACAGGATTATTCTCATGGCAACACAGTTACAAATTGCCAGACAAGGCACGATCAGCGAACAGGTTAAGTTTGTCGCCGAGGCTGAAGATGTAGATGCGGCGTTGATTCGGGATGAGCTTGCCGCCGGCCGGCTTGTCATCCCGGCAAATAAGCTGCATTTGAAAACAGCTCCTTCGGCTTCGCTCAGGACATGCCTTAGACCGGTTGGAATCGGGCGGGTGTTGACTACGAAGGTCAATGCGAATATCGGCACGAGCAGCATTCGCTCTTCGGTGGAAGTCGAGTTGGAGAAAATGCGTTCGGCACTGGACGCCGGCGCCGATGCGATTATGGATTTGAGCACCGGCGGAAATCTCGACGCAACTCGCGAGAGGTTGCTGGCCGAATGTCCCGTTCCCTTCGGGACGGTGCCGATTTATCAGGTTATCGAAAAAAGGGGAGTCGAGGAAATCGACGAACAAATTATTTTGGAGACCATTGAAAAACAGGCCCGGCAGGGCGTGGATTTTTTCACGATTCATGCCGGCGTTCTGAAAGAGCATCTGCCGCTGCTCGAAAATCGCGTGGCGGGAATTGTCAGCAGAGGCGGGGCGCTGTTAGCCAAATGGATGCTGCATAATAACCGGCAGAATCCCTTATATGATATGTTCGACGATTTGTGTGACATTATGGTCGAATACGATGTCTGTTATTCGCTCGGTGACGGTCTTCGGCCGGGAGCCATCGCCGATGCAACCGACAAGGCGCAAATCGCCGAGCTAAGGACGTTGGGGGAGCTGACCGCACGGGCACAGGAAAAAGGCTGCCAGGTTATGGTCGAAGGGCCGGGACATGTGCCGTTCGACCAGATACAATATAATATGGAAATCCAGCAGGAGATTTGTCACGGTGCTCCTTTTTATGTTCTCGGCCCGTTGGTGACCGATATCGCGCCCGGTTACGACCATATAACCTCGGCGATCGGCGGGACGGCCGCCGCCTGTTATGGCGCATCGTTTTTATGCTATGTCACTCCGAAAGAGCATCTGGGTCTTCCGGATGCGGATGACGTCCGGGCAGGTGTTATTGCGTCGAAAATAGCAGCACACGCCGGCGATATCGCCCGCGGCCTGGCGGGAGCCGCCCAGAGAGATAGAAATCTCAGCATAGCCCGGACGAATCTGGACTGGACGAAGCATTTGGCCGAATCGCTCGATCCTAAGACCGCCGGTAGAATGCATGAAGAGGCCTGCCGGGAGATGAATTTGAAGGATTCCCCTTCGGCCGATTACTGCTCGATGTGCGGCAAGGCATGGTGCAGTGTCAGAATAAACAAAGAAATCCGCGAAAGTATTTCCGGCAAAGCCTGAAGCGGGATGTGAGTTTAAGTTTTCATTGAATCCAGCACGATTAAAGCCGCCGGTACGAAAATAAAGACCGGCAGCCACGCCCAAAACTCCGGTATTATCCTGTCGAAGACAACCTGCTCGGTGGAGAGCATCCTGCAGATGAAAGTTATCACGAAACATGTCGAAGTTACGGCAAAGCTGAGCATTATCGCGGACTTCATTGATTTCGGGTCGCGACAGACCAATATCGGCAGGCTTATCATAAGCATTACGAAATTGATGATGGGGTCGGTAATACGAAAATGTTTCTGGCTATAGAGCTGCGCCATATCTCTTATTTTGGAACCCTGTGAGGCGAGGGTAATCAACTGCCGCAAAGATAACAATGCCTTATGCTCGGACTTGCGTCTTATAGGGATTTCCTTAGCGGTGATGTCGCTTTCATAATAAGAAATTTGCTGCGGCATTTTTTGTGGGTCTTTATATTTCAGCAGCCCCGGTAAATTCCATTGTCCGGTGTTCGGGTCCTGATTGTGCAGATCCCACCGGCCGGTTCGGCGATTATAAACTGCTTTTCCGGCATCTATTCGTCCTGTCACCTCCCAGATGCCGGGGGAAACAGGGCGGCGGCGGAGAATTGTGGGGTTGTATAACGTCGAAGTATCGACTTCGAATTTTTGAGAGAAAATCAATGAACCGTTTTCGTCACTGATGAACCTGACGCCGTAAGATTCCTGGCCGGGTATATCGTCATGGCTGCGAACGAGCTTGTCCGCAAGCGGGGGAATTACGAATTCCTGATTTATTACGGTGACTCCGGTCAAAATTAACGCGAGAAAAATGATCGGACCTATCGTACGCTTCAGGCTGACACCCGAAGCCATTACGGCCACCAGCTCGTTGGAGCGGACCATCTTGCCGAATGAAAAGGCCGCCGCAACCACGGTTATCATTCCCGCAAAATCACGAAAGTAAAGTAAGCTGTTGAGACTATAGAAAGTAAAAATATTTTTCATTACGTCCACGGACGTTAGATTTTCGTGCTCGGTGAATTCATCGAGATTAACAAACAAATCGGTTATGATTCGCATGCCTATCAGCACACAAAAAGCGATTGCATAACCGATTAAAAAATTCTTTGCGACATATCTATCCAGTTTTTTCATAGCTGTTGTCGGTATTTAATCCCTGGTTGTTCCAACGGTTTTAACTCTCAGTTTCTTAATAAATGACGATATATTCCCAAAGCGAATAAACATAAAAAACCCAGGCCCGCCCACATTATTGCTACACCTGAGACTGTTTGTGCATTAAGATTCTCGGTGAGCTGTTTTCCGCTCATTATGCAGACGATCAGCACTGCGGCGGGGACGCAACCGGCTCCGAAAGCACTGAGCAGATGTCCGCCCCTTATGATTATACCCAGACCGATGCCTATCAAAATCATTAAGACACAGCCTATACCGAAAACGAGCCGGGAATGTATCTCGGACTTTATTTCAAGTTTAGTTTGTTCTATGTATCTTTTAAGCTCAGCTTGAATTTTTGTTAGTGTCGGGCCTGGCTGAAATCCTGATAATTCGTTGAGCTGATAGGCCATTTTTTCGGCGTTTAATGAGCCGCCTGCGGTCTTGAATTGGGATGCCGCCTCCTTTATTGCAGCCGGTGGCACCAAATCACGGATCACGGGCCGCATGTCCAGCTGGTTAGATTCTTCGACCATTGCGCTGCGGATATCCATTTCAAGAACAGGTTCAAGCTCGTCACCTGCGATACTCAAAAAAGCTTCTTTACATCTATATGTGCGGGAAGTTTGTTCATTTTCGTTATTAAATTCTATAGCCGTTATTTCGCCTGATAAGCCGATTATTTTGTCTTTTACAAGACAGCCGGTGGTGGTGAATTTGACCGAGTTCGGCTCTCCATTTAACCGGTAGAAATCTTTTATGTTGTTTGATTCCGCCACAAGAGTATGGTCGAGTCCGGCAGTCCCGGATCTTCTTTGAATGTCGTGGGCTAATAGCTCTAATGTCAATTGAGCGTAAAGCTCGCGGGCTTTCAGTGCTATAGGCTCGAACAGCATCAAATCCGCCTGAATCTTTTTCATTTCATTTATTTTTTTGAATTTTATATCGTCGCCCAACAGCGAGCCGAATTCATAGCTGAATACAGATGCACCGATGGCGCCCGCATGTAAAGCATCCATCTGATATGCGTTTTGTGTCCTTATTTGAACTTTGTTAGTATTATCGAGTGTGACGAATTTTACCTTGGCATTCTCGGCGGTGTATATTTGTTTTATATTATTGTTTCTGACTTCGGTGACAATCACGCCTGAAAGAATGTCATTGAGCGGATCAGCATTGTCGGCATAGATTAAAAGGAGATAATCGTTGTATTGTAATTCGTAAAACCCTTTTTGCCTGATGTTGCGAAAAAGCATTTGTTTGGCGTCGGCTTTTAGAGATTTTTCCGCTAAATGCACGAAAGTCGGCATAACGTAGAAGCTCAGAAATAAATTGGCAATCGCCACGAAAATAGCCAAAGACAGTCCCGGAATGACTAAAGTCGGCACACTTATTCCGCTTGCCCTGCATGCGTCAAGCTCGTTGTCACTTGTAAATCTTCCATACACCAGGGCACCGGCGAAAAGAGCCGCCATGGGCAGCACGAACGTCAGCGTTATCGGCAGGAAGTAAAACATCAGGAAAACTACCTGCCGAGGTCCTGCTCCATATTCCTGGACCGGCTGGAGAATACTGCCCAGGCTGAGAATTAACGTCAAAGCCACCGTGGCCAGGATAAAAACTCTCAACAGCTCACGAAGTATATATTTATGAAGTGTATATACCATGCTCTAAGCTTTTCTTTCGAGCTTATTTCATTGTGCTTAGTTTTATTTACTTCCCGTATGTTATTTTTAAGGATATGAGATTCTTATTTTATGTCCAGCGGGTCGATATTTTTGATTCTTTTAGTATAAATATTGTATGGATATTTTTTCAGAAGCTCACGTCCATACTCGGTGATTATTGCCTTTCTCCGTTCGCTCTTTATGCCGTTTTTTATCCTGTTGCCTATATCCTTCGAATATTCATTGAGCTCGCCGGGTTTTTTCTCCAGTATTTTAACGATGCGCCATTTAACTTGCCCGTTATTGAACCCTTTTATCGGCCCGATTATATCATTTGGCTCTGCGTGCCATAAATCCTTCCAGAACAAGCCTTCGCTGCTTGGATATGTGTTAGAGGCTTTGCTGTTTTTTACCAAAGAGTATTCCTGCTTGGCCGATTCGAAATCTTTGCCTTTGTCTAATTCGTCCTTTACCTGTTCGGTTGTTTTAAGGTCCTCGCACCAGATTTGGTCGATCTTCATAAACCTTCCTGTTCGGAATGCCTCTTTGTTGTTATTGAAGTAGGTAAGTATCTCCTCGCCGGTCGGTTCTTTAACCTGTTTATATTTATCGATTTTAACTTTACTGAGCAGTCTTGCGTCTTCAAATCCTCTAAGCTGCTTCAAAAAGGTTTCATCTTTATCGAAATTTTGCAATTTTGCCTCAGTGGCGTAAATGGGTATCATTAAAGCCCTGTTTAGCAACTGTTCAATCCCTGTCGGAGTATTCAGGTTTTTCGGCCGACTGGGTGGAGCGGATTCACAGAGAGTATTAAACCAGTCCTCTAATGTCACTTGTCCGTAATCATAACTTGCTAAAACGATATTTTTTTCTTCCGGCGTCATTTCGTCTTTGATTTGACTGTTTCGGATATATTTCATTTTTTGAGGTATTTTCGGATGATTTAATAACCTGTCATGAATTTGTATAACCTGAGGAAAATTTTCACTCAGTTTCTTGACGTGGAACTTTTCGTACAGTTGATTGTAGTACTCGGATACGATTTTCCTGGCCTTTGTATTTTCGATTATTGCTTTTACCCGGGTGCGATTCGAATTCGGATCGGCCTGCATCCTCTGTTCGATCTCTGCTTCTGTTGCAGTTATCTTGTCCTTCATATCCTTAAGGTAGTTTTGTAACAGCAGACTTATGAGTCTTCTTTTCCGCTCTCTTTCGACCGATGCTTTTACCATTTCGTCTTCGGTGTAGCCCAGTTTACGAGCTTCGATAATTATGGTTTTTTCGGCGACCATTTCCTGAAGCATCGATTTTGCGTCGGCCCGACTGGTTTCCTCTATGGAATAATTATACGGATTTGGGTATATTTCCTGTAATAGTTTTTGCTGGAGCTGTCCTTTCGTGATGACATATTGGTCGATTTGTGCAACAACATTCGGGTCCGCCGGGGATTCAACGGCAGACTGTGAAGTGGAAGGGGAATTACAATGTGAGACCAACAATGCAATCAGGAGCCCCGAGAGTACCAGTGCCAGTTTTTTCGATAATAGTTTCATCGCTTCTATACTCCTTAATCGAACATTTCGAATTTTATCGAATATCAGCTATAACATTCGATAACTTACCTTGGACAACATTTTTGAGCATTATAACTATTCTGTCGCTGTAAGCCAGTCCAAACTGTCATTTTCGACGTTTTGGATTCCATGTGGGTAATCGATTTGGCTTTTTATATTTGTCCTAAATATACAAATTCGTTATTAAATCCGGCGTTTTACACATGAAGAACTTCTTGTGGAGTTATCTCCACCTGTTATCAAAGATTCCTTACCCGATAATATATGCGGTAATTTCATTTTGTGATTCCGACAGCTTAGGCATCGGATCGAGAAGGCCTGATGGTTAATCAAGTCCTTAGCCGGTAAAAATGCACGGACACGTATGCCTAAAATGCATTGGAGCTAGTTTCATGCATTCCTTAGCATAATCCAGAAAAAAAAATAAATTTAGATGGTTGGACATCTATTAATTTACCTTGTGTATTTGGATAATCTTTTTTCCTCTTAATTTGGTGTTACTTGTGTACATGTTTGCCGTATCCTCTTTTGTAATATAGGGTTATGCAAATTTCGTGTGTTTTCGGGATTTTGGGAATAGGGAGATTAAAAAATGCCGGAAAAATGTCAACACAGAAAGAATTGGTATTGTGGGAAATAATAACTTGACAAATAATGGGGTAATGAGCAAAATAAGGAAGATGCAACGTATGCATAATGCTGAAAAAAAACATAAATTTAACAATTTAGCTATTGACATTAGGTGTAAAAACTGGTAAACTGAGCAAGACAGACAAGACAGAAAGGCATAAAGGCGTGCATAATTGCTATATTAGCGGGTACGCTTATGCCGGGCAGTGCTGAAGTTGAATAGCCGGCCCAAAAATGAGGAGTGTAAAGGTGAGGAGATGATGAAAAGGGCCTCAATTTTCTTATCTATCTTCCTTCACCCTTTTAAGCTCTTTGATGAATTTGATGGTGTCGAGCGGCTGATTGTGCTCAACATTAAAACAGGAAATAAACAAAAGGAGAAATGAAAAAGGGAATTTTTGGTCAAAGGATTAGACAAGACAATTGAGTTTGCTGTGAATGCTTAACGGTAAATAGGTTGTTTCAATTTTGTTTTGGGGGGAGAAAAAAAAATGAAGAATTTATTGATGACATGTGTAATATCGGTTGTGTTGTTCGGGGCGGCTGGGACTATTCAGGCGGAAGAGCCGTTCGTACGGTTATCAACAAATACCGACAGTTTTAAGCTCGGAACTTTTTCGTTCTGGGAAGATGGCGCATCGTCAGCAGTATTAACCGTGAAAGTCGAATCTAATTGTCTGCATGGTCCTGTCGTTGCCTCTATATCACCGCTGAAGCGGGCCGGTAGTATTTCGATAACCCCTGACCGTATCACGGTAAAAACAGATACTACCGGGGGGTATGTCTCGATGGTAAAGCCGGTTTCCATATCTGAGACGACGGAAGGATCACATGATATAAATATGAGTTTTAAAATCCAGACGGATATTAAGGATCCGGCTGGCAGATACAGTGGCATACTTGCATTTACAGTTATGCCACCGTCTTAATCGGGAAAGATGGAGATATAGCAGAACAAGATTCTGTTAAGTTATTATTAAAGATTTATTTATGCCCAGGATTTGTGGATAAATGTTATCCAAACAGAGGAACCCTCTTCTTCATAATGGATGAGGGAGAAAGGAGGTGTGTGAGGTAGTGAAGAACTGATGTGTCGCAAGCATGATATGCTTGTGAACCGTCTTGGAAGCAGGCCCGTTCTTAGGCGGTACAACGATTTAAAAAATTAACGTGATTGGAAATCACTATTTGAAATCGTAAACCTCATGTGGCCCCGGCTCAGGCGGGTAATTAAGATGGGCTTATTTGTCGGAGTCGGTTAAATAAGGCTTAGACCCATCAAATGTGTGGCTCAGGTAAAAATCCTGGGCGTTAATAATAGAATTAGCTCCAAAGGCTTAGATCTGCCGATAGGGAGCGAAACTTAAGAGAGGGAATGAAAATGGTAAAGAAATGTTTGATTGCAATTGCACTGTTGGCTTTCTTGACAACTACGGTACAGGCAGGCGATGATGCAGAAAATCCCTGGAAGTTTGATGATCATTGGCCTTGGGTATATCTCGAACTGGAAATCTGCCAGATTCCGGTCTATATGGACGTTGGAATGTATGTGGATATGAAGGACTGCGGCAAGAAAGAAATCGTCTTGAAGCAAGTTTCCTGTGATACCATTGGCAAAGAAGCTGGAGATTTCCCGTGCTACAAAGGCTGTGTGAAGTTTGAGATCAGAGCAAACTTTGAAGTGAAACTCGGTACCAAACTGTACAAGATTGGTCCGGTTATCGACGGCTGGGCGGCTACATTAGACAATGATGTCGTTCCCGGCGACGGTAACTATTATGAAAGAGAAGTTTGCGTCACCGCTTGGAAGGCCAAGATTTGGAGTGCATCACCAGGCGATAAGGTTCTCGTCGGTGAAGTCGCTATCACTGTAAAGCCCAATGCGTAAGAAATAGGTTGATACAGCGATAGAGTAGTCATTGATCTAAAAAAGAAAGGTTTTGATTCTTTTGGAGATTTGTTGGCTACTGGGAATAGCTATAAAGGGAGGGATGATATAATTCATCCCTCCCTTTTTTTACTGTAGAGTATATAGATAATCCTGGCATTATTTGCCTTCCGTCAGGTTGAGAAGAAAACAGATCGGTTGTATTATTGAAGCCAAAAGGAGCTGGATTTTATCAATTACGTTCTTGTGCCGTAGAAAGAGCTTCGTGACCGAGCCGTTGATATCTGATCTATATTAGCCGCCGGTGATATTTCTTCGCTTTTTAGTTTGTCCCCGGCAATATTGCTCGGCTATGTCTTTTTGGAATCGATGATATGGTCATCAAAGTACGAATAAACATGCTTAATCGATATTTTCTACTCCGGATTAGTTGTTTATGGGCGAAATTATGAAGGACATCGAGAACAGGATAATATTTAGCCGTTTTCTTCGTATAACGGCTTGAAAGGCACATTTTATATGATAAGACGGTATTTTGAGCCGCAGGTGTTTACCTTAGCGAATCCTTTGGGCCTTTGCGAAGAACTATTCGGCGTTTTTAGGAACAATGGATTCTGATAAAATCGAAATCATGTATTTAATGAAAAAAAAATAAATTTTTGTTTCCTGTTTTGCATTTTCGTAACGGCAGGATGATATTTGTTTTAAGATATATAGGATTGTTTGGAGGAGTAAAATTTCAGGTATTTTGGGGAAAATCATGCCCATATTGGCCGGACTTATTCTGAAAATGTACTTTTTATAGGGCATCATCTTTTTATTATTATTTTTTTACTCTTTTGAGGCGGGATTTTCTTTGTAAGGGCGAGAACAAACGGCCTTATAAATTGGGTAAAATGAGTAGTTTGGGCTTGACATGGCGGCAGCGAAATGTTAAAATTAGCAAATGTGAAATTGGCAACATGAGCAGTAGATATGCACAACGAATGATGAATTGCCAATACCCTTATCGGAGGTAGCCCCTTTGAGTTTGGGATGTGGGTGTTGGACCACAGATTGGTGGTCGATATGGGGGTTCTTACAGGGAATTATGGAAAGTGGGGACGTCAAATTGCCGAAGAGGTAAGAGCCGTAGTATTGGAGTGGATTTGATGAAATTGAGCAAGGACAAGAGTTCGAGAACGGAGGTATCAGATATTAATCACTGCTACGGGTATGTGTCTTACCGAATCAGGATTGCCGGACAATGTTCGGTTTAACTGATGGAGTTTGTGGAATTTGAGTAGATCTCTCGAGTATTTCATTTGGAGGCGACGAATGCGAAACGGGAATAACAGAACAGATTCCTGCTTAAGCAACAATCAGGAAAACAGCTGCAGTTATTGTGAGCAGCAAAGGCTTGGTCTCGTACGGTTTTTGAATATCCCGGTTCTGGTCTTGTTAATCGCAATAACAGTGACAATGATTATTCCGTCCGGGATCGCATTCGGTCAGTACATGGTCCAGCCGGTTGAGATAAAGAAAGGATCGAGAGTCAATAAGCAACTTAATACAGTCTTACGGATTCACAGCCAGGAAGAGAACCAGAATCTTGAAATCGAGCTGAAAGTCATCGAGCTGAGCCAGATGCCGGATAGTGAATGGATGATATTTGATCCTGAACCCAATACGCCCGATTACATAGAAGGTTTTGACGTATCGAAACTTTCTTCGTGCAGCGATTGGATCAGGTTGAGCACATCGAGAGTTGAACTTAGTCCGCTTGCAGAGGTTCCTGTCGAAGTTATTATAAGAGTACCTCCAAGAGTCCACGGATTCTACAGTGCCGGGATTCTTACAACTTACAGCGTAACGCCGGAAGGTTCGGACGTCGGTTATCTTCTGCGATATTTGATTCCGGTTCTGATTGAGATCCAGGGCAGAACAATACTGCCGAAAATAAAACTTCTGAATGTCGATATGGAACACGTTCCGGCCGTGGGAGAAAAGGAAGCAACTACGAATATCGCCGTAAGCGTTGAAAATATCGGGGATACCTACTCCCGCCTGAAACCCATGGCAAGATTAGAAGGATTTCAGGACGGGCACTGGCGGCTGATTACCCGGGCCGAATTCAGGGATACAGGTATCATTCCGGGGGTACAATTGCATTTAGAATCGGATATCATGCGGACTCTGCCGAGTGGTAAATATAAACTGGCGGGTGCAATCTATGTTGATGGCAGACCCGGAGGGGCAATTCAAAAGGAAATTGATTTTGTCGGTGATCCGAGTCTTCAAAAGGCTGCAACCGATGCACCTCTCGATCTGAAACCGACGGAGATAATCATAAACGGCTCGCCGGGTTCGACTCGCAGGGAAATATTGAGCATTCATAACGCTTCCGACTCGACGGTGAACATACAAACACTTTTTGCGCTGCCGACGTCTCTTTCAGGGCGGGCTTCACCTGTCTTCAGAGGAGAATCTCTCGGTTGCGCAGACTGGTTGAGAATAGAACCTAACCAGTTCGAACTTAGAAGCTATCAGGATAAACGAGTGCGAGTTATTGCAGAGATTCCTGAATCTTTGACGGACTATCCCTGGCATTATGCGGTTCTCGGTCTTTATGCACATTATCCCGACGGGCAGTCGGCCGGTCTGACAACTGCTAATGTTTGTGTCGGCCAGGACAGGGGTATGACTCCCGAGGTGATGGTCAGAGCGACAAATCTGAATATCAGGAGCTACGATCCTTTGAAGTCGGAGTTCCTTGTGTTAATCGAATTTACAAATGACAGTAGTACTTTCTTTACACCGAAAAAATGCAGAGCCGGACTGGTTATAAGTTCCGGACAATATACTTCACAGGTAAGGGCGAGCACCTCAATGCGGAGCGATCAGCCCGGTATTATAATGCCGCTGGATACCAGAAGATATTCCGGAGTTCTCGATCTTTCTTCTGTGGAAGCGGGAAACTATCGTCTTGAAGCAACTTTGGAGTATGGCGTTGGGCAGAATATAAGCAAACAAAGTACAGTGCAGGTCTCCATTATTAATGGCAGGAGAACCGTTACAACTATACAAACAGCGGATGAAATCGCACCAAACGACATTATAGAAGTAAATTGGTAGTGTTTCGGAAGGGAGATTTTTTACTAAAGAAAGGTGCTGAATTGCCGATACAAGGCAAAACGGCTATTACAGAAAGGGACGTTGAGTTATGGCGCGGAAAAAAAATGGTCGAATATTATCGGGCGGTGTAATAGTAGCCTGCACCGTTCTATTTTGCACTCTGAACGTCAGCGCCCAGTTTCAGGCGGTTGAAGTAACGCATACGATATCCGGTTCGGTCGGAGTTGGGGGGGTGACGATGAGGGGTCTTGTTGGTTCTGATGGTCAGCCGGCCGTTACAGATGACAGCGGTTATTATATTGCCGTTGTTAAATGGGGCTGGTCCGGCACAGTAACGCCCTATAAGGAGGGGCATAATTTCCAGCCGGATCATAAAACCTATCCGGAAATTACCGGTGATCAAGAGAATGAGGACTATACAGCAATTCCGATAACATATACGATATCAGGCACTACCGGTGTAGAAGGTGTTCAAATGGTTGGTCTGCTGGGCGATCCTATGACCACAAGCGGCGGCTCATACAGTGTGGAAGTTCCATACGGTTTTACTGCTGAGGTAACACCGACAAAGCCCGGTTATAATTTTTCTCCACCGTCCAAAGCATACAGGAACGTAGGCACCGACATGCCGAGGCAGGATTACAAGGCAACTCAGATAAGGTTAACTATTTCCGGTTCGACCGGAGGAGTGGAAGGTGTCGTCCTTGAGGGATTTCCTACCAAGGTTGTTTCCGGCAGCGGCGGCAGTTATACCACCACTGTTGACTGGGACTGGACCGAAACGGTTAAGCCTGTAAAACAGGGTTACACGTTCATTCCGGAACAGATGCCTTATAACAATATTACTTACAATCAACCTAACCAGGATTATATTGCAACACCGATAACTTATACGATTACCGGCTCAGCCGGTTTGGCTGGTGTGGAAATGAAAGGATTTACGGATTCTGTCTTTACCGATCAGACCGGTTATTTCAGTGCTACGGTCAACTGGGGCTGGAGCGGTGTCGTTACTCCGCAAAAAGATGGTTTTACATTCAAACCGGGTTCACAGACGTTCAGTCAGGTTGACAGCAATCGTGATAGTGTGGTCTTTGAAGCAACGCAAAAGACATATAAAATTTCCGGTTCTACCGGTCAGGAAGGCGTGCAGATGCTCGGATTGCCGGACGATCCCATTACCGGACCAGGAGGCTCGTACAGCGTCACTGTCGAACACGGCTGGACCGGGACGGTCATACCGACAAAGGAAGGCTATGACTTTAATCCCTCAAATAAATTATATCCTCCTTTGACCCGGGATTTTACGAACGATAATTACACCGCCTCGCTCAAGACATTCGAAATTAGCGGAACAGTCGAATATCCCGGTGTGACACTTCAAGGTGCACCGGGCAGAGCCGTTACTTCCGGAAGTGCCGGCAGCTATACTATCAACGTCCCGTGGAACTGGAGCGGCACAATTACTCCGTCGAAAACCGGTTACGAGTTCAATCCGCCAAATATGCAATTTACGAATGTTGCAGCTTCCGAGATGAATCGAAGCTTTACGGTGACACTTTTGAAACGAACCATCTCCGGTACTATCACCACCGATAAAGGTCAGCCGGTCGAGGGTGTCCTGTTGACGAGTGATTTGAATCTCACCACGACAACGGATGCAAGCGGCAGGTATGAATTGAAGGTGGATCACGGCTGGAACGGCAGAATCGTTCCTGTTAGTGAAGGTCATGCTTTCAGACCGACAACCCATACATATCCAAGTATCATGCGGGACACAGCGAATCAGAATTTCACCGCGATAGTCAAGATGGTTACTATTACCGATGAGGTTGTGATGGCAGGAACGCCGATACCGAACGTGAGGATCAAAGCGACCGATGTAACCGGCTCAACCGCGACTGATTCTAAAGGGCAGTTCAGCATCAGGGTACCGTGGGGCTGGACAGGTGAGATTACTCTCGAAAAACCCGGTTTTACATTTAATCCGCCGAGTAAGACATTTGCTGCTCCTGTTACGACGAATCTGTTTAAGGGCAATCCGGTACCGGAAGAACCTGAGCCTACTCCGCAACGGCCGACTATAACAGGTCCTGATACGTTACCACCGGATGTTACTGCGAGACGTCCTGATACATTACCACCGGATATTACTACAAGAGGTCCTGATACATTACCGCCGCAGCTTCCGGGACCGAATGAACCAACCGATGAAACGGAAATTGGAAAATTACGTAAGGAACTGCTACAGTATATGCAGAAGACGGAAAGGCCAGCTGGCGGAGCACCACAGTTTGATCCCGGCTCCGTGCGTATTACCGATACATTTGCGTCGGATGATCTCGTAACGACGGTGCTCGAGTCCTTGTCAACACAGGCGAGCATTCCGATTATTTCGGAAGATAGCGTTTATGGAATGATTACCTGCAAGCTGGATCAGGTTCCTCTTGATACGGCTTTGGATATTGTCCTGGCCGGTACTCCCTATGTTTATAAGAAGACACCGTATTATTATCTGGTTTCTCCCGCTGATCCGAACAGCCCGTTGTTCATGACCATGAGTGAAACACACCCGGTAAGGCTGGACTATGTCACCGCTGCTTCGGCGGTTGGACTTCTTAATGATGTTTTTGCGCCTTATGTCAAGGCAGACCCGGATCCGAATAGTCACACTGTATTGGTGACCGCTTCTCCTGCTATGATGAAGCGTATTGTTGAGGACCTGGAGAAAATCGATAAATCTCCGACCCATGTGATGCTGAATGCCCGTATTGTCGTGATGGAGCGCGGTGGTTTATTGAACCTTGGTGTAGAGTATAATTGGCCCACGGTTCAAGCCGGCTGGTTCAGTAGTGAGCTTCATGGCAGAGGTACGACAGATATGGCGGACTTCGGCGGTAAATGGCCGTGGGGTGTTACTATCGGTTATTCGCCCGATGATACGTTCACCAATGCACTCGAGATGCGGTTGAATCTTCTTCAGCAAAATGACGAGGCACAAGTTGTATCCGAGCCTAAGGTAATAGCTCTGGACGGCAGGAAGGCAAGAATCCAGGTCTTGAATGAGCAGTACTTTTTGCTGACACCGTCAACAGTCAGTGCTTTCGGTTACACGACCTCTTATATGGAAACTGTGACTTCCGGAACTACCCTGTCTATTATACCTTATATCGGGGACGATGACGACATTACATTAGAGATGGCCGTCGAGGTCAGCGATAGTAACCCGAGCGCTCGTGGAACCGACCTTCCGATTGTGACAAGGCGAACGGCAGAAAACACGGTGCGAATAAAAGACGGCGGAACGGCTATCGTTGCCGGCCTGACCGAGAACAGAACCTCTCGTACCGACAGAAGGGTACCGGGATTCAGCAGTCTTCCATTAATTGGTGATCTGTTTAAGAATAAATCCGATGAGAATGCATCACGGGAGATTGCCGTATTTGTAACGGCAAATATAGTGCCTAACGATCAATTTAGTGCCGGATTTATGGGGCAGACACCTGCGACTTTTACGCCACCACAACAGATGAACCAGCCGTTGAATCAGCCGTTTAATCAACAACAGCAGTTTAACCAACAGCCGACGTTTAACCAGCAGCAGCCGTATAACCAGCAGCCCCGGTATCGTACGCCGGCCGAAATGACGCCGGTTGATCCTTTTCAACAGGAGCTTATTAATTCAACACGGAACAGGTAGAAAATAAGAAAGAGAGAAAATATCTGTGAATTCAATCAGGCAAAAGTATAAATTATCCGCAGCAATGAGGCTTTCGCTGTTCATCATGGCTTTGTCTCTGGCTGGTTGTGCTTACACGAACAGCGGTATAGTGGTTGAGCCTTTGAACAGCCAGAGCGTTCTGAACCTCAGCGCAGACAATGTAGTGGATATTATGCGGGCGGCAGGATTTAGCGACGAGCAGATTATCGAGCATGGAATGGCGGTACGTAACGGATTGGCTCAAGCAGGGGCCGTACGGATTTTTGTGAATGGGAGGGTCGAAGCCATTTTTGCCGTCAAGGATCAGGATATATATATCAGTACGGAACTTCGAGGCCTTTTCATTTATAATATCAATACGGGTTGGGTTACAAACAACAGGATGTCCCGGTAATCTACTGTATAACGTCAACCGGCCGGATGATTTCTCGTAGGTACTGCTGCTTGAAGTCTCGTTTGACTTTGTAAGCGTTCCATAACCAAAAATCCCTCCAGAATCTACACGGGCTACACCAACATTTTTCATTTATCCGGGACCATTTTTCTGTTAGTGCCGAAATCTTCGAACATATCTTGAAGAATGCCCGCCTAATAACAAAGCGCAAACCTGTCATATTGGCACACCGGCGAAAACCCCGTCAATCTGTAACTTCTTTTAATTAATCAAGTTATAATTTTGTCCCATTCGGGCATACTGTTTGCATATATCAATTAATAAGTATGTCTGTAAACGAAGTGTTCTCGTGAAAAGGAATTTAGTAATGAAGTTCGACAAGTTTACATTGAAGGCCCAGGAAGCTTTGGCGACCGCCCAGCAGATAGCGATGGCCAGGTCGCATACCGTAACTTCGCCTTTGCATTTGCTCAGTGCCCTGTGCGGCGACCAGAGCGGCACCGTTATCGAGATTCTCAAAAAAATCGGGGCCAATATTTCGCGGATAAAAGAGATGACCGAGAGCGAGCTTGGCAGAATGGCCCAGGGCAGCGGCGGCAACCAGATTATGCCGGACCCGGCCTTTAGCCGGATCGTGCTGGATGCGCAAAACCGGGCCGATGCGATGGGGGACGAATATTTGTCCGTGGAGCATTTGTTCATTTCACTTGCTTCGGTGCAAAACGATGCGAAAGAGATATTGCGGCTCAACTCGGTGACGGCCGAGCAGATTGAAGACGCCCTGAAAGAAGTCCGGGGGCCGGAAAAGGTTACGGACCAGAGTCCGGAGGCCAAATACAAAGCCCTGGAGCGATACGGGATCGACCTGTTGGAGATGGCGCGAAAGGGAAAGCTCGATCCGGTTATCGGCAGAGACGAGGAAATACGGCGGTGTATGCAGGTTCTCAACCGCAGGACAAAAAATAATCCCGTGTTAATCGGCGAGCCGGGCGTGGGTAAGACCGCCATCGTCGAAGGCCTTGCACAGCGGATAATCGCAGGTGACGTCCCCACCGGCCTGAAGAATAAAAGGATTATAGCTTTGGATATGGGCGCGTTAATCGCCGGGACAAAATTCCGGGGCGAATTCGAGGACCGTCTCAAGGCGGTGCTTAAGGAAGTCGTCGCGGCGGGGGGGCAGATAATCCTCTTTATCGATGAATTACATACCGTAGTAGGCGCGGGCAAAGCCGAGGGTGCCGTTGACGCGGGGAACCTTTTGAAGCCGTCACTTGCACGGGGAGATTTACGCTGTATAGGCGCGACTACTATCGACGAGTACCGCAAATATGTCGAAAAAGACGCCGCGCTCGAGAGGCGTTTCCAGCCGATTCTTATCGATCCGCCGACCGTCGAAGAGACTATAGCAATACTCAGGGGACTCAAAGACCGTTACGATACTCATCACGGCGTTCGGATTACGGATGCGGCCCTCGTTGCCGCCGCGACTTTGTCCAATCGATACATCACGGACCGTTGGCTGCCGGATAAGGCGATTGATTTGATAGACGAATCGGCTTCCAAGATGCGGATTGAAAATGATTCGCTGCCCGCCGAGCTGGATACAATTCGCAGAAAGATTGTTCAGCTTCAGATTGAGCGTGAAGCTCTCAAAAAGGAATCCGACCCGGCAAGCGCCGAACGCCTGAAAAAAGCCGAAAAACAATTGGCCGAATTGCATCAGCAGGACAAACAAATGACTGCCCAATGGGAAAGCGAGAGGAGCGATATCGACCAGATAAAAGAATTGAAGCAGAAGATCGAAGACGCCCAGAACAAGTTCGAGGATGCCCAGCGAAAAGGTGACCTCGAGACGGCCGCCCGTTTGAAATATGAAACCATTACCAATCTGAAAAAAGAGCTCCAGGAAAGGGAAGCCCAGTTATCCGGCTCCGACCGCGGTATTATTCATAACGAAGTCACCGAAGAGCATATTGCGGAGGTCGTCTCCAAGTGGACATCGATACCGGTTGCTAAATTATTGAGCGGCGAAAGAGACCGCCTGCTCAAAATGGAAGATTCGATTCGTCAGCGTGTCGTGGGCCAGGACGAGGCGGTCGAGGCTCTGTGTAACGCGGTCCGCAGGAGCCGCTCCGGGTTATCGGACCCGAACCGACCGATCGGGACATTTTTATTCCTCGGCCCGACCGGCGTCGGCAAAACGGAATTATCCAAGGCTCTGGCGGATTTCCTTTTCAACGATCCTCATGCAATGGTACGTATCGATATGAGCGAATTTATGGAGCAGCATTCCGTCTCACGGCTCATCGGCGCGCCTCCCGGCTATGTCGGATACGAAGAGGGCGGACGACTGACCGAAGCTGTTCGGCGAAAACCTTATTCGGTGATTTTACTGGACGAAATTGAAAAGGCGCACCCGGATGTTTTCAATGTCCTGCTGCAGGTCTTCGACGACGGCCGATTGACCGACGGAAAAGGACGGACCGTGGATTTCAAGAACACCGTCATCATTATGACCAGTAATATCGCAAGCCAGCAGATTCAGCAGTTGACAGAAGAATCCGGCGCCGACTGGGAAATCGAAGCCCACGTCAAGGATTCGCTCAAGCAGTTTTTTAAGCCGGAGTTTTTGAACCGGATCGATGAGGTAATCGTCTTCCACATGCTCAGCAAAGATAATTTGAAAAGAATTGTCGATATCCAGCTTGGTTACCTTGCGGACCGTCTTAGGGATCGGCATATAGACGTCGAATTTACCGACAACGCCCGCCGGCAGATTATGGACGAAGGCTACGATGCCGCTTTTGGCGCACGGCCGTTGAAACGAACAATCCAGCAGCGATTGGAAAATCCATTAGCGGCGGAGCTTTTAGCAGGAAAATTCACCGACGGTGACACAATTAAAATCGACGCCGATTCCCATAAATTCACATTCGAAAAAGTCGGTTAAAAAAGTACTGGACACCGTTTATTCACCGAGACAATTCTCAACCACCTGCTTTACGCCTTGCTCAATCGTTCCCAATTTGTCACTCCTATATTTATTGTTTTTTTGAGTCGCTGGATTCTGAAGAAACATCGGTTTCGATATTTTGTTTTTCTGAATTATTTTTGGGCATTACTATATAAGGTTCAACACGGTACTTAATAGGGCAGATGGGATCTAATACCGAATCATCGATAGATCTAACAATGAATGGAAAAGAACTATCAATATTATCCATAAGGCAATAGAGAAAGGTACATTCCACTGCAATAATAAGAAAGTCAACTATTGATGATAAGTCGCTATGGATTGCATATGGTTTTTCACCGGTCAAATACCAAAAAGGAAGAGATATTTCGTTGCCGGGTTTTAAAGCAAAGTTCTCTATAACTAATTTTTTGTCTTCTTTTGGGTGCTCTTGTGCATTTCGAAGATCGATAATACATTTTATTTTAGGTTGAATATCTTCAAGGAATTGAGTGAAATCATTATTGTGTTTTAATGCGGTTCTCGACCATTTAGCAATCCTGTCAAATCTGGGCCCGTCAAAGTTAGTTTTATAAAACGTGTTTATTAATTCTGCTAATGTTTGTATGGAGAGTTTTGCATTGTTAAGAAAGATTCCACAATACTCTTCCAAGCAATCAACGTGAGGGAAATTTACAAAATGATAACCTTCTTTTTTAATTTGGCCTTTCTGGCATATTTTAAATATCCGTTCAACCTCTTTACATATAAATTTTTGTTTGTCTTCGCATATTAATAAATGTTCTTTGCAACGGTGCATACATCGCAAAACATCGTCTTTATTAATGCTGTTTTTAACAGAAATGTTTTTTATCGCTTCGCTTGCTTGAATGAAAATTCTTGCGACTATCCTATTAGATGATCCCACATTAGCAACAGGCTTACTCATTCCATGCATGTTTGGATCAGTCTCGTTAGGATCTAAAGATTTAGGTGTATAAATGCGAAATGTCTTGTCAATTTTGTAGACTTCAAGAAAATCGACAGCAGAGCACATTCGCGTAATCCCACCCGTTCCTCCTTCGAGATCTACATGACCAGCTCTGTATCTAGGTGCGTTTTTATCAAACTTCATTGATTATTATCGAATATTAAAATCGTAATTCCCAGCACACCAAACATAATTCTTATCGATATCCTATATCAAAACTTGTCAACAACAACCACAATTTATCGAAAAAAGTACCTAATCTTTAATTTCCCTTTTAGCTGTCTCGTTGCAAATTTTCAAGATATTGAATCATGTCAATAGCGGCGTTAGCATAACTGAGCGCTTGTTTTTGTGTAATTGACAGTAGCGAATCGCGTTCGTGCGCTACCTTATTTCTAAGCATGCGCATTTCCTGTAACAGATGTTCATATTTCTTATTTAAACCGCTGTATTTAATTAACATCTCTACATTGTGCATTGGAGACCTGTATGACGGAGGTTCTGGAGAAATTGCTAACCTAGCTACAGCAGATGCAATGGCTGTTTCCAATGCAGACCATGAAAGTAGGATTGCTGCTGAAGGGGCTCGCTCTACAGCATCTAAAATCTGGTCTTCAAGGGAAATGAAAACAGGATTATTTATTGTTTTCGTTTCTTCGTGTAATTCTTGCGCTTGTTGTTTTATCGTGTTAAAGTCTAATTCTAAATCCTTGTATTTAAGATGGGCAAGACGACGTATGATTTTGGCGAGTTCGTTTCGGAAAGTGAATAAGAAAAAAGCTGCAACAACTGGCCATGCGAGACTCGATATAAGGTTGGCTATAAATTGCTTCCAGTCCATTTACTATCTTATTCCTTAAATTCGCTAACTATATTTATTTGTTTTTCTTCTAATATACCGCATTTTCCGTTGTAAAACAAGAAAGCACAAAATACGATGTTGCCGGTTCGGAGGTGTTTTCCCACTACGAAATAGCATATATGATGATTCTGTTTTGTGCAAGAAGAATCCGGCTTCATTTTCAATACCTATGGCACAAGCACCTAAGGCACAAGTTCATAAAGTTTTGTCGTCATCTCGACTGGAGCCAAGGGCGGAATGGAGAGATCTGATTAAATTAGACCTGTCCCGAGCAAGGTCGAGGGATTTCTCCGCTTCGTCCCAAAGGGACTTCGGTCGAAATGACGGGAGGAGACGCTAAACGCAATACTCAATACGCAGGACGCTATACGTTACAAGTTTACAGGTATGCCTTTGTCGCGAAGGTACTCTTTCATTTGTGTTATTGTGTAATTCTCGAAGTGGGTGATCGAGGCCATCAGGACTGCATCTGCACCGCCGTCCACAATTGCATCGTAAAGATGTTCCAGAGTACCGGCTCCGCCGGATGCGATGACGGGGATATTGACTGCATCGGTAACGGCCTTATTCAGCTCGTTGTCGTAGCCGGCCTTTGTGCCGTCGGCGTCCATACTGGTCAGCAGGATTTCGCCGGCCCCCAATTTTTCGGCCTTAACAGCCCATTCGACCACGTCTTTATCGGTCGGTTCCGTGCCGGCCTTCACGCAGACCTGCCAATGTCCGGGACGTTCTTTCGAGAGGCGGGCGTCTATCGCCAAAACGACACACTGGTTTCCGAATCTCTGGGCGGCTTCGGCGAGAAGCTCAGGATTATCGACGGCTGCGGTATTGACCGAAACTTTTTCCGCTCCGCTTCGCAGCAGCTCGTCCATTTGCTCGACGCTCTGGATTCCTCCGCCGACGGTGAACGGGATAAAGACGTTTGCGGCGACTTTTTCCACAAGCTCGACGATTGTCTTACGCGAGCGGATTGTCGCGGTTATATCGAGAAACACCAGCTCATCGGCGCCGGTGTCACTATATCTGGCGCCTAATTCCACGGGGTCGCCGGCGTCGCGAAGGTTCAGGAAATTCACGCCCTTGACCACGCGGTTATCTTTTACATCGAGGCACGGTATAATTCTTCTTGTAAGCATTTTTAATATTTAGCCCTGCGTTTGACGCGGGGTCCTTATTTTATTGTTTACAAATGTCATAAAAGTTTTGCAGCACTTTTAGTCCGGCCTTACCGCTCTTTTCCGGGTGAAACTGCGTGCCGTATATATTCGCTTTTTGTACCGAGGCGACAAGCTCGAAGCCGTAATCGGTATAGGCAATTTTTGTCTGACCGTCCGCAAGTTCGGCGCAGAACGAGTGTGCAAAGTAAAAGTGTTTCTCGTTTCCGAGACCGGCGAATAAATTCATGTCCTCCGGCATCTCGACCAAATTCCAGCCCATGTGTGGAATCACCCGCCCCGGCGGGATTGGGACGACATCACCACCGATTAGACCAAGGCCTTTGTGCCGGCCATACTCGCTACTGGTCTCGAACAGCATTTGGTAGCCTACGCATATACCCAGCAGAGGCTTGCCGTCTGTGGCGATTTCTTTAACAAGACCGGCGAGCGAGCCTAAAGCGTTAACGGCGAAACCAAAAGCGGCGACGCCCGGCAAGACCAGCCCAGTAGCCTGTTCGATAGTCTTAGTATCGCGACTGAGAACCGCCTCGCAGCAGATATGCCGAAATGCATTGCAAACGCTCCGGACGTTTCCCACATTATAATCAATTACAACTATCATAATTTATTATTGACTTATTACTTTTTTGCATTTACTATCAGAGAGCCTTATTTAGCCCCAAATGACCGAAAGCAAATATTATCGTAAAAATTGGGAGTGGTAAATAGCAAATGTGTGGAATAGTAGCCTACCTTGGAAAAAAAGTTGCACAGCCGATTCTGATAGAGGGATTGAAACGACTTGAATATCGCGGTTACGACTCGGCCGGCGTGGCTCTTCTGGGAAAAGAGGGAATAAGGATCACAAAGACCAGCGGCAGAATCAGTGCCCTGGAGCAAATTCTGTGTGAGCCTGACGTCGCGGAAACATTCGGTATCGGCCATACGAGGTGGGCTACTCACGGAGAGCCGAATACTGTCAACGCGCATCCGCATCTGGATTACTCCGGCAAAATCGCAGTCGTTCACAACGGCATTATCGAAAATTACGACACATTGAAAAAGTGGCTGCAAACCGAAGGCGTCGAATTCGTTACCGATACCGATACCGAGGTCATAGCGAATTTAATCGGCTATTTTTATGCCAGAGGGGACGATACCGGGGAACAGCGTAACGGGCAGAACAAGTTCGAATGGGCCGTTCGGCGTGCGCTTCGGGAACTGCACGGGACATTCGGCCTGGCAATTGTCTGCTCTGATTATCCGCGCATGCTAATCGGTGCCAAAAGGGGCAGCCCCTTGATCCTGGGGCTCGGCGAAAACGAATATATCCTGGCCTCTGACGCCGCTGCTATCGTCGAGCATACGACCCAGGCGATATATATGTCGGACAACGAAATTGTCACCGTCGGCCCCGAAGGATTTAAGACGAAAACAATCGATAATGTCACGGTGGCCAAAGACCTCCAGCAGATCGAGTTCTCACTGGAACAAATCGAATTGGGCGGTTTCCAGCACCACATGCTCAAGGAAATTTTCGAGCAGCCCAAGTCTCTGAGTATGTGTATGGGCGGGCGAATCGACAGGCAGGGAAACAGAATCAGGCTCGGCGGAATAGATTCGTACCTGCGGGAATTAACGCGTGCCAAACGTCTGATTCTGACCGCTTGCGGCACGGCATTCCATGCGTCCCTTGTCGGGGAATTTTTGTTCGAGCAACTGGCCCGCATCCCCGCTGAAACCGAGTACGCCAGCGAATTTCGGTATCGTAATCCTATTATCGAAGACGGTACCATTGTCATATCCATAAGTCAATCGGGGGAAACCCTCGATACTCTTGCGGCCGTGGAAGAGGCCAAAGATCGCGGAGCGACGGTCCTCGGCATTGTCAATGTCGTAGGCTCGTCCATCGCCAGGGCGACAGATGCGGGAGTTTATCTGCACGTCGGACCCGAAATCGGCGTCGCCAGTACGAAAGCCTTCACGGCACAGGTCGCCGTCCTGACAATGCTGGCAATCGAGCTGGGCAGGAGGAGACATATCAGCAGCGACGAAGCTAACATGTACCTCAGCGAGCTTACCCAGATACCGGAAAAAATCAGCCGGATACTCGAACACTCCGACCACATCAAAGAGATTGCCGCTGCGAATATCGACAGGGACAACTGGCTTTTCTTAGGCAGGGGTCTGAATTATCCGATCGCCCTCGAAGGTGCTTTGAAGCTCAAGGAAATCAGCTACATCCACGCCGAGGGTCTGCCCGCTGCGGAGATGAAGCACGGCCCAATCGCATTGATTGTGGACGGGATGCCGGCGGTATTTATCGCCACTTCCGGCCCGCAGCATGATAAGATTATGGGCAATGTCGCCGAGGTCAAAGCGCGGGGCGGCAAAATCATCATTGTCGCTACCGAAGGCGATGAAAGCGTTGAGAAATATGCCGATCATGTGATTAGAATTCCCGATGCCCCGACTCTTTTGCAGCCGATGCTGGCCGTGGTGCCGTTGCAGCTTTTGGCTTATCATGCCGCCGTGCTTCGCGGCCACGATGTTGACAAGCCGCGGAACTTAGCAAAAAGCGTAACCGTCGAATAGCCCCCCAAGCTGGCTTGGGGGCTAAATATTGGCTTTGTTTTTTCGCCGGTAAAATGCTGATATTTTGCTATATTATATTGTTATCAAAGAGCTTACGCCAATTTGGGCCCGACCCAAATTGGCTTTGTTTTTTCAAAAAGGGTCAATTTGTAGAGATTTCTTTACATTTGTCGAATTCCCCATATGGCCGCCACATCTAACCCCCGGACAAGTCCGGGGGCTAAATATTTAATTTTTAAGTTGTAGTTTTGCTTTTTTCATTTTGATTTTTGATATGCTAATCCCTTACTCTACGCCGCTACGAACCTTCCATAGTCCATCGAGTATTATAAAGAAAAAACCGCCTTAATGCAATAAAAATCCTCATTTTTAACCAAAAAATGTCCATGACTCGGTGCTCGTGATTCGTGGCTCGTGGTTAGTGATTCGTCGTTTGCGCGTATGTCGATAATAGAAGGCCGTTATTTAAAGTGTGGCTGCAATAGGACTTTATAAGAATATGCAGTGGCACTAAGCAGCATTATTATGATTGCTCGAACGAGAGTGGAGTAGCCTATTGTATCTGCAAAAGATGAACCGAAACAGCCGCAGCTAATATTCAAACCTCTATATAATGCCGAAGCGAGAACAAATGTAAACATCGCACCCAAACAAATACTGACCAGCAAGGCACCACTGACAAAAATACCACCGACCAGACATATCCCAACTAATAGTTCCGCCCAGGGTAGTATCATTGCTGTTAGCATCCCCAGTTTAGGTCCCACAAGCTCGAAGTTATAGACATTAGCGAGAAAGTCGTAAGGCTGGCGTATCTTAGGCAGACTGCTGTAAATGAACATGCACCCTATACCTAATCGCACAAGCAATGTAAAGCTGGGCATTAATTTTTGTCGTATTATTGTATTGAATTTCATGATGATGTTTCCTTATTCCTTCCGTTTTTCTCTACCCAATCGGCCCAGCCGCCTTTGTATATGGAGATATTGGAGTAGCCATCATCGATAAGCTTGATTGCTACAATCTCGGCGTATTTACAGCCGGAACTTTGACAATACATTACGATCCGTGCATCTTTAGCAATACCAGCCGTTGCCTTTTGACGTTCTACATCATTGGAATCCACGGGCACACTAATCGCTCCTTCAAGGTGTCCCGCTTTATAATCGCGACTTAGCCGGGCGTCAATAAAGATGGTATCGATATCGAGTAATTTATGGACTTTCCTCTCGCTAATTTTAGAAATGAAATTGCCCTGATGGGCTTTTTGTATCGAAGCTGTAGCATTTGCATTAGCCAACAAACCTGCATCATTGGCAAAGTGATAAAACATCCCGATAAGTACAGCTAAGATTATGAATCCTGTAGTTTGGGCAATAGATAAACACATTACCTTAATTCGAGAGTTTGTCAATGTCACCGGCACCAATCTTTTTGCCCAATGAAGAACAAGTATTATTGAAATCACAATGGCGGCATATATTATAAACCGCTTCCGGGCTGGAGCAAATACAGCATTAAGTTTGATCGGCTCGGCAGAGACAAGCAAGCCGTTACCGTCCCATCGAGGTGCTAACTCGGCAAATGAAACCATCTTGACCGGATTAGGTGGATCGAAAATTTTTGCCTTTCCGTTTTCTGTTCCTAAAAATAATTCGTAGTGGTTGTATTGCCCGGCTTCGATTCCATACTTTACGTGCAATATAATAGGATAAGGACAATGACTCAGATCATAGCTGGATAAATTTCCTGCTAATACAGCATATAATCCATAATCTTCTGTTGCTTTTTTTAATTCCGCTATTGAGCTACCTTTGCGAGAGCCGAGGTATTTATTTTTTACTAATTCTACAAAGTCAACATCTATATCGGCAAGTTTTATTATAGTATAAAGGCAATAAAGACCACAATATGGACCCGATGAATTATGTATGGAAGTAGTATTAGGTTTATTTTTTTTATCTATATCAGCATCAGCCGCATATATTGTGCTTGTGATTGATAGCGTTAAAACACATATCACCAACATTAACTTCCATGTTATTTCTTCCATGAAATTATAGTTCCACATTCTTGCTTCTCCTTAAGTTTTAAGCCGACCAAATACCTTCCATCCAATGACAGCGACAATCAGCAAACCTATAGGAATTAGAATGTAAAATGATGGTATATTCGTTTCTGAAAGGATCTCAGGTTGAGAGTCTGCAACATCTGCTTGTGTATTTCCGACAACGTTTGGTTCATCATCTGTATTTTCTGTTTCCTTGACGGAACCCAATTTGAGAGGAACATCTCCATTTTCCATGATCTGTTTTGTTGTTTTATCAATTTCTTCAATTACAATATCATCTGTATCCGGCACAACCTCACCGTCCTGCCAGGTATACAATACTCCCGTATCTGGCATGTCTCTATAATATACACGAGTACCGTCAGGTACATCCAAAACAAAGGCTTTCTCGAATTTGCTAAAATCCGGGTCCAGGTCAATATCAAAACGCTTATATGAGTGTTGCCTGTTATATTCACCACCGTTCGAGAATTTCTGATTTAATGTTACAATTCCTTCAACCGGCAGAAAAAGACCGTCGAAATTCTTGATTTTAACCGAGTCAAGCTTGAATATATGTTCTATAACTGGAAACCTCTTTCTTCCGTATAACGGGCTTGAAGGTTGTTTTGGTGGTTTATTCAAAGGTTCACCATCTATTAAGTCGTTGTCTTTTCTGTGTACAATACAACGTCTCAAATTAAAACCACAATTGGGATCTATCCACAACGTATAATGGCCGTGATTAGTCTTCGCTTCGAGAACGTATGTTTTATGTCCATCAATTTCCTCTATTTCATCTCGGAGTCTTAAATCCTTTTCACCCTTGAGAACTTCCCAAAGGAATTTATATGAGTCCCCAGTTATATACCCTTCAAAAGCTGCTCCTGCAGTATCTAAGCTCCTGAGTTCAAATCCCCTTGGATTCTTCTTATAGGCAGTAATAAACGGAGAACTCTCGCCTAATAAGTTATAGGCTGTGAAACCACACTCCTCATTACGGAGATGTTGATATTTGTTCTTTGTGTTCAATTCAATAACCTCAAACTCATTACGGCAGTCTATACGATTGGAATCGCGTAAATAAGTTCTTTCGCTCGTTGAGGTATACACCTCAGTTTTATAACCTTCTGATGCTTCATACTTTTCTATATCCTTTTGTTTGATCTCTTCCTTATGCGCACATTTTTTTCTGAGTAATAACGATTTTTCCATCGCTTCTTGGTACATATCAAGGATGTCCGCTGAATTCAACTGTCCTGATTGACCAACACTTGCACTCACTAAAAGCAAAAGAACAGAAAGTAAAAGTTTAATTTTAAACATGATGGCCCCATCTGAATAATGTTTCCTTTTTTTTATCTTCTTAACCTAAATCAATTTCACTTACATAGATATACCACATATATTCTATCAATAAATCTATCATTTCTGTTAAATACGTGGTCTTGCCTAAGCAAGACCACGTATTTACAAATAGATTCTCATAAAAGACTATTTCATCACAACTATTTGCATACTCCATAACGGTTACCGCCAGTACATAAAGGATCTTTTGCATGGCAATAGTCTACCATACATCTTTTTGAATAGTTAGTATTCATCATACAGTTAGTCCATGGGACAGAACAATCTGAACCCGGACAGTTTTCAGTGCCATCAATCGTAATTCTACAACAACCATAGTCTACCTCCTCTCCTCCCATAAAGAACGATGTATCTTTTGTGCTTAATTCGTTTGACATAGCACTCGTCCAAGCAATAATTAGCCCTAAGGTCAGGCCAATAACAATAGAGATTCTGTAAGCGCTTAATTTCTTCATGAGGAAACTCCCTTTCCAAAATTTATCATCCCAAAATTAATAAAAAAATCAAGTAAATTCATCCACAATTTAATAAAATCCTTTATCTGCCCATCGGTATCACCTTCTTTCTATATAGGCGTTTGTCGTTAGTAATTTATTGATACAAAAATCGCGATTTTTTCGTTTTTTATCATAAACAGCAGAATTAACTGCCGATTATACCTCATAACGCCATAGAAAAAGCAGGTTCATATCAGTAGTGGTAAAAAATGCTAAAAGCGCACGGAAGAGAATTTGCTTTTTTTTTGACTTTTTCATAAGCCGTTCTGTTGTAATATATTACAAGTGAAAATTTTTTGCCATACGCCTAATACCTTTACGCTTACAGAGAATCTCCCTGTTTCTATTATTAAAAGCGAAATCAATCGGCAGGATGTTGATATGTTTTTTGAAAAATTTTAGAAAGTTATTTGGTTTTAGTTAAGGGTGTAAGTTTTCGCCGAAGCGAGTGAGGATTTTAGACTTGCTTCGGATGCCGGTATTCGGTATTAGGATTCGGAAATATGAGGCTTTATAAGAATCCAATATGTAATAAGGCACTGACAGACAAGCCAGAAAGGGGCTTTACTCCTTTAGAAAGCAGAGAAAATTTTCTCACGGGGTTTACGTTGGTAGAGCTGCTTGTTGTTATTGCAATTATCACCGGTTTGCTTTCGATACTTATGCCGGGTTTGCGGAAGGCAAAATCGACGGCCATGCGGCTGAAGTGCGCTCATAACTTAAAGCAAATCGATATTGCCCTGAATCTTTATATGGGCGCAAACGACGATGTTTTCCCCTGTGCCGAGGACCCTCTGCCAGCCGGTTACTGGCTCTGGATGGGACGAGGCTGGAGGTCGTTTGTCGGGCCTTTCTTAGGTGGTAATATCGATGTGAACAATCCGTCGGTTCTGTACTGCCCGCAGGACCGCATCGCAAAAGAAAAATACGAATCGACCAGTTACTCTTACTCGATGGCTTTCTATCACAGTCCCGAACAGATAGACGGCATGAGCAGCTACGAAGATACGTATAGCAATCCGCAGCCATCGGTTCGGCAGCGGTCTTCGGATGTCACCCAACCTTCCGGGAAGATTCTCATAGGCGAGTGGCTCAGCAATCATTCGCCGATAGACGACGACAGCGGCTGGTGGTGCTGGGAAGGTTCGCGGAATTATCTCTTTGTCGATGGCCGGATACGGATGCTGAAGGCTAAGCAGATTCGGCCGGCACGAGACGGGCTGCCGGATGCGAATTTAACGGTGCACGGCATAAAAGGCGTGGATTGGCCGGCGATGGATAGTGAATAGGGATTGACGTATAGTATTTGGGGCGGGGTATTCTAATGAATTATAACGATTACTATTAATCGTTAATTCAAATTTCTTCTAACTACCGCAGCGGATGCAATCGTTCGCTGAGAGTCGCCGATTTGGACCGTTATTGAAATCTGGACGCCTTTGACTTTTATTATTGCATCTTCGAGCACGGTGTTTTTTGTTATATTCATGGCGGTGACATTTTCGCAGAGGACGTAATCGCTGTCGGTCGTATCGTCGTTCGTAATCAGATAGATTTTATTTTCACTGTTGTTGTAAAAGTACGTGATATCCTCTCCGTCGGCTGTAATCATCGAGCATACGTTCGATGCCGCGTTGGGATCGACGGCGTCGGCGGTCCTTATCTGAGTAGTCATGCGAAACAGAGCCTGCCTGGCGCTATTGATTGTTTTGAACATTTTCTCGTTTTCACTATAATTGATGGCCGAGGCGTTGATGGCGACGGCAACAGAGGCCAATAATATAGCTGCTATTGCCAGAGCAATCAGCAATTCCACGATGGTAAAGCCGGTTTTGCCTCCGGCGGCTTTCCATAATCCCTCCCGGCGAGGTCTTGCGACCGGACCGCCGGAGCTGTCACAAGCGCCGCGTTTTCTCCGGCTGCGTCTTGCGGCTGAATTCCGCGGACTTACATAAGTGCCCCGTATCTTTTGACCGTGCTCTTGTGCCAGCCTGCCCCCGCGTCGTTCGACGCGAGTCGGAGCGGCGGGCGGAACTGAACGGGTTTTATTTGGCATATTTTTCATTTCGTAATACCAGTTTGTAAAGCGTCTCTCGCATAATTTCACGAGGTACGCCCAGCGATTTTAGTATCTGGCCCGAAGCCAGCTTGCCGAGCTTATTTCCTTCGAGTTCATCGAAATTTTTACGGTTATTCGAATAAAGTTACTGCCGTGATCACTCACGACCTGCTCGAAATTGGATGCGCTGACATTTTCTACCGTCACCTGTTGACTGTAAGCGGTAAAATCGTTCAGAGAATTTCTGTCGGCGTTAATCGGGGGGGAAAATACAGCACCGTCGAAGTCGTCCAGGTCGTCGTAGGTGGTGAGTGTTTCGCCGGTTTCCGCACCGAATGTGGAAGTTCCCGTAAGCGGGTCGATGACCGGCAGCAGGGCGGTCAGCTCTCTGATCTGTTCGAGGAGAAACTCGGCGGTTGACAAGTCCGTACCGGCGCCGTTGGACTGGGTAAATGCGCTGTTGGCACCGACGAGGGAGGCGATTGCAAGCCCGACGAGCAGTATCGCAATCAGGACCTCAATGAGGGAGAAGCCGCTTTTATTTTTCTTATTTTCCATTTTGTCCCCCCCAATCTTTATTTAATGTTTATATCCTCCGGTTAGATGAAAAATGTTTATTTACCCAGAACGACGCTGGACATCTTGAATATCGGCAGAATAATGCTCATGGCGATAAAGCCGACAATTAGACCCATCACAACGATCATTATGGGTTCTATCATTGATGTCACCGTTTTGATTACAGTTTTAAGCTCTCTTGCATAGAAGTTGGAAACGTCCCTGAGCACGTCGCTCATTGTTCCGGAATCTTCGCCGCTTCTTATCATCTGTACGACGTTACTCGGCATCAGATTATACTGGGCGAGACTGGATGCTATTTTTTTACCCTGGCGGACTTCTTCGTAAACGCCGAGCCACATGTTTTTGTAGAGGACGTTGCCTGCTATCTGGGCCGTTATTGAAATTGTGTTGAGTATCGGAACGCCAGCTCTTGTCAATACTCCCATGGTATGCAGGGACCTCGTGATGTAAAGACTTCGGCACAATATTTTAATAAGGGGCATTGTTAACTTCGTCTTGTCCCACCACAGTCTGCCGACGGTAGTGCCGGTAAAGTACCAGAATCCCCAGAAAGAAGCGCCGATGGCCGGGACAATAAAATACCAATAACCGCGCAGGAATGCACTGGTGGCCATTAATATCTTAGTCGGTGTCGGTAACAAATGTTCCTTGCCGGCGAAGATTGCCGTAAAACGCGGCAGAACGAAACATAAAAGGAAAATAGTTACCACTATCGCCATAAAAGCTATGATGATAGGATACACCATCGCTCCTTTGACCTGCGAGCGCGTTTCGGCTTCGGAATCCAGATATTCGGCCAGCTTCTGCAGCATATCGCTGAGAGAGCCGCTTATTTCCGCCGCCGCTACCATATTTATGTAAAGATCCGAGAATGTATGCGGATGCTCTGCAAGCGCCTGGGAAAAACTTTGTCCGGCCTCGATGCGGTTTTTCAGATCGAATATGATATTTTTGAATTTTTTCTTGTCATTTTGTTCGGCTATCGATTCGAGTGCATCCTGGAGGCTTATTCCCGCCCGGACCATAACTGCGAGCTGGTTCGTAAAGTTTAAAATATCCTTTCTGCTTGGTCCGAACTCGACCTTGAAATCTTTGATGCTTCCCCAGATACCTTGGTGCCTGTTTTGGTGCGACCGTTTCGATACCGAGGCAGGATCCGCGTTATTTTGGCCCTGAACGCCCGGATTGCGGTTTTGGTGCAATTTTTCTGCAATTGCAGTTGCGCCTTTTTGGTTTCTCAAAGAATCTTCAAACATATTTATGCTCCAACTTATTAAGTTTGTCGGCCAGTCTATGTTTTATCTGGAATCATTGTACCGCTGCACCGCTTGGCGGCTGAACAACTTCAAATTCATCGACAGGTACAAGAGTCTTTTCCATCTTGGCGGGATTGCTTGACCGCATTATCGCTTCTTCCCTGTCTATATAACCCTGGAAATACATATCTGAAATACTGTTGTCCAGGTTTTGCATACCCAGCCTTCTCGAAGTTTCGATAATGTTCGGTATTTCGTATATCCTGTTCTCACGTATGCAGTTTCTCACAGCCGAAGTACACAGCAATATCTCCGTACAGGGGACCATTCCCGGCTCATCTACACGCCTGAATAATGTTTGTGAGACAACAGCCTGCAGGGTGTTGGCGAGCATCGTTCGAATCTGATTCTGCTGTGTTGCCGGATAGATATCAATAATACGTTCGATGGTCTGTGCGGCGTTAATCGTGTGCAGCGTACTGAAGACGAGGTGACCGGTTTCGGCGGCGGTGACCGTTGAGCCGGTTGTCTCGAGGTCTCTCATTTCGCCGACCATGATGATGTCCGGGTCCTGCCGCAGCACGTGCTTGAGGCCCGATGCGAAATTCGGACAATCTCCGCCGATTTCACGCTGTTCTATCATACATTCTTTGTTCTCGATCATGTACTCGATAGGATCTTCCAGCGTGATAATGCGTTTTCCGTATTTTGTGTTTATCAGCTCTACCATCGCGGCGAGAGTCGTACTTTTACCTGATCCGGTATGGCCGGTTACGAGCACCAAACCTCTCGGTAAATCCGTAAGCTCCTTAACCACCGCCGGGAGGTGCAAATCATCTATTGCAGGGATTTGATTCGGGATAACTCTAAACGATATTGCAATTGTGTCCCGTTGATAATGAGCGTTAACACGGAAACGGTGTCCGTCATCAATGCTCGTCGAGAAATCGAGGTCCTTATGTTCCTCTATTTTTTTGAATTTGTCCGGCCCGACCATGGAAAGCAGCATTTCTTTTACGTCTTCGTTGCTGACGGCGGCAAAATCCAGCTCGACCAGCTCCGTATTTCTTCGTAGTACCGGCGGCATCCCGACATTAATATGTAAGTCACTTGCTCCGTTATCGATCACGTCCGCCAAAATTGTTTTCGCATCTATCATATCACACCTCTCTCAAAAAGGATTTATCTGCCGTTTCAATGTATTATTGATATCATTAATTTAATATCGTTCGTTTTCAATTTTTTACAGGGGCGGTTTTATTTCGACAAAGTCAATACTATTTCCACGCCGCCCGAGCCGAGCTTAACCTGGGTATCTTCGATCTCGAGAACCTTAAAGCCGTCGATCGAATTTCCTGCGTAAAGGATTTTATTATTGATCATACAGCATTTACCCATGTCGGACTGCATAATGCTGTCGAGCTTCATTTCCTTTGATTTTTGCCTTATTTGCTGTTGCCAGATAGCTTCAGGATCTATTCCAACCGGTTCATCCGCGGCGGGGGCTTTGTTTTTCAGGTTGGACAGAAACATCTCGAACTGGAAGGGATTCTTCGAAAGTTCCTCAACTTTTACCTGGAGTACATCGGAAAATTCGTAGAATTTACTGACTATTTCATCCATACTGGTGAACATTTCCGATTTGATTCCGGTAAGGCGGGCTATGGCCGTTTCTATTTGTGTTTCTTCGGGAACGACTCCATTTGCAGAAGCTGTTTGGGGCGCTCTCTTTTTAATCATGAACCCAAGGCATATCACGCCGATAATAAACAAAACGGCGAGTAATGTCGTGCTCTTGCGAACCGCTCTTCCGTGGGATGCCACCGTGAAGTATTCCTGTTCACGGGTTTTGGCATTAGGATTTTCCTGTGCATTACGGGCAGCTTCGTTTGCCGGTAAATCTCCGGGGTTTGAATCTCGTAAAAAGGACAACATTGCTAAGCTCCGTTCATTTCTTGTTTATTGTTTCTAATAAAAGGGTTTTTTGGGTCTCTTAACCGAATGTATTCTGGAAAAATATGCTTACTATAAAATCGGCAGTAATTTGACCTTCGTCAGCAGATTGTTTTTCCAGTTTAAGCTCCCGAATTTTCATGATACGCGGGAGTTTCTCGAGCTCTAAAAGAAAAGAGTAAAAAGAGCTGAAATTCCCCTCTAATTGCATTTTTAAAGGCTGCTCTACGTAACCGCTGTTGTCTTTTCTCGACAGTGTTCGAATTGTCTTTGGCTTGAGTCCCTCCTTTTGTGCAATTACCGTTACCTGTTCGAGCACTTCGTGAATTTGACTCGTGGGCGGCAGCTTGCTTTCGAAGAATTCGATTGCTTCCTGCAGCTTTTCGAGCTGTTTTGCGAGATCGTTCGCCGCCGAAGCGGCTTCTTCGAATTTGACCAGTTGTGCCAGTTTCGTTTCGAGCTTTCCTTTTGCCTCGGCCAAATCTTTGTTTGCCGGTTTAATCATATATTGGTAGCCGGCAGCAGAGACGCCAACTAACAATACGAAGAATATAATTTTTCTTAAACTGCTTGTCATGATTATACCCTCATCTATGTAACATGCCGTTTCGGTTCAGGAACATTTATCCTGTCCGTACCGGCATTAGAAATTCCATATTGTTCCTTCGGCCTTTTTTCTGATTGTCTCGACATCATTCTTGGTCAGATGCACATCGTTCTTAAGCATTGCCGTAAGTTTGAATTGTCTGAATGTGCCGTCATCTATTTTGTGTTCTTTTGACTCCACCAGAGCCACGTTGTCCATCAATGTTGAATTACTCAGCCTCTCGATGTAAGAGGCCACTTGAAGGTCGCTCGGGGCCATACCTTCGATTTCTATGAGCGTCTCCAGCATTTGCTCCGGCGATAATCTGGATTGGCCGGCATTCTTTTCTGCCTGTGTTGCCTTGTATTTACTTGACACCGAAACATGGCTACTGTTTTTCGGCTCCTTCTGGAGCAGGGTCAGATTAACTAACGAAACTCCCGAAGGCAGGTTGTTTGTTAACGAAGCCAGCAATATGCTCCTTGGTACCGGTTCGAGCAGTTCCGCGGTCGTAAGAGCCGTTTTCATCATCGCTCTTTTCTTAACCTGCAGCTCATCGAATTGCTGGATAGCCTCGTGCATTTTGGCCATTCTCGTGTTTATGAGATTTTCCTTGGCCCGGCAGGCACGCTGACGTATCTTGATTGTTACGAATGAGCCGCCTAAGGCCGTCATCACAACAACAAGCAGAATAAGATACATCAGGTTTGTTCTTTTGGATTCGTTGTTTTGAATATAGTCATCAGGAACAAAATTTATATTAACCATTTTTTTATCTCCCTTTTTATATTGAACCCGTGCTTACGATAGACTCATTCCAAAAGCAATTGCCCAGTTGACCTGGCAATTTCTCCTGTCTATCGGATCGCCTGACTCGTTTTTATCTGATTCGGCGTTACTTCCCTGACGAAATGAACCGGCTATATCCACTGCCGCCAGACAGTCTCCAATCTGTGCGGGCATTTCCATCTGTTTTGCTATTATTGCACATATATTTCTGTCCGCGGCCCGGCTCGAAAGGAATATTGACCGTTCGATCTGGGTGTTTTTGTGTATCGCTGCGAATTGCCGTTTACATGAAGTAAGCTCGAATACCAGCCTGTCTATTTCCGCTTCGTCGAGGAGTTTCCCGGATCCTATCGGTATCGAGCGGGCAAAAAGCAGGCTTTTATGACGGCAAATTACCACGTTCGTACGGTTAGCTTCGATGCAAATAAGCATTACTATTGCTTCGAGGTCGGATTTACGTCTGCCGAAAAAAGTCGTGTAACAATTTACCAATGCCGTAGGCCAGACGGTTATGGATTTAATTGTTGTTCCGGCCTTTTCGTAAATTGCCAGGTGCCTGTCGATGATTGTGCGCTCGGTTGCCATCACCAGAATATTTTCCTGCTCCGTCTGAACGTACTTCAACATCGTATTGTCCTGGTCCGATTCGAACGGAAGCTTCTGTTTTATCTTTGAAAACAGGGCGTCCTCAAGTTTTTCCTGGTTTACCTTGGGCATTTTCATGTGGTCAATAAAGATCGCGTTTGTCGGGATACCGGCTATCACTTCTTTACCCTGAAAATTGTTTTTCGATATTTGTTTATGGATTGCCTCAATCGCCCATCTTTGCCAGGTGATGCTGCCGAATTCTATCTCTTCGGGTGTTGGTTCGGTAATCCCGGCAACCAGATGAATGCCTTTGCCGTTATTTCCGAGCTGGACTAATCTAAGACTATCGTCACAAATATCGATTCCGATTGAGTATGTATTTTTTTTCGAAAGGCCAAACATTTTTTGAATTATTTCACCCAAAAATTCCTATCTTCTATCAGGATTTTCACCTGTAACGTTCACCACGTAAAATATATGAAACAGAAACCTGAAGAGCCAAATATAGGAAAAAATATTCGTTGCTCATATCGGTATGAATCACACAACGTAAGTTGTAAGACCAATAATATCTGTGAACCGAATGCTCCGGAGCGATTTTGGACTTATAAAAAAGGCTAATTAAATTAATGTTGTTAATCGGCAAAAAACATTTTGAAGACGGCAGTTTTTTTTATAAAGACACGGATTAATCCCTGAATCTGTTGCAATATATTTTTATGCCGTTGGAGGGGGAAAGCGGAACAAAGGATTTATAGGACGGTGGAATTTTTAGGTTATGAATCAGGTAAATCACTCGGCCTTGAGTCTGCGGTTCATCAAGTCCTCGATTGCTTTTTGTACCGGTTTGTTTTTGAACAGCACCTGATAGACGGCCTTCGTGATGGGCATCTCGACATTGTATCGCCGGGCCAGAGCAACAACGGATTTGCATGTGGCGACGCCTTCCACGACCGATTCGGTTGTCCCCTGGGCCTGCTCGGTGCTTTGTCCTTTACCGATCCTTTCGCCGAATGACCGGTTTCTTCCCGTCGGTGAGATGCAGGTTGTCACCAAATCGCCCAGGCCGGTCAGTCCCGCGAATGTCTGTGGTTTTGCTCCGCAGGCGATTCCCAGGCGGGTTATTTCGGCAAGCCCTCTGGTCAGCAGTGCTGCTTTTGCGTTATCTCCGGCTCTTGTGCCGTCTATAATTCCCGCGGCTATTGCGATGATATTTTTCATGGCGCCGGCCAGCTCGACTCCGACAACATCGGTGTTGGTATAAACGCGGAACCAGGGGACGCTGAAAGTTTGCTGGACCTGCTTCGCCAGTTTTTCGTTATAAGCCGCCGCACAGGCCGTTGCAGGAAGTTTCCTGGCCAGCTCGTCGGCTATTGTCGGGCCGCTTAATACCACCAGAGCGGTTTTTCTTCTCAAATCGAGAATCTCGGTGAGGATTTGGGTCGGACGCAATAATGTTTTGTTTTCTACGCCCTTGGCAACCGAGACAATCGGAACGTCCCCGGGGACATGTTCTTTTAATCTGGTCCATATTGCTCTGACGAACTGGCATGGCACGGCGGAAATAATTAAATCCGCCCCCGACATTATACGTTTGTCGTCCGGCTCGAAGACGAGATCGGCGGGTAGCTTATAGCCCGGCAGAAACTTCCTGTTCTCTCTTTCTTTTTCAATCCGGACCAGTTGCCGGCGGTCGTAACCCCATATACGTACGGGGATATTTTTCTCGCAGAGCAGGATACCTAAGACCGTACCCATTCCGCCGTCGCCTATTATGGAAATATTCCGGAACATAGTTTTTTTATCGTCTCATGTATTAGTCTTCGAGTTCGCGAATCCAGATATTACGGAACCTCACCGGATTGTCGTGGTCCTGCAACATAAGGGGTAGTTTATCCTCATGCGGCGAATAATTTGATATCGTGTGTTCGTCGATCCAGCCGGTACCGCCCTGCAGCTCTACATTGTCGTGGACAAGAACGCCGTTATGAAAAACCGTAAAGATTGCTTTTTTTATTACTTTGTCTCCATCGAAGACGGGTCGATGAAAAATTATATCGTAAGACTGCCACTGGCCCGGCTCTCGGCAGGCGTTGACCATAGGTACGACTCTGCCGTATAGTGCGGCACACTGGCCGTCGGGATATGTGGAATTCTCGTATGAGTCGAGCACCTGGACTTCGTAGGTTGACATAAGAAATACTCCGCTGTTGCCCCTTCCCTGGCTTTTGCCCGTGATTCTCATGGGAGTCGCAAACTCGATATGCAGTTGACATGAGCCGAAGTATTGCTTCGTTTTGATATTGCCTGCGCGTCTTACCGACTCCATGTAACCGTCCCGCGCGATCCATCTTGTCGGTCCGCCGCGTTCGGAAGTCCATCCCGAGAGGTTCGTGCCATCGAATAAAACAATGGCATCGGACGGAGCTTTGCCGGGTTGCTCCTGCGTGCTCTCGGTACCGGGCGTGACGACCGGCGGTGCGGGACGATTGATATCATGTACGAGCCAGCGACCGGTTTCGGTTTCAAGGTATTGTGTTCCATTTGTTGTGTTTTCCTTCATGACGGATTCTTCCGTTACCTGGAGGTTTTTCATAGTTGCACATCCGGCTACAATCATCGACAGGCAAACAGCGATATTCAGCAGAACCGTTCTGGTCATAATTATTCCTTTCATAATCCGGTTTTATCAGCAATCATTCTATAAAAGTACAACGAGACTTTCTGTGAATTATATTTCGTTTGAGTGCAGGCGCCAAGGATATGTTTAAAGCGACTCGCCATATCATTTCCTGCGATATGTTATGTGGAAAATAGGCGTTTGAAATTAGCTTCTCGGCCGGCTATAATGCTCGCATGAGAGTATTAATATATGGTGGTGGTGCGGTAGGACTCGGGCTTGCGAGCTGTTTGCTGAAATCCGAAGCCCGGGTGGATATTATTTCCCGGATAGATACGGTCCTGTCTTTGCGGAAAAACGGCCTTGCCAGGACGGGTATTTTCGGAGATTACCATGCTGGGCCTTCCGCGTTCGGCAGTTTTTCTTCGCCGGATGAGGTGCCTGCGGGAGTGTATGACTATGTCCTTGTATGCACGAAGTCATTTGATTCGTTTCATGCTGCAAAGGACCTTTCCGGACATAAGGCCCTGTTCGGCGGGAGCACGAAAATCGTATTGTTTCAGAACGGGTGGTCGAATGCGGATATTTTCACATCTTTTTTCGATAAGGAAATTATTTACAGCGCGCGTGTTATCACCGGATTCCACAGATACAAGCCCAATGAAGTGACAATAACCGTACATGCGGACTCGATTCATATCGGCAGTCTGTTCGGTGCGGATTTATCGAAGGTCGAAGAACTGAGCAGGTCAATAAACAACGGAGGCATACCCTGCGAGACGACCGCAGATATCGAAAAAGACCTTTGGGCCAAGATGCTGTATAATTGTGCACTCAATTCCCTCGGTGCCATTCTCGATGTCCCTTACGGGAAGCTGGCCGAGCGACAATACACGCGCTCCATAATGGATGGAATAGTCGGGGAAGTATTCGGGGTAATGACAAAGGCAGGCTTTCGAACACATTGGGAAACTGCTGCGGATTTTCTCGATATATTTTACAAAAAACTTGTGCCTGATACCGCCGGGCACAAATCATCGACGCTCCAGGATATTGCCGCTAAAAAACCGACAGAAATCGAGGCCTTGAACGGGGCCGTCATCAAATTAGCCGAAAAGTTCACAGTTCTCGTACCGTACAATTTAGTCGTTTATAATATCATAAAGTTCATAGAGGCAAAAAATCCGAAAGAATCCCGACAGCAGCGAGGATAAGGTATCGGGGTAGTCACTCTTCTATAATTTCGATGTTTTCTGGATGGAGACGTTTTAGTTCCGGAAGCTGATTTCGTCCGAGCTTGGCGTCGATGAAGACAGAAGCATCCGTGTATTGCTCGTTCAGGATTCGGCCGTGTGCACGCAGGAAGCTTTGAATTCTGCCGTTTGACGGACTGCTTTGAACTCGAATCATAAGCTCATCGCCTTTGTATTTCGCTGTAACCGCACGGTTCAAATCGTGCAGACCGAAGCCTGTTTTGGCGGATATATTAACGGCATCGGGATAGAGGGTTTGCAGCATATCGAAATCGCCGATGTTTTTTACGATGTCAGCTTTGTTAAATACTTCCAAAATTGGTTTTTGGCCGCAGCCGATCTCCGCCAGGACTTTATTGACCGATTCAATCTGGTTCAGTGCATTCGGATTGGACACGTCCACGATGTGCAGCAGCAGATCGGCGTTGACGGCTTCTTCGAGCGTGGCCTTAAATGAGGCGACCAATTGATGCGGCAGACTTTTGACAAAACCGACCGTATCGCTCAGCAGTACTTCCACTCCCTTTGTGGGCATCCATCTTCTTGTTCGCGTATCCAGGGTCGCAAAGAGTCTGTCCTCGACGAGAACATCCGAATCGGTGAGTTTGTTCAGGATGGTGCTTTTGCCGGCGTTGGTATAGCCGACCAGGCAGATTTTGAATAGTCCGTGCCGAGCTTCAATCTCACGAATCCTGCGATTGTCTATTTTTGCAAGCTCTCGTCTTAATTCCGTGATTCGCTTACTGACCAGCCGGCGGTCGATTTCAAGCTGCTGTTCGCCCGGCCCTCTCGTTCCTATTCCGCCGACTGCACCGGCGGTCGTACCGCCGCCTGCTCCGGCCACCGTATCTAAGTGCGACCACATCCGAGTTAATCGTGGATATGTATATTCGAGCTGGGCCAATTCGACCTGGAGCTTGGCCTGTTTTGTTTTGGCTCTGGTGGCGAATATATCCAGAATCAATTCGCTCCGGTCGAGGACTTTGGCCTCGACAATCTTCTCAAGCTCGCGAATTTGACCGGGCGAAAGGTCATTATCGAAGATAACAACATTGGCGTCGAACCTCTTAACCCGGCTTCCGAGCTGCTCGGCTTTGCCCTTGCCTATATAAGTGGAGGGATTTATTTTGCGGATTTTTTGCTGAAACCTGTCAATTACGACCGCCCCGGCACTTTCGGCTAAGGCCGTTAGCTCGGATAATCCGTTCGCCCCATCAGGGTTATGCAGGACGGCGGCTACTAAAACGGCCCGCTCTTTTTTTACTTTTAGCGTCTGGCGAAACTTCTCCAAATATTTACCTCCAAAAACGCTTTTCTATTTTAACATATTTGGCCATATTATACAAAAAAATCTAAAAATCAGCATTTTTTTGGTCATATATCGGTTTTTTTATAAATAAATTGCAATTTTGACGTAAAAAGCACATGGGAAGAATTTTTAACTTGAAAAAGCGTAAATTCTACTTTAAATTGGAAAACTTAACGTTTTTTGACGAATTAATATAGGTTAGAGTTTTAAATAGCTCAAAATGTCAGGAGCAAAATAAGGATTCTTTTTTTATGTTGAAAGTTAAATCGCGGGCAGGTGAGTCGGTACAGCAAATGATAAGGCGCTTTAAAAAGCTTTGTGAGAAAGAGGGTCTGATTAGAGATATGAAGCGCGTGGCGTACTATGAAAAGCCCTCCGAGAAGAATCGTCGGCGCATGCGCAGAGCCCAGCGAAATGTTATCAACAATTAATACGAGTGTTTACTGAGAATCCCAGCTAATTTTTCATTCCCTGTAATTCAGCCGATTTCGGTAAGATAATTTCACTTCGATTACCGTTGAAAATATTCTCACCGGCAAATTTTGAATTATTTCACATTCGTTGATAACGTGGTCCGCCGCCGCCTTCCGGAACAATCCATCTGATATTATCGAACGGGCATTTCCTCTGACAGGTCTTGCAGTGCAGACAATTTGACGGATTAGCCGGCTTTACCTGATCGTGGATGGACTCATATACACCGGCGGGGCAAAATGTAATACATGGGCTGTTGAATGAAGGCGTGCATTTGGTCCTGCAAATGTCCGCATCCAGAATCGTCAGGTGTGACTGCTGCTCTTCTCGATGCTCCGTCGCCGCCATTGCGGTAAATGTGTCTTTATCGAAATTCTTGCCGGGCTTGAGACGGTAGCGAGCAACTGTCATTGCCTGGTAATCCTTTTCGATCTCGAACTGCGGCAAAAGTCCGCCGAGGATAGAGAGCGGCATACCCTGAAGAGGCCCGAATTTTGCGACCGTCTGCCGGAAGTTTCTTGCAGATTTCATTTCCCTGCTGATCTCGGATTTTTCAATCAGCTTCGTATATACCGAAGCCGCAGATTCGGGCTTGTCGAGCGTTTGTGCAATTGCTTTCGCCGCCTGGATGCCGGAATTGATTGCGTTGTGCAGGCCCTTGATTTTGAGCATATTGACGAAACCGGCGCTGTCACCTAAGATCATGACGTTGGCTTTGCCGATATTTCCTGTTACTGGCTCTCTCGGAATGGCATAATAACCACCTTCGGGAATCATCTTTGCTCCGGCTTCCACGACCGTACCGCCTTCGATAAATTGCCTTACGAATCGATGGTTCTTGAAATTCGTCAGCGCATCCTGCGGATTGAGATCGCAGTATTTCCAGTCGGCCCCGACAATCATCCCGACGGACAGATGGTCCTGGGCACCGGCGTAAACGATCCCGCCGCCGAACATGCCCGGCCCGATTATCGGCGTCCAGATCGGATAGCCCATCGCATGAACTACCCGGGACGATGTGAATTTCGAATATTGTTCGGGACTGACTTTGATAAGCTCTTTGACGCCCACAGAGTACAGTTGGGGACTTTGTCTTTGCAGATTTGCCTCGGTGACGAATGTTTCCGTAACAAGCCCGTCGCATCCTTCGGCAAGCACTATAAAGTCTGCGTGAATAATTTCTCCCTTGGTGAAATTCGGTTGCTGGTTGCCTTCCTTGTCGAGTCCCTGATCGACGAGTTTTACACCAGTGGCCCTGCCGGAGGATTCATCGAAAACGATGTTATTGACTGCAAAGCCGGTCAGCACTTCGGCTCCGACGTCTTTTGCAATTTGTCCCATCCATTTTGTGAGCTTACTTATCGATACGGAATAGTCGCCCTTATGTATCATTTGGCCGAAGCCAAGTTTGAAAATTTTGGCGAGCTTTAATGCGAAAAAGATATTGAAAGACAGTTTTTTGCCTAACAGAAATAAAATATCGTCTTTATCTATTATATTTGCCAGCACCTCTTTGGCGGCATCGGTGTCCCGCCATCCGGGGGCTGCCGCATCCAGCAGTGTATGCAGAGGTTCGGGTTCCAGGACGGCTCCGGAGAGATTATGGTTGCCCAAATCGGCGGATTTTTCCACCACACAGACATCGATATCCGGTTTCAGGCTTTTAAGCTGTATTGCTGTTGCCAGACCCGCCGGCCCTGCTCCAACGACTAATCCCGTTACTCTGTTGTAATCTTTGTTATTTGACACTTTTTATTCACCTCTAAAACTAATGGACGAGATTTACTCAGTCCGCTTTGCAGACCTGGCAGTCACCCTATATTGTTAATCTTCATGCCATTACTGTTTTTTGTCTTTGTGTCGAATTCCTTTTTATATTTGCTCCAATGCCTGAACTAATTGGGGTATCGTCTCTTCCACGGTTCCCACGATATAGTAATCGCATTGTTTGAATATCGGTGCGTTCGGATCACTGTTGACGGCGACGATAGTCTCTGTGTTGGCGACCCCTATCATGTGCTGGATGGCGCCCGATATTCCCAAAGCGATATAAAGCTTCGGTCCGATGGAAGTGCCTGTTTGTCCTACCTGGTGTGCCCGTTCGACGAAGCCCTGCTCCACAGCCGCACGGGATGCTCCTTTTTCCACCGAGGTATTCAGCTTTTTAGTCAGGCCGTCACAAAGTGTATCCAGAAGCCGGTCGTAGTTGTCACGGTTTTGCATGCCTTTGCCGCCGCTGACAATTACTTCAGCACCGAAGTTCACGTCACCGGCGCCTAACTCGGTCCTTATGACTTCCAGAGAAATATCGTCTTCTGAAAGCTCGACTTTATGTTTTATGACATTGCCTTTTCTTGATTTATCCGGCGGTATTTTCTTCATAACTCCGGGCCTGGCTGTCGCCATCTGTGACTTCGAGTTTTTCGTTCGTATAGTGGCCATGACATTGCCGCCGAGAGCAGGTCGTGTCTGTAAAAGCAGGGCGATGTCTCCTTTTCGCGAGCTGTCACGGATGTCTAATCCGGTGCAGTCCGCGGTCAGGCCGCACTCGAGACTGTAAGATACCATCGGTGCGAGCATTCTTCCCTGTGGAGTTGCTGCGTAGAGGACAATCTGCGGCCAGTATGTTTTAATCGCATCTGCAATCGCTTTACGATACGCCGTCGGATCGAATATGTTCAGAAGCTCGTCATCAATTATGTAGATGTTGTCCGCTCCGGCGGCTATTAATTCCTTTGCCATAGATTCGATTTGATACCCGGCCAGGCATACGCCTACTTTTGTTTCGAGGGAATCCGCCAGTTCGCGAGCTTTGCCGATAAGCTCGAACGTAGCCGGATGCACGACGCCTTCGCTGTGCTCGGCGACGACCCAGACTTCGCCCTTAAAGGCCGGTTCGGTCAGTTCCAGGCCGTTTATCATATCTTCCAGTGCCCTCTCGTGGAAATGTTCGCCTGCGGCTTTAAGAATCTTTTGCCGGGCTTCGTTATCAATTTGGTGTGCTTCTTCTATTCCGAGTTCCCTAAGTTTTTCACTCAGGATTGCATAATCATCCTGCTCTTTCCTGGTCCCTTCGAAATTTCTCTCGAGCAGACTTTTTCTCTTTTCCGGCAGGACATAGCGATTTGCCTGTTTGCCGCCGGCGGAGTCTTTTTCGCCGTTGCCGCTTTTGAAACTCTCGACGAGCGCCTTGGCCAATGATTTTGCATCGTTGAACTGTCGGTATTTTCTCATACTTTTTCCCGGGGGAAAAACTCTGATGACAGCCGTCTTGGAGCCTTTTACTCCGAAATGGGTGGCTTTGATATCTTCGCTGGTCCAGGTGATAATCTCCGCCTGGTTTGCCCATCGCGTTTTTGAAAATGTGGCATAAAGGGGAAATTCGTATTTGGCGACGGTAATCACGGCGGGTAGTTTTTTTGCGGCGGCAATCTGGCTGCCTCCGCTGATAATACGTGTGAATACGAAACGATTGTTTTTGAATTCGGCGTCGGTGACATAAGCTATACACGGCAGCGACAGCTCTTCGGCCATTTGCGGCGGCACCTGGGCGGTGTCACCGTCCACGGATTGCATGCCGGAAACGACATAGTAATCATTATCGTTGTTGAAAATTTCCTTAACGATTTTTCTGACTGCGAATGCCAGTGGATTCGCGGTTGCTACGGTATCCGCTCCGCCGAGCGCTCTATCGGTCAATAAGATCGCTTTGTCAACGCATCTGCTGAGGCTGTATCGCAGGACCTCCTCGGCCATGGGCGGCCCCATTGTCAGGGCAATGATTTGGCCCCGTCGGTCCGAGCTGATTTTTTTCATATAGTGCGCAAAGGCCAGTGCCTGGGCGTCCAGTTCGTTGATTACACTGGCTAATCGTGTGCGTATGAGTGTGCCGGTTTCGGGATCGAACGCATTGTCGGTGATTTGTGATACATCAGGGACCTGTTTTACCAGGACTATGTAGTTACTCATGTTTGAAGTCTCATATTTAGTATTTTTTAGCAGTTTTTGCCTCGATTCAGGGCATAAAATTTAGAACCAAGGCTATAAAAAATCCTGTAACCGACATTGCCTGTGCAAGGCGGGCAGTTACCTAATAAACGAAAAAATGATTATATCATGATATGGATTTTTTTCAAATGATATAAGCATGTATTTTCGATTTTGGTATCCCTATCCAAATTTATTATAAAACAACTTTTACCATTAAAAAGCTCGATTTATTGCTTGTAAAATGATATTAAATAATATTTAATGCGGCATACGTATATAGAGACTAAATGTTGGTAAGATGGCTGTTTTAATGAGGTGAATGTCAATGGCAGATTTGAAAGCATTGTCTGATGCGATTATAAAAGGAGACCAGAATAAGTCGGTGGAAATAACCCGCCAGGCACTGGCTGACGGAATGGCCGCCAAGAGTGTCCTCGATGACGGACTGATTGCGGGCATGGATGTTGTCGGTGCACGGTTTAAAAAGAACGAGATTTACATACCCGAGGTTCTTATAGCTGCCCGTGCAATGAAAATGGCTATGGAAGTGCTTGAGCCTGAGCTTGTCAAAGCCGGCGTCGAGCCGATCGGGAAATTGGCGATTGGAACCGTTCAGGGAGATTTACACGATATCGGTAAAAATTTGGTGGCGATGATGCTCAAGGGAGCGGGTTTCGAAGTCGTTGATCTTGGTGTGGACGTCGGACCGGAAAAATTTGTCGAGCAGGCCAAGTCCAAAGGTATCCAGTTAATCGGCATGAGCGCGCTTTTGACTACAACGATGCCGGGTATGGAAAAGACCGTAACGGCCCTTAAGAACGCCGGACTGTCAACCAAAATTATTGTGGGCGGAGCTCCCGTGACACAGGATTACGCCGACAAGATCGGGGCCGACGGCTATGCAGCCGATGCCGCCTCGGCCGTAGATATGGCGAAAGGCCTTGTGGCGTAAATTTGGAGAATCGGATGGAATAAAGTGATTGGCCGAATCTGATCCGTATTTTTGCCCGGCAAAAAACGATTGTTTGCATAAATTCCGGAGGTGAAAAACAGCCGTATTAACGGCTGTTTTTTTTGCGTCGGTTTTTGTAGAATGGAACCAGGTTATGCGAAAGATCAGCAGTCCAGGTTTGGCCCAGTTGTTGTTTCAGCTTCGATATACCCCGCAAAAGAAGCGGCGGAAGCAACTCGATGCTGCGGAGAAACTCTTTGGTATTATCGAAAAGGATAAGGAGTATCCGTTCGAGTTTGTGTGCTTTCGTATCACAGGTTTCCATCTGAAAAGCGCGGTCGGCAGCGAGTTTATAAAGGGAGAAGATCTGCTGGAGGATTTGCGTGTTTTTATTTCCAAGCTCAGCGGCCAGCTTGCACAGCCCGTATCCGAGCAGAGTGAAAAAGTTTACACTCTCGAAGAGCTTGCGGAGAAGATGAAGGTCACGCCGAAAACGATTTATCGCTGGCGAAAGCGAGGCCTGATTGCCGAGAAATTCATTTTTGGTAAGAGCATGAGGCGCTTGGGCTTCCTGCATTCGTCGGTGGAGCATTTCCTCGGGGAAAATCCGGAACTAACGGGCAAATCCAAACGTTTTGAACGGCTGACGGACAAGCAAAAAAGCCGGATTGTAAAAAAAGCCGCCAAACTCAGAGCGACTACGGATATGTCCGATTACCGGATTATCAAAAAGGTAAGCGCCGAAATGGGTAAGTGTAACGAGACCATCAGATATACACTGCTGGATTACGACAGGGCGAATCCCGAGAGGGCCGTTCTTAAAAAATCCGCCGGCGTCATCGAGCCTGCCAGGGCAGCCGAGATTTATAAGCTCTACAAACAGGGTTGTGACATTAAAGAATTAATGGCGCGTTTCGATAGAAATAAAAGTTCGATATACCGGATTATTAACGGCAGGCGGGCGAAAATCCTTCTGGCTACAAAAATCGATTTTACTGCCAGCGAGGAATTCCTTGCCAAAGACGCTTCGGAAAAGATTCTGGCAAGGCCGAATGATGAAATACAGCCGCCCGCTCATAAGAATGTCGAACCGTTGAAATTGGCCGACGGTTCGCTGCCGGAATATTTGCAGATATTGAAGAATGTCCCCGTGCTCAACAGAGAAAGTGAAGCCGAGCTGTTTCGCCGGTACAATTATTTGAAATATTTAGCCTGTAAGGAACGTGCCGATATAAAACCGGCTCAGGCCTCCGGGATGAAAATTCGCCGGATAGAACGCTACTTAGCCGAGGCCGCAGCTATACAAAAGAGAATAATAGAAGCTAACCTGGGACTTGTGGTCGGCATCGCTCGCAAACACACATCCGCAGGAGCGAGCCTGCTGGATTTGATCAGCGAGGGTAACGTCTCGCTGATGCGGGCGGTCGAGAAATTCGATTATACCAGGGGCTTTCGATTTTCAACTTTTGCTTCCTGGACGATAGCCAAAGACTACGCCCGCAAGATTCCAGCGAGGGCTTCCCGGCTGGACAGGACAACGGCGGCGTCACTGGCAAGTTTCCATCGTGATTTAAGAACCAAGGAAGCGGCGGATTTTGCCGCCATCGACCGGGCCCACAAGAGCCTGACGCGCGTTATAAAAGACAATCTTACCGAACGTGAGCAGTACATAATCATGAATCGTTACGGCCTTATCGGCTCGCCGGTCAAAAAGAAGACGAAAACCCTGATACAAATCGGCCGGGAGCTGGGTCTGAGCAAGGAAAGAATCCGCCAGATCGAGCTCGGTGCCCTGCAGAAATTAAGACAATCGCTGAGCGTCGAGGAATTCGAGCTTCTGACCGGCTAATTTCCCGCGGGCTGCTCCCTGGAAGTCTTCTCGGCGATCTGGAGCTGCAACTGTTTCATTTCTTTGAGAACGCTCAATTTTGTATCGATGACCCAGTACCAGAGTTTCATCAAAATCGTGGAGTTGAAGCCGATCATAAAAAAGAGCACCCACGAAAGCATTCCGACCGTGTTTGCGGCGGACCGCAGGCCGATGTAACCGGCAATCATCATGCCGATGCTGCAAAGATAAAATATCCAGAAGATTATTTTCGTTTTTCGCATATTCTTGTCAAACCACATTTGGACTATCTCCTTTCTCAGCGTCTCGCTCCTGTTAGCGTCGAAATCGCCGTTACCCGCTAATACTTTTTTCAGGTCCTGTTCCAGGTTATTCATTTTGTTTACGCTCGACTATATCTTTTAATTGGTTCAGTGTTCGATGCAGTCTCGATTTGACCGTTCCTTCCGGGACTCCGATTATTTTTGCTATCTGTTCTATATCGAAGCCTTCCCGATATCTTAATGTCACCAACGCCCGGCGTTCGGGTGACAGCTTCCGAACGGCTTCGAGCAGTAGCTCGGATTTACCGTCACCCTCCGACTCGTTGGATTCGTCCCGGATGTTTTTCACAAGCTCGTCGTCGAGTTTATTCTGTTGCCGTTGCTTTCGCAGCCGGTCCGCGCATTTGTTATTGACGATTCTAAAGGCCCAGCTACCGAACAGGGCGGCATCATTTAATTTCCTGATACCTTTAATTATCCCGTGCCAGCTTTCCTGGATGATGTCCCACGCCGCCGACTCCGAGCCGGTTACGCGATACGCGTAATTCCAGAGCCGTTTTTGCCATCTGCCGACAAGCTCGTTGAACGCATCCTTATCTCCCTGCTGGGATTTGATGACAAGCAGCTCGTTATATATCTGGTCCCGGCTCTTTTTCATATTTCTATAATATAGGTCTGATCAGCATTGATAAACGTTCCATTTTTCACTTGGTCAACCCCGGCGAAGTCCTACGAACCCAGGTGTTTTCAATTTTTTATAGAATTCATTAGTTTAGTGTTTCGAGTTTAGAATTTAGAGCTTCCGGCCGAAGGCCGGTGAATTGGCTTTGTTTTTTGCCGTTAAAATGCCCAAAAACCACCTTTTTTCTTATAACCTATTTATTTCAAAGAGCTTAAACTAAATTGCCTATTTTAACATTGGCTTTGTTTTGCATAATTTGCTTAAAATTTCGTACGTATCATTTCGTAGTGTTGAATTTCCATGATTATAACGTATGGTATTGATTTATAAAGACTTACGTTAGTTCCATCGTTAATTCCCCCATTTCTAACGATGTAAGATTGACGATTGATGAAAGACGATCGATTTTTCGCTCTCCGCTAAACGATGTACTACATACTACATACGATATACTAAACGTCTTATATAATTTTACCCAAAAACCGCATTAATGCAACGAAAATCCCGATTTTTCCCATGAAATGGCGATTTATATCTATATTGTAGGGTAAAAAATACGTAGTTCCCACAATAGACAAATCCGGTAATAACTATAAAGATGCTTCCTTTAATACGCATATTTCTTTTGTAAGGTTTGGCTTCACGAGTGCCTTTGTAACAGGCAAAAAGGAACTAATTTTTTTGAAAGGGTAACACAATGAATGCAAAAAAACTATTTCTTTGTATGTGTAGTGCTTTGATTTTAACCGGAGGCTGTGGTTCTCAAAAAATGATTCCTCAGATGGGATTCGGCAATTTTGGTATTAACACGGAATTCTCACGTGATGATATTGTTGTTCTTGACCGGGTGCAAGGCAGTTCCACAACCGAAAATATTTGCCTTGGAGTTGTACAGATTGTCGATGGGGATGGATTGAGACTTGTAGGAATCCCTTTTTTCAAGGAAAAATATACTTCTTTCAGCAATGAAGGTCTTTGGATGAATTCAACAGAACACCGGGCTTACTATAAAGCACTGGAAGCTGCTCCGGATGCCGATGCCGTATTTTTAAAGAGTCTGGACTATGAAGTTAGCGGCATTCCTCTGATTTGGTGGACTGAAACCGCAACCTATAGCGGCAAAGGAATTAAATTGAAAGAAGGTTAAAAGAGTCATAAATCATATCCCCGCTGCATAGTTTTGCTTTGCAAAACTATGCAGCGGGGAGCGTATTGCGTATTTCGAAAAGCAATGCGACGCGGCAATCTTACATAAAAAAACGAAAAAATTTCATTTTTTCAATCAATATTCACCCGGTGAGATACGCCTTATATTTAGTGGGTAGTCGTTTGTCGTTAGTAGATAGTGTTTAGTCTGAAAATTCAAAGATAAAAACTATACGCTTTCCGCTACACGCTGAACGCTGTTTAACGATTGTTGCTTCGCCGGGGATGGATATAATAAAAAGCAAGCAACTTTGAGGAAGCGACCAAAGCATAAATAATCTTGATTTTTTGAAACAAGTCCTGAGCTTAATCGAAGTAAAAAGGAACGGAAAAAAGATGGGATTATTCTCATGGCTATTTGCCAAACAAAGACTTCGGGTGGATTTATCTGGCCCCGGTAAATACTCTGTTGACGTCGTAGGTGAATCTCAGTATCAAGAAGAGTTGGAGGAAATCTGCGAAGGATATACAGAAGATGGTCATAGTAAAATTGTCGATGCAATATTGATTCACGAAAATGATAATCCTTATGACAATCAAGCGATCAGAGTGGACATAGATGGTATGACGGTAGGCTATTTAAGCAGAGAAAATGCAAGGCAATTCCGAAAGAAACTAAAGGAAGCTGGATATCCTGCATTGATTATACTCCTCCGGCCTATTCATATGGCACATTTCTCTGGAGCTTACCCTGGAGTTATAAAGCAGGTCCATATACAAAGAACTTCGTTAACATGAACCAGGAATTTAGAGTACATTCAGACAGAAAAGCAGAGGTTCAGAAAGATAGTTCCGGTTGGTTTTATAATTACCTAAAAATTTATAAAAAGAAAGGAAGGAATGTTATGCGGTCTAAGATTAACCAAATATCTAAGATTTTAGTTGTGATTGTTTTTCTCACAAATATAGAACTTGCGATAGCATATCCACAAGATTCTAACACGACAATGAAAGAGTTTACACAGGACCGCACCCAAGTAGAAGCTCTTGGTAACGCATTGGATCTTAAAGGTCTGGAAAAAGCTGCTGTGGAACTGGAAAAAGAGTGGTTCCCAATAGATAAGAAATATTACGGATATATGATGCTACAAGTCTGCGGCACCCTCAGTTCTTTCAACTTCAAGAGCGAAAGACAATACGAACTTGCGAGACAATACGCCTTATTGGCACTTGATAAATCAAATGGGCTTGAGGAGGATAATAGGATCCCCATTGAAGTTGAGTTCGAGCTACTAATGTACGTTCGTCAAGGTCCACTATCGACAGATAAGTATCTCCAAAGTTTGGCTGATAAGGATGACTGGGCAAATGATAGGAGCAAGGAGGCAAAATTTTACTTCCGTGTTTGGGATCGCCTTGAGAGGTCTATCGATCCAAGTTGGGATCCGAATGATCCATCACTAGTTATGCCGAGACCGCCCGCTGGAGTTGAAAGATTTGGGAGTGGAATGTCACCTGAGAATATAAAAGATCCCAAGCTTCGTGCAGAATATGAGGCCGCGATAGAAGAATATCGTCGGAAACAAGAACAGCATAGCAGACAACGCTTATTGAGACGCCTTAAGAAAGAGGAATTGCCTATACTTCAGAAACATCTGCTCTTGTTATATTCAGGCCCATCGTTTGATTCTAAAAAGTTAGAAACTGAAGCATTACAACAAGATCTTCAAAAAAATGTTGAATATGAAAAGGTTAAAGCAATTATATTGGATGCTCTCAAAACAAGACAACTTGAAGAATCTAAGCCTAAGCCAAAAGATATGCAAGGCGGACGGAGCCGATCAGAAACTCAACTCAAAAAGTGAGTATACTCCACATCCAAATAGCTATATTTGGAAAGTGTGGGGCAGATGAAAAAACAAAAGCTCGATTAGTAGGAAAAAGAACTTTTTGATTCTTAAAAATATTTTAAGAAAAATACCAATGACATGATGAAACTAGGTCCATCCACTGATTCTTTTCTTGACACCACGCTTAATTAATCAAATTGGTGCGAAATCATTGCACCCTACGCGTTTTGATTCTGGTGGGGCAGTCCTCGACCATGAGCTCGGGCCGAATGGGGCCGCCACCCTACAATTTTGGGGTGGATAAGAGGGATTAAAGAGATGGCGGGGGGGGCAGATTTGGATATTGACACAAAGTCTTTTCTCGGATAAACTTAAATCCATGAAGTTATACGAAATCTTCAAACGCGGGACTGATTTTGCAATCTCTTTGTTAGCGCTGATAATACTATCTCCTGTTTTGGCTGTGATTGCGTTTGCGATAAAGTCAGGCAGTAAAGGGCCGGTTATTTTCAGGCAGGAAAGGGCGGGCAAAGGGGGACGGCCGTTTGTGTTTTATAAGTTCCGGACCATGAAGGCCGATGTCGAGCCGTTCGGACCCAGTCCAAAATCCGGCTCAGACGAGCGGCTGACAAAAGTCGGAAGATTCCTGCGGGAATATTCGCTCGACGAGCTGCCGCAATTTTATAATGTTCTTCGCGGCGATATGAGCCTTATCGGACCTCGGCCGTTATATATTTCGCAAATTCCGGAATGGAACGAACGGCAAAAAAAACGGCTGTTAGTCAGGCCAGGTCTGACAGGATTAGCTCAAATCCGCGGCAGGGCGGCCCTGACCCAGGAAGAAAAGCTGGAATTAGACGTTAAGTATGTGGAAACGATGGGTTTTTTGGCCGATATAAGGATAGCAATGGCAACGGTTTTCCATGTATTTGGACGGAAGGGCATCTACGAAAAGAGATACTCCCAGAGTGAATATACCCGTGGTGCCAAGTCTTGAGAGAACGGGACTCTGTTTTAGAAATCGAACCAGATGGGAACCATACGAGTAGTTTCGCTGTATGGTGTTCCCGAGGTAATTTTGATGAATAAACAATATGAGACAGGAATGAAATATCTGACACAAATAGACCAGTTGGAATTTTTAAGCGAGGCCGAAAAAGACAGGTTGATATCGGTGACGGAGAAGTTCGATTTTCGCTGCAACGAGTATTATTTGTCGCTTATCGACTGGGACGACCCCGATGACCCGATCCGCAGGATTATCATCCCAGACCTCTGCGAGCTTGACGAATGGGGCCGGCTCGATCCGTCGAACGAACAGACATATAGCGTAATGCCGGGCCTCGAGCATAAATATAACTCTACCGTATTAATGCTGGTAAGTAATGTTTGTGAGGGGATTTGTCGCTACTGTTTTCGCAAGCGTCTTTTCATAGATAATCAGGACGAATATCTTCGGGACCCGCAGGCTGCGTTCGGATATATCCGGCAACATCCCGAGATTACCAATGTTCTTCTGACAGGAGGCGACCCTCTTACCCTTAGTCCGGCGAAACTGGAGGATATTATTCGGGAACTGACTGCGATCGAACACGTCAGGATCATTCGAATCGGGACAAAAGTCCCGGCGTTCAATCCGTATCGTATTATTGATGAGCCGGCTTTGCCGGAGATGATAGAGAAATATAGTACCGATCGGAAGAAAATATATATAATGACGCATTTTGTTCATCCGCGTGAGTTGACCAATGCGGCGGTAAGGGCGGTGAATATTCTCCAGAGAACCGGTGCTATAGTAGCCAATCAAATGCCGCTGATAAATGGAGTCAATTCCGACCCGGAAGTTTTGGCCGAGCTGCTCGCAAACCTTTCTTTTATCGGGGCGGTTCCGTATTATATCTTTCAGTGTCGTCCGGCACTTGGTAATAAAGCGTTCACGATTCCGATTGAACAGGGATATGAGATTGTCGAGCAGGCGAAATCGCTTGTTTCCGGTCTGGCGAAGCGTGTTCGATACGTGATGTCACACTCGACCGGTAAGATTGAAATAATTGGTAAGACGGAAGATTTTGTATATTTGAAATACCACCGGGCCGCCAACGACCTCGAAAGCGGCCGTTTCCTTGTTCTTTCGAGCAATCCGAATGCTTACTGGCTCGATGATTATGCCGAAATGATAGAAGATTATCCGATAGATTTGCCGTACAGGTCGTACGGGCCTGAATAAAATCCAATTTCTACTATGGCAGTTCACCCCGTTGGATGTCGGCCTTTGGTCTGTCTTGCGGGTTTTACCTTGGAGCATGTTTGGGATTTGTGGATAATGCCTGTCAGAGCTAAAGTGATAATTCTGCTTGTATTCATATTCTGTGAGATAAGCCCCGCATTAGAGCCTCAGGAGATTCTTGTCGTCGCTAACAGCGAGATCGATGCTTCGGTGCGGATTGCCAGGTACTATTGTCAAAAGCGGGGGGTTCCGGCGGATAATATTGTCACCCTGCCGTTAGGGACATCCGCCGAGACGGCCATCAGCAGGGACGATTATGACAGTAAACTTGCGGAGCCGCTTCGTGCCAGATTAACCGATTTAAAATTTGCCGGTAAGATAAAATGCCTTTTGACAACGTACGGCGTGCCGATCGTTGTAGGAAAACGCGGACAATTACCGGGCCGGGAAAACGAGCTAAAGCAGCTAAGAGAGCTTATCGAGCAGGGGAAAAGCCGGATAGAACAGTTAGAGCAGGATAATATCGCCGATCTTAAAAGAATCGCACCTGAAAAGAAAAGAATCGAAAAAAATAATACAAGGCTTCGATTATATATCGACATTATCGAAGGCAAGGAAACGAGCGCTTCGGTTGATAGTGAGCTGTCGATGGTTATGTTTAGAAATTATGAGCTGTATCGCTGGCAGGTTAACATGCTCCGGTCGAGCTCAAAAAATTCTCAAAATCAGGATGAGCTATTGGCTGTCGGTCTCGGAACGCTGATGGTCAGCCGGCTCGACGGGCCGGGTGAAGATATAATCAAAGGGCTTGTGGATAAAGCGATTTTGGCCGAACAAGCGGGTCTCGAGGGCGCTGCGTATTTTGATTCGAGAGGAATATTTAGAAAAGATCAATTTGGAACGTATGACCAGTCTCTGCGCGATTTGGCATATCTTACTAAATTACGCACGGACCTCTCGGTTGAGCTGGATGAAACGGCTGCTCTTTTTCTTCCCGGTGCCTGCCCCCGGACGGCTGTTTACTGCGGCTGGTACAGTGTGAAAAAATATATCGATGCCTTTGATTTTGTGGATGGTGCGGTCGGTTTTCATATTGCGAGTTTCGAAGCGGTTGGTCTTCGCGACCCAAACAACAGTCATTGGTGCCCGGCTATGCTCGTTGACGGTATAACGGCGACGCTGGGAGCGGTGGCCGAGCCATATCTTCATTCGTTTCCTCAGCCGAGAGAATTTTTCGAGGAGCTTTATAACGGCAAATGTCTCGTCGAGGCGTACTGCCGTACGAAACCGTTCAATTCATGGCGATTAATCCTGATAGGCGATCCCCTTTACAGACCTTTCAAAGAACGCCGGGATTAGAAAAACGGAGATGTTTACCAGACTCAGTCTATAAATTCCTGTTACGCAAATCTGGTTTATTATATGAACTCCAAAGGTAAACTGCGGCAACAACCGTTACGATAGCTCCGAGTGAAGCGATTGTATCCGGGGCCGTAAAATGTCTGCCAATGATTGCCGAAAATATTTTTACAGTTATCAGCAGGCCCAACGGTATCGCTAATGCTTTTATGAGCCATTTTATGCCGGTGGATTTTTGATTCGTATAAAGATGCATGTTGTAAAGCCATAGCGCAGAAAAGAATGCGTATGCAAAGAGATGAAATATTGTGTTTGTAACAGGCAGCAGCTCGGCTAAATTTACCCGCAGGAGATTCGTAATACCGAATATGACAATACCTGTTACAAAAAGGACGGCGGGCCAGAAAGTAAGAAAGGAAAAAAGGAGCAAACCTGTTAATATGCCTGTTATGTTCGCTACGATATCGATTGCATCACAGGTACGTCCCACCAGGCTCTGAACGACTTCATCGACAGCCCCATATCCTGTCACTATGATAAATACCCACCAGACAGCGGATTTCCTCCAGCTCACTTTTTCATCGGGTCTGATTGCGAACCAAAGCAGGAATGTCAGAATAAGATATGCCAGAAAGTGGAGGCTTTTGTCCGAGACGCCGGCCTTTCGAACATATTGAGGCATAGGAATATGAGCGAGAATGATGAGCGTGAGCCAGTATAATGTCAGTAAGATTATAGTTATCCTGTGTCGCCATGATTTGGCCATAGAGTTATCCTGAGAGCTCCTGATTTTATAGTGTAGTGAATTCTCTTTCTTTTATTATACAGGAAGACGTACCTTATGTAACGGGCGGATTACTAAAATTATGAGAATCCTGATGAGAGAGTTTTAACCGTCGAGTTCATTTTTCGGTAGATATGTTCGATGGTTCCAATATAATGACTTTACTTTAGGTTGCTATATGGGTGTATATGTTTTAAATGGATAAAGGTTTTAATAGAATTTGACGGGATTTTTTACGCATATCAGAATGGCACGGGATCTTTTTGTTGAAAAACATGATTTTTCGCATGTATTAATCTTACTGTTAATAGCTCTTGCTATCGGCATATACCTGATAGCAACGACCGTTCTAATCTCCAAGGACGGCGTAATTTATATTCAAAACGCACAGGACTTTTCAAGCAGGCCTGTCGATATCATCAAAGGGATTGCTTTTCCTTTCGGTTACCCATTTCTGATATTTGTCGCCCATAAATTTGTTACATTGTTCAGCGACGGCTCGACGGTATTTAAATGGATATATACGGCCCAGAGCGTGACATTGATATGCAGGATAATTACACTTATCCTGTTATATTACATAGGCAAATCTTTCGTTGGGAGCGGGAGGAGTTTCTGGGCGGTTCTTATCCTGATAATACTGCCTTATCCGGCGGAATTCGGAAGTGACGTGTTGCGGGATTGGCCGCACATAATGTTCTTAACGGCGGGATTTTTCCTTTTACTCGAGGGCGCGAAAAAAACTAAGTATTGGAAGTTCGGAGCGGCCGGTTTGGTTTCCGGCTTCGGGCATATGATACGGCCGGAATGCGCGCAATTGGTATTCTATGGAACTTTGTGGATTGTAGTAAGGCTTCTTTTCCCGAAGAATGATGTTAGCAGAAGAACATTGTTTTATGTGTTGCTTGTTCTTCTGATTGGTTTTTCGATTCCCGTTGTCCCCTATGTAATAGTCAAAGGAAATGTTCTTCCGGAAAAAGTAGAGCAACTTTTCAGCTCTTCCGCTCCGGAGAATTCGGATGATATCCTGATACCAGAGACAACATGTGATAAAAAGGTATATGCAGCGTCCGCTTGGCCGGCGGAATTATTGAAGGCGGCAGGAAGACTTGTCGGCGAGCTCAGCGATAATCTAATGTACTACTTTATGCTGCCTTTGGTAATCGGTTTTTATTCGCATTTTCGCAGGAAATCAGAGGTAACGGATATAGAGAGATTCTTTATGCCCGCCTTTGTCTTTTTTAATGTCATTATGCTGCTCCTGCTTTATTATGACTGGGGATATATAAGCAGGCGGCACAGTTTGCCTTTAGTTGTGTTCCTGATTTTATATGTTCCGGAAGGCCTGGAGATAATGGCACGCTGGTTTGAGGAGAAATTCCGCCGGGGCCAAGCGCAGACAAACCGACAGTCTCAGCAGTTATTTTTTATCCTGTTGATGATAGGTGCGGCTGTTTGCATGCCTAAGCTGCTCAGGCCCTCAGGTGCCGACAAGCCGGGATACAGGGCTGTAGCGAAGTGGCTCAGGGAAAATACCGGCACAGAGGATATCATCGCTGTACCGGACTTGCGTATAAGTTTTTATGCGGAGCGGAAAGGCCTTAAGTATGCAACGAAAGTGCCTGAAGGGGCCGAGTATCTTGTAAAGATTGTGGAAGGTGGGGAAAGGGGGGCAGATTCCGACAGAGTCGGTCAGGAAGAATATTCGGTCAGTGTGAACAATCGGAAAAAAAGTGGAAAGAAACTGCTGATTTACCGAATGATGTAGTCAGGAAATCTACCAGCCTTTTTTTGAAAAAATGGTGGGAATGGTCAGCAGCAGTATGTACATATTCAGAAGCAGCGATCTTTTCTGGATGTAGAGGTAGTCGTATTTGATTTTATGCCGGGGTTTCAAATCATAGAAGCTGCGGATTTGAGCGAGGCCAGTTAAGCCCGGCTTGACCACCAGTCGCAATTCGTGCAGAGCTTTGTGCTGCTTGACAAAGTGCGGCCTTTCCGGTCTCGGCCCTACCAGGCTCATGTCCCCTTTCAGGACATTGAGGAACTGGGGAAGCTCGTCGATACGGATTTTTCGCAGAATCTTCCCGATTTTTGTCACTCGTGGGTCGTCTCGTTTTGCCAGGACGGGACCAATTTCCTTTTCCGCATCTTTGACCATAGTCCTGAATTTATACAAGGTAAATATTTTGCCGTCCTTACCTACTCTTTTTTGTCTGTAAAAAACGGAGCCGGGGGAAGAAATTTTAATCAACAGTGATATCAGGAGAATCAAGGGAGTAAAAACAAGTAACAGAATGATGCTGCCGACAATATCTAAGCTTTTTATTAACAATTCCTCCACATCACGTTTTTCCCCGGCGAAGGTGCTTAAGAATTGATACGAATTCGTACCGTTAATCCTGCCGGATAAAAGTTCCATATAAATGGAAGGCTTGAAAAGAACGTCTATTTTTAATTTGTGTATCAGATATAACAGGAGACTCAGGTCTTTTTCGTTTTGAATTTTCTCGCATATAACAACTTCATCGATATCTTTATATGTCAGCAACAGGTCTATCTGGTCGCTCTTAATTTTTTTAACGACAACTCTTTTCTCGATAATATCATCCACGTCATCCCGTCCGATGACTACAACTCTTTTTTTAATTCTTCTTTTGGCCCTGAGAACATACTGGTTTAGCTTAAAGATGAAAAGCAGGTTCAAAAAGAACGAAATGACAAAAATGCCCGTCGGGAAAGCGCCCCATTTTACTCTGAAGACATAGACGAACACTATGCTAAGTAATGTTCCGAAAAATAATCCCAAAAAGATTCTCTTAAACAGGTCCCACGAAGATTTGAACCTGTTTTTATAGACCCTGAAAAAAGACAGCGATAAAGCATATATAAGTGTCAGGAATAGAAAGCTGTTTTGATAAGCGGGAAAACAGTGTTTGGGGATGTCGGTGCCGTATCTAATTAGAAAAGATAAAATAAAGGAAGCGTTCAATACAAGCATGTCGGCAAAAACCAGAACGATTCGTGTGGTTATTATTGGAATTTTATTTTTTTGCATATCGAATAATTTTGGAATGGATTTCAGGAACTTTTCGAATGGTTACCTGAGCCATGCCAAAAACCTGGTAATATCGTTTTTTAATACCGCGGGCTTTTTAAGGTACAATGCACTTCTCGCTTTGGCCCGTTTGTATATGCGTGCCGGGCCGCGATTATACCTGTGAAAGCTGGTTTTCATAAACTGCTCGATGGCCCTGAATTTGTCGTCCGGCATTGTATCGATTCTGTTATTGATATTTTTAAAGTAATAATATTTCGGAGATATGTTAAAAAAATCGTCTAAGCTTCTCTCGTCGGTGACAAGGCCGGCGGTGACACCGGTATGATACAATTGGGTGCCGGGCAGCGGTTCATATACGGACAGCGAAGCAAAATCAGGTTTTATCCGCCGCATTAGTTCGAGAGTTTGGTTCATCTCCTGTTCGGTTTCCGTCGGCAGGCCCATCATAAAATATCCGGTCCAGTGTATTCCGGCTTTGCGTATCATCTCGGCCGCGTTTTTAATCTGAGCAACGGTTGTTTTCTTTTTCATCACGTCTTTCAGGATTCGATCGCTGCCGGATTCTATGCCTAATTTTATGCCGTTGCAGCCGGCCGACTTCATCTCGGCAAGTAGTGATTCGTCGATGAGATTCACCCGTGCATTGCAGTCCCATTTGATGTTAAGTTTTCTTTCCCTCAATAATTTACAGAATTCCAGGACTCTTTTTGTGTTGATTGTAAAAATATCGTCCTTAAAACTGAATTGAACAGTGCCGTACGCGGACTTAACCTGTTGCATTTCGTCTAAAACATTTTCAATCGACCTGAACCTGACTTTCCTGCCCCATACTCCCGCCGACGAGCAGAACGTGCATTCGAAAGGACAGCCCCGCCCGCTCATTAACAGGCCCATATCTTCCGAGGTATATGTGTTCCTGTTCATAAGCAGGTCCCTTGCCGGAAAGGGAAGCCGGTCGAGGTCTTCGATAAAATCGGTGTCCGGGTTGTGAGATATTTGTCCGTTTTTGCGGAAACTAAGGCCCTTGATGTCACTGAAGTCCTCTTTTTTTTCGATTGTCTCTGCCAGCCGGGCAAAAGAAAATTCAGCCTCTCCTCTTAGAACGAAATCAACAAAGGGAGCTATTTTCAGTGATTCGTCGCTCTTGACCGACGGATGCGGCCCGCCGAATACCACCGGAATATCGGGATTAAAGTCTTTGACAATTTTTGCTATCCTGAACGCCGAAGCTATCTTGACGGTATAGACGGAAATGCCCACCAGATCGGGCTTATAATCTTTCAAAACATCTCGCCATTCGCCCCATATCGGATGCGACATCCGGCTAACATTCCTGATATATTCGGGATATTTTTCTTCGAGGGCGGAAAAGTCCATCTCCATTGCTTTTTCTACGTTTGCATCGCCGTCGTATATGAGCACCTGGTGACCGTTGTCACGCAAAACGGCGGCAAGATATGTCAGTCCCAGGGGGAAATATCTATTGTAATATTTGATGAATCGATAAAAAGGAGGATCGACCAATAATATTTTCATCTTCGTACTGCCGTAACAAGTCTTTCTTTGGCCAGTGACCAGCACATTTTTGGAACATCTTTGATAAATGGATGACGATATATATTTCTGAAGATAACCCGGTATCTTAACCGCTGGAATGTTTTATAAATTTCGTGCAGCTCTTCCCTCGATAAATTCTCGGAGACGATTATCGCCTTTTTATAGTGCTTGCTAAAATGAACGGAATCCAAAACCGGCCAATTGTCGAAATCTTCGTCGATAAGCCCCTTATCTAAGGCCTGCTGCCAGATGGGCGTCCCCGGAAACGGAGTCATCACGTACACGTTGAAATTTCTCAAAGGCACGGTTTTTATGAAATTGTACGTGGTCATTATCTCTTCTTTCGTTTCGGTGGCCGAACCGATAACGAAAGCGGCATTCGGAGTAATTCCATTTCGGGCCAGTGCTTTCACGGCGGTGGCATTATCCTGAACCGTGACATTGCCGCCTTTGAGATACTTCAAAACACGCGGGTGTCCCGATTCGAGGCCCAAGGCTACCGAGACAATACCCAATTCCCTCAATAGCTTCGCCATTTGGTCGTTAACGAGATTGCTCCGTGCCGAACAAGAAAAATGAACCTTACCGAGGATATTTTCGCGATCAAGAATATCCAGTAATTCACGCAGTCTCCGCTTGTCGGCAATGAACAGGTCGTCATAAAAGCTAATCAGTTTTGCACTGTAATTAAAGTAGAGTTCCTTAATTTCTCCTGCAATGTATTCCGCGGAGGCAAACCTCGTAGTGGACCAGAATCGGCTTGATGCACAGAAAACACATCGGTACGGGCAGCCTCTCGAAGTGAACATCGAGTGATGCGTACCTTTTAGATTGAGCAGCTCTCTGGCCGGATACGGGATGGTATCGATTTTGTCAATCAATGGCCTTGGTTCAGTAAAATGTAACTTCCCTTCGCAGCGAAAGAAAATCCCTTGGATGGATGAAAGGTTTTCATTATCGAATCGCCCGGATGAATCGTACAAATTTATCAGCTCGGCCATCGTTTGCTCGCCCTCGAACAGGATACCAATATCCATGTCCTCGGAGAAGGACTCCGGCAATAATGAAATATGGATACCACCGACAATAACCGGCAGGTTCCTTTGTTTGCAAAGACGGGCGTAACGTTTCGCTATACCGTAGTTCGGGGAAAAACAACTGATACCGACAATATCGGGGTTGAAGGACTCCAGGGTTTCTTCGACTTTCTTATTGATAACTTTAAATTCGTGGGTATTCTTTCCCAGTTTTTTCCTGGCATAACTCACTAAATACCCCAATCCGAGCTGAGGGTATCTTGTTTCAATCTCGATGTGAGGATTAATCGCGCTGATTAAAAGTATCTTCATATATTTTAAAGCTGCTTAAGGTGTCACCGTCGGTAATGGAAGCATCTTTTATTCTGCCGTCAGGCCGTCGGCTTTTTCGAGCCGACGACTTTTTCTTTCCGGAAAAAATTAACACAAAGAGCGACAAAAGCTTTTAGGTATATCCCTGCATAGATGAGATAATTTACTATGAAAGAGTGTTTGAGAGCATAGTGCTTGCGGTAAAAAATCTTCATCGCACGATAGAACAGCACAATGCACTTGCGGGAGAGATTTCGGCTGCTCTGTCCCCCGAAATGTACTATCCGGTAGTCGGGCACATAAAAAACTTTCCAGCCCGCCTGTTTTATTCGATAGCACCAGTCCAAATCATCGCCGTACATGATGAAATCCTCGTCCAGGATACCGACCTGCTCGATTACTTCTCTCCGGACCATCATACAGCATCCGGAGACGGAGTCCACCTCGCCTGCCTCGTCATTATTACGATGTGTCATCAGGTATTGTCCGAAGCGTTCGGTTCGGGGAAACAGCCTGTGCAGTCTTAAAAAGTAAAACAGCGACGACGATATGGTGGGAAAGTTCCTCCTGCACTGGTACTGGAGCGAGCCGTCCCGGTTCAGTACTTTTGGACCGCAGGCGCCGACGTCCGAGTGTTCATCCATGAACCCAACCAAGCCGTCGAGAGTGCCGTCTTCGATTATAGTGTCATTATTCAGAGACAAAACGTATCGTCCCTGAGATGTTCGAATCCCCTGGTTGTTCGCCTTGACAAATCCCGGATTGTCGGGATTTTCTATGAGATTTATCGAAGGAAAAGCATCTTTAGCCGCATTCGCACTTCCGTCGGAAGAACCGTTATCGACAACGATGACCTCGAAGCTCGTTTCCGGAGCATGTGAATAGATAGAATCCAGGCAGCTCTTGAGATATTCTTTGTTATTATGGTTGACGATAGAAATTGACAGATACATTATGCACACAGCTCGGCATAGAGTTCCTGATATTTCCGGGACATATTTTCGGCATTCAGATGGTTATTGATTATGTTCAGGGCCGCGCGGGATTTTTCCGAGTAATCTCCGTCGAAGCATTTGGAGAACGCATTGGACAACGAATCGATGTCCTTTGTTGGAAAAAGCAGTCCTGCTCTTTTATCGAAATCAAGAATCTCGCGATGTGCCGGTATGTCGGACAGGATGACCGGCAGACCGCAGGCCATCGCTTCCATGACGGCATTCGGGCAACCTTCGGTCAGAGAGGCGGAGACATATACATCGGCGGCGCCGAGGTAATCTTCCACGTTTTCGACGAAACCAATCGGCCGGATGTCGCTTTTTCCGGTCACAGGACGGGAGCATTTTTCCCGCAAAGGGCCGCTGCCTAATAACACTAAAACATCCGACAGGCTTTCCCGGCTCTTGTTAAAAGCCTCGATAAGGGTGGGCAGACCTTTGTTCTCGGACAAAAAGCCCACGCTCACAAATATGCGTTTATTCGTAGGCAAACCGAGATGCGCTCTCAGGCGTTTTTTTTCTTCTATGTCAACGGGTTTGAATTTGTCCCGGTCGATGCCGTTATGAATAATATCTATATGGCGGAAGGTTCCATTTTCAATTAAATTTCCAATAGAATTGGAAACTGCCACAGTACGTTCGCATTTTCCACATGCCCGTGAAAAAGTTTTCATCATGAACCGGCCGAGTACCGGGCCGAAAACCTGACGGTAAGACTGGCGAGCGGTTACAACTCGCGGTATATCAAGGGACAGATTCGCGCAAAGCAGGGTGGAACGATAATCGAATACATGGACAAGATCAACGGGATTCTCGTTGATAAATTTTTTTATTTTCTTCGGTCCGAGTATCATGCCGGCAATTCGCGATAAGCCGAGAGAGCGACACTCGACGTTGATTTTCTCGAAAGCCGTAAAATAAGATTCGGGGGCTTCCGGAGAAAGAGTCACGATGTATGGATGGAATTTTTCCCGGTCGAGGTATTTAATAATGTTGTAAAGCTGGAAGATCGGACCCTGCCGGCGCAGCCGACTGACCAGATAAAGAACGTGAATCTTATTGTTTTCGTTCATTTCCGTTAATATCTTCCGACTGATTCTTATCTCAGGTTGTTACATGTTCGGCCGCCGCCTGCATTTCGGCTGTCGCCGGGCACAAATAACTGTTAATGTGTTCCTGGTATCCCCGGAGATTCAAGATAAGCAGCGTGAAACCGAACTGATAAACACTGTAGCGATATCTTTCGATCGGGTCGTAAATAATCAGAACAAGACTTGTCCCGATTATAATCAAAGCGATAGTCAGATATACTTTGTTATAGATAGGGCTTAAGAAATGCCTGTACCGCAGGCTCGCTATGAAAATATATACGACAATTAACGTATATGGCACGAGAAACGAATTAAACTTCATACCCGCGCTCCAGCCGGGCCTTATGTAGTAAAGAGTGCTTCGGAAAAGATATTCCGCCAGTAATGAGGGTGTTAAGAAAATGGTACAAAGCTTAATAGTAGTCGGGGCGCCGTAAATATCTTTCAGTATGGTTTTCGTTGCGCCGTAATTGCCGATGTCCACGGTCCAGCATAATTGAAGTAAGTAGATTAATACACAGAATGTTGCTGCAATTCCGGATATAAGTATGAGCTTTTTCGTGCATTTCGGCAAGAAAACAATCGGCATAAGTACCATCAAAACCAGAGGCTTTCTCAGCACGGGAACAAGAGGCAGCAAAAGGCAAAAGAGTATCTTGTAACGAAGCGAATTCGTAGCCAGGGCCTTGAAAAACAAATACATAACAACAACGATTGCCAGGATAATTATGTTTTCCTTGAGAACAAAGTTATTGAAAAAAACAAACTCGGGATTGAGCGCAAAAATCGCAGTTATATAAAGTGAGAGTTTCCTGTCAAGACACATGCGGGCCATATTAAAGAACACAATAACCGTTACAGCACTTAAAAATGTATTGAATAAATAGAAAGTCAGGTGGTTGAAATGCAGATATTTGAACATGGCGCCGATCGCAACGGCAGCTAAGCTGAAATGGTCGGGGCCTCCGCCCCTATAGAAGTTCTCGTTGGAGAAGGAAGTCACGCTGAAATCCCAATTTCTCTTGATGATTGTCCATGCCATAATCAACTTTATCGAGAATGCGACGTGAATCAGGACAATCATTCCCGGTGAAAATACTTGTCTTGTCAGGAATTTCATCTGAATAGCTCGTTGTGTGTTACAATACTTTGTTTGTCGATTCGGTGAGGTGAAGCAAAATCGCCGAATAGATTAATCCTCTTTTTTGGTTATTATCAATCCCACCTGCCCGAAGTTTAACATGCCCCAGTTGAGCAGTGGTTGCAGAAATTTGAGTTTCACTAATTTTTCCAGCAGCGGATGCTTCTCCAGCCCGAAGTCGGCCAGAGGTATGAAATCGACCTCGAAGTTATTGCGCTTAAAAATATCCGTTATAGTACGCGGAGACCTGTAATATGTTTTATTGTTTATATATTCGTAGTAAGCCTGCACTTTTTCCGGCCGACTTTTTCCCTGCAGTTCTTTCCATCCGGGATCTCTGCCCAACGACAGTAAGAGTGAAATGTACAATTTCCGCAGCCTGTTTTTCGGGAGCCAGTGCAGGAAAGGCATAAAAAGGTGAATTTCGACAAAATGTTTGTGGGCGGGGAAAAAATGTACGCCGACGCCTCCGGGGGCTGTCAATCTTTTGAGATTTGCAGCGACTTGTTCGAGGTCCTTGACGTGCTCGAAAACTCCTTCGGAAAAGCTTAGATGGAAGAAATTGTCCGGGAACTTTTTCTCTACGCCGTTTTCCATCAGGGAGATTAAAAGATCGGCATCAAGCCCGCGTGCCGAGAGCAGCTTGCGACTATTATTGACAGGCTCGGGATCGATATCGGTTCCAAAAGCGTTGTATCCCAGCTCTCTTAGCCATGCAACAGAGCGACCTCTTCCACATCCCCAATCCAATATATTCATGTCACTTTTATCCAGATTCATTTTCTTACGGAAGTGTTCGATGAATCTGAATATCCTCGGGCTCATGTAGAAGCCGGACATTTCTTCTTCCGTGAGAGCATCGTGTTTTGTCATAGTTTGTTCCGGCATGATAATAGTATTCCTTCCTGTTTTATGTTACAGCATACTTTTGTTTAAGCATTATTGGTCGATATAATTTAGTTTTCGAATAAAATACGCTGAATTCTCCTGTCCCAAGTGTAATGTTCAATAAAATCTCTGTAGGCCGTTTCGCTTATGTCCTTGTATAGTTTCCTGTCCCCTTGAATGTTCCTGATGGCCCGAATCCATTGCTCTACATTATCGGATTCACATAACAAACAATTACGGTTATGTTCGAGTACCTCCTGCAACACTTTATGGTTGGAGCTTATAATCGGTTTCTTACTTGACATATACTCGAAAAGTTTTATCGGTGACATCCATCGGGATGTTTCGGAGGCGTTTTGTGCGACCATCACATCTTTTTGATACGGCATTAAGAGGACATCGGCGGCATTACGTGCCATATAAGTCCGGGCGGGTGTTATGTACCCGTAAAAATGCACGTTCGGGGGACTCTTTTGTCTGAGCTGACTGATTTGACGATCCGTGCCTCCGAAAAGATGAAAACCGACGTTCGACATTTTCCCTGCAATTTCCATGATTAGCTCAATACCCCTGCCCTTGTGAAAACCTCCTATGTAACAGGCATTAAAATCGGTGTCACCGTTGAGGTGGACGGTATCAGTAAAATTCGGTTGTTCGTCTGCGGCATCCGGCGCGACGATAAGCTTTTTGTCGGTCAATAAAACGCCGTACTTCTCGATGTATGCTTTTTTTAGCTCCTCGGAGATAAAAACTATCCTGGAAAGATTAAGGCTCTGTATTATTTTTTTTTCGGCCCAGCCCCTTGGTCCCTTCCTTGCTATATCATGTGTTTCATATATCACATCCCGGCCCGCCCGAGCCAAAATGTAAAGGGCGATGACATCCCTCCCGTAGAAAATAGTATCCTGTTTGCTTCCGGCCAACCTCTTCAGGATCGGAATAAGCCGCAAAGAAAGAAGGAAGCTCGAGCCTCGGTGACAACCGGTCGTTTTTCTGACGATTGAAAACGTATTCTTGATGCCGTAATAGTCGAAAACATCGATATTTTTCTTTCGGCCGAAAGTGCCGGCCAGAAGCGTTACATCGAAATCAAATCGACACAGGGCATTGCACATCTTCATTACCTGAACACTGTTGGCCTGCGTCGAAGGTATTATCGCGGTTGAGGGATACACGAGTTTTTTAAGCATCCTGCTCACGTAAGGGACTCAGACTGTTGTGGGAAATAGCCAAGTCCGGGAATCTTGTGAAAATTAACGTTCCTGAAATCCTGTAATATGGGATTTTTAATGGTTTGCGCGATTTCCGCCAGGGCCAAAGAACGAAACCATGTATCCCACAAATTACTCTCGTTCCAAAGTATCGGTTTTCGTATCCAGCCGTTATAGATTTCGTTTTTCCTTTTTAGCACGATACCGAGGGAAACCCTTGCCCTGTAATACCATAAATAAGGCGAACGATTCGAAAAGTAGGTTGGGACATATTTAAAAAAATCCATCAGCCCTGAAAGTTTTGATTTTGACTGGCAAAATCCTCCATCGCTGTTGCAGGTACTGAATATCGCATCAAGTGCCTTTCTCAGAGACGCTTGTATATCGTCCTGTCTATAGTCTGTTGTTCTGTGAGCCATGGCAAGGATGTGAGTTGCATCGTAGTCGTGGCATGCTTCACCGCCGGGAGTGGGAGCGAAAAATCCCCGCCTGTCCTGAGACATTAGAGCGATATCGATTATTCTGTTGAGCTTGGGGATTTCTTTCTGCCGGTAGAAGTATATGACCAATTGATGAAGGCCGTTTTGCAGGCCGTGGAGATAATGTGACTTTAAATCCTTTCCCCAAAATCCGTTTCGGTTTTGTGTTTCATTTTGAAATTCGAACCAGGCACTGATCTTCTCGAGCAGATGGCTTTCTTTTGTTCTTTCGTATTCGTATATCAGGAATATTGCAAGGAACATTGCTTTATTGCCCGAACCGGGCTTGCCTTCGTTGCAGCCTCTTTCGTATAAATAATTCTTGATATCATCCGGTGTTTTCCACTGCCGGATAAATTTCAGGGGAGATTCCGGCTCCGCATCAAGTATTCCAAGGGCGCTCAAACAAAAGCAGGTTAGTTGATAACGATTTCGCTCCTTGTCTTTGTGATAGTATTGCTCAGGCTCAAAGTAGCCGAACTCTTTGTTTTGAAAGCTTTGAATATATGAAATCCAGCTTTGCCTTTCCTTTTCTGTGAACTTTTCTGTTTCCTTAAAAATGTCTAAGATAAAAAGGGCAAAACAACTGCAAAAAATACTGTCGTCCGAGGATTTGGCAAAACGGTATCTATGCTCATGATTGATTTTTAATGTATCCAGCCATTTCAATAAATCTGACTTTGAAAAAGAGACTGTATCGCTCATGTTATAACTCAGGATAGCATGTTTGTGCTTATTTACGCGTGACAATTAACGACATCAAAGGAGGATGTAAGAACGCGATAGATTACAAGGGATTGAAAGAGAAGATAAAACTTGCCAAAGGCTGATTTTTAACGGTTTAAAACACTCCTTATCCTGCGAAGTTAGATTTGATTCTGTTTAACTTTTCAGAAGTGCCGGATTCTACTACGGTGCCGTTATCCAGAAAATAGATGAAATCGGCGATTCTCAGAGTTGAAAATCGGTGCGAGATAATAATGACGGTTTTTCCGACAGCGAGAGTTTTGATGGACTTTAAGATCAGCCCCTCCGATTCTTCATCCAAGGAGCTTGTTGCCTCATCGAAGATAAGGATTTTGGGATTACGAACCAAAGCCCGTGCGATTGCAATACGCTGGCGTTCTCCTCCTGACAGACTGACACCATTGTCGCCGATAAGGGTATCGTATTTTTGTGGAAGCATTTCGATAAAATCATTGGCTGCTGCCAGTTTTGCGGCTTTAAACACTTCTTCATCGTTAACGTCCGGTTTGCCTATAAGAATATTCTCCTTAACCGTGGTATTGAAAAGGAAAATATCCTGAGGAATATAACCAATAAGATTTCGCCATGAATTGATATTAAAGGTATTTATGTTCTTTCTATCGACATAAATTCCGCCGCCCGAAGGCTTCAAAAATCTTAACACCAAATCACAGAGTGTAGATTTGCCGGAGCCGGAAGGGCCGACAATCGCCGTTATACTCTCTTTGTTAAACTCCATATTCAATCCGTTGAATAAATTTTCTCTGCCGGAGTATGTAAAGGACATGTCCCGGAGCTCGACTTTTTCCTTCAGTGACTCTATGGATTCACTTCCACCGGTGTCCTCAGCTATAAAAGAACTGTTATTTGCAAGGTCATGTACCAGATTGAGGGATGCTAAATGCGAAATAATTGTCATCCTCTGCGAGAACAGAGTGCTAACATTACTGAACAGCCTTTGGGCGCAAACTACGAATAGACCGACTATAGGCAAGATAGACGTAAGGTTGACGGATTTGATGTAATGATAATAGAGAAGGACTCCCATCATAACTACCACAACAGATGTTTCTGTAATGGCTTCAGGCAAGCTCGCGATTGCTCTGAATTTGACAATAATATGTCTGAAAGTTGCCAGTTTACCGGCAAATTCTTTAATAACACGGTTCTCCATGGAGAAAATTTTAACTTGGCGCACACCGGAGATACTCTCGGTAGCTATACTGCTGATTTGCTGGTTTAGCTTGACTTTCTTCTTCCCGACCGTACGCGAGTACTTGTGCGATAACCTCGAAAAGCTAAATGCTATAAAGAGAGATGCACAGGAAACGGTAAGAGTAATACGCCAGTTCACCATAATTAACATAGCGATTATAAAAAAAGCGACCGTACTTTTTGCAAAGAAATCAATCATGTCCTTTAGACACTTACAAGCCCAGGAAGGTTCGTAAATCATATTGTTTAGCCATACTCCCTGTCTTTGTTTCAGCAGTGATGCGAAATCTGCGTACAGGTAATTCTTCATGATTGAACTTGCCCAGTATTTGCGAATACCTTCGATAAACTGGTTCGAGTAATATTTCCTTAATACCACGAGAAGATTCTTAAACATGATCAGAAATATAGTAAGCCCGCCGACTACGAGCAGATGAGAGTTGTCCGGGAAAATATTCAAAAGCGGAGCCAAATATTTTGCTCCTAACGTATCGTCAAGATCCGACTGGACCGCAACCTCCAGAAGCGGCAAAACCATACCCAGCCCCAGGCTTTCAGCGAGGGCGGAAATAATAGTAAGAACAAAAAGAATTGCGGCCGAAACTCGAAATGGGCCTAAGAATGACAAAAACACTCTTATTTTGGATAGATATTCAAATCGTTTCATTTAAGATCGTCACATACTGTGATTGCAGTGCCTTGTGTAAAATTCTTCCGTTACTAAAAATTCCAGTTCGGTATCAACGTCAAGCGCCTCCCGCTGAGATATCGTAATTAAATAGGGATCGTTTCGGGTAAAAGACCACAGCAATCCCGTATTCCTGAAATGTTCCCTGTTAACGATATAAAAAGAGTGGGAAACTCTGTAGTGGACGGTTGTTTTATTCGTTGCCAGCACCTTCACGTCCTTATGCGTCACGGGATTTCCGTCCTGGTCGAAAATCCAGTCTCTGACGGGAACCGCCGAGATGTAGGATTTATATTCTGTTTTCTGGAACAAGTCAAATGCTTTTTCTAATGACTCCGGCGACAGCAACGGCTGGCAGGGATTGACCACGAAGATCCATTCGGTAGGGACATCAAGATAGTGCCGAAGTGTGACTTCCAGCGGATGCACTCCTTTGAGGACGGTTTTCATGTCTCTGTGCAAAACTTCGACATTGGCATAGTCGGATGCGAATTGCATCAGTTGCTCCTCGGCACAGGCTAAATATCTGTGTTTGAAACAATGTAATTGGTCGAGTTTTGAAAGGGCGATTTGTATAAGGGTGGAACCGGCAAAAGGCCTGACGAGTTTTCCGGGAACTCTGCTTGACTGTAATCGAGCGTTGATAACTGCGGAAATTTCTTTCATTTCTTGTGCAATTCTCTTTTTAAGATTTCCAAAAGGTCGGCATTTCTGGTCGAATCGCTGATTTTTTTAAAATTGGCGGTATCGAACATTAAACTGTCGTTGCAAAAGGGAATACCGAAATAATCTAATGATATCTTGAGCGTCAGGTTATTGTCTAATTGCTGCCTGACGGAATCGGGTATGCAATTGAAGTACGGCTTCCTAAAAAACAACGCACCCCACATGGTATTGCTTAGGCCGCCGATTACGCCTTTTTTTACGAACGGCAAAAATATTTCGAGCGGGAACTCCGAATTCGGCGTATGTTTGTCGAGAGGCGTCACCCTGTTAAGTATGCCATGATATAATGAATCTATTGTGGCCAATAATGAAAAAGAGCTTCCATGCCTTATCGGCTTCGTGAGGAAATTTAACCCGAGCTTATTCAGGAAAGAAGAAAGAATTACGAATTTTCTGTTGAGGAAATGCTCGCTTTTTGTGGCGTTGTGTCTTTTCATTGCGACCACATAATCGGAATTTGTTTGAGATATCTCATTTAATACTTTCGATATGTTTTCCAGGAATACAATCTTGCTTATTTCCTGGGGGAAGCTAAAGGGAGTGGGCATAGCAATTATGTAGTCTATATCGAGTGGTTCGTCGAAGACGGGATACTTCTCGAAAGGAAGGCCGACCTCGACTATCTCCTGGTGGAATTTTATGGGAAGATTCTTTCGTTTCAATAAAAATGAAAACAGATTTTTATCGGTCACAAAAATTTTATGTATGTCAAACGTCTCGAAAAGCTCGTCGTTCATGCCCGCCCATGTTAATGCGCAGGTACAGATGTTTTTTTGGGATTCGCTCACAGTGTTTCTTATGACAGTGACGGCATCCTGTGAATACTGCCACTGGGGGACGATGAGCAGATTTGTGGAAACTTTTTCGCCGGGACGGATTATTTCCGCTCCGAGCTTTTCGCACATTTCAAGGAAAAGCTTATCAACGTGAATTGTCTTTCCGGGGCTGTTAATGGGAACTTTTATTATGCCGATATCGAAGTCTCTGGAAAGGTATTTGATAATGCTTAAATATGCAGCATTCCTTCTGAAGTTGGGAAAAACAAGAACTATGTCACAGGTCTTCATACTGTGTGTATTTTTTAATGACTTATACATTCACTCAATTGAGGTTCGAGCTCAAGAGCGTTTCCTATGATATCCGCCACGAGCCTGGCGGAATTTCCTTTATTCGGTCCGCACTCATGCTCGACCACCACTTGTCTTTGACCGGCGTCTTTTTCGGGATTTTGAAGATAGTCATTGATGGCTTCTATTAACTCTTCGAAAGAATAGGCCACTTTGCCGGCGTTTTTTAATCTTCTTAAATGTACGAACTGGTCGGAAAAATTCCTGGTATCGGAACCGATTTCCTTGTTATGTCCGTATATGGCGATATTTACGAAGGGAAGATTAAAGATGCTCGCTTCTATCATCATCGTGGAAAAATTACATATCATCACATCCGAGAAACGAAGCATCTCTTTGAGAGATTCGATATCCGAATAGGGCATATCGCATTTGAGGGATGAGGAAAGAATTTCCGGGTAATCGAAGTGTACCAATTCAGGATTTTTCATTTCAATTTCTTTATATTTGTCACAGATACCCTTGTATCTTAAATTATCATGAAGCTCGTAGTGCAGCGGATGAACTCTGACAAGAAGCTGAACAGGTACAACGAAACGGTTATCCTCGATAGCCTCGATGAAATTTTCGATGATTACAGGATTCCAGGGATATTTATTGGGAGATCGCGTGGCATAAAGGATTATTTTTTTATCCTGAGACAGAGAATATTTTTTAAGGAATCTCTCTTTAGAAAGATTTGTTTCCTGAAAATATATATCGAAGTGAGGTATGCCGCCTACCAAAATCTTTTTGTCGTCTTCGTCGTAGTGCCTGATTAGTTCTTCCTTCATGTTGTCGGTCCATACGATAATGCTGTCGGCGGTGGCGCCTTTCAGACCTTTGGAACTTGTATTGTCCCAGCTAAGCAAAGTTGCGAGAATTTTTGTTCCCGCAATTTTAGCTTCGCGCATGATGAAATGGTCGTATCCGAGATAGCCCAGAGAAGAAGTGATTATTGCAGATGGTTTATATTTGTCGAAAATCTCTTTGTGACTACGAGGGGAGAAAAGACGGCATTCTATTTTCAAAAATAGCCTTCTTGCTGTCCTGGAATTCTCCAGTACTAATGACAGAAACCATATTACGGCGGCCTTTAAAATGTTTTTTATACTTTTGCTTCGTATCATGTTCCTTAAAAAGGACTTCCTTCGTAACTTAACTGTAGAGCTTGAAGGAAGAATGTACCATCTTATCTGCCGTAAAAACCGCTCGAAGGGGTGATTTTTTTCGTAATCTTCGTAAAGTTCGGAATGCAGTGGTTCGATGTGGACATTTTCATCTTCGAATTCCCGTATAAAATACTCCTCGTGGCTGTTAGGCGAGAGAATTACAATCCGATATGATTTTTTCAATATATCGAGGATTCCGCTTCGCAGGATATACCGGGTCATAAAACCGCTTTGAACTACTACGAATATTGTTTTCATATTCCGGATAACTCTGATGTATGCTTATAGTTTTTTTCGAATAGATAATCGGAATGAGGCTGATTCATTTCTGGAGAGCCTGTTTTTTTCTAACCAGAGAAAGCAATGATTCTGCATGAAGCGGAGAAAACGCGCATTTAGTCCGCTTAGCTTTCCTGCAGACAAAGCCAATCAGATGGCCGTCGGATAGTATAGATTCGGAGACTATCTGAAAGCCTACGTTCCCTAAAAGAGGTACGATGGTTTGCCTGGTAAAATTAAACGGATGGTCAATTTTTATCGAATCCCGGACGCTTTTTCTGCAGACATTGTATTCCCAGTCAACGATATCCACAAATAAAAGACCATCTTCTTTCAGCGAGTTTCTGATAACCGAAATTGTTTTTGTCACATCCATCAGATGATCTATAGTCTGGCACAGTAAAATCAGGTCCCATGAGTTCTTTCGGATATTTTTTTCTTCCATGAGTCCTTCAATTGTTTTTAGACCGAATTTTTTCGCAACAGCTAACTCATCCGGTGACGGATCTATAACCGTAGCTTCTACGCGATAACCTAATGCCTCCAGATTATCCCTGAAGACCTTTGCCACGATACCTGTTGAGCCGCCAACATCTAAAAGTTTTAATATCTTTTTATTTTCAGGTATGTACGCTTCCATCCAGTCGAAAACTTCCCGGGCGTATTCTTTTTGCCCTTCTATTATTGTCGAGCTGTCAATTTTTTTGCCTAAATAAAAGCTTACTAACGGCCGGTAAAATTTTTGATAGAAAAGCTTATAACCTTCCGCAGTCATCCGGGGGGATATATAAACCACTCCGCATCCGAGGCAAAGGCGGGCGGAAGCATTAAGACCGTAGCGGTCCTTTTTTGAAATAACGATAGAACGTAGTGATCCGCATATATTGCAGGATTGAATATGCTCTTTTGGTTGAGAGTCATAATCGAAATTAATGTCACTCAAAGTTTTTTCAATATTCCTGCTTAAAATACGACCTCCATTTTATTTACCTGCACGGTTTATAAATAATTCCGCGATATTCCAGTCGTAAATATCGTCGATAGCAACGGAGCGTTCCCTCG
>CAYSKI010000007.1:0-112384 GCA_964431695.1 uncultured Pirellulales bacterium | reverse complement strand
TGACGCTAAGGGCCGAGAACTTCCTGGACGAAGACATCTGGGTACCGGAGTTCAATCGAGGCGGCAATCCCAATTCCCTTCGAGACGGTCCGGGTACAACGTTCTATGCCGGCATGACAATCCACTTTTAGGTCGTTAATATCTTCCAAGTTTTCTATGTCTGCACAGGGCAGGATATTTCTATTGCCTGGGATCCGAATGAGGGATTTCGTTAAACTGCGGCATTATACTCATGATTCCGATACTTTTACTTAAAGTCTATTCCAAATTAGTGCCGATAAAAGAAGGAAATGTGGGATGATTTCAGGCGTGTATTATCAGTTAATCCGAATTTCATTGAGATTCATCAGGATTACGATCATGAAGCAAGCATCTGTTAGAATTCCGTTTAGAATTCTGATTTTAATTCTCTTAATTCAAATTCCTGTACCAGCCCAGGATCCCGTATCGGACGAAGACTTATTTGAAATGGATATCGAGGATCTGCTTGAAGTAGATATATCGGTGGCATCGAAAAAGTCCGAGCCGATACAGGAAGCGCCAGGTGTAGTCACCGTTATTAACAAGGACGAAATCGAGATATTTGGAGACAGGAACCTACACCAGCTCTTGCAGCGCCAGCCAAGTGTGTACACGCGAGGCTCATATATGTATCCTTATAACATTGCTTCCTTCCGAGGGAATATGGCGACCCATCTGGATCTTCACACTCTTATCCTCTTCAATGGTCGTCCCATTCGAGAAAGCGCGTTTGGTGGAATTAATTTTCCCGCCTATATGAACCTTCCACTAAAGAGTCTGGAGGGTGTGGAAATTATTCGTGGTCCCGGCTCGGTGCTCTACGGAACTAATGCATTCACGGGTGTAGTCAATCTAAAGCCACGTATTCCGGAAACAGATGAATTCTCGGTATCTTCGATGATAGGCAGTTACGGGTACTATCAATCGGATGTCACAGCAGGAGGAAGGTCCGATGACTCCGGTTATATGACCACATTTAGCATGGCCGGTCAGCAGGGATACACCTACCGTTTGATCGACGGGATGGGTATATATGACACAGACAGTGACAGAAACAGAAGCGTTTCCGGTATAGGGCATTTATACTCCGGTAAATTCACATTCGATTTCTTTGCAACCAGTATGGAAACGTTTCACGTGGGAGTTCTACCTTTCTGGGCGGTACCCGGTCATGTATATCGCGTAAACAAGCTGTTCACTAATGCCGGGTACAGAACCGACTTGAACGAAAAAATCATGCTGGATTTGAATCTTACCTACAATGTCCAGGAGAACGACTTCGCTGGTTTCCCGACAGGAGATGTAAGCTTGAACAGTTCCGATTTACTCGGTGAGGCTACTTTCTTTATCAATCCTGCGGATAACCTTAACCTCGTCCTCGGTTATCTTGTTGAGTACCAGGCAAGCCGCGAAGGTAACGCCTATGAATCCATTCCCATATACAATCACAAACCGCAGAGTGCCTATGCACAGGGTGACTACAAGATCGGTAAATTACTTAAGTTCATCGTCGGCTCGCAATGGAACCGGTCGAGTCAGGGAGTTTCCGACTTAATATCCAGATACGGCATAATTGTTACACCGAATGAGAAATGGGGTGTAAAATTACTGCGAGGTGAAGCCTTCAGGGCGCCCTTCGCACTCGAGGCGGATCTCTATGACATACCTGTTCTTGTCGGCAATAGTAATCTAAAGCCAGAGAATATTACGACCTACGACGCACAGATTTTTTATAACGGTGATAAGACACACACTGCTATTACATATTTTGACAGTTCGATCGACCAACTAATCGTTCGCGACACGAGTGTTAGCCCGACATCGTTCAAGAACGGTGGCGAGCAGAAGTTCGACGGCATAGAGTTCGAGGCCAAACGCTTTTTAACATCGCATTGGCACGTCATCGGCTCGGCAATGTACCAGAACAATAAACAGACTTCTGATCTCAACCCAAGCACCGTTCCTGATTACATGTTTAAGATGGGAACCGGATACACATGGGACTATGGGACTGCGTCTATCTTCTACAGTCACTTCGCTAAGCCGCCCCGATTGGCCTCTGAGGTCGTTGTCAATCCGGAGCCTGAGGCCCTGGATCTCGTCTCCTTCAACGTCCGCCTCGACATGGCCCATTGGTTGGGCGGACCGAAAGGCCGCTCGATCCTGACGCTAAGGGCCGAGAACTTCCTGGACGAAGACATCTGGGTACCGGAGTTCAACCGCGGCGGCAATCCGAATTCTCTTCCCGACGGTCCGGGTACTACGTTATATGCTGGCATGACTTTTAGCTTTTAAGTTTTCAATATCCTCTTACTGTTTTCCGATTAAACCGTGTAATGAATCACCGCAAATTGGTGGCCGTAGAATGTGTATATAAAATTTTACAATAAAAAGACTAAAATTAAGTTTACAAAGTTATTCGTAGCTGGATTTCATTTACCCGGAGTAAACACCTATTAAAAAGTAGGTGATAAATTGTATCTATTGTTTCTGCCCACATGCGAACTTTGCCGGATTGGTTTCGTAATAAAAAATAGCCACGGGCTGAGGTCTTATACTTCACTACCCTCCTCCTAACCTCAGCCCTTTCATTATTTTTGCCCGTAGGGTATCCACTCCTTTTAAGGATAAGCTTGAAGCTTACCTGAAAAACAGGAAATCGGAATTGGAGATTATTATCCGGCGAATAAATGAAAATCTCAGCCGTAGAAAGTCTAAAATTAATTGACGTCGGATATATGAACTTTTAATAAGATTCATGCGTAGTATTTTATAATGGATTTCGGGCTGGGGTTTTCAACTCTCCTTTCCTCCTTGCCTCAGCCCGTTTTTTTATAATAAATAATTATGGTTTTCTCGCTTTGTTTGTGGATTGAGGGAGAATTCAAAAATTTTAAAAAATATTCTCATTTTATGCTTGACAGATTTTAGCATTTGATTTATCATTATGCTATTAAATGTGGTTACGTTGATGGGTGGTTGGTAGGTTTTAACGCGAGAGACAAAATATTTTTGATTAAATAATGTTGATTTGGATAGAGGTTTTTGGTATAATTTGTAAAACACATTCACAGGGCTGAGGATATCTCGCTTTTTCCTCTCCCTCCGCACCTCAGCCCTGTTTCCTCTTTCCTTGACTCCTCAGGGGTCGAGGTCTTTTTTCTCCTTTCCTTCCGTTATTTAGCATTATCGAGTAAAAATCCCCTTTTCTTAACTTGTTTTTTAATAAAATTTTAGATCTAACAGGCAACTTGTTATTTTGACGGCGATCCGGCCAAATCAATTATCAGGTGAAATAATATCGCTTTATCGGCTGTTTTTTACCAGGCGGAGATTATCGATAAGGAAAGTGCTCTAAGGCTGGAGCTTGGAAAGGGAAATTCTGTAGATTTCAGGTGTAAAAATACACAATATGTTTTTAAAAGTTGATTTTTTTTGGCATTATAGGCTAAAAATTGATGTTGTAGGTGAACCGGCTCGATGGATTGAGGATAACGGTTTTTTAGAGTCGGAGATGTTTATTGTGTCCTCCGGGATTGAGCCATAAGGATTATCAAAATTCAGTAAAAATACGCGAAAGAGCATTACAACTCGCAAAACCGCCAGAGTAGTAAGCATGCAGTTTGAAAGGAGATGATTATTAAAAGAGGTTATTCAAAGATATTTATTTTATAGTTTAAGAAACTCAAAATATTTAAGAATTTTGGAGGTTTTGAAATGAAAAATTTATTTATTATGACGATTATTGCCGTGTTTGCATTGTCAATATACGGTGTTTCGGCGGCGAAGGCCGAAGTATATCCTCTATACGCCGGCCAGGATATATTAGTCGGAACCGTGATTGTCTCGATTGAGGGTGATAATCTTTGTATTAGATATGAACTCAGTGCGGAAGCTTTGGCTGCAGGCTGTGTAATTAAAGAGACGCATTTGGCTGTGGGTCATGAAGTAGGCGATATTCCCCAGACAAAGAAAGGTAGCCCAATTCCGGGACATTTTCCTTATGGTGATGATAAGCTGGCCGGAGTAGATTCTTATGAAGAATGTATCTCCTTCGAAGAGCTCGGAATAGAATGTGAGGATACGATTATTATTGCGGCTCATGCGGTTGTCTGCTGTTCGAACGGGGGTTGCTGTGAAACCGCCTGGGGCGCTGAAGGAGAGCCGGGTCAGACGAGGTTCGTTGAAAAAGGCAACTGGGCGACCTACTTCGGTTATACTGTATATTGTGGTGGTATAGGGACCGAATAATTAATCGGCATTCTGTTTTATTGTTTCCTAAAGGGCTGTGGGTTTTACACTCGCAGCCTTTTTTATTAATATCGGCGGGCGGCGGTTTTACCGGGACGCGTGTGGTTGATGAAAAAGTACCGCAGGGCGTCGATAGGATGGTCGTAAAGGCCATCTTTTAGCGGCAGTTCCCCGAAAGCACCCCTTTCCGGTGGATAATGATAGCATTCCATAGCCTCAATCAGGCGGGGGCAGTTAGGTGAGATAATTAGCGAACTTTTGCCGTCGCCGGAGCGGATTGCCCGTCGGATAAGTTCGATTCCTTCCAGAATCCCGCTGCGTTTGTATTTAACCGCAATTCCCAGAGCACGCAGCTCGCGGATCGAGCTTGTGCCGGTCACATCGTTAAGACTTTTTCCCGCCGGGTCGCAGAATGTAGCGGTGATTTTTTCCTCGGCGACCGGCAAACGGCCCTTAATCGCCTCGGTATGAACGTCGATAGTGGCCCTGCTGCGAACATACTCGTCTATTACGCGAATTGTTCCCGCCTCATCGACCTGTATCCACAGACATACGAAGGGATTGACGAAACCAAAATCCAGCGAGCGATACAAAGGTAGATTCGGATCGTAATCGAGAGGCCGGACGTGGATATCCGGCTCGAACTCATCGAAGACGACGTTTTCCCGCGACGGCCTTATGCAGAGCATCTCCGCCTCCCATCCGGCCCGGCTGGCCCTTCGCATCTGCGTGATGCAATCGTCTATCTTCAGATATCCTGCGGCGATTTTCGCCTTGCCCCGGCAATCCTGCCAGAGCGGGCATTGCGAGCAGCTTCGGCCGATGCATTTTTCAATCACCTCCCAGACGCACCATTTGAATATCGGCGTGCCGTACTTCGGGGCCGACGAAACAATTTGCTGCATCAGCCCATAAGGCTGGTGCATCGTTGAGATTAATTCCATACCGGCGATAATTCCCGCCTTGCTTTGCGTGGTGAATTTCGCAGCACTAAAAACATCCACGTCGAAAAGCTCGACTTCATCGCAGCGGAGCTTCTGAACGTGCTGGCCGCGGACGCTGGTCGCCGATTGGGTCAGCACCTCGGTCGATGAGCCGTTGGCAAAGCGGCACTTTGCCTTCAAAGGCGGCTCGGCAAGAAATTCCTCGAAGCCGTTATATAAGAAGTTAATCAGATATTCGTACATCCTGTTCGACTGCTCGCCGGAGCCGCCGAGTATCCTGACCTGACAGTTCGGCTTAAAGATGCAATCCAGCAGAGTCGCAACCGCTGCCAGTTCAGTTTTGCCGCCGGTACGATTCGCCCAGACAATTGCATCAGTGTTTTTTGATTCGTATTGCGTATTGAGTATTGCGTTGTGCGTACATTTTCGTTTCGCATCACGCATCACGCACGACGCATCACGAAACGTGTGCCAGAGATAATCCATCGGGCTGTTGTGTTCCGGGCAGATGTTGGTATCCGGCACATCCAGGCCGAGAAAGACCTTGACATAATTTTTCAAATCGGTCCTTGTCACCGGCCGAATTCGCCGAAGCTGGTTGTAAACATTGGCTACCCTTTCGATGTCACTGTGGTTCTGTAGTTCAAGTAGATTTGCCATGATGTCCCCCTGTGATGAATTTTGGAATTGTTTTGAAAACCACTCAATAAATTGAGGGGCTAAATATTATTGACTATCCCCCATACCCAATACCCTATCCCCTAATTTTTGTCGGTCAGCGTACGATTTTCAGTTCAGACAGTGCCCTTTGCAAATCTTCCACCTGCTCATCTGTGACGTTGTCGCAGCCTCTAATAGAAAGCCGTCGCAGGTTTGTCAGGTTTGTTAATGGCCCCAGGTCAGATACCTGGGTATTTTCAAGCCAAAGCAATTGCAGGTTTGTCAGGCCTTTTAACGGCTCAATATCTGAAACCTTAGTTCCATAAAAGTATAACGATTGTAGGTTTGTAAGATTTGCCAATGGTTTTATATCGCTGACTGGTGTCACATCGAGAATAAGTATTTGCAGGTTCGTAAGACCTGACAGCGGTCCAATGTCTTCGACTAGTGTATTGGATAAGTAAAGCTCTCGCAACCTGATTAATTTTGCTAATGGTTTTATATCGGTAACATATGTATCGGTTAAGTCAAGATTTTGCAGGTTTGTAAGATCTTCCAAAGGGCTGATGTCGTTTATATCTGTATTGATTGATAGAAGAGACCTTAAGATGGAAAGCCCTGCAAGTGGACCGATGTCTTTGACTTGAGTATTAGAAAGGTTCAGGAATTGAAGGTTTTTTAGTTCCCTTAACGGTTCAAGGTCGGAAACCTTAGTATAGTGAAGTCGAAGCTCCTTCAGGTTTGTAAGCCCTTTCAGTTGTTCTATATTATTTATGTTATTGCCGGCAATATTTAGTGATTTTAATTGTGTAAGACCTGCGAGTGGTTCAATATCACTAATTCGTGTTTGTTTAAGCGAAAGTATTTCATGTTTCGTGAAGGGACTTGTACCGTTATCCGACGTTTTAGCTAAATTTAGTGTGTGTAGGTTTGTAAGTTCAGCAAGGGGACTTATATCGTTAACTGGCGTTTCGGCTAAATTTAGTGTTTGCAGATTTGTAAGTTTGGCAAGAGGGCTTATCTTACTTACTTGTGTTTTATGTAAATTCAGTTCCTGTAAGTTTGTAAGGTATGCCAGCGTATTTATATCGTTTAAAAATAGGTTGTTTGCTAAATCAAGAGTTTGGAGATTTGTAAGCTTTTCCAACGGCGTAATATCGATGTTTTGGAAACTTCGAATGGAAAGATTTTTGAGATTTGAAAGATTTACCAGAATATTTGTATCGTTACTTCGAAATACGAAGAGGTTCAATGTATGCAGATTTGTTAGACTTTTTAATGGACTAAAATCGGTGACAATAGTGCCGCTTATATCAAGATTTTGTAGGTTTTTAAGATTATTCAGCGGGGCTATATCTTTGACTCGTGTGCCGCTAATGTCAAGGCCTTGCAGGTTTTTAAGTTTTGCCAGCGGTTCGACGTTTTTGACATTAATATTCTTAAGATTAAGCTTCTGGAGGGCCGTAAGTTTCTCAAGTGGCCTTATATCGACTAAATCTTTTTCGGATGGATTTCTGATATGTAGTTTTACAAGCAACTCTTCCCATTTTGATGGCTTTGTTTTTGGAACTTTCAGATTTTCGAGAGTAAGAGTTTGAAGGTTCTTACATTTCGTAAGCGGCTTAATATTCGTAATCGTTGCGTTTGAAACTTTAAGCTCTTTGATACGTGCAAAATCATCCGCAGTCAGATCTTCGGGGCTTTTATCGAGTTGCTTTGCTATTGTGAGATGGATCATAGCCTTGCTGGCTTGTCGTTGTCGCTGTAAATCGGAGCTCGGCATAAACAGCTTATAACTTATGATATAAAGTACACACAGTAAAATAATAACCGCCACGAGTATGTATTTTCGGCGGGGACGTTTCTTTTTAACGTCTTTTTGCTCTTGTATGGTGCTATTGTTTTCCATTTAGTATCTCCCTGCGCATTTTCTGCCGGTCAGCGAGTGATTTTCACATACCGCTTTTTCTTTTGAAAGTCCGCCACCTGTTTGTCTGTAATATTTATACAGTTTCTAATGTTGAGTTTTATCAGATTTGCGAAATACTTTAATATCTCAAGGTCGGATACCGCAGTGTTATTAAGCTCAATCTCTCGCATGAATTTAAGGCCTTTTATTGGCTCAAGGTCGGTTACCTGAGTTCCGCTGAGGGAAAGTTTTTGAAGGTTTATGAGCCCTTTTATCGGCTCAAGGTCTGATACCTGGGTATTGTCAAGCCAAAGCCATTGCAGTTTTGTCAGTCCTTTTATCGGCTCAAGATCGGAAACCTGCGTTCCGCTGAGAAAAAGCCTTTCCAATTCTGTAAATCCCTTTATCAGCTCAAGGTCGGCGAATTGAATATTTCGAAGAGACAGGGCCTGTATTTGTGTCATTTCTTTTATCAGTTCAAGGTCGGATATTTGAGTCTTGCTAATACCAAGACATTCTAGGTTTTTCAGACCTGTTAAAGGCTTAAGATCAACAGTCTTAGTGTCGCCAAGTTGGAGATTTTGTAGGTTTGTTAAATTCGCTAATGGCTTGTAATCGGAAACCTGGGTTCCAACGAGGGAAAGCCACTGCAAATTTGTAAGATTCCTTAAATGCCTGATATCGGAAACCGAGGTACCTGAAAGATCAAGTGACTCCAGGTTAGTAAGATTGGATAATGGCCTTATATTTTTAATTTGTGTTTCATATAGGGTAATTTTGTCAAGGTGGGATAGATTCTTGAGCGGGCTTAAATCGATGAAGTTTCTCTGTCGGAGATTAGTAATATGAAGCTTCGCCAAAATCTTATTCCAGAGTGTGGGAATTTCCCGGAAACGAATAACCTGAAAATACAATATTTGCAGGTTGGTGAATTTCTCCAGCAGCTTAATATCGCAAAGGTCTTTATTAAAAAGTTGGAGTTTCGTAATTTTCGCAAAATCATCGTCTGTCAGGTCGTTTGGATTTTTATTAAGCGTTTCGGCAGCAGCCTTGCGGATAATCGCCTCACTGACCGGGTCGTTGTTTGATCCCTGTGAGAAAAGAATAAAAACTGTTGTTAGCAATAGCAGTACAATCGCAGCGAATATGTATTTTCGGTAGGGGAATTTCTTTGGAATATCTTTTTGCTCCTGCATGGCGTTGTTGTTTTCCATTCCTGATTTCCCAGTTTATTTTTCTGCCGGTCAGCGGTAAATTTTCAAATTCGGCAGGGCATTTTGCAGGTTCACCATTTGCTTGTACGTTATATTGTTGCAATCACGAAGATAAAGATATTTTAGCTTTGTCTTATTTTTTAGCGGCTCAAGGTTAGATACCTGCGTGTTATCAAGGTTGAGCAAAACCATATTGAACAATCCTTTCGTGGCCCCAAGGTCGGTGACCTGAGTTCCTTTTAGTGAAAGATTTGACATGTATCTCATATTATATATAGGTCCAAGGTCGGAGACCTGAGTATTATTAATATACAGTCCCACAAGATTTGTCATCCTCCTTATAGGCTCAAGATCAGAAACCTGAGTGTCTTTGAAATATAGTACCTGCATACGCACCAGATCCTTTATCGGCTCAAGGTCGGTGATCAAAGTTTTGTCAAGATAAAGGTTTTGTAGATTTGTAAGCTTCCTTAACGGTTCAATGTCGGATACCTGTGTATTACGAAGTTCAAGCCATTGCAAATTAGTCAATCCCTTTATCGGGTTCAGATCAGTAACCTGAGTATCCTCAAGGATAAGAGTTTTCAGATTAGTCATTTCTTGCAAAGGCTCAAGATCGGAAATCTGTGTTCTTCTAAGGACAAGTCTTTGGAGATTGATAAGGCCTTTTATATGCTCAAGATTCGAAATCCTGGTAAATTTAAGATCGAGCGTTTGCAGGTTTATAAGTTCTTTGATTGGCTCCAGATTGGTAATCCGAGTGCAACTAATATCAAGCGATTGCAGATTTGTCAGTTCCTGGATTCCTCCAAGATTTGATATCTTAGAAAAGCTAAGGTCAAGCTCCTGCAGGTTTACAAGCTCTTTTATTTGCTCGAGATTTGAGATATGAGTAGATTCGATGTCAAGTTTTCGCAGGTTTGACAGCTCTTTTAATAACTCAAAATCAGTAACTTTAGTTCCGCTTAGATCAAGAGTTTGCAGATTTGTTAGTTCCTGGATTCCCTCAAGGTTGGAAATTTTTGTTCCGCTGATGTTAAGCTCCTGAAGATTCTTAAGTCCTTTTATCGGTTCGAGACTTGTTACCATAGAATTATGAAGGCTAAGCTTCTGTAAATTAGTCAATCCCCTTAGCGGCTCAAGATCGTATATATGGCATACCGGTGCCTTAAAAACAATGAGTTCCCGCAGGTTGGTCATACGTTTTACTAGCTCAAAGTCGGAAATATAATATTTTGAAAGATTCAGGATTATAATTTTTGAATAGTCTTTATCTAAAATATCCTCCGGCTTCTTTTTAAGCTGATTAGCAACGGCATCGAGGACGCCCTCGGTATACGTAGGTATAACCGGCATAAATTTTATACGACGTGTTTCAATCTTGCGTGAGATATTCTCTCTGGTTTTGGGGTAGTTTCTTACGAATTGAAATAGTATAAAGATCGCAAAAATATTTGTCATCAACCAGAACAAAAACAATACGATTACTAATTTCCGGAAGGGGAGTTTTTGGGGAATATCTTTTTGCTCTTTTATTTCGATGTCGTTTTCCACTTTGAATCTCCCTATGCATTTTTTATGTAATGCAACTGAGATGTCCCTCAAAAACTATCTCTGATGTTATGATATGCGAAAGTACGGAATTTGTCAAATAGAAACTGACGTTTATTTATATTAGAGATAAGTAAATTTGCCTTATTAAATTTAAATATAATATGTTGTGCCTTATTATAATTTAAGGCCGCAAATTATAATTACGGCTTTTTTTGCAGGTTTTTTAAGCCAAATAAACATGTATGCCGGGCGGAGTTGGAATTTTATTGATGTTTTGATTTTTTGTTATCGTGGATTGTTCGCTGCATGAAATGTCCCGCGATGATCACGACGACCAGCACGGCCATCAGGATCATCGCCGCATACGGACTGTACTGGGCGACCTGCTGATTGACCGTGTACAGAAGTAACGCCCAGCAGGTAATCGCCACATAAGTGCCTCCCAGCACAACGACAATAGTAATCCATGCCGGCAGACCCAGCAAAAATCCGATCACACAGCCGACGACAGGACCGGTCATCCAGAACGGGAACCAGACGAAGGCAAACAACCCGATTATGCCGTACCTGCGGACAAAGTCCTGATTCTTCTCGGCGGCTTTTTGAATCCGGTCGAAGAATTTCTTCAGCCACTTGAACGTTAACAAATGCCGCCAGCTAAAGACGAACAACGGATATATAATCATTACCAGAACCGTTTCGACAATCATACTGACAGGTATGACTGTGCTGTGGCCGAGCAGTGCGGAATATCCGAATGCCATACCTGCGGCCCGGCCGAACATGATGGCGACTGCGGTCAGGCCGATCAAAACCTGGGCCTTCTCGGGGGAAAATATGAATTTGATGCCTATCATAAGTGTGTACATCATGGCCAGGGCGACTCCGATAAGCAGGATGCAGCCTTCCGGGCTGGACAGCAGGGTGGTCTTTATCTTTTTTGCCCGCGACAAATTTGACCCGTTCGGTGATTGTTCGTTAATGTCCGGCATAATTTATCCCCAATGGATGAATTACAGCTTCCAAATCAATAAGCAATCCTAATATAAAGTATATTAAATATATTTCAAGGCGGATGATAAGAACAAGTTTTCATAGAATTTCAATACAATCTCGGACTTTTGAAGATTATTGTCCCTGTTTTTCGTTAGCCAGGACGGCTAAAATTTTACCGGCGGTATCGGCCGAAAACGGCGGGGAGTTTTCCTGTGCAGTCTCGTTGGCCGCCGCGGCGGGATTTTCCCCGGACGATTGCATCGAGATTATATCCAGGCATGCCCTGCGGGCGGTCTCGACTTTTTCCGAATCGGTCAGTTCAACGAGCTTGGCCGCGGCAAGCGGAGCGTAACGCGCAATGTAGATAGCGCTGCTGCGATAGGATGCGGCGATTCGCTTGTCCAATTGTTCGGCAAAAGTCTCATCGAGAAGCCATTTATTGAAGAGGTTCCTGCCGACGTTGTATTTTTCAAGGACATCCTGCTCGAGCATCCTCTCGTCAAACAAATCCTCAATTAAATCAAGCTGTCTTTTACTGGGTTGTTTTGTTTTAGCCATCGATTTTCCCCTCAATTGTACGTTGTGTCGTAATACCTTGGACATGCCTTACGGCAGATGTCACTCCGGGACTACGAAGGACGAGTATATAGTGACACATTGTTTATATCGGATTACAAATATGATGTTAAGTCAAACCAGTTGATGAAACATAATCTTTTCATGCTTTTTTACTGCGGCTTCTGCGTGGGCGGGACTTAACTAATTTGAAGAAATTGTCGGATTTTTTCAGGCCTAATTGCCTTGCTTTGGATTTAATCGAATTTGCAGACCGGTGGAATCGCTTCGCCAATTCATCCGCCTCCGTATCGGCATACAGTTCTCTGAGCAAATCCAGGTCCTCCGGCGTCCAGTATTGATATACGTTTGTTTTCATTCCCATATCGTATGCTTTTTGTCGGACTGCCGTAAGAGGACGATTGAGCCGCTCGGCGAGCTTTTTGATATTTCCGTGACGATAGTTTCTTTTCAGCAGCGTGATGTCTTTTTTTGTCCACGACCATGGACCGCTTATCAGCTTTGTTTCCGTAGCCATGATATGACCTTTCCAGATAATTTTATTTCCGCTGAGAAAATTGCCGCTTTCATTCTCCGTCCCTAAAGGAATACCAGGAATATATTTTTGTTATTACTACTTCCTTATGATTGCAACTCCGCTTAAAGTCCACGATAAAAACAGACTACCAGTCAATATTATGAATGTTTTAGTCTTTTTGTCAAGAACGATTTCCCGACTTTAGTTGATTATTCTGCTAATACTGCGATTTCATCGGGATTTAAGGATTTGTTGTAGATTCGAATGTCGTCCATTTTGCCGTTATAGAAGCGAGTGTCGGCCTGATACGAACTGATAACCAGGTTTTGTCCCTCGCCGGGTTCTGCCGGGATGTAATCGGCTGTGCTATCCAACTGGCCGTTTATATAAACAGATGCGCGGGAGCCGTCCAGGCAGATGGCCAGATGACTCCATTCGTCCAAAACTATTAAAGGCTGTGACATTACTGAGACGGGGTCCGAATTTGATTGTCCCACATTAAGTTCAATTTCACCTGCAAGATGTCTCATGACGGCATAGTCGATGATATCTGTGGTCGGATTTGCCCGTGAAGCAATATATCGCATCCCTCCCATGTGATATGGCTAAAGCCATAGAGACAGGGTCATTTCTTCCGGCCGTAGTGACTGACTGTCACCACAATTCATGTAGGTGTTGAGACCGTTGAACAACAGTGCACCATCGATTCGGCCATCCGTCCATGTTCCACGGTGTACGGTTGCATTGTGATTCCCGGCGGAATCATAGGCTATATCGCCCTCGATTTCATCCAGTTTCCAATGTGCGACAAGTGGTGAAGATTCCGGCTGCTCCGGTGACATGCTGGCTTCAGAGGTACCGCCGTATGCGCCCATGTTGATTCTTCCGCCGTTAGGTTCCGGCTCATCTCCGACAGGGCTGTTCGGATCTCCGGCGTCGATACACGGACTTGTAACGTCATCGATCACCCGGTTGCCAATGTTCGGGTCGAATCTTCCCGCCTGGGATTTCAAGTGATAATCGCCGTCTATCCATACTGCGTTGGGGTTGTTCGGACCGACAATGATATTCGGATCGTTTATATCCGCCCAGTTACCGGGACTAACAAAAAGCGGGTCTTCGCTGATATTGTCCTCGCCGTCGAAACCGTCCCGTATGTTGCTATAGCTGATGATTATGGTGGAGCCGTCATTGTTTCGGATAGAATTCACGTCATCCCAGATAATGCAATTGGTGCATTCGATATGGCTCGGGTTAGGATCGAAATTTTGGATTTCATCGTCGGGAAGTCCGGGAAGGGCGCCGCTCGTATCCTGGTTGTCCTGTGATGAGCCGGAGATTCCCCCGTCATAAATTTTCGTCGCATTTCCATTGATTGTGCAATTTGTCAGTGTGAGATTGCATTCGTAACTTTGTATCGAGCATCCTTGTTGTGACGCGTTGCCGGTGAAGAGGCTGTTAATTATTGTCAGTTCGCTGAACCAGTTTTGCATTGCACCGCCCTCGAAAGCTGCGTTTCCGGCAAAGGAGCTGCCGGTAATTGACAGATTGCTATATAAGTTTTGCATCGTGGCGCCGCTACAGGCCGAGTTGTCGGAAAAAGTGCAGTTGTTTATGACAAGGTTCATACAACTGTCATTGGAGATCGCACCGCCACCACCATTTGCTATATTTGAGATGAATTCGCAATCGGTTATATTAGGCTCGCTGTCATCGTTGGCAATACCACCGCCGTCCGAACTTGCGTGGTTTTCGATAAACGTGCAGCCGGTCAGGATTGGTGTGCTGAAGGAATTATGCAAACCGCCGCCTACATTGGCCGAATTGCCTTCGAATGAACAGCCGGTTAGTATGGGACTGCAGTAGTAATTTTTCATCCCGCCGCCTGTATTTCTCGCCATGTTTTGGGTGAACAGACAGTTTGTTAAGGCAGGCTCACCGTTGCCGTAATTGTACATGCCTCCGCCTGACGAGCTGTAGTTTTCGGTGAATGTGCAGTTTGTCAGGACGGGACTGCTGCAAAAGTTGAGTATTCCTCCGCCGGAGCCGCCGTAACCGTACTCATCGCTTATTGCGGCATTTTTATCGAATCGGCAATCGATTAACCTCGGGCTACTGTTATTGTTGAACATCGCCCCTGCTTCCCGGGCTGCATTGAACGTGAATTTACAATTGGTTATTACCGGCTCACTCTGACAGCAGTACAATCCGCCGCCCTTGCTTTGCGGCCGACCATAAATATAATCATAATTGGCGATGCCGGCGGTGATAGTAAAACCATCGAGCACGGCTGTTTCATCTGTATTATTTGCGGTGACAACATTGTAAGTATTGTCGAAACGACTGCCCTCATCAGCCTCTTTGAATAAATCGTACGGATCGGCTACCGGCTCGTCGTCGCCGTTTAAATCGCCGGAAAGGATTGTCTCGAATAACTTGATGTCCCTTGCATCCGGGTCCGGCTCGCCATTTCCCGCATAGCCGCCGGCAAGTGTTACACCATTTAAAAGCTGGAATGATAAATTGCGATATCCAGGAGTAAGGAATGCTCCCTGGTCGGGTGTGTAGATGCCCTGTGCGACTCGTATCTCGACGGGTTTTTCTGCAAGATATGCATCAACAAGGGCGTCCTGGAGAAAAGTGTAGGCATTTTGCCAGCTTGTCCCGTCATTCACTCCTGCGGCATTGTCATCGACATAGATAGTTTTCGCCGTGCAGACACTACAAGCAAGTAAAAATGCCAAAACAGCTCGGCTGATTATTTGATTGTTGGTTCGCATTAATTCACTGTCACCTCGATTGAAAATGTCATAATGGGATCGTTTTCCCCTGGTCTGCGATAGACCAAATTAAGAGTTTCCTGCCCGGCACTTACCGCCTTGAAGCGGAAAACTTCCCAGCCGCCGATACCTATCATTGTGCCGCCTGGCGAGGACGAGATAAACTCAGCTTCACCTTGCTGGGCCATAATTGAGTCCGTATTCTCAACCAGTTCCCATTGATAGCCGGATGTTGGATGCCATTTGAATGTCACGACCAAACCCTGCCTCTGCTCAAGTGTTACCTGTACGACCGGATCGAAATTATCGCCATACACATACATACACTCATCCGGCAATACCGGGAATTTCTCCTTTTCCCAGTATTCGATAAAGACCTCCAAATCCTTTATGTCCACCATATTGTCGCCCCATGGCGCGGGAGCAATATCGCAAAGCGGCTCACTCGTATTCCAGTTGTCCATCAGTATCAGTAAATCGTTCGTATCAATATTCTCGTCGCCGTTAAAATCTACAACAGGGACGCTCGTTGTCGTCCAGATGTCAAGATCGCTCCCCCGACTTCCGGTTGGCCTGTTGCAAACAAAGTACAGAGTTTTGCCGTCGTGCGAAAGGCACGGATGGGTATTTATTGATAATACAGGATCATTTTCGTAATTGACCGGATCGGGGAGTTTTATCGGGTCCTCGAAAGAATGTGATTCGGTACCAGTGCGTCTGGCCATATATAAGGATGACATTCCCTGGGAGAATATCAAAGTTTGTCCGTCGGACGAAATGCACGGATTATAAATTGAACCGGAGGTCTGAAGGACAAGTTCGGGCGTGCCCCAAGGCTCGTCCTCGCTCGTTCGTTTCGTTATCCAGATATTTTTTTTCGAATCCGACACTATTAATTGACTGTCTCTTGATGGCAATGCATTCATCACGAAATATAGCTCAAGGTTGTCTGCAGAGATGCACGGCCCTCCAGCGTACGATGAGGCATTTACGGCCTCGCTGAGCTTGACAGGCTCATTCCATGCCGAATAGATATCGGGGCGTTGAGAGCCCCATATTTCGACGATTATCCCCGTTCCATGTTTTGTAAGATACATCGACAGGCCGTCCGTTGAGATACTCGGGTCGCTAAAGAAGTAATCCGGTCTAAGAGGCATCTCAACAGCTCCGCCCCACGACCAGGGGAAGTTGGTATGGGGCCTTCTCGATGCCATAAGCTGATAGTTGGAATTTTGATATCTCCTGATGAAATACAGAGTCAGTCCGTCGGCGGATATGCACGGCCCTTCCTCGTCGTCTGACGTATTGCCGAGATTGACCGGCTCGGTAAAAATAAAATCCGCTTTTGCACTGCCGCTGCCAAGAACAATCGCGGCCACAAATACTACCAAGAACAACCTAATTCTGTAATCATCTGAATGTTTCATAATGCACCTGCCTTTAGTCCATTAAACAAAACTTTTATGCCGTTTTTAGTTTTCACTTTCCCAGCCGGCGTTGGCCATCCAGATTACAGTGTTGATAAATAATTTCCTGCCGGTCTCGGTCATCTTCTCCGGCGATTCGGTAAAGCCCCAGAGAAAATAACGATTGTTCTCGATTGCCAGAGGATAGTAGCCGGAGTTGCCGTTTTCGATGGCGAATGCGACGATAGTTTCGGGAAGCTCCGGCCAATAGTATAGTGAAACATTGTCGGTCTCAGTATATAGTTGAAGCATCCCGTCCTGCGGGATATGGATTGGATACGGCGTGGAAAATAATGAATAGTTTGGGTCGATAACAGTGATGTCGTTATAGTTGTTGCCTGCTCCGTTAGGAGAGCCGATGGAAAGACCGAATTTGCCGAAGAAGTCGTAGCCGCCCTCGCCCAATCCGACTATCGGCTTGTTCGAATTTTCTATCGCGTTTATACCGTTGAAATCGGTCCAGGCATGGCTGTAGAAGGTGTCATCCGCCACAATTACAAGATCGCAGGAATCCAGGGACGTCGCCGTCACGTTTTTCGTCTTAATGAGTGTTGTCGGACAGCCGTAGGATTCGAGCAGGGATTGAAAACTTTCCGCCGTGTCATTTTTGGCTAAGCAGATAAATGCGACGTCCGGCAGTGACAATCCTCTTGTTTCGAGCGACATACTCGCTTCGCGTGTGCCGCCGTAGGCACCCATATTGATTAAGACACCGTTCGGAAATAATTCTTCACCGACCGGCGTATTCGGGTCACCAGCATCGATGCACGGACTGGTTACATCGTCAATCACCCAGCTTCCACTGTTCGGATCGAATCTTCCCCCCTGCGATTTCAGGTGATAATCACCATCGACCCAGAAATCGTCATTCGGATCGTCTGGTGTGCCATTAGGATCCCAATAACCCGGCTTGGCAAAAAGCGGATCTTCATCAATATTACCGATGCCGCTTACTCCACCTTCAATGTCACAGTATGAATATGACGGAAAGGAAAGATCATTATATATCTGCTCACCAGGTATGCTATTACCCCAGACAATGCAGTTGATTAGAGTGGGACTGCACTCGCCGGCATCACAAGGATCGGAGCCGCAGTTGCAAATACCGCTGCCGTTTTCAGCATAGTTTCCAGTGATGGTGCAGTTCTGTAGAATAGTCTTGTTTTCGCCACCGTTTTCTCCGGTGTTATATATTCCGCCGCCCATACCATCAGTGCTGTTGCCACATATAATGCAGTTGGTTAATGTTGGACTGCTGGTACCATCATCGCTGCCGTTGTTGTATATACCGCCCCCTGTCCTTTCAGCACGGTTGCCACTAATGATACAGTTGACCAAAGTCGGGCTGCTGTTGCCCCCAGCCCTGCCGCAATTATGTATAGCCCCGCTATAAGAGTTCGAACTGTTTTGAATAATCATACAATTCTCTAAGATTGGGCTGCTATTACCATCGTAACCTCTATTATACATCCCACCTCCAATAGTAGCGCTATTTTGAATGATAAGGCAATCAATCAATGTTGGGCTGCTATCGCCCGAAGAGAGGCCGTCGTTAAAGATACCGCCGCCAAGTCTGGCATTGTTTCCACGAATGGTACAATTGATGATTTGTGGATTGCTTTTTCTGCCGTCACCTGAACCGTTGTTATAGATACCGCCGCCGTTATTAACAGGCGAACCATCTGCATTTCCTGCGGTGATGGTGAAGCCGTCCAGGATGGTCTGTTCGCTGACATGATTAAAATATACGACGTGATATGCGTTATCACCGGTTCCGCTGCTGTTGTCATCGGCCAGCAAGTCGCCACTAAGGATCGTTTCGTATGCCTGAACGACCCTTGTGTTCGGGTCATTCGCACCCAAGCCAGCATAGCTGCCCGCAAGGGTCACACCGTCGCTGATCTGAAATCTCGCATTGCGGTCCAGCAGCGATATAGTTCCATCTTCGCCCGGCCTGTAAATACCCTGGGCGACGCGTATCTCTACCGGTTTTTCGGAAGAATCGGCGTCAATCAGGGCGTTTTGCAGATAGACGTAGGCATTCTCCCACGATGAGCCGTCATTGGTCCCAGAAGCGTCGTCATCGACGTAGATAGTCTTCGCAAAGGACATATTACACAACAATGTCGGCAAGAGAATACAAACTATCTGATATGATATTGTTTTTATGGAACGCATTTTACAACCTCCTTTCATTCATCCTTGTAGGGTGGGCTTTAGCCCACCAAATTGGTCGTGGTGGGGCAAGCTCACCCTACCGAGAATGGATAAGAGCAATATATCAGATTATTTGCGTTATTTCAAGGAAATACCGGATAATATCGGCTGTTCTATAGCTTTTTTCATACATTCAGGCTCAGTATCGTGAGCCGGTGGCCAATCGCAGGTCTCGTGGGGCGGGAAAAGGTAGCAATCCTGCATCCACTGTTTTATCTCCAGGCGGCAGTGGTAGTTCAGGCAGGCGAACTCGCCGAACAGACGAATCGCCATATCGTCATACGCAATCGCGGCGTCCTGCTCATAATCAAAACAGCCGATGTGAATCGAGTGATTTTTATATTGTATTTCCGCCACCCATTTTCGTACCTGTTTATGCCGGTGAACGCCCTTGTATCGGCTAGTGCCGGTCGTGTTCGGCAGGCGGTTGTAGCCGTTCTGTGCCAGCGTGCAGATTCGGAGATTGCACCTGCGGTTGTCCAGCCTGTTGTGATTGATGTGGTCGCAAACCATACCCTCAGGGACATCAAGAATCTCGTGATGCATCTTAACTATCTTGCCGTGGTCTTTTCGTATGGCATAGTGTTGTCCCTTTATGCCGCTCAGGCACCATTTGTACTGATTGAGCCTTTTGTAGTTATCGACGTCAACTATGGCGAACTTCCCCTGCGTCAGCGGTATCAGCTTGTGCTCGTTACTTGTCACTCGTCGCTCGTCCATCGTATTTAAGAAATTCCTTGGCGATGCGTGTAAGTGCAGCAGCGTTTCTTTTGGCCTTGGTCAGTTTGTTTTTGCCTTTGTCGGCAAGGTCCAGTGCCTGCCGGATTGTTTTATACTGGTCGTTATTGACGAAAAAAGTCACAGGATTCAAAAAGCTCCCTCGATTAGTTGCCGCCGGGGCTGCAGGAAGTTTCAGATTAGTCAGGCGTTCGATCTGCTTCGCCGTGTGCGGCAAAAGTTTAGAAAGCTCCCGCGAGTGCATCCGCTCGTTTAGCCGCTTAAGAAGGGCCAGTTTCTTCTCCAGAGTATCCGAGCCACCGAGCCGATTCAGCGTGGCAAGAAGTATGCTGACCTCGTGGTCGTCAACGTCCCAGACTAAACAGTCGGCGGTTTTGTAACCGAGTTGTTGCAGTGCCTTGACGCGGTGATGCCCGTTGATGATTTCGTAGTTCGTATTGCGTATTGCGTCGTGCGTATAATTCTTTTTCGCATCACGCATTACGGCACTCCCTATGGGACGCTTTTCGGCGGACGCACGACGAACAATTATCGGCTCATATCGGCCGGTACGCTCGATGTTGCGAACAAGCTTGGCGAAAGTTACCTCACTCATCCGGTTTGGGTTGTCCGGATGCGCGTGAAGATTTTCGATTGGTACTGTTTGAATTTGGTTGTTTTTCATTATGTTCATCCTAAACCCCACAATAAATTGTGGGGCTAAATATTAATTGATGGATTGAACCAGATATAATAAACCGCTCTGTCCGTGAGCTTATTCAGGATAAAAGTGGTTCGTTTTAGAGACGGCCGGCTGTATCGGAGGTCTGCGTAGCTTTGCAGGAAAAGTCTGAATTCGGCCTCGATAAATTTCGCCGGCTTGTGTGGCAGCCGCTCGATTCTTTTGTGTACTGTCACCGGGTTTATCCAAAGCTCCTCTTCTATACCGACGGCACTGAGGGCTTCTTTTATTCGGATGTTGTTTGCTTTTTCGGGAGCGGTGTAAGCTGTCATTCCTGCCTTTTCAAAGAACGGATTGACCATGCCCATCACGGCGACCGCCTCGATGATGGGAAAATTCATCATCGGCATCGTTTCTCTAACCAGCATCTTCGCCAGGCCAAGGCCGCGGAATCGCGGTTCAATTATGACCCTGCTTATTCTTCGAATGTATTTGTTCAGAAGGGCCAGTTGGGTTCTTTGGTCGAAGCCGATAAAGAAGTTGTTGGTCGCGATGTTTCGAAGTTGCTGTCCTAAGGTAGCTGTGGAATAGACAATTACGCCGATAGTTTGCTTCCGCCAACCGGAGTTTTTTACTGGTTTGAGAGCGTATATCGTAGTGAATTGCCCCGGGCCGTTGTCGCGATAGTGATATTGTGCGAGTTGTTTGTAATCTTCATACGTTCCGGGGACAATTTCAAGTTTCTTATATAGCTTACATCGTGTCATCATTTTTTCCGGAGTACTTAAAGCGCCAGCATAGCTATCATTCTGAGCGAAGTGAAGAATCTAATTTTCGGTGGCCAGATCCTTCGGCTATGCCTCAGGATGACACATAAAGTGTCACTTTAGTCACTTTTCAATTTAGTCATTTTCAACTTCTTTTATTCCTGTAGATAACATCCGTTGTACCGGATAAATCTTTTCTAACCAAAACATCCGGAGCCAGATCGAGCAGCATATCTTCGTGACTTGAGGCTAAGATAAATGTTGTACCGGTTTTGTCCGCGAATTGTCGAAGACGGTACGAAATTGATGAGGCGGTGATTCGATCCAGAGCGGAGCTGAATTCATCTGCAAAAACGAACTTTCTTCCCGCTGCTAATGCAACGGCCAGACGAAAGCGGTATTGCTCGCCTTCGCTGAGATTGAAAGGCTGATTGAGAATGCAGAAGCAATCGTTTAGACCGGCGGTGCTAAGCAGCCGAAGACTCGCTAAAAGTCCGGTGTCAATACAGTCTATAACTGTTCTGTCATCGGGAAGATTAATCTGTGCAAGGTTAATCCTCTCATGTGCGGGGACGGCTTTTTCCAGCTCCTTCAAAACGATGCTTTTTCCCGCACCGGAAGGGCCGGTGATATAAACGATATCGCCGGGATTAATTTCTAATCGGCAGCTGTGTGTGCGGCGTTGCTCTTTGAGACGTTCGATAGTCAGGCCGAACATCCTGCATACGGAAGTGACTTTCTCGGTAATCGTTCCCTGCCAGGAGAAGCTTTTTGAAATGTTGTATGTTGTCATAATCAATAGATATTCCAATTTTGTTAATTATTTGTTGACTGGGATTTCATCTTCTCTGAAATATTGCCGAATGAGCCATTGTCGGAATTCAGAAGGGGAGAGTTGTTTCTCAGCATCTATCAAATCCAATATTTTTTTCATGGTATTTTTGACCGTGAGAAAGCCGCATTTGTGTTTTTTGGCTATATGCCGCAATGAAAGGCCTGTCAAAAAGTAATCCCGGGCGAATTGCTTCTGTCTTATATTCAATTTCTTCCTGTATTGGCGGTAAATATAGAAGGATTCTCCGGTGAGATGCTTTGTTAATTTTTGTATCCTGCGGCTGATTGTTGACTCAGATACGCCAAGGAGGCGGGATATCTGGCGAAAACTGTTTCCGTTATCTAAGTACATTGTCATAAAGATCTTATCCTCTCCCTCAAGCAGGTCTTTTCTGTGTCGTAGTAGGTCTATGTTTTCTATATGTTAGGTGTTTGAAACGGCAAATTCTTCAGATATGTTGTTGTTTAGCGTATTCATTATACAAAGCGTAAATATAGTATATAAATAACATACATACAAATATTATTATCTATTCGGTAAATATTGTCAACTGTTTTTTCATTTATTATTTAAAATATCTTATATTTATGTATTTTATGAATATATAAAGAGGGTAGAAATGGCAGAATATTATTGATGTAAATGGCGTTTTATAAGGAAAATAGCATAAAAAAGACCGTAAGAAATGTTACTTCTTAAAAAAATTCATACTTAGATGAAATTTAATATTAAAAAGAAATCTTGATTATTATTGTTTAACGGCTATATTGTATGAAAATTGATTTTGACCTGGAAAATTAAGGAAGAATACCTTCTTTCAAATCAGAAATAGAAGGTCAGTCAAAAATTGAAAATGGAGGATGAAAATATGATCTCGGGAAGGAAACCGGGTGTCATTGTCATCGGACCAGTCTTTGTGGATATGGCTATAAGATGCAGCCATATCCCATTACCCGGCCAAAACGTCAAAGGGAATACACTTTCATATATCGCAACTGGTCCAGGTCCGAATCTGGCTGTGGAGGCGGCACTCTGTGGATGTGATGTCTATTTAATAAGCAAGATAGGCGGCGATCCGTTCGGCCAAATGGCAAAGGAAAGTCTGGCCGAAAATAAGGTAAACGTTGAATATGTTCATAAGGCCGAAGCGAAAAATACCGGCGTTGTTGTAACACTTGTCAGTTCGGCAGGAGAAAATGCATGTTGCTATTATACTGGTGCTAATGTTGCACTTGTTCCGCGAGATATAGAAGCTGCCGAAAATATTATTTCGGAAACGGATGTGTGTCTGATTCATGGGGGTTTGCCTCAGGATGCAATCGTAGCGGCTATTCGATGTGCCAAAGTTCATGGGAAAAAGGTGCTTTTGAATCCTGAGAAGCCACTGGATCAAAAAGTACAGGAAAGTGGCGAACTTCCAACAGAATACTTTCTTGCAGATATAATAATATCTAATCTCGGCGAAGCGGCGGATATTACAGACCATTCGACATCGGGCGTACGAACAGCAAAGCTTATCGGCTCGGATATGGTTGCACGAGGAGTAAAATATGCCGTAATAACGATGGGAAAACGCGGGTCCATGGTAGTGGGAAGAGAAGGGGCCGACCAGATACCGGCATTCGAAGTCGAATCTGTCGATATTACAGGCAGGGGAGATGCATTTACGGGAGCTTTGGCGGCTTATTATGCAGTGGAGGATGACGTAAGGGGAGCTGTTAAATTTGCTTCGGCGGCGGGTGCCCTTGCATGCACAAAATATGGGTCGATTGAAGCGATGCCGACAAAAGCAGATATTATCCAGCTTCTGCAAAAAGAAGATATAGAATAAATAAAATCCATATCTTTATTTCACTTTGGATCGACCGAGATTATATTAGCATACGGAAAGAATTTGTTCCTGTCTTTTGGTAATCTCAGAACAAGGCCGCTTGTCTCTACGGATATAAGACGGGCATCGATTATTCTTTCCTTTTCCGGCGGTTTTGTTATAAAGGTGACCGTCACAGGGCCGTTTTCAAACTGCTTCAGCCAATGACTTTTCGTTGCTTGGTTGCCGTAAATAGATGAGGGAAACAATCCGGCGACAAGAAATATAGCTATAAGTACAGTAACAAGTAAAAGAATTTTTTCTATTGTCTTTGTTTTTTTCATATCAATAGCTCCTTTCAACATTAATTATTAAACATTTCTGAACATACCGGCGGCTGAAAATGCTATCCGCATATTATTAAAGATAAAAGAATACCTCGTCCGAAGCAATCTTATTTGACAGGATGTACTTTTTTTAAAAGCGCTATCGAAAATCGATAGCATTTACGCAGGGGGGTAGAAACAAAAATATTAAAAAAATAAAAATTTTTATTCCCGTTCCCGCAAAGACTTAGCTCCCGGCCTTTTCAAAGCGCTATCGAAATTCGACAGCATTTACGCAAGTAGCTCCAATTATGAGGGCGCATGTTTTTGCCCGTTGATGTTTGAAAAGAAGAAAGATTGAAACCGGAGAGTAAACCGATGGCATTCGAAACTGATATTTTCCAGGACAAAAATCTCGAAGCGGATTACATAGACTGGCTCATCGATACACGATGGGTCGATATCCAGGGACATTTCGAGCAGCTATGGAATTATTATGCGAATCCGACTACTGAAATAGCCGACAGCAGGTTGAGCGAATCAGGACGATTTTACGTACAGGCACAGGAATTCGGTCTTCCGGCGAGGATAACCGGATATGTCCACACCGGCCGATTTGGTTTGCCCGGCGGCAGGTCGCTTAGGGACGTACAGCGAAAAGAAGTCGTTATCGAAAATGATATCGCCTGGCGGATAAATGCAGCAGTGGATTTTTTGTTCGGCAAACCAGTTAGTATTGTTTCCAAATCACCGGACGACCAGAAAAGTGCAAAAATAGGGGCGATATTAAAGGCGCTGTTTTCGGCTAACGGTGCTATCGGATTTCTCCAGGATATGGCGGTGCTCGGAAGTGTTTACGGTTTTGTCGATTGTCTCGTCAGGCCTGGCAATGAGATCATCGAAAGAGTCACTTCTACCTCCTCCTTTCACCCGAAAGCGGATTCCCGTCGGACGGGGTCCGTCGAAGACGCACAACGACTGGTACAAACAATCGGCCTCGAACTGATTGAAGCACCAAGAGCACTGCCGATTCTGGATGAGAACGACTACAAGAAAATCAGGTATTATGTGCAGCATTTCTATCAGAAGAAAAATTCCCTCGCCGGTAAAAGCTCTTTTCTTTCACGGATATTATCCGGCGGCAGGCGTTCTGGCGATAATCGGCAGGTTGTCGCAGTGACAGAAATTACTTCCGCCGATGCCTGGCAGAGATACGAAGACAAGGAGCTTGTCGCCGAGGGGAAAATGCCGTGGGGATTTCTGCCGGTGGTGCATATCCAGAATATCGCCCAGCCGTATTTCTATGAGGGTCACAGTGACGTCGAGCCGCTGATACCGCTGCAGGATGAGCTTAATACCAGGCTCAGTGACAGGGCCAACAGGATAACGTTCCAGTCGTTCAAGATGTATTTAGGCAAGGGAATCGAGGGATTCGAAAATAAGCCGGTTTCGCCCGGCAGGATGTGGTACACCGATAATCCGGAGGCGTCCATCGAGGAATTCGGCGGTGACGAAGCGACGCCGAGCGAAGGGCTCCACATCGCGGAAATAAGAGAGGCGATGGACAAGGTCAGCTCGGTGACGCCGTTGGTTGCGGGTGTTTTGAAGGACAGGCTGGGTAATCTTACCAGTGCGGTGGCTTTGAGGCTGACTTTGATGGGGATGCTGTCCAAGAACGAGCGAAAGAAATTTACCTACAGCGATGGGCTCAAGAAAATCTGCCGGATGGTTCTTTCGATTCTCGATACAGCCGGCGTTTATAAAACCGACGTTGCCGACAGAGAGGTGGAGGTTATATTTTCCAGCCCTCTGCCGGAGAACATGAGCGAAAAGCTCGAAGAGGCCATGATGAAAAAGGAATTAGGCGTACCAACTGAGCAGGTGCTCAGAGAATTGGGATATGAATCATAAAACATATAGAAGTTCAGGAGGTAAAAGTCCAATGGAGACACAGGAAGTTTTATCAGAAGATACAGCCCAGTCACAAGAGGATGACGGCGTAAAGCTGGTTCCGGTGGCCGAATCTATCCGCTATCGAAAAAGGGCACAGAGTGCCGAGAAGAAAATCGAGAGCCTGACCGAGCAACTGGCCCAGGCGCAGCAGCAGTCGGAAAAACTATCCGAACAGTTGAGTGACGTTCGTGCCGAGCAGGATCTGATGCACAAACTGATTTTCGCCGGTGCCGTCGATGTCGAGTCGGCTGTGCTGCTTGCCAAGGCCAGAATGCAGGATAAAACGGATTCGGATCAGGATGCCGTGATCGAACAATTAAAGAAGGAAAAACAATACCTGTTCGAGCATACCGAGAGAAACGTAACGGCGACAAAAACTGCCGGTGCGAAGGAAAGAGACGCCGGCGTTCATACGATTCTCGAAAGGGCGGCAAAAAAAGCTGCCGCCACAGGCAATCGAACGGATTTGCATGAGTATTTGAAACTGAGAAGAAATTACTTGTAACAATATTTAGCCCCTTGAATTGTCAGGGGAAAATAAAACGGGAGAAATAAAATGGCATTTACAGGAAAAGCGACATATTCAGCGGGAACAACTCTGCCGGAACTGGCGGAGGACGTTTCGGACGTAATCGGACTTATTTCACCTTACGAGACTCCTTTACTCGATGCTTTAGGTGATCCGATGCGGCAGGCAAGAAGCACCCATCACGAATGGCTCGAAGATGAGCTTTTGCCGAACAAAGACGCTGTCAACGACAGTACTTTTTCCGACCCGAGCGCCGATACCGATTTTGTTGTCGATAACGGCTCACGGTTCCGCATCGGGGACCAGATTCAGATCGAAGGCAGCGAGGAGCTGATGCTTGTCACAGCAATCAATAGCAATACCTTGACGGTCGTTCGTGGTTATGCGGGGACAACCGCCGAGGACCTTGCCGACGATAAAGTGATAAACATTCTCGGCAATGCGGCTCTCGAAGGGGCGGATAAACCCAGTGTGAGATTCACAAACCGCACACGATGCGGTAACTATACACAGATATTCACCGCGATAGTCGAAGTCAGCGGAACGGATATTGCGGCAAGCCAGTTAGGACTTGCGGATGAACTGGATTTTCAAAAGCAAGAACGGCTGCGGGAACTGATTCGAGACCTGGAAAATACCGTCATTAACGGCGGCCAGCCGTCAAGCAATCCCGAAGGAAGCGGCTCGGTCAGAAGGTCGATGAAAGGGATAATTCAGCATTTCTCTACCAATGTCTTTCACACGGGTGACAGCGGCTTTCCTTCCGGCACAGACCTCGATGAGGAAAAGATTAATTACGTGCTCCGGCAAATCTGGAACAACAGCAGCGGCAATGTGGACTTGATTGTCGTCGGCGGTTTTCAAAAGCGAAAGATTAACGCTTTTTGTGCCGATAGCAGGAGCTTCAGTGCGAACGATACGACCTTCACCAACTTGGTCAGCATTTACGAGAGTGACTTCGGCGTGTGCCGGATTATCACTACCCGATGGATGCCCGCCGACGCCGTACTGCTTCTGGATTCGTCTCGTATCAATGTTCTGCCGCTGGCCGGGCGCAGTTTCCATTTCAAGCCTTTAGCTAGCAGTGGGGATTACGAGTGCGGCGAGATGATCGGCGAATACACCGTCGAGCTTAAAAACGAAGCAGCTAACGGTATGATTCGCGATTTGAGCACAAGTTAAACAAATGGTATTTAGCCCCCCGATTTATCGGGGGGTTTTTGCTGTCTTTTTTTAACGAGGACAAACGAAATGGTAAGTTTTTCGAACGATGTAGATATTTTGAAATATGAGCCGATGCTTTTCGGGCAGCTTCATCTGCCGTGGCAGGTCCTGACTGAGGGGTCAGGGGGAACCCTCAGCGGGACAACCTTCATCGCAGCCGGAGCGGATTTTATCTCCACCGGCGTCTGTGCCGGAGGTGTCATATATCTGGCCTCGGAAGATAAGGTGCTGGATGGGGCTTTCGAGATTGTTTCAGTGGACTCAGGTACGCAGCTTGGTGTTTCTGTCCTTAGGTCGGATTCGCAGGCCGATGCCGTGGCACCGCCTGCTGCAAGTGACATTTCCTATCGCATCAGCACCTTTGCACCACAGGCGAATGAAGTTGGTTTCCAGTTGACCGAATACTTCGGCATCCGTCCGGGCAATCCTGCTTCCGATTACGGCGTTGAGGATATTCTCGATGCGAGCGTATTGAGACAGGCTTCTGTTTTTGCAGTACTATCGTGCGTTTATGCAATGCTGGCCGGCAAGGCTCAGGATGAGAATTTCTGGAAAAAGTCCCTGTATTACCAGAAGCTTTTTAATAAGGCAAAGGAAAGAACCCGGCTCAGTATCGACCTCGGTACGGACGGTGTAGTTGATGTCACTCAGATCGGCTCATCGGCTAAATTAGTGCGGGATTGATAATTGTCAATCGGGATATTTCAAATGAATACGACATTAGACGGACAGGAAGTTTTTGACCAGCAGCAGTTGGAAATCGAGGTCGGCAGCTTCAGCAGAGACTCAATCGAAAGAGCCGTGCCGGGCCTGGACGGCATGTTAACCATCGATATGGGCGGACGCGGCAGAAAAATCAAACATAGAGGAACCCTGCGGGCCAAAAGCAGAACCCATCTGGATGACAGAATCGCCGCCATATCCAATTATATTGACGGAGACACACACTCTCTTGTCACCGGCGACGGCAGACAATTCGACAATCTTCGTATGGACATCTTCAAGGTGATGAATGAACGAGTAGATGGAGCCGGCATCGTCGTCGATTATGAAATCACGTACACGCAATTAGCCTGAAAGGGGCACGAATGTCGCTTATTAGCAACGGCATAAATTCAGTTCGAGCGTTTGCTATGCCCTCCGGGATTTGGGCCGATGGTCGTGCCGTTGTGAGTCCGCGAACAGCATTGGTTCAATGGCGTTCGGTTTTGAATGATGTATTTTATCAGGTTTATGTGAATGGCAAATGCGCCGGCACGACGCTCGATACCGAACAGAGACAGATGGTTGTGCCTTTGCCGAATTGTCTGGATTATCCGGTGCGTATCGAAGTTTTCGCCGTAGAGGCTCAGTGTGCGGATGTTGATTTCAGCGGCGAGCTTGACAATACGCCGGCCGGCAGCGGGCGTGTGAGAATATCTATGCTTCGCAGCCAGGATTTGTCGCCGGGAGCGACGGTACAAATATTCTTTGACAATGGGACCGGCCAGATAGATTACGAGCATCCGCTTACCAATTCGCCGGTTGAGCTTTGGCCGGCCTGGCAGGACAAAGCCGGATTCGGAATGAGCCGGTTCGGCCTAAGTGACTTTGGCTACGATTCTGCAGCGGCGGTCGGATTCGGCAGGGGCAGTTTCGGCAACGGCAGGTTCGGACTCGATGAAGATACAATCGAATGGATAAGCCCACCCTTGGAGGCCGGAATATATAAATTCGCCGTCGTTGTCTTTGACGAAAAGGGCAGTCAAAGCAGCGTTAGTGAAACCGCTCCTGTAACGGTGACACCAGCGGCTGAACCGGCCGAGTGGCTTGAGATATATTCATTTGATAAACAGGCAAACGAGCTTGTATTGAAAATCACATAATAATTGAGGGAATTTCTTATGGCTGAAACATATCCGACGGATAACGAACTACTGAATCTGCAATCCGATAGTGAGACCGGCGTCGAATTCATCCCAACCGGAACGGCTCCGTATTACCTGAACTTTCGAAAGTTGCTGTATCGATTGCTTCTTGTGAGCCGTCGAGCGAATGACTTGAGGGTCTATGACGAAGGCTCTCTGGATATCGGCGTTAAGGCAGGTAAATTCTGGTTAGGGACACAGCTTGTCGAATACGAAGGCTCGTCCGGCAATACTTTGGCAGATGATAAGGAAAATATTTATATCTATCTGGATTCACAAGGGAACCTTGTCACCAACCAGTACGGTAATTTTCCCGATATGGCTACCTCGCCGCATATCCGCCTGGCGATTGTTTCGACGTCCGGTGGTGACATCGATTCGATAACTGATTGCCGGGCAGGTCATAATATTGTCATACCGTATGGAGCTGGTGGTATTAAAAAGACCATCGAGGCCCATACCTCCGACGACACACTCACAGAGGCTGAGTCCGGCAGTGTCCACACTAACTTAGGTGCTACTGCCACGGTGACTCTTACTTTGCCGGCATCGGCGCCGGCTGGAACCGTCTTTTATTTTACCGTACAGGCGGCACAGGAACTGAGAATCGATCCCGACTCGGCAACCATCCGGGACGACAGTGGCCAGACGGCGGCTAAATACAAATCCGCCGATGCTATAGGCGAAAGTCTGTGCCTCGTGGCCGATGCGAACAGCGATTGGGCAACTATCGCAAAGAACGGCTCGTGGGCAGAAGAAACATAATATAAGCCCCCGGTTTTATGGGGTTTCACTGGAGTTTACAAATGGCGAACGAAATACAAGCAGATTATGCATCCGGCAACACACTCTACGCCGTTGTTCGGAACGTCTTGGGAGATGTCTGGTACGTCACAGGGCAGGTCTTTGAGGCTTGGGGAACGGACGGGCGTGACGCGGACGATTACGATATCGGCCTGACCGACAAGGACGGCAGCAGGTACCTGGGTAACTTTGACGGCAATATTGTGCCAGGCAGATATTCCGTCCAGATATTTCTGCAGGCTGGTGCCAATCCGGCCGATGGTGATACACTCATATCGAGCGGCGAGATTATCTGGTCCGGCTCGGGGAAAGTCACCCCCGACAAACTGCTTGCCAACAAGGCAGTGCAGAACAAATCGAACGGTGAAATTAAATATTATGATGACGACGGGCAAACAGTGCTTCTAACTCATACACCTTCGGAGGATCAGTCGAGCATAACAAAAACGCCGGGATAAAAACTGGAATCCCAAATGCGAGATTTCGCGTTTGGGAACCCGCTGTGATAATTGAGGTACAGGGCAATGGGAAGTTTTTCGGATTACTGGGAAAACAGATTACTGGATTACATTTTCGGCAAGAGTAGTTTGACTCCGCCGGTCGTTTACCTGGGCTTATTGACAGCCGAGCCGGGCGAAGACGGAACAGGCTTAGCCGAACCGAACGGTAAGGCTTATCAAAGGATACAAACCTCCGCCTCTGACTGGAATGTTTCGGCCAGTGGTTCTCTGGACAACGCTGTTGACATTATCTTTCCGATGGCGACCGGCAACTGGGGTACGGTAACTCACTTTGCCCTGTTCGATGCTGCGACGGGTGGAAACATGCTGGCTTATGGCGCTTTGAGTCCGGCAAAAGTTGTCGGAAGCGGTGTGATTGCGAAGTTTGCGGCCGGAGATTTAGTAATTAACCTGGATTAAACAGATAAAAAGAATGAGGATTTAGCGATGGCAACTATAAGCAAAAACTGGGCTTCCGCAGTCCAAATAATCGGCTCCGGAGACGGCTATGTCACCCTGTCCGGCACAACCGAATCATTTTCATCAGATGTCGATCTTGAGTCAAATGGATATGAGGGGGCGCATCTGGTTGTGGAAATTAATTACGATGCTTCGCCGAGTGATGAAGTTGAAATCAGCCTGTACGGCTCACTTGATGGCAGCAATTACGACGACACGCCGCTCTGGACAATCCAGGGTGACAGCAGCACCGACCCGCAGCAATTGAGTTTCATTGTCAAGGATCTGGCTCACTTTAGAATCGGGATCAAACAAACCGGCTCGACTGATGGTCACGATGTCCGGGCGTATGTGCAGTGCTGGAACTATCAAAGCTGTTAGAAAGTTAAAAGCATGTCCTGAGCAAAGTCGAAGGGTAAAAAGGTAAAAGAAAAAATGTCAATTATCAAACCGCCGAGAGGAATATTGCCGAATAAAAGCCATCCGCTTGCCCGTGGCCTCGCGGGGTATTGGCCTATGCTCGAAGGAGGCGGCGGAAAGATATCCGACTTGTCATGTAACGGCAATATCGGCGAGCTTACCGGAACGGCTCCGTGGTCGTCGGGATTGTTCGGTGGTTGTGTTAATTATGACGGCGGCAGCGGACGGCATAAAATCGCTTACAATCCCGTTCTGTTTTGCAGCCCATACATGACGGTTGGTTTCTGGGCGAAATCAGATGTCACGAACTACACATCGAACGCCTACGTTGTTTCCATGTACGATTACGCTGCAAACAAACGTGTCTGGGCAATTGCAGTTAATGCAGCCGGCGATCTGTGGTCGGTCCTGACTTCCGCAAACGGCATAAACGGTTACTATACTAATTCCACATTGGCTGTTGATACGTCGTGGCATTTTTTCACTTTCGTTGTAAATAATTCCATAAAACAGTGGGATATGTATGTTGACGGCATCTTTAATCAGACAATAACGGCAGCCGTGACATATGCAGACCAGAGTTCATTTTTAACGATAGGCGGACTTGACGGCTCGAATTATTTTGACGGTAAAATCGACCATGTTGCAGTATGGAACCGCTGGTTGAGCGCAGATGAAATATACAGACTTTATCGCGATCCGTTCTCTATTTTTGGTGAAGGTATCAACCCGGCCTCGATATATGTCTCTCCCATTGTCCAGCTTGCCGGGACAATTAGTGCACAATCGACTTTGACGGGAAAGTTGTCTTTGTCCCGAGGAACTCCGGAGCTGGAAAAAACATGGCTTCAAGATGCATTGTTTAATGGAATGACAGTAAATGCATTTAAGCTGGGTACTGTTTTAACTTCAGGATGGTTCTGGACCCGTATGAACGGTTGTACGGCACTTTATCGCGGCTGTTCAATGGAACAGATCGACTTTAAAAATATCCTGGTGGTCTCGGAGCCGGATACCGACAAGATAAACCCGCCGAGCTTTGTCCCACATGAGGCTGGCTTGACATATTTCTATGTTGTTCGCCGCTTCAATAACTGCGGTTCTCAGGAACGTACTTTTTCCGCGGCGGCAAAGGTCTCGACAAAATCAGACGGCTCTTTGAAAGAACCACAGCCAAACAAGATTTTTGCCGTAACAGCAAAACAAACCAGCAGCAATTGTGTCAGTCTCGTATGGTTCTATAGTTCCCTCGAGCAGAAGTCATCGCCGGAATGTTTTAGGATATATTTCGATAATTCTTCGGGACAAATCGATTATGAAAATCCACTGGCCATAATCGAATATCAGGGTCGAAAGTTTTACAGCTATGAAAGTTCGGGGTTTTCCGCCGGACAATATCTTTTTGCCGTTCGGGCTGAAAGTGTCGATGGCATCCGGGACGAATCACAGGCACGATTAAGAATTCAGCTTGATAGCCAAATTCCCGAGTCAATAAATATTTTGGAGACAACAGTTCTTTAGGTACAGGTAAATGTCCAATCGAACAGACTTTTTTCAATCGCAGCTATCATCACCGGCACTGCCGGCGGCTGCCGTCTCAATATTCGTCGATGGTATTTTATGTACGTCACTGGAGCCGGTTGAGATTGTCCGCAGCGGCTGGCCGCAATTTAGCAGGGCCAGATTAAGGTATAATCCCGCCGCGAATGCCGAGGCCTCTTCGGTGCCGCTGGAAGAAATTGAAACACTCTTTTCGATGGGAAAATCTCTGAGTATTCAGGGCATATACAACAGCGGAGCACCGGGAGCGGCAGTTTTCAGCTATCCGGTCTTCGAAGGTCAGATAGAAAATATCGAGACAAAATTGAAAGCCGATGAAAATCTCGCGGATATTATATCGAAGGATTTCAGTGCGAATCTAAAGCGTATTACGGTATTCGGTCAGCGGATTATAAATGCTGATGGAACCGCCGTTATGTTGGAAAGTTTCGATACAATATTCAATCCGGACAGCAAGCCAAATGCAAGCGCATCTCCGGTACAGGTTAACGGTAAAAGCTATACGATTTTTTGTTCGGAAAGCTCGAACGGCAGGTTATGGAATTATGCTGAGGTGATAGATTATCTTTTGAGCGAATATCTGTCGGTAGGAGTTTTGCTAACGCCGGAATTATCTCGATTGCAGACGCTGACCGACGGCCAAATCGTTCGTGATCTTGATATAACCGGGTTGGGTCTTTTGGAGGCTTTGCATCGTTGCTGTGACAGGATCGCTCTCGAATTCAAGTTTGTCCCCCGGATGAATTCCACTGGTCCGTCGCAGGCCGTAGTGTTTTATAAATCCGATACCGGTAGAACAGTTGAGCTGGATTGCCAGAAGGAAGGCAGCCTGCTTAATCTGTCAAGGACGAACATTGCCGGTTTGAGCAGTCGTAAAAATTTCTGGCCTGTCACACACAAGTACATCGGCCTGGGAGATTTCAAAATCTTCGAAGCCACCTTTAATTTGACGATGGGCTGGGACAGCAGTCTCGAAAGCGGCAATTATAACAAATACTGCCCGTGCACCAATCCGGACTTTTATCAGGTCAGGGATGTTTTTCGCAAGTGGACACTGAACGAGGCCGGTGATTACAGCGGCCCGCCGTACTATCGGGGTGACCCCTTTGATTTTTCAAAAATTTTTCAAAGTAAAAAATATGTTTGTTGCCGCAGACGCTTTTGGCCGACACTAACCACCGACAGCCAGGGCAAATCATTGGGCTATTATCTTCAGGTCTCCTATAATGGTGGTCAGGACTGGTGGCAATATCTCGATGCCTTCAATATCCTTACCGATGAGTGCAGTGTGTGGCTCAGCGGCGAAAGGCTCGGCACAGAATTCTGGGATGCATTACTTAAGGGTGGCCTGGCGTTCAGAATTACCGCCTCGATTATCAGCGATGAGCGACTCCGAGCCGAAGTTGCCGACGGTCCGGTTAATTCAGTTGTTCCGGTGATTGAACATTCAATTGTATTGCCGAAAAGGTTCAAGTATCGAAAGATTTCCGACCAGAGCATCTTCGCAAAAAGCAAAGATCCTGTGCTTGGAGTCCCCGACCAGGTGGATGATTCCGAAGCATTATACCAATATGTATGCCGTGTTGCTGCGGCATCTTCAGAGATAATAGAAACAATAGATGTTCAAACACCTTACCTGGCTCTGGATTATGGTCTCGGTGATAAAGTGACCACAGGCCCCGAAAGGCCGGACCTGCCGGTCACCCGAGGGGACAACCGCAGCCAAAAACAAATCGTACGTGTGCAAATGGACTTCAAAAAGCAGTGCACAAATTTGAGGATTGTCCGAAAAAGAAAACCATGAGCAAACAGATAAACAAAGCGAATACACAGCAAACACTGGAGCAGCTTTCGCGAGCACCCGCTCAAAGAACCTCTGAGACAGCGATAGTAACCTCACCAGGTGCCGGTGCGGTTATCTGGGCGGTAAAGGTTAAAAGCAATGACTCATATAATTTTTATAATGTTATTGCCGTTGTGGTCGGCAGCCCCGGAACCGGACCATATGAAATCGGCCAGCAGACGCAGGCGGTGAATCTGGCCGAGCCTTTCGACCAGCAGGGCACTCTTGCGGCCGGGACGTATGTTGTGATGTTCAGGGTGGGTAATAAAAATGTCTTCTATGCACCGGCGTAAGTTTCCGTGCTCTGTTACCGTAGCTTTGGAGCATCGGCAACCGGCGGCGAGGTAAGAACAATGACGTCAGAAAATTCAAACAGATGGCGGCTGAATCGGCAGATTAGTATGTCCGTAGTTTTCCAACTGCTTCTTTTAGCCTCGTTGATTGTCGGAAGCTGGCTCAATTTACAACGACAGCTTGATTTGCTCCAGCGAGATGTCAGCATACTGCTTGACGGACAGAAGGAATTTGAGCAGAAACTCGAACTGCTCTGGTCAAAGAGTATTTCCCATGAATATCGACTACGAGCCATCGAAAAGACGACTTCACCAAAAAAAGAAGCTTATTGATCATTCAGGACAAATATCAGAAGTCTCTAATACAGAAAATAAGTCAAGCAATTGGAATATCAAATAAAAAAAGAAGAGTCGCACCAATATATTTTTCCGCAAAGGAATGATAATGAAACATATAATTATTCATATTGTAGTTGTTTGTATAAGCCTAAAAGAAATTGAGTGATTTATAAGAGCGATAAGTTGGTTTACCATATTATACAGTTACATTTATTCAATTCACAGCGGTTTTTAAGGATGTTCCAGACCTCGTGTGTTTCACGGCACAGGCCGATTGAGACATCTTTATTAAAATTACGGATTTGATCGATCAGAAAGTTATAGAATTCTATACGTTTTGTTATCGGATACCGAATTTTGTGATCCGAAGCTCCTCTAACAAAGTTCATATTGCCAAGTTGTCTGGCGCGTAGCCCGTATGCATTTTCCGCCAATTTGAAATGGCCCGGCAAAAGCCGCAACATGCCGAGGGTGATATTTTCCGGTTTGACTGCGGTCAGTGACTTCCGGATTAAATCGGCATAGCCCTCTTGCCAGTCGGTCTGAAGAATGCCGGGATCGATGCGGAATCGAGTGCGATAGCCATGTTCCTGGCATTGCCTGGCGGCTTCGATACGGTCGTCAAGATCGGCGGTGCCAAGTTCGTATTGGCGAATCGCCTGACAACTATTCAAACTCCATGAAAGTACAATTTGTCTGTTTGGTTTAACAGTCATAAGGTTTTCAATATTGCTGCTTTTAGTCAGAAGCATCAGATAGGCATTTGTGAATTGTGAAAAGAACGGGACAAGCTTCAGTGTCAGGTTAGTGATATGATCGAGAGCGATGCTATCCAGCATCTCACCCATATTGAAGCTGATGTTTCCGTCGGCTCGGTCGGCGGTTTTTCGGATTTGCCTGAACATCGTGTCGTGATTAATGTTGATTTTGATAAACGGTAAGAATTTGCGATAGACATAGGCGAGATAACAGTAAACACAATAGTAAGGACAACCATTTGAGACCGGTACGAGTTTGTAATAAGGACGGCATCTGATATTTTCGCCGAGCCTGCCGTCGAAGTGCCCGACAAAGGAGGTACTTTTCCCGATCATTAAAATTCTCTTACCAGCCAGAAGAGTTTTAGATAGTGACATATCGGATATAGGTGGATTTTGTTGATGTTCAATTACTCTAATATCTGCTGATGGAAATAAATTTAGAATACGCTGAGCTTCCGGATGTTTTGATATTTCTTGTAATAGAAATATAGTTTTAGGTTTGAATGATTTAGCAGTATCCATAAAAGAAATTGCCACTTTCTGAATATTAACCATCTCGTAAATCATTATTATATTAAAATAATAAGAAAGAAAGGGAAAGAAAATGAAAAAGACTATATTGTTAATATGTGTGATTCTTTTTGTAACCGGTTGCGAGTCTCTTCGGTTCGCTCCGAACCAGGTGCAAAAACAAAACGCATGGCTGCACAATCGTACCGCGGCGATAACCGCCCAGACAGCCCGGAAGGAATATGCTTCCGAAAAGCTACAGGCTCTTAGCCGGTTAGGCGAAGCCCAGAGCAGGCCGTTTGTCTCTTATTTCGGTCTTCCAAAAGAATTTCCACCGGCGGAAACTGCCGAAGATGTTCTTGCCGAATCGAACCTACAGCTTACCGATGCGGCGTTGCAATCCTCAGCGGCGCGGCCCGACGGCTGGCAGTTAGCCGATTCCGCTATGGAGCTGGGTATCGGTATCTTCGCTTTACTCGGTGGAGTTTACGGCACGCAGACGGTGCGGTTCTTAAAACAGGCCCGAACCAAATCGAAGGCACTGCAAGAGATTATTGTCGGTAACGAGCTTTTTAAAAAGCAAAACGAATCCTCCACCACCGCTTTCAAACAGGCCCATAATAATCAATCCCCCCAAACCCGCCAGCTCGTTGCTCAGATGAAAGTGTGAAAATTCGTGGCCAAGAAAGTAACTGGGGCGGAAAAATACTATTTGTGATTATTACTCGAACCTGTACTCAAAGATTTGGATTTCCCGGTAAATTTTGCCTTTTTTTGACAATATAACTGGGGAATAATCTTCAAAAATATTAAAATACAGCCCCTTTTTATTGTAAATAATAGACTAAATACACAAAATAGCCTTGACTTTTGAAGTGTTTTCGGCTAAAATCACCAGGATGGTTTCTTTACTCAAGGAGGGGCAGTCTGGGTGTTTTTGTTCGCCAGTATAAATCCGACCGAACATTTTAAAAAAGCGAGCGATTTGAAATAACATACCCTTGAGCGAAATCATCAAAAGCAATACTTTTTGATATAAGCAGGAGGAGAAAAAAGAGTAATTTTCTTAATAAGAGAGGAAGGGTGTTCGATGAAAAAATTAATTATCACTTCAATTTTTCTTGTGTTGCTGGTGAGTCTGAGTAATACGGCAATGGCAGTTCCAACTATGTCCGAGTGGGTTGATATAGGCCGTCAGGATCCGTTATGGACTCCATTGTGGGTGCACGAGCTCGGTGTTAATCCGCCGGGTGCGACATTCTTTCCACAAAATGAGTTGATTTCAGCCACTGATACATTAACTGAAGAAATCTCCTGTCCCGAAAACTATGATCCTTCGTTTGGTAGTGTGTTGGTTAGTATTACCAACCTGACCGGTAAAGCATGGACAGACTTATGGTATGTAGCCGATCTGGAAACTTCACTGACTAATGATGACGGTTGGATTAATGGTGGACTGTCGTTCAAGATAGACAAAGTCGGAGTTAATAAGCCGCTGGTTTTTGAGAGTATGAATCAAGACTTTGTTTTCGAGATCGGTGAAACCTGGGATTTTATCATCCAGAACTATACCAATAAGTTGGGATTAGCGCCGTCGGCTCTGGCAAGTGTGGGTGTTCCTACCGCTGGTGACATGTTGTCATCCGGGAGTATTATCGCCATACCTGCACCGGGAGCAATTTTATTAGGCGGCATCGGAGCCGGACTTGTTGGCTGGTTGCGAAGACGTAAAACGCTATAGACTCCTCTTTTATTCAATATGTATGCATGGGGCCTGCAAGGTCCGGTGTAATTCATAGAAAAGAAGAAAGGATAGTATTATATGAAAGCAAAATGCAAACAGCTATTTCTTTGTTTGGTGATAGGAGTGTGTCTTCTCGTTAGCACAACGGCTTCGGCGGATATTATGCCATTAGACGAAAATATTCCTTATGGGTTTTATGGTGCTATGAAATTAGACAAAGATAAGGATTATGTGGGCCAAACCTTGAAAATAAAATTGAATTTATCCACCAACGGGGGTGTGCAGGGGCTGGTGGCTGCATTTGGTTGGGATGGTACTCTCGGAAGTGGTTTGGATCTTTTGATGGGCTCGGATCTTATAGGCCCTGATTTGTGGGTGACACGTGTAGAACCGGATTATATGGTACTTGGCATGATTATTGATACTGATAGTCTGGGGCCGGATGTTATTGGTCCAGGTCACAATTTGCATATCGCTACAGCCTTGATTAAAGGTCTGGCTCCTGGTGTATCGTCGGTTGAATTTGCTGAAAATGCCTACGCCGTAGTTGATGGAGGTCCTCTCCTCGAAAATATAATCGTTTTCGATGGTCTGTCAATTGGACAGGCTGAGGGATTAGTGCTTTCGGACGGGAGTTTTACAGTCGAAGTTGTACCGGCGCCAGGAGCTCTTATGCTGGGCAGCATTGGAATAAGTTTTGCTGCGAGCTGGATGCGCAGACGCAGAGCTTTATAACAAAGCTCTGTGATTTCAATATATTTCTTTATGAAGGCTGCAGACACTAAAGTTTGCAGCCTTTTTTTATTCGAGTGACTTCATTTCATAGTGTAATTTATGCATATGTCGTATGTATATCAGGAGTTACAAAAATGTCCTGTGGCCCTATGAGGAAGTTTTTTCATAAAAAGTGACATTAAATATTGCCTTTTTAAGGCTGACTTGTTATCTTATCCGGCTTAAAGCTTGGCAGCGTGGCCAGGCAGGAGTTCGGGGGGACTCATAAGATAGAGGTGGGGGACAAGGAGAATGTTATGAGAATGAGAATTTGTACAGCGGGATTAGTCTTGAGTTTTTTAGCTTCGAGTGGCTTTGCGATAATAGGTCCTCCGACCGCGGGACTTGACAAAGGCCGGTGGAACGGAGGTTTTAGCTATTCATATTTTACCCAGGATTTGGATGATATGAAGGCAAAGTGGACTTGGTTGGCAGATGGGGCTTTTGATTCGGCCGGTACGACCAAGGTAGAAATCAGTGATTTTTCTTCAAATCTTTATTACGGCGGGATTGGCTATGGCATTAGCAATGTTTGGCAAGTATATGTACAGCTGGGTTTTGAGGATTTGAAGTTAAAGGGAGATCCGGGCACTGACACAAGATATTTTGAAGATGGAAAGTTTAGTTTGAATTTGGACAATGATTTTGCCTATGGCTGGGGAACCAGGTACACCTTTGCCGAACAGGATGATATTGACTTGGGCGTTGCGTTTCAGATGAACTGGTTTGATACATGCTGGAGTGGTACGGGAACCGACGGAACAGAGACATGGAAAGAAACCGCGGATATTGATGTCATGGAAATAATCGTCGCAGTCGGACCAACCGTTGATATGGGCGGCTGGATGGTTTATGGCGGACCATTTTACTATTCTCTTTCCGGCGATGCTGACGCAACACATAGAACGATTGCGACCACCGGTATCTATTGGTCTGGAGAAGCCAGCGGGGACCTTGAGACAGATAGCAATTTTGGTGGTTACATCGGTGCACAATGTGATATTTATAAAAACTGGAATATGGCGATAGAATTGCTCGGCACCGGAAATGGCTGGGGGATAGGCGCTGGGATAGAAGTACCTTTCTAAGCTTTATACAAACTTGATGTTGTGCGATCATCCTGGGGGACTGTAACTTCTATTTATGCAGTCCCCTTTTTAAATTGTGTTGCAGTCTGCGGTTTATAAATCTACGGCCTTCTCTTTTTACTGCCCACGTATAATCCCCTATATACCTACTAATAAATAGGGTATTGCATTGCAGATTTTTATGAAGTTTCTGATGTTAATGATATTGACTTGTCGCCGGGGGCGGATTAGATTGTTCCCAAATAGTCGCACCTGTTCAACTGTTTTGCGTGTGGCTCGGTAGAGATAATTCTATAGGATATGAATGGGAGGCTATTATGAAAAAGACACATCATTTCATTGTCATCGTCACAAGCGTTTTAATTCTAATCAGTTCGGCCTGTGTTTTCGGGCAGGATTGGCCGCAGTGGCGGGGACTTAATCGTGATGCAAAGGTCACCAAGTTTGCTGTGCCGGATAAATGGCCTGACAAACTGACACGGAAGTGGAAAGTTGAGGTAGGAGAAGGAACCGATTCGACACCTGCTCTTGTGGGTAACAGGCTTTATGTATTCACCCGACAGGATGGCGAGGAAGTTATTCTTTGCCTAAACGCTGATACGGGAGATCAGATATGGAAAGATAGCTATGAGGCCGAAGCTAACACGAGAGCGGACAGGGATCACGCCGGCCCAAGAAGCTCGCCTGTAGTAGCTGATAGAATGGTAGTGACATTCGGCATAAGCGGTATGCTTTCGTGCCTCGATGCATCTACCGGCGATGTGAAGTGGCGTAAAAATGATTTCCCCGGTGACTTGCCCCGGTTCAATACGGCTATGTCACCGATAATCGAAGACGGGCTTGTAATAGGGCAGTTCGGGGGACAAGATAACGGAGCGGTTGTTGCGTATAACCTGTCCGACGGTCAGCAGAAATGGAAATGGAACAGCCCCGGGACAAATCATTCTTCGGCGAATGTCATGACTGTTGAAGGTACAAAGATGATTGTCGTAATGACCGCGAGTAACGTTGTGGGAATTAAAATTGCCGATGGTACGTTTTTATGGGAAATGCCGTTTAATCCGGGTAGGCGCCAGTGTGTGACGCCGATTACTAATGGGCAAAACGTTATTTGTTGTGGCGGGGAAGGCATAAAATCTGTTGCAATTAAAAAAGACGGGGACAAATTCGTTGTTAATGAGCTTTGGACATATTCGGACAACATGGTGGAATACAACACACCTGTGCTGAAAGATGGTATGCTATATGCCTTTTCACAACGCGGCAATTATTTTTGTGTTAACGCCAAAACCGGTCAGGCGGCCTGGACGCAGTCTTCCAGCAATGCCGGTCTAAACAGTCTGCCCGTTAGCAATGTGAATATGGTATTCGCAAGTTACGCCGCCGGTGGTGGTGGCGGAATGCGTGGCGGTCGCGGCGGCGGAAGAGGCGGTCGTGGCGGGGGTATGGGAGGCAGCGGTTTTGGCTCCGTTGTTGATGCCGGTTCAGTCTTAATCGGGCTTAATTCCAGTGCCAAACTGGTAGTATTCGAACCAGACAAGACCGAATATAAGGAATTAGCCGGCTATCAGGTTTCGGATGGTCAAATATACGCCTACCCGGTCGTATCGGGAAACAGGATATATATCAAAGACCAGGTGTCATTGGCGATGTTTACGGTCGAATAAGGTTCCGGGATTTTATAAACATTTATATCATCTTCGACTTGGGTTTTCCGGAAGAAGAATGTTTTATTATCTTTTAAGCTGTTGCCGCCGGTAAGATATGGTTAAGGATATCGTTCTGTTTTATGAACGGTGCCGAAGCCATGTTGTTTGCATGCAGTTATTGGAATTGTAAAGGATGATTGTTCCGCCGAAATAGCCGAAACACTGGCTTCTCTGGAAGCGGCATTGTAATCGAGCTTTGATTGCCATTGAGTTGTGCACTGTAATTTTTAATAAAACAGCCCCCGCCCTAAGGAGCCTACTATAAGGCAGGGGCTGCAAAAAGAGCTGTTAGCATCATGCACGCAGCCCGTATAAAGCTCACACCCTTGAGCTTTATAGTCTATCACATTCGTGAAGTCGTTTCACACAACCGATGCAAAACCCGTGCTTTCCTGATATAACCGGTAATTGGATTGACAAAGGATTATGAACAGATTCGGATGTAACACTCGAACAATTAGCTGGGTGAATAAATAATAATAGAATGGGAGTGAAACAAACCGATATGCTCTTCATTATGTGCCTCCTCCTGCAAAATCCCCCCCACCTCAAAGATATAAATAATTATCACCTTCGCATTGATAATGCTATCAGGTTTTATTGAGTTGTCAACAATATTTTTCGATTAGGATAGGTAAGCTTGTTCAAATCTGCATGGTTTTACTTGAGATAATACAGTTAGGGATGATGATGAGCTATATGCAAACTCTGTTCGTATAAATGTTTAATAGATTGACCCTGACTTAACATACATGATACTTATCTTCACATATAAATTATTCATTTTTGAAATTTCACGGCAAAATTGATATTCTATTCTTCCGTGAGGTTCAAAGATGAAGTTAAGTAGTATTTGAGTAAAATATATATGGTCTTTTAATACCGGTATGAATATAGGGGATCTGCAGATCCTTGTTAAAATGTTTTACAGAAAGGAATTCACGTATGAAAACAAGTCGAATTGTAGTGACGTTATTATGCCTTATCTGTGTACTGTTGGATTGTAATGCACAGCAGCCTGCGGATAAGGTTGCAACCAAGCCTCTTTTCCGTGACCCTATATATGATGGTGCAGCGGACCCGGTACTGTGCTGGAACAAAAACGAGAAAAAATGGTTCATGTTCTATACCAATCGCCGGGCAAAACTTGCCGAGGCAAGGGGCGTCGCCTGGGTGCATGGGACACATATCGGGATCGCCGAGTCGGCGGACAACGGGGTGACCTGGACATATCGCGGGATTGCGAATATTAATCTCGGAGAACCTAACCAGACCTATTGGGCGCCGGAAGTGATCGAGCACAACGGAACATATCACATGTACCTGACACTTGTGCCCGGGATATTTAACGATTGGAAACATCCGAGGGATATTGTACACTTGACCAGTAACGACCTGCTCAAGTGGGATTATCAATCGACTTTGAAGCTGGCCTCGGACCGTGTAATCGATGCCTGTGTCTTTCAACTGCCGGATAAGACATGGCGCATGTGGTACAACAACGAACGTGACGGCAAATCCATATACTATGCGGACAGCCCGAATTTGTATCGGTGGATCGACAAAGGCAAGGCCGTGGGTGATAGGCCCGGCGAAGGGCCAAAAGTGTTTCAATGGCAGGGAAAGTACTGGATGATCGTGGATGTATGGTCCGGCCTGGGTGTGTATTATTCGGAGGACCTTCTTAGCTGGAAGCGCCGGCAGAATAATCTTCTCGAAGAACCCGGCACCGGCCCCGACGATCAGGTCAAAGGTGGTCATCCGGACGTCGTCGTCAGCAGAGAGAGGGTCTATCTATTTTACTTTACCCATCCGAGCCGGCGAGAAGGGGGCCCGAGGAGTCCCTACGAACAGGCCCGCAGCTCGATCCAGGTTGTGGAATTAAAATATAAAGATGGTGAATTGGCCTGTGACCGAAACCAGCCGACAATGATAAATTTATTGCCGCAATAAGAGAATTTTGATCCGGGAATTCAAATATGGAATATGCAGTAGGCAGGACAGGCAGGATAATAGCAGCAAGATTATTCGAAGGGGAGGACCTTTACGAATCCGTTCATAAAATTGCACGAAAGGAAAACATTCAATCCGCAGCAGTTTTAATTACCGGCGGATTCAGGAAGGCCGATGTCATTGTCGGGCCAAAGCAGGAAAAGCCGAAAATCATCGGCAACAAGAAAAAATTCGCCGGTCCGGGTGAAGTGCTCGGGGTCGGTACAATCTATTGCGATGACCAAGGGCCGAAACTGCATATCCATGCTGCAGTCGGCAAAATGGATGAAGTGTTAGTAGGTTGTCCGAGGGGAGGAATAGAGACGTTTCTGATTCTTGAAGTGACAATAATCGAGATCGAAGGACTAAGCGGTCACAGGAAATTCGATGAAGCTTCCGGCCTGAACCTGCTGCGATTTCAGTAGGACGGTTGTTACGACCGGCAGACCTGAGATTCTGCGTTTAAGTATCAGCTCCATTGATATAGGTATCGGAGTTTCTTGTGTGACATTGATGATGACCAAGGTCGTGACTAATCTGCCGTGAATATAATCACATCCCGTTGTAATTTTTAATGTAGTTGCCGTTCTTTGTAAACGCAGTAGGAACCGGCCAGCATGTCATGAAGGGCGCGTTTTCTATAAGTAAATGCGGCGAAAGTGCAATCAATCAATAAAAATGTACTGACAAAGAACATGATAGTACTAATTGGGACTGGTCGTTGCAGATTTGCGATTTCTTCGAGGGTCGTTGCCGATTGAAATTCCGGCGATGGATATAGAATCAGACTTTGTAAGGTACCTGTGAAGGTTGATAAGAGAAATGGAAGAGCGCGAAGAAATGCCGTTCCCAAATCGAGTTTCTGGCCTATGTTATCTATGACTTTGATTCCGCAGGCCATCTTGCCCAAGGTGGCGCCATAGAAGGATTCCATCAAAGGTTTATAAAGGAAACTCGGCAGTGCGAACAAAATAAGTAATGTCGTGTTCTTGAATAAAAAGAAATTGAGATAAATAAGTATGGTCAGAGGTAAAAATATCAGGCTGTCGATAATGTGAGCACCAACTCTGATCCAGAATCCCGCCGGTAGTGGATATTTTTCAATTTCGGCCCCGCACTGGAAACAGTAGTTATCAGAATTTTGGACTTCCTGCCCGCATTGACTGCATTGGCTCATGTTAGTTTTTTCCTAATTCCTAAAAGGTCGTGATAAAGAAATATTTCAGATTTAAGGTATTTTATAACACCTCTGCATGAACTGATGATATCATGATGTAAAAGCATGAACAATAAAAAAGTAACAAACTATATCATCGATCCTAAACACTTCGATAATTGGATTGACTGGAATGCACAGAGTGTTTATGATTTGTACTTGTAGTTTGAAGCCGATGGACAGAGTTAAAATTGTGGCATACTTTTGGATATGAATAACGGATTAGGACAATGAAGACATTCGTATTTGCCTGTTTACTGGGAATTACATCACTTATTTTAGGTTTATTAATTTTTGGTCGAATAGGGGATGAGAAAATCTCTTTAAACACGGCTACCTATGAGAAAGTAAATTCGTCGGGTAAAGCCTGGGTTGCGTTCAAGAATCAGCCCACGCCGGTTTTTGTATGTGGGGGCGTTGGTTTTGTTGCCGGCGGCCTGGCTTATCTGATGTATTCGATAAGACACGGGCGTGGTTCGGGAGATTCATTTTGGAGGAAAAAGGGGAAAAAAAGGACAAAGGGAGCCGGATTACCCGGGCCTGAAATAGTGCCGAAAAGCATTTGGAATGAGTCTCATGAAAAAAATGATTTGGAAAGATTTGAATCCCAGCGGCCTATTGTTTGCAGGATACTTGGTTTTGCAACGTTGGGATTACTCAAATTCTACGCCGTACCACAGGGCAATGTTCTTGTGGTTACGACATTCGGGAAATTTCGAAAGTTATGCAAACCCGGACTTGGTTGTATATGGAGCTTTTGGGGTTTTTACCAGCGTCCGTACAGTGATATGCCTTTGATACAATGCAAAGAAACAACAGTTCCATACGAGAGAGAGACGGTTGTTACCAGTGACGGCATAAAGTGTAAGCTTGATGTGATGATTTGTTATAAAATAGACCACCCGGGAAAAGCTTTGTTTGAGGTTGATAATTATAAAAAAGCTATCGATAATGTCGTTCGGGCAATTGTAAGGAACGAATGCGGCAGAGTGGCCGCCCAAGGCCTTCGCACCTCTCGTGAAATAATAATGAGTAATCTTAAGAACGTTCTTGAAAAGGATGTTGCGCCCTGGGGGATTAAGGTCAGAATGGTTAAGATAAGCAATATTGAAATCTCCACACAAGAGGGAGACAACAAATTTGATTCGGCTTTTTTTAAGGAAAAATCATAGTGGAGAAAATGAATCGAAGGAGATTTCTGGCGCTCGGTGCAGGTACGGCGGGGGGGCTTACTCTGGTCGGCTGCACCGGTTTCGGGGCAATTTTACCGGGCAAAAAAATGCCGTTTAAGATTTCGTTAGCCCAATGGTCTTTGCACCGCAGGCTTTTCGGACTGGCCAAACCTAAACTCGACAATCTCGATTTCGCAAAAGAGGCCAAGGGCTTCGGCTTTAACGCCGTCGAATATGTCAATCAATTCTTCAAGGATAAAGCCAAGGACACCGAATATTTGGCCAAGATGAAAAAGAGGGCCGCCGATAACGACGTAAAGAGTCTGCTGATTATGTGTGACGGCGAGGGCAACCTCGGCGATCCGGATTCAAAACGGCGCACTCAGACCGTGGAGAACCATTATAAGTGGATCGAGGCCGCAAAGTATCTTGGATGTCACTCCATTCGGGTCAACGCCGCTTCGCAAGGTACTTATGAGGAACAGCAGAAGCTTGCAACCGACGGACTTCGGCGTTTGTGCGAGTTTGCAGCCGGGCATAAGCTCAACGTGATTGTCGAAAATCATGGCGGTTTCTCGTCGAATCCGAAATGGCTGACTGCCGTTATCAAGGATGTAAATCTGCCCAATTGCGGGACCTTGCCGGACTTCGGTAATTTTCCTTCTGAGATTGACCGTTACGAAGCCGTCAGGATAATGATGCCCTACGCTAAAAGTGTCAGTGCCAAAAGCTATGATTTCAATGAGAATGGCGATGAAACCAGGATTGATTATTATCGAATGATGAAGATTGTGCTGGACGCCGGATACAGCGGTTATGTCAATGTGGAGTACGAAGGTTCGAGGCTTAACGAGAATGAAGGAATAATAGCCACGAAAAAACTACTGGAAAAAATCCGCGATCAGCGTATGCAGGCAAAAGACAAGAGTCAAAAATGATTGTTGGTGTTATGACAGCGCATCTTTCTTTGCCGGGTATTACCTCACTAAAAGGCAAGAGAAGCATCGTCAAGAGCCTGATCGGCCGGCTCAAGAGTCGCTTTAATATTTCTATCGCGGAGGTTGACCATCAGGATATTAAGACAAACGCAGTCATTGGTATAGCTATAATCTGTAACGAGTCTCGCTTTATCGACGAGCAGTTCGATTCCATCATCAATTTTATGCGCAACGACGGCCGATTTATACTTGGTCGAATCGAGCGGGAAAAATTTTCATAAGCCGGGCTGTCTAAACTTTTAATTTAAAATATCCGGTCGGTGATGAATCTTGCTCCGAGAAACACATCTAATGCTATTGCGGCAAATATAACGGCTTCTCTGAGCAAATGCATACGCAACTTGGCACGCGATAAAAAGAAGATTATCGCAACAGTGGCTGTACCGAGAAGATATATTTTGGCTTCTCTTGTTAAAAGCCTGGCATATCCGGAACCGAGTCCTAAGAATATCTGGAAGTATTTTGTTGCCAAGAGCAACGTCACAATCGCCAGAGAGCCCATAACGATTGTAATAACAAGTATCCATTTGCGGTCGGCATAACCGGCCGAGACAAATCCCTGCAAACCGACGCCGATAATAATCGAACAGCAAAGCACGCTGACGGTCAGCCATATAATCGGGCTGACTTCCAGGATGGAATTGACCGGATCGCAGAACGTTAAAATTATCCCGAGAGCAAAAATGGTCATAACTCCGTACCGCCTGGCTGTCACCAGAAGAGCGAAGCCCATTATCAAAGCTGCTATGGGGACATGGTAAAAGCCGATTAGAGTCGTTCCTCGCCTGGCTGCGACTAACGGAGCCATGAGACTGTACATTTTATCCGGCTCGAGCTTTGCCTGTGTCGGAACGGCAAATAAGCGAAAGTGAACGGTGACCTGAAAAAACAATATAATCGCCAGAAAGGGGATTGCCGTAAATAATATGCTCGACCATAACGGACGGTTTTTCGGCCCGAATGCCACAGGAAGAAATAACCAGGGTATCGATGCAGCCAATAAACCTGCCGTCGGGTGATATCGAGCCAAAGAGAGAGTGTAAGGCCCGAATCCGTAGAGGGCGCCGGCTAAAAGCGACTCGATAAAACCGCAGACCCAGCGTCGGCTGAGTATGAAACAACCCAGCGCAGCTAAAAACAAGTTGACTGTCAACAAATGCTGGAACCTTTGGAATCCTTCTAAATACGGCAGATACAAATAAATCGAAAAACCGGCATACACAAAAACGGCGGCAGCGAACGTGACATACTTATTTTTCTGCATATTATTCGAAGTCAATAGGATATTTAACCGAATCATCCGTCTTAAAGCTTGGCCTTTGTTTGAGCCTGTTTTTTTGTGGACGGTTTTTTGATGTCAACAATCTTAATTTTGGATTTTGGGTAAACTGATTTCGGACATTCGCCGGTCCAGCAATTGAGGCAAAGTTTTTCTTTAGGCAGCCCGATGGCTTTGACCATTTCGTCCACGGTCTGGTACCTTAACGTTGTGACATCGAGGTCTTTGGCAATCCATTCGACCATTTTTTTATACTTTTCAGACTTGTAATCGATATACTCCGAGACGTTTTCTGTGTCTTTCTTTTCAAGGCTGCGAATTGCTTTTCGAGCTGCAAGTTCCCTGGTCGAGCGTGTGGATAGATTGAACCTGCATGGAAACATCAGCGGCGGGCAGGCGGGTCTGATATGAATCTTCCTGGCCCCGCAGTCCCATAGTTTTTTGATGGTAAAATTCTTGAGCTGGGTCCCCCTGACAATCGAATCCTCACAGATGACGATACTGTTGCCTTCGATGACTTCTTTAATGGGAATGAGTTTCATTTTAGCGATTAAGTCCCTTGTCTCCTGTGAGGGAGGTGTGTAGCTTCTGCCGTAACCGGCTGTATATTTAACTAAGGGACGTCTGAACGGCTTGCCGGATTCCATCGCATATCCTAATCCGTGAGCCAGGCCGGAATCCGGGACGCCTGAAACCAGATCGATTTCGATGTCCTTGTCGTGTTTCGCCAGAAATCTGCCGCATCTTTCCCTGACGATTTCGACATTGATCCCTTCGTAATTTGACGCCGGAAATCCGGTATATATCCAGAGAAATGCACAAATCTGATTTTGGTTTTCATCACCCGGCCTGCTCCGGACCATACCGTTTTCTTTGAGCAGTACTATCTCTCCGGGAGCTATATACTTAACAATATCGAATCCGTTGTTCGGAAAGGCGCTCGTCTCAGCGGTAACCGCCCATGCATCAGCTCTTTTACCGACGATAAGCGGCGTATATCCGTGTCTGTCTCTTGCGGCATAAATTCCTTCATTATTCAGCAGAAGCAATGAGCAGGAACCTTCGATGACTTCGAATACTTTCTCTATACCTTCAATTATATTGTTTCCCTGATTGATTAATTTTGCGATCAATTCCGGCGTATTGACTGCTCTGCCGCTGACCTCACTAAAAGAGATTCCCTTGTTCAGCAGGTCCTTGGCCAGCACTTCGGCGTTTTCCACATATCCACTGGTGACTATACAGAACGGTCCGTGTCTCGAGTTCAGGTAAATGGGCTGTTCGTCATAATCGCTGATAACCCCGATCCCTTTATTGCCTTTGATATGTCTATAGTCATCATAGAATTTCGACTTGAACTGGCTTTGATTCAGATTGTGTATTTGGCGGGTGAATTCCCTGTCTAAAACTGAGATGCCCCCATATTCGGTGCCAAGATGTGAATGATAATCCGTGCCGTAAAAAAGTGTTTCCGCACAATTTCCCTTTGAGACCACTCCGAAGATTCCGCTCATGATTTACCTCCTGTTTGTTGGGTTACCATTTTGCTTTTATATTTGCAAAGCAGAAACCCTTTTGCCTGTGACTTCCTTGTTCTTATGCTCGGCGCGACAACCGAGATACCGGATATTGATATTATATCATGTTAAAATTGGCAAATTCAAGTGTTAATAGAAAATCTTTGTAAGGATTGTTGTTCCTGAGAATGTTACCGTCCTCCTTCAATAGAGTAAAAATTATTTGAGCACGACTTTGCCGGTTCCAGTTGTTATCCTGCCTATTTTGTAAGCCTTTTCGCTGTATCTTTTTAATTTCTTTACTATCGAACCTGCAAAATCCTCGGCCACTATCATTACGAATCCTATGCCCATATTAAAGACTCTGTACATTTCCTCTTCTTCGACCGGGCCGGTTTCCTGGAGGAATGTAAATATCCGGTGTCTGGGCCAGGAGGATTTTTTTATGACGGCGTCGCAGCCTTTCGGAAGAACTCTTGGGATATTGCCTACAAGGCCGCCGCCGGTTATGTGAGCCATCGCATGGACAATTTTTTTGACCTTGTATTGTGAAAGCAGTTTTATTACAGGTCTGACATAAATGCGTGTCGGCTCTAGAAGGACATCACCGAGTGTCGAACCGCCGAGTTTGTCCGGCACATCGGACATTTTCAGTCCGGCCTGCTTGAAACAGATATTGCGAACCAGTGAATATCCGTTACTGTGCAGCCCGTTCGAGGCAAGGCCGAGAATCACATCGCCTTTTCTGACGTTTTCGCCTGTGATAATTTTATCCCGCTCAAGAACGCCGACAGCAAATCCCGCCATGTCAAAATCGTTTTTGCCATAAGTATCCGGCATCTCGGCGGTCTCTCCTCCGATAAGTGCACAATCGGCTTGAAGGCAGCCGGCAGCAACTCCTTTGACAAGCTCGGTAATCATCTCTGGTGTAAGTTTGTTCACGGCGATGTAATCGAGGAAAAATAAAGGTTCTGCCCCGGCGACGAGCATATCGTTGACGCTCATCGCCACCAGGTCAATACCGACAGTATCATACTTTTTTATTTGAGCGGCTAATTGAACTTTACTGCCTACGCCGTCGGTACAGGCCACAAGAACGGGATTTCTGTAGTTTCTTTTGAATAGTTTCTCATCGTAATCCAGCCGAAACATTCCGGCAAAGCCGCCTTTTGATTCAATCACGCGGGGCCCGAATGTTCCGGCTAATGCCGACCAGATTTGTCCAACCATTCGGTCGTTAGCATCGATGCTCACACCTGATTGTTCGTAGCTAAGAAATTTGCCCATTAATTACAAAATCCGAAGACTGAATAATATTCCTTCATATATCGGCCCGAATTCAAGCTGATCCCGTATCTATGGAGAGTTTTGAACATCATGTTCGTCGAACATATGTAACTGATATCGTTCAAGAGAGAACTTGTTAACCGCGGTATTAACAGGAATTATATATTTTCCAGACCAACATGCAGTGCAATAGTGGTCGGCCGGCAGGGATGTACAGCTTAACAAACCATCCAGCGAGATATATCCGATACTGTCAACCTCAAGGAATTCCTTGATTTGTTCGAGGTTTCGGTTGTTTGCCAGCAGTTCTTCCTTTGTCGGGAAATCGACCCCGTAAAAGCAGGGGAATCTTATTGGCGGACAACTTACTCGCATGTGAATCTCTTTTGCCCCGGCCTCGCGTAAAGCTCTTATTTTACCTCTGGTGGTTGTACCGCGAACAATGGAGTCATCGACTACCGTGATACGTTTGCCGTTGACGACTTCTCTGATGATCGCCAGTTTTAATTTGACCTCCAACTCCCTTTGTCTCTGTTCCGGCGAGATGAATGTTCTGCCGATATAGTGGCTTCTTACCAGCCCCATATCGAAAGGTATTTTACTTTGTTCAGCATATCCGATTGCGGCCGATGTTCCAGAATCCGGGACGGGGATTACGACATCACTATCGGCGGGGTGTTCGACGGCTAATTGCCTTCCGAGTTTTTTCCTGAACTGGTGTACGTTTTCACCGAATAAGGTGCTGTTCTGTTTAGCAAAGTAGATGTGCTCAAAAATACAATGGGCCGGTTTGATTGCTTCGGGTGACACGTAAAATCTGCTGTGCAGACCATCTTTATCCAGAGTGACGATTTCACCCGGCTGAACCTCTCGCACAAATTCCGCACCGATAATATCGAAGGCACACGTTTCACTTGCAACTACGAAAGAGCCTTCGGGTATTTTGCCGATACACAACGGTCTGATGCCGAAAGGGTCCCGGGCTGCTTCTATCCGGTCGGAATAAAGGAAAAGCAGGCTATATGCCCCCTGAAGATGGTTTAATACGTGCCCCAACGGATCGGGCTTACTGACATGTGTCGGCTTGGCGAGTAAATGAATGATTATCTCTGTGTCACTTGTGGATTTGAAGATACTGCCGTATGCCTCGTATTCGTCTCGAAGAAGCGAAGCGTTAATAAGATTACCGTTATGTGCGATGGCTACCTGCCCCCGTGAATATTCAGCTAAAAGCGGCTGACTGTTTATTACTTTGCTGGTACCGGTCGTTGAGTATCGGACATGGCCAATCGCTATTGGATTCGATAATTTCTCAAAAACATCCTGGCCCGAACGGAAAACCCTTCTCACGGTGCCCATCCCGGTATAGCACTGGATCGATTCACCGTCACTTGAGGCGATTCCCGCCGATTCCTGACCGCGATGCTGGAGGCTGTGTAGTCCGAAGTAGGTTTTTCTGACTGCATCTTCATCGCCGAAAATACCGAAAAGCCCGCAGTTTTCTCCGATGCCGTCGTAAAGTCGGCATTCCGAAACAATACTATGAGGGTCGTTGTTATTGTTATTTGAGGAAACATTTTTAGTTCTTTGCTTCATGGAATGTAGTCTAATCAAGCTCTCGGAGCAAGTCAACTTTATTGCATAAGTTTTCATGCCGAAGTTGATTTTACATTGTGTATAACTTATGGGACCTCGGATATTACGGACAATCCGGTATGGATTTGATTAGCAACAATCCAAAATACTGCCCGGCAAATATTTCTGCAATACAGGAAATTCTGTCCTCCTTATGGATTCTTTTTCTTCGGTAAAACCATTAATTGAACAAATCTCATTGACGCATAACCTCTTTAATAACAAGAAGATGTATTAGGTTAAATCGTCAGAAATAATAGGATGGCACGGGAGTTGCTACTTAATTTCGAAAGTTAGAAAAAGGAATTCTAAAAAATCTTTGAGAAAAGGTCGGGAACTTATGGCAATAGAATCGACAACAAGTACTGCAAGCGATATCCAGATGGATTATATGAAGCTTCTGGTCGTGCAGTTGCAAAACCAGAATCCACTGGAACCTTTGGACAACAACGAAATGGCATCACAGTTGGCTCAGTTCTCACAGCTTTCACAGCTTGAGACGATGAATTCGAGTTTTTCGAAAGCACTTGAAGCTGCAGAACGTACCTATGCCAACTCATTAATCGGCAAGGAAGTATCTTTCACGGCGGAAACCGAGGAAGGTACTTCTGATATCGTAAGCGGGACGGTTGAGCAGGTCGTCAATGATTACGAAGGACAAGTTGTATTACTTTCGGGAGACTATGTTATTAGTCTGGAAGATGTCATATCCGTTAAAAATTAAAAATGAGGATAAGAATCTCACTATAAGGAGAAATAAAAATGAGTTTCACATTATCAGCCGGAGTTACCGGATTACAGGCCCATCAAAAAATGCTTGATATTGCCGGTAACAATCTTGCCAATGTCAATACGACTGCTTTTAAGGCAAGCAGGATAACATTTTCGGAGCTTTTGAGCGAGACGATTAAAAAGGCGTCTCAGCCTACATCAGGGGTCGGCGGTACGAATCCTCAGCAAATGGGCAGCGGTGTCGGAATATCGGGTATTTCTCCCAATATGACTCAGGGAAATATTATTAATACCGGCAATCCCCTGGATATGGCTCTGGAAGGAGAAGGTTATTTCGTATTGAGCGACGGCCAGCAGAGCATTTACTCACGTTCCGGTTCTTTTGGCATAGATGCAGACTCGAACCTTGTCGATCCCTCGACCGGGTATCATATACAGCGTATCGGCTCGGAAGGTGAAATTGAGGGCTTCCAAACTCCGGGCGTGAGCGATATACACGTTCCTTACGATGTTGCCATGCCCGCAAAAGCAACGACGGAAATAGCTGTTTCCGGTAACCTCAGCGCCGACGCGACATTTTCAGTAACGAGAACACAAGTCATGAGTTCGAATCTTGCATATACCTATGATAACGGCATTACTGCGACAGAAACGACATTATTCAACGATCTTGATCAACGCAATGGATCATTAACTGATGGCAATATCACTGTCACAGGATTTGACAAGGATGGAACACCTTTCGCTTCCGGCTTGGACTTTGCTGTTGTTGGTGGAACTACGACACTTGGTAACTTTATTAGCTATCTCAATACCACAGTGCTTAATGGTTCAACCGCCTCGTTGGTTAATGGACAAATTCGAATCACTGATGATACAAGCGGTTATAGTAAAACAGATATGAGCCTGTCGTATTCCAATCCTTCAATGACAATGCCCGCATATTTCGAGATTTCGACTGTCGGCGGAGAGGAAGTAAAAAGCATCAACATCACGTCTTATGATTCTCAGGGAGGCAAACATGTTATCTCCGGAGCTTTTGTCCGAACGGGTACGGCCAATACATGGGACATGGTGCTGACCTCTGTGACAGGAGATATCGGTGAAATTACAATGGATAACCGCCGTATCGAAAATATTACTTTTGATTCGAGTGACGGTTCTTATGCCGGTTCGGACACAGCCGAATTTGTTATTACTTTTACGCATGATACTACAAATCCGCAAACGATTAGTGTTAACCTGGGCACACCCGGAAAGCTGGACGGCTTAACACAGTTCGCAGGCAATTCCACGGCGGTGGCAAGGGAGCAGGATGGTTATGAAGCGGGAAGACTTTCGACTATCTCGGTGAATAATGAAGGTATTTTGATTGGTGCGTTCTCCAACGGTATTAAAAAGAATATTGCAACCCTACAGATTTCCTTGTTCCAGAATACAGCCGGTCTGGAAAATATCGGCAACGGCTATTTTATTCCTTCTGCAAACTCGGGCGAGGCCATCGCTACGCAGGCCATGACAGGCGGAGCAGGTTCGATTCACGGCGGGTCTCTGGAAAAATCCAACGCCGATGTTGCGACGGAATTCGTAAATATGATTCAGGCCCAGAACGGTTTCCAGGCAAACGCCAGAAGTATCTCGGTTGCAAATGAGATTCTGCAGGAATTGACAAATCTAATCAGATAGTAACTTAGAGATTCTATTATGATGTCAGCATCTGTAATGAACACAGGACTAAGCTTGGTTGTTCTTGCATTGACTCCGATTCAGCGGTGGCAGGCGGCCCGCAGGTTTACTATAAGCTTTATGGGCGAGCGCTGGTTTATTGCGATTTGCATAGCTGCATTGATTATTTTGTCTGTATTATTCGTATTAGTGACCTGCTATAAGGTAAAGAAAGAGCGAGAAACCACGAATCGATTGTTTTTCGAGTACGCCGACGAAAGGGGATTAAATCCACGTGAACGTCATATTCTGATGTATATCGCAACAAGGGCGAAACTCAAGCAAAAGGAATCGATTTTTACGATGGCCGATGCATTTGACCGCGGAGCTACAAAAATAGTCAGAGCGGCTCTAACGCTTAAGGGAAAAGATAAAAGAAGACGTTTGAGCGCGGAATTGTCCGTTCTGCGTGAAAAGCTCGGTTTCCAGAAACGAGGCTCATCGTCGGCAGATTTGTTAGTGACAAATGATACAAGCAGCCGACAGATTCCCAGGGATCGAAAACTTTATCTGACAAGCCTTGAAACCGGTGATTTTAACAATATTGAGTCTGTTGTCGTTGAAAATAATGATATGGAATTTATAGTTGAGCCGTCAATGCGGCTTGAAATCAAAAAAGACGTTCCATTATGTGTCCGCTACTATTTCGGTGCGTCTGTATGGGAATTCGACACGACTGTTATTGATTGCGAGAGTGATATCTTAATCCTCAATCACAGTGATAATGTAAGGTTTATTAACCGAAGGCGTTTTTTACGTGTTCCTACGAACGAACCGGCATATATAGCGGCTTTTCCATTCGCAAAAACGCTGCCGGATAATGAAGAATCCGAAGCGAATGCCGATTCGGTCGAATCTTTCGACACGAACTGGGGACCGCCTGAATTTATTCCCGCCGAAGTTACCGAACTTGCAGGGCCGGGTCTGCGGGTTAAAACTCCCCTTGAAGTGAAAGTAGGTGACAGGGTTGTCGTGATACTAAAGCTCGGTGACAATCATAATTATCGCCTGACTCAACCGGCGGAAAATACCGCGTCGCATTCGGCATTCTTTGATAACAAAAATGACAGGCCGTCCAGGATCGTTGAAGACATCGGTATAGTCAGGCATACCGAAGCGGCAGAAAATGGTTTTTCAGTTGCTGTTGAATTGACCGGCCTGAGCGAGACAAACCTAAGTGAAATGGTTCGGGCGACAAATGCGGCTTCTATGAGAACCCGGTTTGAAATACAGTCAGCTCCGGCTGAAGTAAAAGATGATCACGAAAAAGAAAATGCACTTTCTGAGGCGGTAGTCTAAGGAGTAGAAAAATGTCTGTAATTACTGATCAGATTAGTACTTCTCTCGATGCCTTAACAAAGGAATATGAAATAATTACACATAATCTGGCCAATGTGAGCACAGCCGGATATAAGCGTCGATGTAATGCCTTTTCCAAAGTTCTCGAAGCACGAGTAACAGATCCTCAGGCATATTCACCTGGTTCTGTGGAATTGGACACATCGTTCGACTTCTCTCAGGGAAATATTGTTAAGACGGATCGAAAATTGGATTTTGCTTTGTTCGGCAAGGGTTTTTTTCAAATTGAAACTCCTGATGGGCCTGTTTATACCCGCAATGGAATTTTTAATATAAACCCTAACAGACAAATTATTGATTTTCAGGGCCGGATTGTATCGGGTCAGGCCGGGCCGATAACGATCCCCGGAAATATTGCAATCTCTCAGATTAGTGTTTCAGGTAATGGGAGCATAAGTGCGGATGGCACGACTGTCGGGCAATTCACGCTGGTTGATTTCGGCGATAATGAAAACAAGCTTGCCCCAATAGGCGGAGGTTGCTACCGGATGACAGAGCCGGATGTTGAGCCGGTTACAGCAGAAAATGTTATAGTAAAGCAGGCCTGCCAGGAGTCATCTAACGTTCAGATCATAGACGAGCTGGTGGATTTGATAATGGTCTCCAGACTTTATGAAGCGAATATGAATTTCCTCAATACAGGAAAAGAAACCACCAGCAGCCTGATAAGTGTGGCCATGGGCTAAAAAATCTATGTATTGATATTCAGACCAAAACGCAAATTAGGATAAAAGGAGAACAGTAATATGTTAAGAGCATTTTCCACTGCGGCGACAGGCATGACGGCTCAGCAGATGATGGTGGACATGATTTCTAATAACCTCGCCAATATCAATACGACCGGTTTCAAGCGGAGCCAGATTAATTTTCAGGATTTACTCTATGTGGAGATGGAGGCCGAGGGTAATGAAGTGGCTTCCGGCATAAAATCACCCAGCGGTCTGGAAATAGGCAGCGGAGTTCGTGCCGCATCGAACGTTAAAATCTTTAGTCTCGGTGAGCTTCAAAGTACGGGCAATCCACTCGATATAGCAATAGCGGGAGAGGGTTTTCTCCAGGTTGTAATGCCGAACGGCGATATAAGATATACCCGTGACGGTGCATTACAAATCAATGGTAACGGCCAGCTTGTCACAACCGGCGGTTATGCAATTGAACCATCCATCAGTGTCCCGATTGACGCGGCTTCGATAAGCATTGAAAAGGACGGAGGTGTAAATATTATGGATTCCGCCGGGACGCAATCGGTCGTCGGTAATATTCAGTTGGCCCGGTTCCCGAATCCGTCGGGACTTTCAAGCGAAGGGGATAATCTGTATGCCGAGACCGAAGCCAGCGGGACAGCGACAACCGGTATCCCGGGGGAAAGCGGTTTTGGTACGATCCAGTCGAGTTTTCTTGAAAAATCCAATGTGCAAATGGTGACCGAATTGGTCAATCTTATTACCGCCCAGAGGGCGTATGAGATCAATTCACGTGCGATAAGAGCCGGTGACGACATGCTTCAGACGGCTAACCAGCTTATAAGATAAGAGATTATAATGAATAACGGAATCGGTGTGACAAAGCAAAAATGTTTGTACAGGAAAATAATCTTTTCTTGTGTGCTTATTTCCTGTTCGTTTATTTGGCTGGGGCCGGTGCAAGGTCATGCCGACGATCTTTCAAAGGATTCATGTCTTCAGGTTTATCTTCCGAGGCAAGTGACTGTCAAAGAAAATATCCTGAAGCTCGGGAATATTGGTGTAGTTCGTGGCCCTCAAGCTCTTGTGGCTAAGGCGAATGATATTATGTTGGGCCGTTTATCGGTGCCGGGACAGGAGATTGTTATCGAAAAAAACATCGTTCTGGGCAGATTAGCCGCCTGCGGGATTCCCGCCTCTCAGGTGACATTACAGGGTGCCGAGAAGATTACAGTCAGACAACGGCAAAATATAATCGGCGCTGATGAATTCGTAAAAATGGCCGAGTCTTTTCTGAAAGAGAATCTTACCGGCGATTCGGTATCCGGCTGGAGTCCCGTTCGCAAACCGAAGGATTTGGTGATTTCCAATCCGGGCAAAAATATCAAATTTTCATCTGAATTAATCCAAAAAGGTGCGAGAAACCAGGTCACAGTAAAAATTGCGGTTTTCTCAGACAACAAGCAAATAGCGACTCGTGATATTACTTTCGCATTGAAATATAATAGTCGAACTGCAGTAGCAGTAGTTGACGTCCCGGCGGGGACAATTATCGATAGCGAGAATGTAAAAATAGAAAAGGGTACGTCCAATTTCCCGGAACCGACAGACTGGAAGCCGCCGTACGGGCTCGTGGCGAAACGTAAACTGCCGGCTGAAACTGTGATTCAGCCACACATGCTCGGTGCGGCCCAGTCACCTGTAGTTGTTAAAAGAAATCAAAATGTCGTCATCAGAATTGAAAAGCCGGGTTTTATAATTACTGCTCTCGGAAAAGCAATGGAGAATGGCAAAGTCGGAGAATATATAAAAATAAGAAACATTGACTCGCAAAGAATAATAGTTGCTAAAGTCAACAGTGACAGAAGTGTTGAGCCTGTCTTTTAAAAGGAGAAAAAATGAACGGAAAAATCAAACCGGTACTTTTTTTAGTGGTTATAACACTCTTTTCGACGGACTGCTCACATGCCGCTTCAATCTGGGCCAAGAGGGGCAAAAATATGAAGGATTTATATGCCGATGATGTGGCCCGGCAGATTGGTGATATCCTGACGATTAAAGTTACGGAAAACAGCATCGTTGATAACAAGGCAAAAAGAGATTTGAAAAAAGAAACAGACAGGTCAACTACTTTTAACGGGGAGGTAGGGAATTTTGCCGATATCGGTGAGTTCGGTATGTCTGCCGGTTCGGGTAATGAGTTGACAAGCAAGGCCGATTACAAAGACGAGCGAAAGTTTACCGACAACATCACAGTAGTAGTTGTGGATATTCTCCCGAATAATAACCTTGTTGTCATGGGAAATCGTCAGCGCAATATCGCAGGCGACATACAGATGATTGAAATCAGCGGGATTGTCAGGCCGAGTGACATTGAATTCGATAATACGGTTAAAAGCGAGCAGGTTGCAGATTTTCGGCTGTTTACAAAAAACGAAGGCGTAGCCGATCCATATACCAGGCCCGGCTGGCTCGGGACAATATTCGATATCATCTGGCCGTTTTGATGGCGACCGGTTTTAGCCGTACTTTGGGAAGAAACTTATGAAACAGACAAAACGAGCAAAAGAGCAATATCGCCTCGCGATACTGGTAGCAGGTGCACTGATAATATGCAGCTTTATTTCAAATACCGCCAGGTGTGAGCGTATCAAGGATATCGTTGATATTCAGGGGCTACGCGGTAATCCGCTCAGGGGAGTCGGTCTGGTTGTCGGTCTGTCGAACAGCGGCGATAGCTCACTGCTGTCAAGGCAGATACTGACTAATGTATTAAGGGATTCCGGCCTGGTGCTCAGTCCTTCGGATTTATCCGGTGGTAATATTGCCGTCGTAATGGTTACAGCGGACTTAGGTCCTTTTGCTCACGAGGGTTCGCGGATAGATGTCGATGTTTCGGCTATAGGAGACGCTAAAAGCCTTCAGGGCGGCACTCTCCTGCCGACACCTTTGAAAGGTCTTGACGACCAGGTTTATGCCATAGCCGAAGGCGGTGTTTCGATCGGGGGCTGGACGGCATCGGGTGACAAGGCATCGGTTACAAAAAATCACCAGACGGTGGGACGAATCCCGAACGGAGCGATTGTCGAGAAGGAGGAGATTGCAACATTTGTCGAAAATATCGCCGGACATCGAGTTGTCACGTTGAACCTGAGAAACCACGACTTTTCAACCGCGGAGCAAATCAGCAAGGTAATCAATCAGGATTTTCCGGACAGTGCCGTTGTTGCCGATGCCGGTACAATCCAGGTTAAAATTCCCACTAAAATTAATCCCGATGGAATTGCAGGCTTCATCTCCGATATTACGAAACTCGACGTTAAGGTCGATGTCCCCGCCGTGGTCGTCATTAACGAACGGACCGGAACGATTGTTGTCGGTGAAAACGTTGGCATATCCGCCGTTGCGATATCCCAGGGCAGTCTCGTTGTTAAAATCGCGGAGACCGAGCGTGTCGTTCAGCCGATTGCTCCGTTCTCCGATTCCGGCACGACTGAAAGAATTCCTGAGACGACTATCGGAGTCGAAGAACAGCAGGCGCACCTGATTCCCGTGTCCCAGTCCGTTACGGTTTCGGAATTGGCCAAAAGCCTCAACGGGATCGGTGCAACACCGAGTGACATGATAGCCATATTCAATGCCTTGAAGGCAGCCGGAGCTTTACAGGCTAAATTAGTGATAATGTAAGGAAACAATGATGGATATTGCTACACCGATAGTAGCCGGAAATGTATCATCGATTCTGCCTTTGAATCAGCTCGATAAGTTGAATCAGGAGGGTATATCGGAGCAGGAGAAAGAACAAATCGCCAAGGATTTCGAATCGCTTGTGATAAATAAATTGCTGGACGAGATGAAAAATACGATTGGTGACTGGGGTTTCGAAAAAGACGGGGCATCCATGCAGATACAGGGAATATTTTGGATGTATCTTGCCCGTGATATTGCGGATAACGGTGGTCTCGGATTGTGGAAGGACGTATATAAAACTTTACCAGATAATGATCCTGCAGATTCAGCGGGAAATTCGATGGACAAACATTTATGAAAACAGGCGCGATTGAAATAGAAGATAAAATTGACGAGCTGCTGGTTTGCCTTGACAAGGACATTGAGCATATCCAAAAGAACCTCATCGATCTCGACCGGTTGCGAACTCTGGTTATAAGGCGTGACGATGCAGCTTTAAGCAGATTGCTCGAAGAAATTCAGTCCGGGTCGGAGATATATAAAGAGCACGATTCGAAACGGCAGTCAATACGAACGGAATTAGGAAAGTCTTTTGGCTGTGCGGCAGGGGAAATGACTTTATCAAGGCTTGAGTTATCTGTGACCGAACAGAAGAAATCTCTTATTATCCAGAGAAAGGCCAAACTAAGAGCGTTGATTGAAAAGCTCAGGAAAGAATATTTAAGCACGGCTAAACTTTTGTCCGAGTGTGCCAGATTCAATAATATGCTGTTAAGAAGTATCTTCGACCTTGGTAATGCGGGGATGGTTTATTACAGCGCCAACGGTACAACCAAAACACAGAATGAGTCGGCCTTTGTTAATATGAAACTTTAATGAATCCAATCCTGAATTTTAACGGAGCCGGTAAGTGGATAGTTTTGATATAGGAATAAGCGGTCTTGGCGCGGCGCAGAATGGTTTCGATGTCATTGGTAATAATATCGCCAATGCGGCTACCGATGGTTATCACCGTCAGAGGTTGAATCTGGTTCCGGCTTATGCAGCCCAGGTAGGGTCGATTCTTGTCGGGGGCGGTGTCGATGTGGCTGAAGTATCCAGGATGGTTGATACACTTTTAGAGAATGAGATTTTACGTCAGCAATCTTCGTATGGACAGGTCTCGAAAGAGGTTGACATGCTGCGCACGATAGAAACCGCATTTGGGGAGCTTTCGACGGAGGGCGGCCTGAATGAGGCAATAGACGAGTTTTTCAATGCGCTGCAGGACCTTGTGTCCAATCCGAATCAGGCTGTCTGGCAAAATCAGGTATTGACGGCCGCAGAGGCGATGGCTAATCGTTTCAGAGCTTTGGATGAATTTCTGACGAATCTGGAAAGCCAGATTACACTGGAAGCAGAGCAGACAATCGAAGAGATTAACAACCTTGTCAATACAATCGCCGAGCTTAACAGCAATATCGAAAGACAGGAGATACAGGGCGGCCAGGCCAACAACCTGCGTGACAGAAGGGACCAGTGTATAACGGAACTTTCCAAATTAGTCAGTGTTCAGACCCAGGCCAGAGAGTACGGTGTTGTCGATGTTAGTATTGCCGGAATACCTGTTTTAACAGGGACTACCGCCATCGAGCTGGAGGTTGGTCTTAACGAAAGTATCGGTTTGGGTATAACGGTTGCCGGCGAATTCAATTACTATACCGACATACAGGGTGGACGTCTCGGGGGATTATTGTCGTTAAAGAACAATATTGTATCGAGTATTCGAAACGACCTTAATTCCCTTGCTTCAGCTATCATACAGCAGGTCAACCAATGTCATATCCAGGGAGTGGGTTCAGAAGGGTCGTTTACCGAATTGACCGGCTGGCCCATGATAAGCGAGGACCTGGTTGATTTTAATCCGCCCGTAACCGACGGCAATATCTATATCAGGGTAATCGATACGAATACAGGAGCCGTAACACGCACCGCTGTGCCGGTTGATGTTTCGGCGGATTCTTTGACGTCTTTGGCTGCAGATATTACGGCAATAACGGGACTGACTGCTTCGGTCACCGATTCGAAACTTCATATCCAGGCGGATGCGGGCTATGAATTCGATTTCCTGCCGTGTGTTTTACCTTTGCCAACAGACAGTGATTATACCGGGACAACTTCACCGCCGGCCGTATCGGTATCCGGCATATATACAGGCTCAGAAAACCAGAATTTCACATTTACAGTTTCGGGTTCCGGCTCGGTTGGAAACGATTCGATACAAATTACTGTTACCGACGGCGACACAAACATGGTCACTACACTCAATGTCGGTTCCGGTTATGCAGCAGGTGACATTCTCGATGCTGGCAACGGGATTAAAATAGCTCTTGGTGTCGGTGATTTGGCGGATGGAAATACTTTCGAAGTCTATGCTGTTGCCCAGACCGATACTTCCGGAGTGCTTGCGGCCGTTGGAATCAATACCTTTTTTTCCGGAAGAAATGCTTCCGACATAACGGTTTGTTCGGATATATCCGATACGCCGGGACGAATCGCTGTAGCCACCGGGCCGGATATGACGGATAACACCAATGCCTCGCGTTTGGCCGGTTTGAGGGACAAGACAATATCGGATTTGGATTCCCTGACACCGGGAGAATATTATCGTCGGCTTGTTACCAGTATCGGGCTGGATCTTTCCGTCAGGCAGGTAAGCCAGGAAAACATTGAGGTTATAGTCCAGAATCTTGCCAATCAACAGAGCGAGATAAGCGGCGTCGATATAAATGACGAGGCGGCAAAAATGCTGGTCTTCGAACAGATGTTCAAGGCGATGGCTAAATATTTGAACACGGTTCAGACATCGTTATCAACTATTATGGAATTATTGTAAGAAAGACGTTACTTAAAGTGACGGGAAAATAAAAAATGGGTGGTACGCTTAATAATATTTATAACAATGTCAGCCTGGCCCTGCATCTGCATACGAACGCGATGGCTCGTTTACAGGAGCAGGCATCAACAGGTTCGAGAATCAATAGAGTTTCCGATGATTCCTCAACCGGGTATCAGGTTCTCGGGCTTAGTTCACAACAAAGCTCTTTGAAGAATTATATAGATAATCTGTCGGGTGTCGTCAGCACGCTCGAATTTTCCTCCACGATATTTCAGAACATCATATCTGCCGTTACGGAAACCAAGGTGCGGCTTACCCAGGTTTCCAGCGGTATTTATAGCGAGAAAAACAGGGAAAGAACCGCCGAAGGAATCAATGAAATATTGGAGCAGTTGGCTGCTTTGGTAAACACCAAACATAATGCACAATACCTGTTCGGAGGAGGTAACACTTCATTAGCCCCATATTTGATAGAGCGTGAAAACGGAGAAATAACGAGTATAACCTACCAGGGCAGCTATACGAATCGAAAAATAGAAGTTGCTCCCGGATTGGAATCATCTATCTTTCATGTTGGCGATGACATTTTTCGTTCCGACGACCGCGGCACTCCGAGTTTTTGGGGTGACACCGGAGCCGCATGCGGGACCGGAACTTCCAGTGTTCGTGGAAATACATGGCTGACAGTGACAGGTTCGGCCGGCAATTACACGCTTTCTATCGATGGCGGCCTGACTACCTTCTCAACTGATGGCAACGACGAAAACCTGATGGTAACAAGCTCCATAACCGGAGGAGTTCTGTATGTTGACACCAGGGGAATTACCGCTACGGGAACCGACCTGGTTAGCGTACCCGGGACTTATGATTTATTGAACACGCTTATTAGTATTCGGGATATATTGAAAAATGAAAATGGATTATCCGAATCCCAAATAAGGGAATTACAAAGTGTTTCGTTGAATTCCCTTGAGGAAATCAATGAGCTTCTTGTTCAGGCCGAAGTTTCCGTAGGATCTAAAATCGGCTTTCTCGACGACCTGAAAGAAAGTCTGACAAATCTCAATTACAATGCCGAAGATGAAACTACCCGTTTGCAGGAGGCTGATATAGCGCAAATCGCCATAGACCTTTCTCGTCGCGAGGTTCTGTATGAAATGTCTTTATCCATAGCGGGAAAGTTGATGTCTATGTCGCTTTTGGATTATATCGTGTAGCTTCCGTGAACAAAGGCTAAAAGCCGGTTCGATGGGTATTAATACAACATAAGTGTTTGATATTTATACACTTTCAAATAGAAAATGCGGCCTAATCTAAATTATACGACGGCGCGGATGAACGGCACGGAATTTGCACTTAAGTGTTTAATCTATGTTTGTTTCTGTAATTAAACTCTGCCGGTAAGAAGATTAAAGGAGTAATGCAGATGACTCTCGAAACGAATATGAATCCTAACGAAGGACGACATCGCGATGGTATGTTTGAAAACATGAACGATTATGAGAGAGGTTTGGAATTTGTGAAAGTGGGTAATTATCATCAGGCCCTGGATTATATGCAAAGGCATCTTCAAACAAACGGCGGCGATGCACAGATTTTAAACGATACGGGAGCAATTCTCCATTGTCTCGGCCGTTCTGACGAGGCAATTACCTATTTTGTTAAAGCCAGAAGCATGCAAAGCGACTCTGCCGAAATTATCTGGAATTTGACGGAAGCGTATCTTGCTACAGGCATGGCGGAACAAGCGGAGCAACTTTTCGGTGACATGGAGAGAATGGATATACTCAATGTCGATGTTCTTAACAGAACGGCCAATTTATTTTTAAATCAGGGCAATAAGGCCGGTGCGATTGAGATGCTTATCCGCTCCCTGAAAATATGTCCCGAACAGGAAATTCTCTCACCGATGGTCCAGGTCATTCGTTCGAAAAGACCGAAAGTGGCTTTCTTTTGTGGCGGCGACGGCATGACGTTCTTAAATGATATCTATGAGTTTGCAAAACAACGATTCGAGGTGAGACTTTTTGACGGTAAAACAGAGGAACAATTGTATGAGCTTATGCAGTGGAGCGATATTTCGTGGTTTGAGTGGTGTACCGATCTGGCTGTGATAGGTTCAAGGGGACCGAAGCAATGTGAAAATATTATCAGACTTCATCGCTATGAGGCTTATGGGCCGTGGCCCCAACAAATAAACTGGCAAAATATCGATGCGCTTATAAACGTTGGTAATAGTTTTGTCAGAAACATCCTTTCTCGAAATGTTCCGGGTATTGAAAATCAGACATCAATTGTCACAATTCCCAACGGAGTTAATCTGGATAAATTTACGTTTACCGAACACCCACGGGGAAAGAATATCGCCTATTTATGCAATATTCGAGCGGTTAAGAATCCCGCTATGGTTTTGCAGTGCATGCAGAAGCTGCACTATATCGATCCGGAGTATCGTCTGTTCTTCGCCGGGCAGTTCCAGGACCTGGCGATTGAGCAATATATCAGATATATGGTGGATGCTCTGGGATTGAAGGAAGTCGTATTCTTCGACGGCTGGCAGGAAGATGTCTGTTCCTGGCTCAGGGACAAAAGTTATGTTGTCTCGACCAGTTTCATTGAAAGTCAGGGAATGGGGATCTTAGAGGCAATGGCATGTGGTTTAAAACCGGTGATTCATAACTTCCCTGGCGCCGAGGAAATCTTTCCTTCCGGTTATCTGTTCAACATCGCGGAAGAATTCTGTGACAGGATTCTCTCTGCTTCATACGAGCCACAACAATATCACAGGTTTGTTGAGGAAAAATATTCTCAGAAAGACCAGTTGGCCAAAATCAATAATATCCTGGTTCAAATTGAAAACAAGATAGATTCGAATTACAGCCCCGTAGCAGCGGATAGCGATTTACAAAACCTGGAACCTCAAAAAGCAGGGGCAAATATATATTAACAATATTCGAATACCCCGGTAATGTTAAAAGATTATGAGAAAACAAATGGACCGGTCGTTAGTGTGCTTATCTCGACATTCAACCGGTCGCAATCACTATATGAAGCCCTGGCCAGTGTATTTCACCAGAGCTATAAAAATCTGCAGGTTATCGTAGTCAATGACGGCGGCGAGGATGTGAGCGATGTCATTGAATCGTTCGAAGAATCCAGGCTTGTTTATATCAACAGGAAAGAAAATCACGGCAAAGCCTTCTCGCTCAATGAAGCGTTGCGCGAGGTTGAGGGAAAATATATTTCTTACCTTGATGATGATGATATTTATTATCCTTTTCACATCGAGACATTGGTAAACGCACTGGAAAATGAAACCGACTGCCGGGTCGCGTACAGTGATCTATACAAGACCTATTGTAAAGTATTTCCCGACGGCAGCCGGCAAATTCTCAGTAAAGTTGTCGAGGTTAGCCGGGACTTCGACCGCTTTTTAATGCTGAATTTCAATCATGTCCTTCACGTCTCTCTTATGCATCACCGGGACCTTATAGAAAAAACAGGGCCTTATAATGAGCAGCTAAATGTTTTGATAGATTGGGATTTGACACGCAGACTTGCGTTCTTTTCCGATTTCTATCATGTTCACAAAGTCACAGGCGAATATTCAAATCCGATGGGAGATTGTGACAGGATATCCGTTCAGCGGCGAAAAGACAAAAAAGAGTATCTCAGGAACGTTTTGATGATTCGAACCACAAGACCTCCAAAACCATGGCTGAAAATCGAGGATCTTTCCATTATATTTGTTGCAGACAGGCTGGATAAGTACGCGGGAAAAACAATCGGTTCCATCTGGCAGCATACTTTTTATCCCTATAAGCTCTATCTGCCGATGTCCCAGTCCGATTTCGACAGGCTTAATACCGATATGCCTAATCTGGTTTTTGTTCATTTGGAACAGGATTCTTCTCAGGCACAGCAGATCGATGCGGCACTGGAAAAATGCGAGGGACAATATATTGCAATAGTGCCGAGCGGCTTTCCGATAAAAGATATGTGGATAGAAAATCCTCTCTATGCGTTAATCAATTGTGCGAATGACAGGCAGGGATTTCTGTCGGAACAGACAACGGATCAGCTCTGGGCTGCCTTGCTCAGGAAAGACGACTTGAAATCGGCTCGAAGAAGATTTCCGGATTTATCGGTTTCGGAATCTCTCGGAGCGGCGGGTATTACTCTCCGGAAACCGAGTCACCGGGAGTTTCCTTTCCAGTTCGATAATATGTATCACCTGGCCCTCTCTGTTGAGAAAGATGGAGACTGGTTGCAGGCGGCACAAATGTATGAGCATATTGCCGAGCAGCATCAGAATGTGTTGTGGATGAAGAGATTGGCGGCGAAAGCCTTTTTTGAGGCGTCAGACCACGCAAAGGCGGAAGAATTATGTTGCGAGGTTAATCGACACCAGCCAACGGTGGATACCCTTTTATTGGAAGCGAAAATCAAGCGGGAAAACAAAAAGTTGAATTCGGCGATTGAGCTGCTAAAAACGGCGGCGAATACACTCGAAGGGCATGAATTGATATGGACGTGACACAGAACAATACAGACCAACAACATGATTCTACGCAGCATTATGAAGTCCTGATGGAATTGGGTGATTGCCATACCTCCGTCGGCGATTACCCTGAAGCACAACAGTGTTATGAAAAAGCGGCGGTTTTATGTCCCGACGAAGCGGGGCCTTATGTTGGTCTCGGAGTGATTGCCCTGCAAAATAACATGATTGATGATGCACTGACGGCCTTTAAGGTTGCCTGCCGGTTGGACAACAAATCGGCCAAGGCTTATGCCGGTCTGGGTATGGTCGCTCAACAAAGGGGAGATTATAAAAGGGCGTTCGATATGTTCCTCAAATCTCTGGAGATGGACACAAATAACATGATAGGTCTTTTAGGCCTGTTCCAGACATCCTGCCAGATGGGTTCTTTCGAAAAAGTCACTTACTATCTGGAGACGTATCTGAATATGCACCCGGGGGATGTCTCTGTGATGTACCCTCTTGCGGCACTGTATATGAAGGACGGCAAGTTAGAGGATTCCAGGAAAGTCCTGCTGGATATTCTGACATTGGATCGCAATCACAAAGATGCGGCAAATCTGCTTGAAGAAGTCGAACATAATATAGCGCAGGTAAAACAGGCGGGAATTAGTGCCCTATGAACACGATCAATACTAATATTGATTTGGATGAAAAGGCGGAGCTTTTGAATGAACTGCAGAACCTGCTGGAACAGCAGGTAGAGCTGATACATAAGGGAGATCCGGCGGGAAAAAAGATTGAAAATTTGTCGGAGCGGGTAAATGTCCTTGTGGAAAAAATCGGACGATCAGGGATTCTTGAATTAACCCAGTTCAAAAATCAAAAGGAGAAGATAAAAAAACTGTATGATTGCCTGTATATGGCGATATCGGCTCAGAAAGACGAAACTGCACAACAATTGACTCGTGTACGAAAAGGGAAGAAAACCGTAGTGGCATATCGCAATAATATTTAACAATAATCTATAAAGAAACAGAAATCTTTCATTATGTAGTTAGAGGTTGTTTGGAAGTTGGTTAGGTATTTTGGAGTCTTGAGATAAATGAACATCTTAGTTGTAGGTGGTGCCGGTTACATCGGCGGTGCGATTACGGATATATTGCAGGAAACAAATCACAAGTCCAGAGTGTATGATTCCCTGGTTTATGAAGAGTCATATCGTAAGCCTTCTGATTTTGTCTTTGGAGATGTCAGGGACATCGAGACACTGAGTGGACAATTGGAATGGGCCGATGCGGTGATTTGGCTTGCGGCACTGGTAGGGGATGGGGCATGTGCAATTAATCCGGATATAAGTAAGGAAATAAATCAGGATGCCGTGAGATGGCTTTCCGAGAATTATGACGGACGGATTATTTTCACGTCCACATGTTCCGTGTACGGGGCGCAGAACGGCATACTATCTGAAGATTCCCCGACCGGGCCTCTTTCGGTTTATGCCAGGACGAAGTTGGCTGCCGAGCGATATTTGGAAGATAAAAATGCAATGATTTTCCGCTTGGGGACTTTATTTGGTATCAGTGACCTGTTTGCGAGATTACGTCTTGATTTGGTTGTCAATGTCATGACGGTCAGGGCCGCTCTGGAAGGAGAACTAACGGTATATGGAGGAGAACAGTTCAGGCCGCTTTTACATGTGCGGGATGTGGCCGAAGCAATCGTTCAGTATGTCGATAACGAGCATACGGGCATTTACAACTTGCACCGTCAAAATGTCCGAATTGTGGATTTGGCGTATCAGGTACGAAATCATTTCCCCGATACCGTCGTTAGCAGGACCGAAATGGAATTCGAGGATGCTCGAAATTACCGAGTAAGCAGCGATAAAATACGAACGGAGCTGGGATGGAGGCCGAAATATTCCATCGATGACGGCATCATTGAGATAAAGGAGTTGATCGAGACAAAACGTTTGAAAGATGTGATGAATCCTCGCTATACGAACCAGGCTTTTTTAACGAGCTGTGTGCCGGAGCTGCAGCAGTTCAAAGTGCCTGTTTTGAATGCTAAAGTAGTGGAGCATGCAAGATGAAAAGTGATTTGTATTTATTATGAACATCAGTGATATAGCTTCATTCAGGTGCTACTCTTAAAAGGGTCGAAAATGGAAGATAAACAAAAGTTAATAGATTCGTTAGCTTATCCACCAACTCATACTTATATTTTAGATGGTCTGCAACCAACCGGTGTGTTAGCGCAGAGATTAACCTTTATAAATAGATTAGCCCCGGATTTTTTCACTAAAAAGGAAAGATTTTTAAATGTTGGATGCAATAAAGGTTTTTTTTCATTATATGGAGCACAATTCTTCGACGAAGTTGTAGGAATAGACAGTACTCCGGAATTCATAGAACTTTGCACAAAACTAAAAGTACCAAATACAGAGTTTCTTCTAACAACTTTCAGAGATTTTACACCTATAAAAAGATTTGACAGAATTTTACTTGGAAACGTACACCATTATATCTACAGGACATGTCAGGGCAGTTGGGACTGGCTATATAAATTAGCTGCTATAAGTAAAGGTTTGGTAATAATAGAAGGCCCCGTAGATATGACATGCCCGGACATGCTTCAGGTTTTGACAGAAGATAAAAGAGAACATTTCAATTACGAAGAATTCATTAAAATAATGAACAGGTTTTTCACCTTGAGAGTAAAGACTCCCACGGTGGGTTACACTTCAAGAAGATATGCTATGGTCTTCGAGAGAAAACCGGACTGGGCGGAAAATATACACGAGCTGAATGATTTACCTGTAGTTGAAACTATTAAAGCTAATCAATATACAAGGACATTTGAAACCACCGATGATTTGATTTGCAAAATTATGGTTTTATTTGAAGAGGATGGTTTTTCACAGGTAAATATTTCAAGGATGTCTCCTGTTAGTAATGAAATCGTTGGAGCCGTATACAACGAGGGCAGATGGGTAGGGTGGTTGGAGAAAAAATTAAAAGGTAGTTTTCTGAGACCATGTGAACATGAGGTTATGGCTTTTAGAGAATATTGCCTCCATCAAATTTTCCTGGCGAAAAATGGTTATATTGATTTTGATGTATCGATGACTAATTTTCTGCTGGAGAACGAGAGCAGAAAATTAATATGGTTTGATAAAAACCAGGTCAGGGCGATCAGTAAGCTGACCCCTGCTACATACGACCTGGAGGACGGATGGTATTTTAAATATATGAAAAATGGATTCAGGCAAATATATCAACACAAAGATATATTGGAACTAATAAGCAATGCGATGGCGACTAAAAATTCAATAGAAATTGAAAACACTTTTAGAAACATTTTGGAAATCCTAAATGGAGGATTCTACAACCGGGAGGGGGTAGATATGCTCAATGCGGGCAATATAAAAGGTGCTCGGCAAGCTTTTTTACGCGCAGTTGAACAAAGCCCTGACTGTTCAGTTGCCTATAATAATCTCGGATTGCTTTCTTATCACCAGGGTGAATATAACGATGCAATTAAGTATTTTGGACATGCACTTAAATTAGAATCCTTCAACCAGGTTATAATTGACAATATTGTAAAAGCCTCCGAAGCATTCGAATGTGTAAGATAATAACGAATATACAAAGGACTATGTTCTGATACGCCGGATAGGCATTTTTTTAAAATGCAAGCAGCCGGAAATTCTGGAGAAACCACTATGGAAGACGAAATCCGCATTTTCAACGGCGGTTTGGCAGTGGATGACCGGGGTGAAATTGTTTTTGTAAACGATTTTCATTTCGAGTCCGTGAAGCGTTTTTATATGGTCTCCAATCATAAGCAGGGCTTTATCCGGGCCTGGCACGCTCATAAACGAGAGGCCAAATATGTATTTGCCGTCACCGGAGCGGCTCTCGTAGGTGCTGTCAAAATCGACAACTGGGAGAAACCTTCCGTTGATTTACCGGCAGGACGATACGTATTATCCTCGAAAAAGCCGCAGATTCTCTATATCCCAGCGGGATACGCAAACGGTTTTATGTCACTAACTTCCGATTTGAAATTGATATTTTATTCGACGTCAACACTCGAAGAAAGTACCGGCGACGATATACGCTACGATGCAAGATATTGGGACATCTGGAATATAAGTGAGCGATAAGCTGACAAAACATTCGATAGGAAAAAGTAAAAGTAAGGAGCAGTTTTATGCAGGAAATTACTGCTGAACAAGAAGAAAGCATGGCAAAAGCGATAAGTTTCATGGCCCAAACCGGCATGGGAACAGATGCCTGTTTGCGACACAAATGCCTTCCTTTACGTGTGCATTATTACTCTCCTGTACCGGACATTACCGACCTTGAACAGCGCAATTACTTTAACTATCGTAGTAAGCTGCCGGGGATTTCCTGGCGGGAGGAAGAACAACTGGCATTCCTTGCCAGGCTTGGCGATATGTTTGGCAACGAGTGTGACTGGCCTGCGGGCCCCACAACGATCCCATATCAATATTTTACCGAGAATGAACGTTTCGGATATGGATGTGCGGCAGGTTTGCATTGTATGACTCGTTACTTGCGTCCTCGAAGAATTTATGAAATCGGCTCAGGTTTTTCATCGTTGGTTATTTCTTCTGCCCTCGGTATGAACGAAACACCCGGGACCGAATATATCATTATCGACCCATATTCACAACCTGTTATCAATAGCCTGCCGCGGGTGACGCGGCTTATTAATCAGAGGGTTGAATTGCTTGAGGTGGAATTTTTTGAAAGTCTGGAAAAAAATAACATACTTTTTATTGACTCTGGTCACACGGTGAGGATAGGTAGCGATGTGAACTACCTGATTTTAGAAATCCTGCCGCGACTTGCACCGGGGGTGGTAGTTCACTTTCATGATATTCCGATGCCTGATGAATACTCGGAAGTTTACTTTAAAAAACCACAATTTCGTGTTTTCTGGACGGAAAGCTATCTTTTACAGGCTTTTTTGTGTTTTAACAGTCAATATGAAATACTACTTTCGATGACATATTTAATGACGGAACGAAAAAAGGAATATTGTTCGGCTTTCAGGCATTATGATCCCGAAAAACATCAGGCAATAAGTGGCAGCTTTTGGATCCGTAGAAAAATAGAATCGTTGGAAACTTAGAAAACTAAGGAGAATGTCAGGGGATGTCTAAACCAAAAGTTGTTATTCTTGGTGCAAGCGGTATGCTTGGTTCGATGGTGACGGATTTTCTTTCACGCGATGAAAGTCTTTCCGTCACTGCAACTATGCGCTCGTCAAAGCTTATTGCCGAAGCCCGTCGGCTCGTGGATAATGTCGAATGGCGGGTATTCGAGATTAAAGATGAAAACAGGGATGTGCAGCAGTTTCAGGAATTTCCCGAACCTGACTGGATTATAAACGCCATTGGTGTCATTAAGCCCTATATTCGTGACGACAGGCCGGATGAAATCGAGCGTGCAATTATAGTAAACTCATGTTTTCCGCACTGGCTTGCTCGATCATTTGAAAAATCCCGGATATTGCAGATTGCGACCGACTGCGTATATTCCGGCTCAAAGGGGCTATATCTCGAAAGCGATATTCATGATGCTCTCGATGTTTACGGCAAGACAAAAAGCCTCGGTGAGACCTGGCTTCCGAATGTTGGTCATCTTCGCTGCTCGATTATTGGTCCGGAGCCAAAAGGTTACGTTTCGCTGCTTGAATGGTTCCGGCGGCAGCCTGCGAATGCGAAAGTTTCCGGTTACACAAATCACACCTGGAATGGAGTGACAACGTTGCATTATGCCAAAATCTGTCATGGCATAATCAAGAATGAAATTTCTTTGCCTCATATCCAGCATGTCATTCCCGGCGGAGATATTACAAAACACGACCTTCTGTGCTGTTTTGCGCGATGTTACGGACGAAATGATATTCAAATTACGGCGGCGGACGCCCAAAAGGTTATCGACAGAACTCTGGCGACTGAAAATCACAATCTAAATATGAAATTATGGGAGGCTGCCGGTTATCAAGATTGTCCGCCGTCTGTTTGCGAGATGGTTGAGGAGCTTGCCGCATTTGATTTTAGATTTGAGAGGATGGGAGAATGAAGATACTAACCATTTTAGGGACCCGGCCGGAGATTATTCGATTGAGTCGGATAATCTCAAAACTTGATAAGCTATGCGAGCATGTTCTTGTCCATACCTGTCAGAATTACGATTTCGAGCTTAACGAAATTTTCTTTCAGCAGCTTGGACTCAGAAAACCCGATTGTTTTCTCAATGCCAAAGGGACATTCGGCGAGCAGATTGGCATTATATTGGCCGAGATGGAAAAAGTTCTTCGCCGGGAAAAACCGGATAAATTCCTCGTCTTAGGCGATACGAACAGCAGCATGGCGGCAATTATAGCCAAAAGAATGGGAATCCCCGTCTATCACATGGAAGCGGGGAATCGCTGTTACGACGATCGTGTCCCGGAGGAAGTGAACCGCAGGATTATTGATCATTCCAGCGATGTACTTTTGCCTTATACCGAGCGGAGCAGGGCGAATCTGCTGCGGGAGGGAATTGAAGGGCAGCGTATTTATGTCACCGGTAATCCCATTTATGAGGTTATCCGGTATTACGACAAACAGGTGAAAAACTGTTCGATTCTCGAAGAGATGAGTCTTAAGGCACAACAATATTTTCTCGTGACGATGCACCGCGAGGAGAATGTTGATATAAAGGAACGTCTGACGGGTGTGGTCAATGCCTTGAATAGTTTACAGGCCGAATACAAAGTTCCGGTTATCGCAAGTACTCACCCTCGCACAAAAAAAAGAATGGCGGAATTCGGAATTCAGACGGAAAACAAAGAGGTCCGATTCATGTCCCCGCTCGGTTTTTTCGAATTTATCGCCCTCGAACAGAATGCCCTTTGTGTTATCAGCGATAGCGGGACGGTTCAGGAGGAATGTGCTATCTTTAAGGTTCCGACCGTTACAATTCGCGATGTTACCGAGCGTCCCGAGACAATCGAATGCGGCAGTAATATCCTTAGCGGTACGGAAACGCAAAACATAATTCGGTGTGTGAAAACCATTCTGGCACTGGAAAAAGACTGGGCCGCTCCAAAAGAATATCTTATCGATAACGTCAGTGAAATCCTTATCAAAATCCTGTTGGTTTATTTGTGTAGGCCATATAGACTTAAAGTATAGAATACGTAAAAAAATTAAGAGGAGTAGTTATTCAGGAACCTGTGATAATTAGTTTTATATTGTTTGATTAAGGATTGGTGGGATTTGTTAAGAGAGAAGTAGATTTTCTTCCAGTAGATTCATTTGATTACGAGTTAGAATTAGGGAACTGATTTATGAGTGTGATGTGGCTTGAAAAAAATGAGCTAATGCCCATAACGCGGAGTAAAATAGAAGATGTGAATATTGTTCTTGATATTGGCTGTGGCATAAGACCTCAGGAATATATCAAGCCGCGAATACACGTATGTTGCGATCCTTTTCAGCAATACATTGAACATCTACAAGACAAGGTTAAAGATGAAAAGAGTAAGCAGTATGTTTTTATAAAAGCTGAATGGTCAGAGGTTATTAATATGTTCCCGCCTAAATCTGTTGATACGGTATTTTTACTCGATGTAATTGAGCACGTTGAAAAGGAACAAGGCAAGAGACTATTAACGGTCAGTGAAACGATTGCCCGCCGTCAAATTGTTATCTTTACACCACTGGGATTTGTTCCGCAAAATTCACCGGATGGAAAAGACGCATGGGGTTTTGACGGAGGAAAATGGCAAGAACATAAATCGGGTTGGTTGCCCGAAGATTTTGATGATTCTTGGGACATTTATGCTGCTAAGATTTATCACACTATAGACCACGCAGGCAAGAAATACGACAATCCTCATGGCGCCTTATGGGCTATCAAGAATATCGGAAGTGGTACTTCTACTATAGTTCCCAGACCTAAAGAATTTATATTAAGTAAAAGTAATTATAATATAAAAAGAGCTAAAGTTTTTTACTCCAGGCTCCTGGTCGCCGAGCCACAGGAAGATGGATTATACAGTTTACGTTTTGGATTTGGAAATAAGGACAAGCAGTGGGAAAATACTATTGGAATTCCATACATCGAACCTTTCAAAGAGTTCATAACGGTTGATCCGCAAACTAATGAAGATTTACTCGTAACAGCGGAGGATATTTATCGTGCTTTAAGGCGAGGCTATGATTTTATTGCTGCCCGTTCTTCATTTGGTCGAAAGAAGTTCAGCAACAATGCGCGTCCGTCTGTCGCGTTCACCATTAGATATTCTTCGGTTTTAGGCGGGGGGACATTAAATGTATTTAAATATGCAAACTGGCTCTCGGATTCGGGTCTCGATGTTGCGGTCTATTCCGACGATAAACTGCCGGATTGTGTGAATATTAAGGGTAGATTCTATCAAATAGAGGATGTTCGGGAAAGGTACTCATCAATCACCGAGCCTGTTATCATTGTTTATTCTGTTTTGGAATTGCAGGACTTGCTGCACTGCTGCGATACGAAGGACAAAGTGATATATCATTTTTGCCAGGGTATAGAGGACCATCATTATTGCACATCGACTTATGAATCCCTCATGGCCCCCAAGGCAATATTTAAGTTTCTTTATTCTCTGCCTGTGGGACGTATAGCGGTATCTCCACATATCAGGGATTACTTCAAAAAGAATTATAACCAGCAGACAATCGATATATTTAACGGTATCAATCTCGACTTTTTCAGACCTCAGCCTAAAAACGGCATCGGCAAAGGAATTAATATTCTCAGCAGCGGCAATCCCGAACATCTGTTAAAGGGAAAGGCAGATATCAAAGAAGCGTTAGGTATAGTTGCCAAAGCGTATCCTGACTTGAGCTTTTCTTTGACGGTTACATGCGGCGAAAGAAATTTCGATATGGATTGCTTCGGTAAGGACTGGAGTGAAGTTGCGAGTGAGACGAACTATTGCTTTGATACGGGTACCGGCAAATTTAATTGCAGGGTAAAGTACGGATTGTCGCCGGAGCAGATGCGCCAGGCCTATTACGATGCGGATATTTATATCAATTCGTCCTGGTACGAAGGTTTCGGATTGCCGTCAATAGAGGCGATGGCCTGCGGAATTCCCCTGATACAGACAGATAATAAAGGATTGGACGGTATCGTTATCAACGGGAAAAACTGCCTGTTAGTTCCGCCTAATAATCCACGGAAAATGGCCGATGCTATCGAGACGCTTATCAATGATGATGCTCTTCGGTGTGACCTGATACAAAATGGAATTGAGACTTCCAAAAGATTTTCAAAACAAAGGCAGTATCGGATGTTTGTTACAGAATTCGAGAAAATTCTTAACTGTAGTTTAGATAAAGTTCCTGCAGAAAGAAAAATAGATGACCTGTATATCGAGAATCCTGTGACCGGGATGAAAGAATCTTATGAGCCTGTTTTTACCGTCTTGGTTCCGACTTACAATCAGGCAAAATATGTCTCTATGTCGCTGGACAGCCTTATTAACCAGACTTACGGAAATTGGGAAGCCATGGTGGTAAATGATGGCTCGACCGACCGGACGCAGGAGGTAATAGCCTCTTATGCCATGAAGGACCAGAGAATCAGAATCGTTAATAAAGAGAACGGCGGAGTCGGCTCGGCTTTGAATGAAGGATTGAAAAATGCGAGGGGGCAATGGATTTGCTGGTTGTCTTCCGACGATCTTTTTGAGCCTGATAAACTGGAATTGCATCTTCGAGCGATTCACGAAAATCCAGATATCCGCTTCTTTCATACGCACTATTATGTCTTGGATGGTAATACGAACTGCCGGAAGCCCGGCAAATCGGATATGGAATCGTTCATTCCCCCGAAGGAATTGAAGGTATTAAAGTTTTTTGAAATTAATTATTTTAACGGGATAAGTGTGGCTATCCATCGGCAGGTATTTGACCGTGTCGGCTGTTTCAATGAGAAATTCCGGCATGGGCAGGACTTCGATATGTGGCTGCGGATTTCCGCTTTGTATCCATCGGTCTTTATCGATAAGCGAACGTGTGCCACTCGGATACATCCCGAGCAGGGGACAAAAATTTCGATTGGAAAAGACATCTACGACTCTCCCGGCATTTATGACTCGGCCGTAGCTTGTCTGGAATTCCTGAATTCTCACGAATATCCGGCACTTTTTCCCGCCCTTGATCTGTCCGTTAAAAAAGATGCTATGTTGGCAATCGAAAACACATTGAAAGTTATCTCCAATCCTCTTTCTTTTATCAATCGCTGTGGGTACGCACCCGCTCTGATAGACCGCCTGCATGAGTGGTTTACACAACAAGCTTCTTCTGAAATTAAATCATCTCTGAGGCCAAAGCTTATTCAGACAATAAAAAGCATGTTATCAAAAGATCTTTCAGTAGAGGTTAAAACAGCAATGAAATCAAGGTTTGAGTCACTCGATAGGCCTTTTTCGTATAAGGGATATGACCCGCTTAATGAAATGGAACGCAATGCCGAAAGACTTCAGAAGGCCGGAGAAATCGAACGGGCCTCAATTGCACGGGAATATTTAGCGCAGGCTTCTGAGCAAGTCAATAAGCGAATTGGTGTTAATAAAAATCAGCCGTTATTTTCAGTTATTGTTCCTACATATAACCAGGCCGATTATTTGCCCGAAACATTGGAAAGCCTCCTTCGTCAAACCTATGATAATTGGGAAGCCGTAGTAGTAAACGATGGCTCGACCGACAATACTGCCGAAATTCTAAAGAGCTACACAGTTAAAGACCGGCGAATTCGTGTTGTTAACAAAAACAATGGTGGTGTAGCTTCCGCTTTGAATGAAGGAATAAAAAATGCCCGCGGCGAATGGATATGCTGGTTGTCTTCCGATGATATGTTCGAGCCTGATAAATTGGAAGTTCATGTACAGGCCATCAAGGACAATCCCGATATACGATTTTTCCATACTAACTATTTCGTCTTTGACGAGGTTTTAGGTTCTAAGCGGGTTTTGGTTGATGATCCGAGGGACTTTGTTGCGCCCGTCGAGTTTCAGGTCCTGCATTTTTTCGACAGGAACTGTGTCAACGGGATTAGTGTTGCCGTTCATCGGGAAGTATTCGAGAAGGTTGGCTGCTTCAATGAAAAGTACAGGTACGGCCAGGATTTTGATATGTGGCTCAGGATTAATGCTCGTTACAGATCGCTTTTCATCGACCGGAAAACCGTTGTCACTCGCTGGCACATCAAGCAGGGTATGAGAAGCTTTCCGGCGGCCGGTTCGTACGAATCTGCCCGGGCGTGTGTTGAATTCTTAAACTCGCACAGATTCAGCGAGTGTTTTCCCGCAATCGACTTAAACACAGCCGGGGGAGCCGCAAAAGCTATAAAAGAAACGATGGAAGTTGTTTTTAATGTTAAGGCCATGATGTATAAGTGTTATTTCAATACCGCCTTGCTCGAGCGATTGGCCGAATGGCTCTGTAAATACTGCCCGGATCACTTGAAAACAGAGCTGTTACCAAATTTAAAAGACACAGTTGGCAAGCTGGTGAATTCTCAATTGCCTGTTGAACTCAGGACGGCCATGTCCGGGTTTCTGGAAAATATAACAAATGATTTTATCTATCGATCCCATAACTTCCTGGAAGAAGCGGCTCAATACGGCCGGAAACTTTTTTCTGACGGAATATTGCCGAAGGCCGACAGCATTGAAAGGTATCTATCGCTCGTAGGACCGAAGTCCGATGCTAAAAGTTCCTTTAACGAACAATCTGGTCCTCTGGTTTCAGTTGTGATGCCCGCCTATAATGCCTCGAAGTATATTGCAAGGGCCATTGAAAGTGTCCTGGATCAGAGCTACAGGCATTTAGAACTGATTGTTGTCGATGACGGCTCTACTGATAATACGAAGGATGTAATAGCCGGATTTAAAGACGACCGGATAAAATATTTCCACAAAGAAAATGGAGGTGCATCGAGTGCAAGAAACTTCGCCGTCAGGAAGTCCGAGGGTTCTTTTGTAGTTATACTCGATGCCGACGACATGATGATGCCCGAATTGATCTCCTCCTGTCTCGGTGAATTTGAAAAACATCCCGAGTCCGACCTTGTCTATTGTAATGATTCTCTGATTGACAGTGACGGAAGGCCGATGCATGTAATCGAATGTCCCGAGTACACAGACCGAAATTTGCTCATAAGAGACCTGTTTCGCAGCGGCTATCCGATAGTACCTTTCAGGACCTGTATCAGGAAGAGTGTCTTTGATAAAATCGGCTTTTATGACGAAAGTCTGTCCGTCGGTGAAGACTACGATATGATGCGGCGGTTTGTGAAACAAGGCTTAAAAGTTTATCACCTGAGAGGTGCTCTGTACCAGCGCCGGATGGGATTCGACAGTTTGTCACGAAGCCACTCATCGCAAAAAGCTAAATGTCTTTTTGAAGTTCTTACCCGATTTGCCGATACATTCAATTATGATGAGCTGTTCCCGGATGTGGCCTGGGAGAAGATATCTCCCGAAAGAAGGCAGCTACATGCCAAATATTTGATCGCCGCGATTTACCTCTCAATCGGCCAGGTTCATATAAAAGCAAATTCTCCGCCGATCTACAACGAAATGGCCAATGAATTCGCCGGTAAAGAGTTGACTGAATGTCTGAAAAGCGAGCCGAATAACAAACAGGTTCAGGAATTATTGCGAAAATGTGAAATCGGCAGGCGGAAGTATGGCGAGAAAATACCACAAACCGTTTGTTAGTATATTATAAATCCTTAAGGAAAAGGTTGTTTTTAACGATAATAGAATAAAAAGTGCCGAATTTTAACTGTAATTTCCTGTAAAGGTACTAAAAGATGTCAACTATAAATTTGCCGGGACTTTTAACGGGTATCGATACGAATGAGCTTATCACCCAGATGATGGCTATCGAACGCAGAGCCCTCAATAGGTATGAAGAGCGCAAGGAAATGTGGCAGGAAAGAAAAGAAGACCTGAGCACTTTAGAGACAAAACTGAGCAATCTTAGAAGCTCCATTAAGGCTTTATCCGATGCGGATGAGCTTCGGGCGTTTTCGACAAGCTCCAGTGACACTGACATTTTGACCGCCGAAGCGTCCTACAACGCTTATGAGGGAAATCATACGGTGGTCGTCAATCAGTTGGCTACGGCCGAGCGATGGGTCCATTCGACCGGCCTGGAATATGCGGAGGATTACGTGGGGGAGGGGACTTTTATCTACTCGTATAACAATCAGGAAACGATAATTACGACGACGGCGACAACGACACTCGAGGAGCTGGTCGGCGTAATCAACAACGATGCGAATAATCCGGGTGTCACTGCCGGTCTGCTGTACTACAACGATGCCTATCACGTGGTGCTTAATGGTAATGACGCCGGTACGGATTACATAATATCGATAAATTCGAGCAGCACGGAACTCTGGCAGGCGGATACCGAGTTTACGGTGGGTAGTGACAATGCCACTTTAAGCACGAAGATCGAGGAACTCGATCAGTTCGGGGAAAACCCGCTCGAAGGCGGTGAAGTGATTGAAATCACCGGGACGGATCATAACGGCGACGCCATTACTCAGGTGGACCTTAGTATTACAAGTAACACGAAACTAAGTCACCTTATCGCCGAAATTAACGATGCCTTCGACGGGATAGCAACGGCAACTCTGGAAAACGGTAAAATTGTCCTGACGGATAATACTGGCGGTGCAAGTGGTCTTTCGATAAATTTGACATACAATGCCAATGGTTCTGCGGCTACACTGAGCTTACCTTCCATGTCCGTTATCTCGGAAGGCGGCGCAACGACGGCAAATCTTACGGGTTTTGCCGAAGCAGATTTCATCGAAACCCAATCGGCCCAGGACAGCCAGATAAGAGTTGACGGATATCCGACCGGGCAGTGGATAAGCAGAAGCTCCAATACCATCGACGGCGTGATTCACGGTGTAACACTGCACCTGCATGACACGACCGACGAAAACGGCGAGCAAATCACTCTGACCAGAGATATACAATCGGTCAAGGATAAGCTCAACGCAATGGTTGAGGCCTACAATCTGGTTGTTGCTTATATCCAGGAAAAAACCGACTATAATGAGTCCCTTGAAGCCGCAGGCTCATTAATGGCCGATTACACCGTTTCGACGATAAGGTACCAGTTACTTGCTCCGCTTATCGCGCAGACGAACGGTTTCCTCGAGGATATAGATACTTTTCTTATGCCGGGACAAATCGGTCTTGAGCTTGACAAGGACGGACTTCTTAATCTGGATATGAACGTCTTTGACGAGGCCATCGCCGAAGATTATATGGGTGTACTGGCCGTCATAGGAGCGGATAAAACCGGCAGCAGCAGCAGCAATACAATAGAATTTTATGGCGCAAGCAGCAAATATACGACGGCCGGTACGTACGATGTCGAGGTTACTGTAAGCGGCGGAGCAATCACCGGTGCCAGAATCAAACTGTCGAGTGAATCCACATATAGGGATGCGACATATAGCGGCAATATTGTTACCGGTGAAAGCTCGTTCGATGATAACGGCGACCCGGTAAATCCTGAAAATGCCCTTCAGCTAAGCGTTGACCTGACTCAAAACGGAACTTTCACCGCTGCCGTCAGGGTAAAACAGGGCTTCACGGGGGCGATGGAAGATGCTCTGGACAGGATGCTTAAGGCAACGACCGGCACGATTATAATCGATACCGAGCATGTGAAAGATCAGGTAGAAGTGCTTCAGGATAAAATCGACTTTGAAGAAGACCGACTTACCAAAAAAGAGAAGAGATTGATAGCCCGCTTTGCCCGCCTCGAAAAAACATTGGCTCTCTTGCAAAGTCAGATGTCGGCTCTGGGCTTTAGTTAATAAAATACGTTAAATTTCATATACCTCCGGCAGGGTGCATCCTTATTATCGTCATCAATTTTAATGACATATCCGAATTAATTTTAAATATTTCCACTTGACGTTTTGAATCCGAAACTGTTATACTATTTCAAAGCGGTCTTTTTGTGTATCATATAAGTTCGATTCGTTTCGTTATAGTGCGGCGACTTATATAAAAATAAGGGGGGAAAGGAGGTCAAAAGATCATGGCGGCGAGAAATTCAATAATCAGGACAATCCCTTTGATTCTCATTATGGTATTGTTATGCCCGTTCGCATACGGCAGAATAATCTATGTCGATGACGATGCTGCCGGTGCGAATGTCGGCTCGGACTGGGAGTATGCCATCAGTTCTCTGCAGGATGCTTTACTGCTTGCATATTTTTACGAAAAGCCGGTGGAAATTCGCGTTGCTCAGGGGATTTATACGCCGGATAAGGGCATCGGAATCATGGCGGGAGACAGGGAGGCTTCGTTCCAGCTAATCGACGGAGTCACGATTAAAGGCGGCTATGCCGGCCTGACCAATCGTCCCGGGGATTCACGCGACATTGTGCTTTATGAAACTATCCTAAGCGGCGATTTGGCGCAGAATGACGGTCCCGATTCTACAAGCGCCGACGAGAATAGCTACCATGTTGTTACAAGCTTCCGAACGGACCAGACAGCCGTACTCGATGGAATTACGATTACCGCCGGAGGTAGTTCCAGTTTGGCCGGGCGGACCGGGCGCATTAGTGATTCCGAGGACAATTACGGAGGTGGGATGTATAACACCTACGGCAGCCCGATGCTGATTGACTGCACGTTTAACGGCAACAGAGGACGCTCCGGTGCCGCGGTATATAATTATTCCGGTAGTCCGTCATTTATCGGTTGCACTTTTAGCGATAACTCGGCTGATAATATTGGAGGAGGAATGTATAACGATTCAAGCGATCCAAGGCTTCTGAACTGTGTTTTTACAGGGAATTCGGCAAACTCGGAAGGTGGCGCTATGTACAATGATAATAGTAACACTGCAATGACAAACTGCGCATTCAGTGAGAACTCATCAGGTGAGGGCGGGGGAATTTATAATTATGGCAATGCCCCAATGTTGGCAGACTGTGATTTTATTCGAAATTCAGCTACAAGAAGTGGAGGGGCAGTGTACAACCTTTTCAGTATTTCAACTTTTCAAAACTGTTCATTCAAGGAAAACGCAGCATCCGTAAATGGCGGTGGAATATTTAATGAAGGTATCACCACTACCAGTAGTCGGATGAGTCTGACAAATTGCATCTTCATTCGCAATTCAGCAAGATATGGTGGTGCATTAGTTGGTGGTGGCAGTAGAATGATAATGGGGACAAACCTTGAAAATATCAATACAATAAATGACAATCCCAGTATAATATCCCTGTTAAATTGTACCTTCAACGGCAATTCCGCGGAATTGGGTGGTGGGGGGATATCTGTGACTGTATTGTCGGATTCAGTTCTCACAAACCAGATGAACACTTTGACAATGGTCAATTGTATTCTCTGGGATGATATACCCGATGAAATACAGGTGATTACAGGCTTTGATAATATATTTCCGGATACAGGCGAGTACGTAGCGGTCTTCTACAGTGATGTGCAAGGTGGATTTCCGGGTGAAGGTAATATTGATATGAAGCCTGTATTCGCTGACCCGAACAACGACGATTACCACTTGAAATCTACAGCGGGCCGATGGACTTCGGCGAGCTCAGTCGAGCCGGCCCCGGAAACTCAAAGCTGGGTTATAGACCAGATAAGCAGCCCATGCATTGATGCAGGCGACCCGGATACTCCCGTAGGGCTTGAACGTTTTCCCAATGGCGACAGAATAAATATGGGCGCTTATGGCGGCACTCCGGAAGCAAGTTTATCACCACCTGATCTGCCAACTTTATATACTAAAGCCTATAATCCTTATCCTCCGGATGGCGTTGACAATGTCGATGAAGATGTTATTTTAAGCTGGGAAGCCGGTTTAAATGCGGTCTTTCACGATGTGTACTTTTGGAAGGATCCTGATCCTGATGCACCAGATACAATCGATCCATATAGAGGTCGTCAGACCCGCACCAGCTTTAATCCTTCCGATGGTGCCGGATTAAGTGACGGGACATATTACTGGCGCATCGATGAAATTGGCAATGAGGGTCAAGTTATAACCGGTGATGTTTGGTCGTTTACTGTCGGCCGTGGCCCGATGAAAGGCAGGGCTTGCTTTAAAGGTAATACACCGGTTTGGGTCGATGGAAAGCTTGTTCCGATATCGAAAATTGCCGGATCGCAGATTGTCAGCGGCATTGCCGGTCAGAATAAAATCGAAATGCTGCAGATACATAACGGGACATTTACCTGTTATGACATTTTGCTCGATAGCGGCAAAACAATTACCGTTGCAGAAAATCATTACTTCATGACAGATTCGGGGCATTGGCTTTCTCTGCATAATCTAAAAGCCGACATGAAATTAAAAACATCCAAAGGCTCAATCGGTATCAAAAGCATTACTAAAAAACCTGAACCTTATTTCGGCAAGGTTTATAATCTCAAGGTCAAAGGCTCAGACCGATACCTTATCGGCGAAGATGCTGTGGTCGTGAGAGATTATTAAGCTAAAAGCAGGGGGGCATTTAGACTTTCAGTTGCCTAAATTGAATGGGGTGTTCCCCTTTTATTCTTATATTAACTCATTCAGGATAGGTTCTTGTTTGTTTTATTTGAGCATATCTAATATTGACTTATGGTCTGTATCGAACTTAGAGATAGGCTGGAAAGGGTATTTTTCTTGACGGCGGGACAGTTAATTTAGTATAGAAAAAAGGTTTGTTATATATGAGTATCGGAACGATCCGGTACGATATTCGTGGGTGGATAATATCGAGGATTCGAATTATTTTAATAACTCAAACTTGCCGGTCTTACACTTTGGTATTGATGATTAATTATTGGAAAGGGTTTTATTATGAAAAATGTATTTATCCTATTCACTATGGCGACTTCTTTGGCAGTCTGCTTTTGTGCAAATGCAATGTCGGAACAGAGTAATTATCCCGAACCTGTAAAATGGACGGCACAGCAGGATCATCAGAATATGATGGATCAGCTTGGTATTAAGGAGCTGCGGCGTGGCGCCGATGGTATGGACCGCACATCTGCTTATTATCAAAATACCGATGAATCCAAAGCTAATCCTTATCCGAATCTGCCTGATCCGCTCGTATTGAAAAACGGAGAAAAAGTCACTACCCTTCAAATGTGGTGGGAAAAGAGACGCCCTGAAATCGTGGAAGACTTCGACAGAGAAGTGTATGGTCGGGTGCCTGAAAATGTGCCGAAGGTGACATGGGAAGTAACGGATACGAACCAGGGAGAAACTGCGGGCATACCGACTATTATAAAACAACTTGTCGGACATGTGGATAATTCGTCTTATCCGCTCATTACAGTTGATATTCAATTAACTTTGACTACTCCCGCAAACTCGACGGGCCCGGTGCCTGTAATGATGGAGTTCGGTTTTTCTTTCGGCCGAGGTTTTGGCGGCCGCCGGGGCGGCACTCGCAGAGGAGGACCGGCGTGGCAGCAGCAGCTTCTCGAAAAAGGCTGGGGCTATGCCGTAGTAGTTCCGGCAAGCGTTCAGGCTGATAATGGGGCAGGTCTTACCAAGGGTATCATAGGCCTGTGCAACAAGGGGCAGCCTCGCAAACCTGAAGACTGGGGCGCTTTGCGTGCCTGGGCGTGGGGTGCAAGCAAAGCACTGGATTACTTCGAGACCGATAAAGATGTAAATGCGAAGCAGGTCGGAATAACAGGATTATCCCGTTACGGCAAAGCCGCTCTTGTTGCTATGGCTTATGACCGCCGTTTTGCAATCGGTTTCATAGGCTCATCCGGCGAAGGCGGTGCCAAGCTTCACCGCCGCAACTGGGGCGAGCTTGTTGAAAACCTCACCGGTTCCGGTGAATATCACTGGATGTGCGGCAATTTCTTAAAATATGGTGGACCGCTCAATGCGGGTGATTTGCCTGTCGATTCGCATGAGCTTATTGCTATGTGCGCACCCAGACCGACATTCATAAGTTACGGAGCCTCCGAAGGACCCGGCGCCGAAGGTACGTGGGTTGACCAGAAGGGCAGCTTCATGGCCGAGGTTGCCGCCGGACCTGTATATGAGCTATTGGGAAAGAAAGATCTTGGGACAGACGTATTTCCGCCGGTAGATACTGCATTAATTGATGGTGATCTGGCCTGGCGTCAACATTCCGGCGGGCATACTACTGGTCCGAACTGGCCGATATTCCTGAGATTCGCAGAACGTTACATTAAAGCGCCGCCTATGAAGAATAGTGAACCCGCAAAAGCTCTATGAACAGGGGTGTACGGTACAATTTTTATCCTCCAGCGTCTGTAGCTGTATAATAGGGATTATGAACGTCCCTGTTTATTTATTTTAAAAAGTGACTCTCCCTGGTTTTCGTAGCTTGCCTCGGTTGTCAGTGTGGGGTGGCGGAGGTTTTTTTGCGATGGGAGAACATTATCATTGCCTGGACAGTAGATAGCCATATAATAGCAGTTAGAAATATATTGAATTGTAATGATCGCGTGGCGAAGCCTTGAAGCAAAATCACTCTGGGTAATCCTGTAATCCGCCTCAAGACCTACTTTACGCATCATTTCACTTGTTTTACCTGTGCTCTTGAAAGAGAGGTTCATGCATGGCGATTACGATTAATCTCTATGTTTGAGTCAGTTTGAATATAATATTTTTTAGGATTATTTAATGCCATTTACGACTTTTGGTCTTTCAGACCCGCTGGTGCGGGGTATTCTCGCCACCGGCTACAGCGCTCCAACTGAAATTCAATCCCAGGCGATTCCCGCCGTGATCAGAGGCCAGGATGTTATCGGCTGTGCACAGACGGGAACGGGCAAAACCGCGGCTTTTGTCCTGCCCATTTTAGATCGGCTCAGCCACGAACGCCCGGCGAAAAAGCGAGTTGCCAGGGCGCTCATCCTTACGCCGACGCGCGAGCTGGCGCTGCAGATTGAAAAGGCAATACAGGGCTATGGGCGATTCGTGGATATTCGTACTCTGGCGGTTTACGGCGGCGTCAATATCAAGGGGCAGTTCAATGCGCTCAAGCGCGGCGTTGACATTGTTGTGGCCACGCCCGGACGACTGATGGATCACATGGGGCGGGGCACAATAGACCTCAAGCACATCGAGGTTCTGGTTCTCGATGAAGCAGACCGAATGCTGGACATGGGCTTCATTAACGACGTTAAAAGAATTGTGAGCGCTTTGCCCGGGAAACGTCAGACGATGCTCTTTTCAGCCACCATCTCGCAGGAGGTAAAATCGCTGGCCGCCGAGATGCAGAAGTCTCCGAAAATGATCCAGATCGGGCGGCCGCGCAACCCCATCGAGACGATTACACAACATATTTACCCGGTTCGGAAGGAACAGAAAATGGACCTTCTGTTACACATGCTCAGCGACTCGCAGATGTACAGCGTACTGGTCTTCTCCCGGACCAAGCACGGAGCGGACAAGATCAACCGGCGACTCAAGCGGGCCGGCGTCGTATCGGTAGCGATCCACTCCGGCCGCACACAGGGACAGCGTCTGCTTGCAATGGATGGCTTTAAGAGAGGCAAGTTCCAGGTGATGGTCGCAACCGATATCGCCGCTCGCGGGATCAATATTGAGGGGATCTCGCATGTGATCAACTATGATGTGCCCGCCTATGCGGAAGACTACGTTCATCGCATTGGCCGTACGGGACGGGCCACGGCTTTGGGCGACGCAATCACGTTTGTCTCGTACGATGAGCAGAAGTACCTTCGCAAGATCGAGACCTTCATAGGGCGCGAGCTTGAATCGGAAAAATGTGAAGGTTTTGCCTACACGAAATCTGATTCCTTACAGCCACAGCCGTCGGACAAACCAAAATCAGTGCGGCATATTAGCCCGATGGGCACACGTCGAACTGCGGGAAGGAAGCTGCGTGCTGCCCGCAGGCCGCGCAGGAAAGTTGCAAGACGCCGTGGGTAAAAGGATTAGGTACTTTTTCTTGGCCTCGCTGGATTTTTCATTTCGACATAAGTAGTATTTATGGTGAGTTGAGTCATGGACATTTTTCGCCTAAAAATGGGGATTTTGGTTGTATTAATGCGGTTTTTGGATAAAATTACTTGGGGATAGGGTTTGGGGGTAGGGAATAGCGAGTTCAAAGTGAAAAGTTAAAAATTATAGCGAAACATGAGCATTCCATATTTAGCCCGGCAATTTATTGGCGGGTTCAAAAAGAAACGATTCGACAAATATAGAGGATTCTCTACAAATCGACCTTATTTGAAAAAACAAAGCCAATTTGGATTGGTCCCAAATTGATGTAAGCTCTTTTTTGACAAGTGAATATGAGGAATTTTGGGATTTCGGGGATTTGAAAAACAAAGCCAATTTAGCTAAAAGGATGGATTGTGGTGCGGAACTATCATTTCTTTCCTCCGGCGGCGGTTTTCTTATGCCGCAGACGATAAATCATTGCAAGTACCTGTGCTACGGCGACATACAGATCCTCCGGTATGGTTTCGCCGGGCTTGACGGTTGAGTAGATGGTTCTTGCCAATTCCGGTCTGCTGACGATAGGTACACCGTAGGCACGGGCGATTTCCCTGATTTTTTCCGCTAAATGGTCGGCCCCCTTGGCCACCATGACCGGCGCTTCCATTGTCTTGGAATCGTAGCGCAGGGCAACGGCTACATGGGTTGGATTTACAAGGACAACAGTTGCCTTGGGAACTTCCTGCAGGGAGCGTTTCAAGGCCATCTGGAACTGGATAGTCCTGACCCGGCGTTTGACCTCGGGTGAGCCTTCGGTATCTTTATGGTCCTGTTTTACTTCCTGACGCGTCATTTTCAGGTCCTGGATGTATTTCCATTTCTGATACAGGACGTCGGCAAGGCTTATGATCAATAGAGCAATGCCGACGCGTATCAAAAGACCGAGTATTATCTTCGATATCATGGCCATCATTTGCCCGGACCAGGCCCATCGAAGATCGGCAAATGCATCGAGTTTATTTTTTATGTAGAACCAGACGATGAGCGAGACGAAAAACAGCTTTAATATCGAGATTAATAATCTCACCATTGACCTGCCGTTAATTAGCTTCTGCAGGCCTTCGATGGGATTGAGCTGGTTGAATTTCAGTTCCAAAGCACCGGGGGCAAAATTCAGGCCACTTACGGCGATTCCGGCCAGGACCGAACCTGCAACGAGTGCCGCGACAATAGGGGCAGTAATAAGAATTAAGTCAATTATCTTTTTACTGATAAAATTAATAAAGATGCTCGGATTTGCAAAGACACTATGTTCGGCGGATAGTCCTTCTTTGATTTCCGTCTCCATACATTGCAGCAGATTCGGACCCAGCACCGCTAACATGATTATCAAAATTAAAAGCGTTGCAACAGAGGACATCTCCTGGCTTTGCGGCACGTGTCCTTTCTGCTTGGCTTTCTGAAGCTTTCTTGGTGTTGGGTGCTGTGTCCTTTCTGCTACTGTCTGCTCTGCCATAATGGGGCCCTGGTTTTTATTCCAGGCTCATAATTTGCTTAGGTAGAAACTATGAACTCGATTTTCTTGAATAACAGCGGAATTATAAGGGCAAAAATTTATTCATCAGCTCGGCGAACTCGGATATATAGGAACAAAAGAACGGCAAAAATATTAGGACCATAAGAAATCCCAATCCGACTCGCATGGGTAAACTAACAAAAAGGATATTCATCTCCGGCTCTATCCTTGCCAACACAGCTAAGATGACCATCAGTAATAAAAAAGCCGCAAGGATAGGAGCGGCCAGTTTAAGGGAGGCGACTAACATTGCTGAACCGGCCTGAATGACACCATTGGTAAGAATAGATGTTGTCGGAATACTACCGGCGGGAAAAGCTTCGTAACTACGCGAAATTACAGACAACAGCAAATGATGACCATTGGCGTTGAGGAAAAGTATAATAAAAATCATTTCCAGCAGGCTGCTGAGCGGCTGAGTCGTTTCTCCTGTTAAGGGATCCAAAACCTTGGCCATTGCGAAGCCTATCTGGCGTTCTATGATTCTAACGCTGAGCTTAACTACGGCAAAAACAAGAGAAATGATTAAACCAAGAGCCAGTCCGTATATGGCTTCGTTGGAAATCAATAATATCGCCTCAACACCAGAGATTTGAACGGCATCGATTGGTAACGACATTGCCATCGAAAAGAAAATTGAAAGGATGAAAGCTATTGCAACTTTGATTCTGACCGGGATGCTTAACCATCCAAAAACCGGAACAACCAGAAAAAATGCTGAAATTCGCGTCAGCACCAGCACCAGGCCGAGCAGTTTTTCGATCAGCAATGCCATATATTTCAATGCCCGATATTCTGAATATGGCCGAAGATTTCATTGACGAAGCTCAGCAGTATCTGGAGCATCCAGTTGCTGCATATCAGTGTGACAGCACAGACGGCTATTAACTTGGGGACAATTGTTAAGGTCATGTCACGTATGGAAGTAACCGCCTGAAGTAACGTAACAACCAGACCTACAATCAGGCAGGTCAGCAAAATAGGGGCTGCAAGTAATAACGCTGTCTCAAGCGTATGCCGGCCGAGGTAAACTATGAAACTGCTATCCATAATTTATGTCCTGTTGCGGATTTCCGGGCTGCGGAAACCAAATGTTGATTATATTTGCCGTGACGTCAGTTAAAACTCAAACTAATGCTTTTTGCCAGTAGTCCCCATCCATCAACGAGAATGAATAATATTAATTTGAAGGGAAGAGAAATCATCACGGGCGGCAGCATCATCATCCCCGCGCTTAACAGGACACCGGCAATAACCATATCGATTAATAAAAAGGGAATAAACAACAGGCACCCAATTTCGAATGCCGTACGAAATTCACTGATAATGAATGCAGGAATGATAATGTGCATGTCGATGTCCATCGGGCTTGTAGGCGGCTCAATCTTGGCCATCTTTACAAAGAGAGACAGATCGGCCTCTCGGCTCTGGCGAAGCATAAATTCCTTGAGGCAATTGCCGGCTCTGTCAGAGGCTGTTTGAAAATCGATCTTGTCGGCAAGATAAGGCTGAACTGCGCCCGCGTTGATTTTCTCGAAAGTCGGGGTCATCGTGTATAATGTCAGGAACAATGCCAAGCCGACAATGGCAATAGTGGGGGGGATTGTCTGTGTAGTTAAAGCACGGCGAACAAACGCCAGGACAATAACAATTCGTGTAAAGGACGTCATCATTACCAGAAGACTCGGCAAAATCGCCAAGCCGCTGAAAATAATTACGAGCTTGACCGGGGTTGACCAGTCTTTTTCTTTGTCTTCGGCAATCATTGCTTTGTCTATCAGATTTTTCAAATCAGTAATGCTCGGAACCGTATTTGTTGTATTGTTAGTATTGGAAGATGCTGCGGTTGCCCCGGGTAGTGTGGGTTCCTGTATCCCGACGGCGGATGGATCGGTCCTGGGGACATTAGTGAACGGATTGGTGTTTTGGCCGAAGCTAAGTCCGACAAAAATTAAAACGAAAAATGCCTGTAGGCTGATTTTAATAGGATTGTTCAACATTAATCTTCTCAAAATTTATATCTGTTTCCAGGGCCGATTGATTCATCATTGTCGAATTCAAGTCGGCCAATGTATTGATTGTTTCGTTTGTACTTCCTATGAGAAATCGTCGGCCGCCGATTTCGAGCAAATGAACCACTTTGCGCGGTCCCAGATGAACGGTTTCAACGATATGAATCTCTTTTCCCGGCAGGTTGGTTATTTTCGGTAGAAGCTTTTTTGAAACATATATCGCTGCCACGCCGAGTACAAGCACGAATAAGACTGCAAGCAATGCTTTGGAATAAAGTTCTCCGCCGAAATTATCATAACCGGATGTTACACGATCGTCTGAGTCTTTCGCGAACAGGTAATTCAGGTTCGACTCGGTAGCTTTTGTCGGTTGACAGGGATCGGATATTTTATTATCCATTCCCAACGCTTTTGAATCGGATTGAACTGAGCGAAAGACCAACAAACTGCCGAACAGTACAATTGTCGATATAGCTACAATTATTTTTTTCTTTGTTCCGGCCATTTTGTCCGACATACACAATTAATTCCGAGCCTTCTTTTTTATTTGACTGCTGTTTCTATAAACAGAACCACTCTTAGTCAGATATAGAGCAAATAACATGCCGAAATGCGTAAATGCCGGTTTATATATTGTTTGTGATGGTTTGGAGTCTGTAAATCAAATGTATTGTCTGGTAATTTGTCGAAAAAATGAACGAGCGTATAAAATCACGCCTTTATCTGAGAATTGCAATTAATATCTGTGAACGTTCGGATAAAAAGCTGTCCGGGCCGGCCCATTCTCCGCCTGAACCGGCACCCCAGGAATGTACCGACCATTTAAGCAGGGATTCTGAGAAGCCTTGTTGTACTCCCGCTGCTAAATCCAGATTATTTCGCATGAACCGGGCCACTGCTTCCGCACGCCTGGCTGATAATATCCATTGCTCTTTCTCTGTTGTTTCGTCCGGAGCCAGACCGAGCACATATAGCATACCCGGTTTTCCGCTGGTACCGAGGTGCAAATCACGGCAAAATTCCGTAAGGAATGTCATTGCGGGTTTGTCGATCTCGGCGCTGCCGGGCGAAAAGTGAATATTCGTAACTGAGAAATTGACACGTTCGGCGGTTAATCGAGAGGTCATGGTTGTCATTGACTGTTTAAGTTTGTCAAAGATTCTGTATAACTCTTCTGCTTTTGCGTCAATAGTTCTCCTGTTGGAAGCTTGATCTGGATTGGGAATATAGTGTATGGTTTTCAAACTACCTAAGTTTGCCTTTTGTTGTCTTCCAATAAGTGAACCGAGTCCGACATATCTGATTGACTCAATGAAGGAATCCCGACCTTTATCAAAAAGTTCCGGGTCCTGAACATCAGCCAGGCTTAACAGCATTACAAAGAAAGTAAGTAACAGGGTGACCATGTCTGAAAAGGTTACGATATACCCCGGGACCTTGGGTCCTTGTTCTCCACTTGTTTTTGCTTTACGCTTCAATTGTAAATATTCCGTGCCAACAAAACAATTTCTACGGTACGTCCGGCTCCCGCAATATCTGAATTCGGACCGGCGTTTTCACCGCCCTTTTGGGAAAAAGTGCTTATCGATGAGATGCTGAATCTTTTTTTATCAAGATTTTTCTTTGTGGTCAGGTAATTCATTACGGCCCATGCTCGCTGCAAACCGAGGGATTCACTGGTTAGGTCGTTCGTTGCTCCATGTTCGCTGATAACGATTCGGTGAGGAACTCCGGTAAAAAACAGTGCCATTGTATCGATTATGTTTTGACCTTGATTTGATATGGCTATCCCGTTGCCCCAAAACAGCTTATTCGACGGAAGCATGAATACAATACCTCTGTTGAAATCATAAGGTTCTGTCGCTTCCAATAAACCATCCGTATTTCCTATTTCTAATGTCGGTTTCTCACTGCCTTTATCGAGATCACTAACATGTATAATAGGAGGTATATACATAAGGGCGTCTCTGTCGCTTCGAATTGACGGAGTAATTGTGGTCAGTCCTCTGGAGTAAATTACCTTCAATCTACGAAATACTCTGTTATCGAAAGATGAAAAAGAAAGAAGAAGTACGAAGAATGTCAGCAGTAATGTCATACAATCGCTGAAGGTCACCATCCATTCGGGTGCGCCCGGCGTATCATCTTCTTCTGGTTTTTTGCCTTTCTGTCCCATTATATAGTTGCCTTGACTTCTTCTCTCCTGCTTTGAGACACAAACGCCTGCATTTTTTCCCGAATAACGGTTGGGCTGTCACCTTGTGCGATAGCACAGACACCTTCCACAATCATCTCTTTGGCTGTTGTTTCCGCCTTGGAGTAAATCCCTAATTTGCCCGCCAAAGGGATGAAAATCAAATTGGCTGAAAATGCTCCATAAAAAGTAGTGAGCAATGCCACGGCCATTCCTGCACCGATTTGGTCCGGCGAAGACAGGTTTTTAAGCATCTGGACCAATCCTATAAGCGTGCCTACCATTCCAAAAGCGGGGGCGGCGGCACCCATAAACTCCAGTATCTTCTTACCTGTCGAATGACGGTCCTGAAGTTTTTCAATTTCAAGAGTCAGAAGATCCCTTATGGCCTCTGATTCCTGACCGTCCACGAGCATTTGCAGACTTTTGACGAAAAACAAATCGTTTATTTTCGGAATCTCCTGCTCCAGAGCCAGGGCTCCATCACGTCTGTTAATCGCCGCAAAGTTGACCATATTCTGAATCAGTTCCGACGGCGGCGGTATCTTGGTTACAATTGTTTTTTTAACCACCGAGAATATTCCGAGGAACTGGGGTAGAGAAAAATGTATCAGGGTGGCGCACAACATGCCGCCGATAGTTATTGCTAAAGAAGGGATGTGTACGAATGACTGCCATCCGCCGCCGACGACAATAGCACTGACAATAACAAGGAAACCAAGAATTACTCCTACAATAGTCGCAATATCCATGATATTAATTCACCTCTACTATTTGTTTTAATCTCTGACTCAGTGATGCAGCGAGTTGTGGTTCTGATGTGGCCAATTCAGCTAACAATTTCGCCTTGGCTCGTTCCGACATGTAATATAGAATTTTAACAGCATCGTCGAAACTCCCACTGGCATCTTCGATCTTTTTTTCCTGTCCTGTTTCAGACTCATCGGACATGCACATATTTGTCATTATTTTACTTGAACTGCCTGCATCCATCTTATCGTAGGTGGCTGCTAATGATATCAGGTTCGTTTGTTCGCTTTCATCAATCTCAATTCTACTTTTTAACAGTTTATCGCGTTCGCTTTTAAGATTGGCGGTAATTGATGCAAGCTCGATTTGTAAACTATGAAGTTTTTCGATATCTTCTTTTAAAACATTCTGAGCAGTTTGTAATCTCTGTTCCTCCACTTTCAGAGCCTGGAGTTTGCTTTCGTAATCCTGCATCCTTTTTCGAAGATCATGGATTAAATTTTTAAGCTGCTGCTCAGTCATAGACTTTGTTGTAATTTCGGCGGTGGTATCAGTGACTTTATTTGTTTTCATAATTAACTGTTGTGGTTTAGGTTCGGCCTCCACGATAGCATTCATCGTTTGCTCCGGCTCGTCGGAGGGGCTGACCCGTTGCGGCCTCACAAAAAAAGCAAAGGAAAATGCCCCGGCAAAACTTAATAGCCCCAATCCCGATGTTATTATTATCAATTTCTTGCTCACTGGTTTTCTCCTAACTTCGTGGACTTCTTACAAATGAGACTGTCGCTCTGTCGTCTAATTCTTTTTGTTCGAGTTTCTCCTGTTCTTTTATGTATTGTGTCTTTGCCTCATTTCGTAGTTTTTCAAGACCTTCTTTTGATCTTCTGACTTTCAGGACTTCCATGATTTTGTTTTTTTGTTGTATTTCCAAAAGATTTATCTTTTCCTTTAGTTTTTTTATTTGCTCGTTGCTCGTGTATGAGTATGCCAGAAAAAATTCCTGCTTAGCCAATCGCTTTTTAGGGCTTTCGGCGGCTAAGTCGTTAATAATATTTTCTAATAATTTCCTTTTTATTAACAGCTCGCTGCGTGTGGCGACCAATTTATCGGTTATCTTAAGCAGTTCTGCCGTCTTCTTCTGTTCCTCCTTTGTTCGTATATCGAGTACTCGCTGCAGACGCCATGTAAACCGTTTCATTTAGTTTCCAGTTTTTATTTCTCAATAAATAATACTCATTTCGAGTAATATTTATCGTTTGTTGTCAGTTCCTAAAAGCTCGTCCCACGCTCGGGTAATAGCAGTCATGCGCCTGATTGTCTCATTAAAGTTTGTTTTGTCTCGCACGGACTGGACAAGAAAGTCTCTTATTTTATCAATCAGGGCTATTGCTCCGTCGATACGTCTGTTACTACCGGATGAAAATGCTCCTATGTTTATCAAATCTTCCGCATCAAGGTAAACGGCGTATATTTCTTTAAGTTTTTGTGCGGCACGTTTGTGCTCCTGGCTTGTTACTACGGGCATAAGACGGCTGACACTCTGTAAAATATCGACGGCTGGATAGTACGCTCTTTCCGCCAATTTCCTCGACAGGATGATGTGGCCGTCCAATAAACTCCTGGCGCTGTCGGCAACAGGATCGGCCAAATCATCGTTTTCCACAAGTACAGTAAGAATGCCTGTTATGCTGCCGTTTGCAGAGCATCCGAGGCGTTCGATTAATCTCGGCATAAGTGAGAACACGCTCGGACAGTAACCTTTAGTTGTCGGAGGTTCGCCGGCGGCAAGACCTATTTCACGCTGGGCCTGGGCGAAGCGGGTTAGTGAGTCCATCATAAACAGGACATTTTTACCTTTGTCTCTGAAATATTCGGCAATTGTCACGGCTATGAATGCTGCTTTAACCCGCTGAATGGGAGGTGAATCCGAAGCCGCCACGATAACGACACTGTGGGCCAGTCCTTCCGCTCCGAGGTCCGACTCGATAAATTCGCGAACTTCCCGGCCACGTTCGCCTATCAAAGCAACTATATTGACATCCGCTTCGCTCGAATTTGCTATATCTCCGAGCAGCACGCTCTTACCCACTCCGCTGCCGGAGAAAATCCCCATTCGCTGTCCTTTGCCGCATGTTAATACTCCGTCAATAGACCTTATCCCCAAAGCAAGAGGACGGGTAATTTTCTCGCGAGTTAAAGGATGAGGACTGCTCGTATCCAGAGATTTTTTATCTTTTCCGATTAGTGGTCCCTTGTTGTCTATAGGTTCTCCCAGTCCGTCGATAACTCTGCCGAGTATGTTTTCACCGAGGGTAATGTGACGTGGCGAGGTGCGGGAAGTAACTGTATCACCAGGTGATATACCTTCTATGTGCTCCAGGGGCAGTAAAATGAGGTGTTCGTTGTGAAAACCTACCACCTCTGCTATGACACGCCTTCCGTCACGAATATGTATCCCGCACAATTCTCCCAAACCAACTTCAGGTCCGTTAGATTCGACCGTCAGCCCTGAAACCCTGACGACCGAACCGCGACAGTGAAGCAAGTTTACTTCATTCAGTGCCGAGTGAAGTTTATTAAAATCAATCGAGCTGATATCAGCGATGTTAACAGCCATAACTTATCATGCCTTTTTAAGCGCTTCGCCAATTTGTTCCAGATGTTCCTCGATTAATGAATGAACAGTTCCCCTTGGATTTTTGACCAGGCATTCCGCCCGTCCTATATCCGGGTCGGAAATGAATTTTATGTCGGTTAAAATTCCCTCTTGTTCGTTCTCGAGGGCCTTTTGGCATTGCTCTAAGTCTTTCGGGTTCAAATATACGCTCACTTCATGTCTGGTTGGAACATTTTTAAGTGCTTCTGTTACAATAGTTTGAATTTCGTAATCACCCTTTTCAACTTTTTGGACCAATATCTTCCTCGCGATTTCAATCGCAAGGCCGATGATCTCTTCTCTGTGTTTTGTTAAGACGTCTTCATAAAATTTATTCAGTTTATCGGTTATATCATTAAGTATTCGGCAAACCTGTGAAAGCTCAGCTTTTTGTGTTTCGCCGCCTTGCGCCGGTGATGTTTTTGTATCGGAGCCTGCATAAGTGTGACTGACCAATTCAGTCCCGCGCCCGTTGAGATTATGCTCGTCAAGGGGCGCAGGACAAGTTTCTAATATTTTTGCCGAGATGATCGGTTTGGTTAGAATAATTACGGGTTGACCGAACATCATATCACTCTTCTATAAACGCAAGTTCACCTTTTTCATTCATCTGACGCAAAACCTGAACAATTTCTTCCTTTGCCTGTTCGACATCTTCTTTTTTGGGTGCGGACATAAGTGATGTTTCCTCGTCCAGTGCCTCAGCGGCCCGCTCGGAAATATTGGACCTTATTTTTCCGATAATAGTTTCGTCGGCTTTGTGTAAGGCCAGTGCTAATTTTCGTGAATCGATTCCTCGTAACACCTCTTGGAGAGATCTGTCCGTGACCTGAGGTATATCTGTCCAAATTATCATCAGCTCGGCCACCATGTCACCGGTTTTGCCGTCTTTTTCGCGTATGGCTCCGAGCAGCCCGTCTCTAAGCTCTTTGCTCAGGTTACGTAAAATCACGGCTACCTTCCTTAATGATTCCTCGGGACGGGCGGCTACGACCTCACCTTTTCCGGCTGTTGTGGCAAGCTCAAGGCGGCTGCAGACTGTTTCAGCTATTCGTGCCTTTGCCTCCGGAGTTACGGTTTCACAACTGGCCATTCTGTTGATGGCACTAAGTCGAACCCCTTCTCCCAGAAAACCGAGCACTTCCGAGCTTTTTTTCGCCGGCAGCTCGGATAAAACCACCGCGGCTGCCTGGGGATGCTCACTGCTCAAAATTGATGCTATTGTTTGTACGTCGGTGGAGCGTATAGAAATAAAAGGATCACGTTTGAATAATAAATTTTGTATTTGTGTCTGGATATTTTCGGCCTTGGCGTCCCCTAACGTGCTTTTTAGCAACTCATGCAGGAAGTTGTCGATATGAAATCCGGTACCGGCGTTAAGTGAATTGCAGAACTGCCAGGCAATCTCGGCGCTCTGTTTATTATCCCTGAAACCTGTCGCATCGAGGTATGCCAGCTCTACAGCTAATTCCTGGACCATGTTGGTATCGAGACCTTTGACCAGCTCCGAAGCGGTTGTCGCATCAAGAGACATTAACAACATCGCTGCTTTTTGTTTTCCCGTTAATGCCATTTACTCGATCCCATGTAAGAGGTTATTCTTCAATCCACTGGGTAAATAACTGCCTGACCCGCTCCGGATCTTTTTCCAGGGCGCTTGTTATCTGTTTGCGGAAGGCAATGGGTGATACTCCGGAATGTTCCGGAAGGAGACCCATCGTCTCTTCTGTCTTGGCGAGTGGTTGTGCGGCGGCTTCCGCCTGAACTTTTTTCTTTGCACCTCTGAACATGCGGAAGACGAGTAACGCACAAATCGCCATAATCCCTAATGACGCCTGCCTTGCAATTGCAATATAATCAAGCCCGCCGGACGGCTCTTCTTCTAAAAGTTGCTCCTGCTGACGCGGAATTCTGACGGGGACAACTTTTAAGGAATCTCTCCCCTCAAGGTCCAGACCAAGCGCGTTTTCTATAAGTTCCGCCACATCGTTAGGGTCCATTATTTGTGCAGGTTGTTCGGCGGTTTCAGCCTCATTTACATCGGCCGGCCAAAGGTCAACAATAGCCGCCACAGATAAAGATTTTATCTCACCCGGCAGGACGACCTGTTGCGTTACAGTCTTGCCGACCTGAAATTCGGAAGTAAAGGTCGATTCTTCTTTTTTTGAGCCTCCTGCTACGGGTGGTCCACCCTCAGTCGATGCTATACTCGCTGGCGTTTCAGTTGATTTTGTCTCCTCTTCTTTAGTAGGAACTCCCTTTGGTTCGTATTTTTCCGTAACGGTGCTTATGCTGTTTGTATCGATCACCGCATGAACCTTGACTGTTGCCCGGCCGGGACCTAAAACGGTTGTGAGCATCTCTTCGACCTTGTCCTGCAGGTTTTGCTCAACTCTTTCCCTGTAATCCTGCACAGTTCCGGCGCCGCTTGCGATTGCATTATCGGATTGACTGGAAAGCAGGCGTCCCTGACTATCTATTATAGTCACATTTTCCGATGTCAAACCCTCGACACTGCCCGATACTAAATGTGTGATTGCTGCGATATTGAGAGAACTCAACTTGTAGCCCGGTTTTAATCTGAGAACAACCGAAGCGGTCGTTTTGCCTGCCTCGGAAGTAAAGAGAGTTTGTTCGGAACTGACTATATGGACTCGTGCATGAAACACGCCATCTATCATTTGAATACTCTTTGCAAGCTCATCCTGCAGTGCTCGCTTGAGATTCACGTTTTGGACGAACGGACTTACGCCGATTTTTCCGTTATCGAATATTTTATAACCACCCTGTTCACCTATCGGAAGCCCCTCTTTTGCCATGTCCAAACGTAGCTGATAAACATGCTCTTTTGGAACAAAGATGCTTGTCCCGCCTGCACGTAATTCATAAACGATTCCTTTTTCGCCGATTTTCTCCGTAATTTTGGATGCTTCTTCGGGATTAAGGTCCTGATAGAGCATCCTTAAATCGGGTTTGCGTACCCAATGAGTAAGCAATGCACCAACGGCAAAAAAAGTCAGAACGATTGCAATGAGAAAAACACGCTGGACCAGCCCGATCTTTTGCCAGATTGCCACTATTTTTTGGAGAAAATTCATTAAGCTTCTTTGTCCCTCGATTATTTATTTTATACAAAAAAAGTACAGGTTATGAATTATCAGCTATAACGGCATATTCATTGTTTGCTTATAGGCTTCGATTATTTTGTTCCGGACGCCTACAAGAAGCTTGAAACTCAAATCTGCTTTTGCCACCGCCGAAACCACAGAAGTAATATCTTCGTTCTTGCCGGACAATAAATCTTTTATTGACATATCCGATGATGTTTGAAGGTCATCAACTTTGGATATGTAGTTATTGATGGCTTTGACGGTATCACCGAAATCTGTTTTAGTGTTATCGGGATTTCCTACTTTCGGCATACCGGAATTGTTTTTTGATTGTATCGACTTTTGTTCCAGCATACCATTGGTGGCGATACTGATTCCATTTATATTTGTATTCAAGTTAACCATAGGTCTATCCTAAATTATCGAAGTAGTTCGAGAGTAGTTTCAACCATTTGTTGATAACGCTTTAATACGGCTGTGTTGGCTTGATACACCCGTGTGGCGATGTTAAGATTCATCATCTCGACGGGAAGATTAACATTTGGCATTGAAACATATCCGTTTTCGTCCGCCAATGGGTGGCCGGGATCGAGGACTTTAAGAAATTCGCTCGTATCGGCCATTATTTTATCCAGTTTAACACCACCCAAGTCATCGTCTGTTTTAAAAATAGCTTCAAGCCTCCGGTAAGGTTCTCCATTACCGGCGTTAGCTGTTCTTGCGTTAGCAACATTTGAAGAAATGATTTCAATCTGTTTACCTTGCGCCTGCAAACCGGAAATTGCTATATCAACAGGGCCGAAGCCGTTTTCAACATTCATCTTACTATCTTTCAATCATCATCTTTTTTTTGGCCGTACTCGTACAATGTAGCCGTGGGATTATTTCACATTTATGGCTGCTTCAATTTGCTTATATTTTTTGTTAAGAAGCCGGATAAAGGCCGTATGACGAAGGCTGTTCTTAATCATTTGCCCTACTTCGGATTCTAAATTGACGTCATTTCCGTTTAATTTTACCGGGGTTTGCATTGGTCGATAAATTTCAGGTTCTATATCATTCAGATCAAAAGAGCCGGATGAATCCATGACATTTGCAAGCAGCTCTTCGAACCTGACATCAATTCTCCGATATTCGGGAGTCTCAAGATTTGCAATATTATTTGCGATTGTTTTCTGACGAAGATTTTCAGCCTTTATGCCGGCTTCGATTAGATCTGATACACTATTGGTTCTGGACATTATCTTTTCCAATAATTTACACGAACTTTGTCTTCTTAAGATAAAGCTGCAATAATTGTGCCAGATGCAGGATAGGCATAATTTTCTGCGTTTTTGTCGCTTTATTGATAAAAAAAGCCGTTAGTTACTGATAAATATAGATTAGCGGGAAAAATGATGTCAGGAATTTATACAATGGCTGTTTGTTTTTGTGCAAATATTTAGATCTTGGAATTTTTATGTTTTATATTAGGAAGTTCTTTCCTGTATAGAGGAATTTCTCTCCGCATAAGATGTAAGAAATAATGAATTATGACTACGGAAGATAGCTTTTAATATTTATATCTATTTATATTATATATACTTATGAAATATCGGGTGTCGGCTGTGAGACATTGGCATAATAGTTGCTATTGTTTATATTGATATTGTATAGGCTTTATATGGATTCTAACATAATTACAATAAGCAGCATACTAACACAAACGAACATTACCGGTTCGAATTCCAGCAGGTTAGATACCGGAAAGGTATGTTCCCGGTTTTTTATTGAGCAGGATTATAACCCGGCCAAAACAAAAATGACCGATAATAAAGCGGAAATTAAGCCTTCAAAGACAAACCAACGATCCGGCGAGGATTTGTCAATATCTCGAAAGTCACAGGAAGCACAAAGCAGTGATAAAACGCTTAACAAAAATATTCCCGAAGATAATACTGAAAAGAATTCTTCATGTCCGGATTATAAATCTCCTGTTGAGTCGTCGGAAAGCCGGGACAATGGAAATATTGAGCCTCAGAGTGCATCTGGATCTTCTGAATTTTTAAATCAATCTGAAGAAGCAAAAACAGATGAAATAACACAATTTCTGCAAAAAGATGAGAATCTCGTCGAACTTAGGGGCCTGATGTCGGAACAATCCAAAGGGAAATTTGGATTAAGGATTTACTCAAACAATGTAAATGACAATACAATAAATGTTCAGGCGGATGGGCTAATTGAGAATATTGAAAATACTTCAGTACGGGATAAGTTGATTAATGTTTCAAATACAACAACAAAAAATGGGGCGGAAATTGGAGAAAGTGCAATACAGACAACAGGCGGGAAGACAAATAATGAAATTCAAACAGATATACTAAATATAAAGGAGGAAGATAAGGAAAGCATCATCGGTAATAAAGGGAAATATCCTGTTACTGATGGAAAAGTACCTGTATTGGAAAGCGACTTGATAAAAGATAATGCGAAAGCCTTCATATCACAGACAAAGGTTGATGAAAGCGGGATTAAAGAATCGCTTTTAACCGGTAAGAATTCGGATAATGATAAACAATCCAATTTAGCCCAGGGGATTGCAGAATCATCAAAAATAAGGGAATCCATACATTCTCTGAATGGTCCAGAAGAAGATTCTACTGTTCAGAAAATAAATATGCAGGTATCCGCCGGGCAAACGAAAAATCACGGTGATTTATCCTCGGATAGTAAGGCTGACTCAGTTATCAGTCAGATAGCATCTCATAATAATATCTTTGTCACAGAGCAAAATGATAGTTCGATAGCGAATGTCAGGATCGGCAATCAAATGCAACAGGGCAACCTGGAAGATGTTTCTGTAAATGTCGGTAAGCAAATTCTTGAATCGATCCACAGTTCGATGGCCCAAAGAGGCGGGGACAAACAGATTACCGTTAACCTAAACCCACCTGAACTGGGACAGGTATCTATAAAATTCCAGGAGCAGGGCGCACAGTTGACCGGCTTGTTGGAAGTCAGTAAAACACAAACCAGGTCTGAAATCGAGCAGGCGCTGCCACAGATAATTCGTAATCTGTCTGATTCGGGCATTAGTATAAAACGACTTGAAGTGGTGTTGACAACCGGTGAACAAACAGAACGAGAAGCGACCGGAGAGGATTCGTTGTTCTATAATCAACAACAGCAGCAGGATTTTAATAATCCGAGCCTGTACGGGCGCAACCGTGATATGACCGGATTTCATGAATGGATGGCCAGCAATATAAGTTCTGTCAATGGTCCGAGCCTGGGTGATTCCCTTACGGTAGAGAACTCAATCAATATTCTTATATAGAATACAAGCATAGCGTCTTGCTATATTTTTAAATTAATCGGTCATTATATAAAAAATGCTTATAGTTGAGCAAAATTCGAAGAAAGACGAACAGAAATGTCGTTATAAAAATCTCGATGAGCTTGAGCAGCAATACCTGCAGCTTCTTACAAGCAATCCTGATAATCCCGACATGTTGCATTCTTTGGGAGTTATTGCCTATCAAAAAGAGCAATATGATATAGCGCTGGAATGGATTGGTAAAGCAATTGAGAAGAACCAGTTTGTACCACAATTTCATAACACTCACGGGATTATCCTGGAAGCCCTCGGAATGATTGACGAGGCAATCAATGCCTATCAACAAGCAGTATCTTTGAAACCTGATTATGCAGAAGCATACCACAATATGGCGGTTGCTTTACAATCCCGTGGACATTATGCCTTAGCGGTTGAAAGATGTAAGCAGGCTGTCATGTTGAAACCGGATTATTCACAGGCATACAACACGATGGCTTTCTCACTTGAGAAACAGCATCTTTACGATGAGGCGATTGAAAATTACAAACATGCATTATCGTTGGATCCGGATTTTGTAGAGGCATATAACCATTTGGGAGTTGTTTTGAATGAAAAGGGAAGATCAGCCGAAGCCATAGATAATTTCAGGAATGCCATAAAACGAGATCCTGATTATGCGGAAGTTTATAATAATATGGGGATTGCCCTTAAAGAACAGGAGGAATTTTCCGAGGCGATAGCATGTTTCGAGAAGGCGCTACAGCTTGATCCGAACTTTACAGAAGCTTACTATAATTTAGGTAATAGTCTGCGGGATGAAGGGCGGTGTGTCGGAGCAATCAATAATTTCAAACAAGCAATCAGCCTAAAACCCGACTACGCACAGGCACACTGGAACCTTTCACTTGCGCTGTTATTAAACGGGAATTACTCGGAGGGATGGAAAGGATACAAATGGAGGCGTAATGCGGATCTGAAGGTTCTCACTGATTATCACTGCTCCGGCAAACCACGATGGGATGGTTCGTCTTTCAAATCAAAGAGACTTTTGGTTCATTATGAACAGGGGCTGGGTGACAATATTCAATTTATCAGATACCTGCCGATGATTAAGGCCCGCGGAGGAGCGGTAATATTTGAAACGCTGAGGCCGCTTATTGGCCTGCTGCAGGGATTTGAGGGTGTTGATGAGCTTGTGGAGTATGTTCCAAACAGAAAGCTGCCATTGGAATATGATGTATATACTTCTTTGCTGGATATGCCGTTCATATTCGGAACAACGGTAGAGACGATTCCTTCTCAGGTACCATATATTTACGCCGATCCATCTAAAGCCCAGTATTGGCGAAACAAACTTTCGGGGCCGGGACTGAAAGTTGGTATTGTATGGGCGGGATCACCGGAACATGGAAATGATCGCTATCGTTCATGCTCGCTAAAAAACTTTGCTCCATTGGGAGAAATAACGGGTGTCAGATTGTACGGCTTACAAAAAGGTCCCGCGGCCCGACAGATGGATGAATTTGCCCAGACTATATCGGTAACAGATATAGCAGCATATTTTAATGATTTCACCGATACCGCCGCTGCAATTGAAAATCTTGATCTGGTTATTTCGGTAGATACGTCTGTGCTCCATCTGTCCGGGGCGATGGGTAAACCCACCTGGGCACTTTTACCTTATGCTCCTGAATGGAGATGGATGCTGAATCGCCTCGATAGCCCGTGGTATCCGACTATGAGATTATTCAGACAGTCGAATTGGAATGACTGGGACTCCGTATTCGGGAGCGTTACCGAAGAATTGAAGATGATGATGTCCAATCAGGCCAAGTCGGAGAAATAGAATGATTCCGGTGATAATCCCTTGTTACGAACATAAAGAAAAACTCGATGAATGCGTTGCTCACCTGAAGAACCAAACAGTTGAGGTAGAAATATTTATTAAAGATAATAATCTCGACAATACTTACTTCACTGCAGCGATTAATCAGGGTCTGAAAAATTTTTTATTTCAACAGGGTGAGTACATTACGATATTGAATCAGGATATGTATCTGGAACCTGTTGCCATAGAGAGGATGGTGACATTTATGGATTCACATCCCGACTGTGGTATCGGTGCCCCGTTACAAATTGATAGTGAGAATCCTGAATCTGTGATATTTGCAGGGGGGCTGGAGGCTTTTCCTGTTGGTAAACACCGACATGGACGTTTGTCGGATTTCAGTGAGGATGAGGAAATTCTCTGGGCGAACGGAGCCTGTATGATGCTCAGGATGGAGATGATTCGGGAAATCGGCTTGCTGGACGAAAATTACGTATTTATTGGAAGTGACAGTGATTATTGCTTTACCGCCAGAGCAAGAGGCTGGCAAATCTGGAGAATCGTCGGTGCCAGAGGTGTTCATGATCGGGGTGTATCAGCACAATTGTCTGAGATAGATATAGAACATATAAAAATCAAAGATATGGTTTATTTCGGTAAAAAATGGCTTACCGGAGAGTTATATAAAGAACTGGCATTCGAGGGAAATAGTATCAGTTCGGGAGAAATCGATAGGATTATATCTGAATTGAGACGGTCTGAATCCGAGTTAGAGCTGTTATCGGGAAATCATTTTTGAGTGTGTGACTTATTGCTGTCGTACAAGTTACGGATTAACCGAATGTGTGGAAGTTTCACTTGTATAGGCGGCTATTCTGTTCTGCCGTTTCCTGCGGGCTGTTTCAATAGAGTTCAGGAAAGACTTTTTGAATCTCTCCATTGAAAAATACTTAAGGATCGTATTTCGAGCTTCCCGGCCCATTTTTATTGCTAAGTTCCTGTCCTGTAACAATAAAATTGCATATCTTCGTAATTCTTCCGGATCGTTACTGAGAAAACCACTTACGCCGTGTTCGACTGGAGATGTCGGATGTTGATTACCCAATACGGGCATCCCCGCGGCCATTGCTTCTATACAGGCCATGTTATATCCGTCTTCAAATCTCGGATCTGCAGTATGGATATAAAAACGATGAGATTGTAAAAGCTCTTTTAGATGGCCCCAATTTTTCGAAGCTGTGACTCCCTGTATATCAGGATTATGTCCGACAAGCTGAACAGGTAATCCGGCGAAGGCCTTTTTATGAAAATCCCAGAGCAGTATTTTCTTTCGGCTATTTATGTAATTGCATATTCTAAGGCCGCAGGCCTTTTGGCCTGAATAGGGCGGATATTCACCCGGGTTGCAACCAACAACCACAACATCCTCGGTAAAATCCCAGGATTTGCCTTTTAGTAACGAGACGGCAACCGCGTGACCGCCGACTAATTCCAGATATTTATGTAAATTGGCTTTTATTTTAACGGGATCGACACAAGATTTCTCCTCTATGTGACGTCCTTCAAGTGTGGAGTGAATTACGATGAGTCGAGGCTCATTTCGATGCTTAACATCGAGTAAATCGGTAATATTGTGGGTTATTATGCAATAGTATTGGCTTTGAGTTTGTAATGCTTCCGATAACGTGATAGACTTGGAATTGTCGGGCAACGGTCGTATCTGCTCGTCCCAGGTTTGTTTGTATTGTCCTTTCAGTCCTGTGATTATATCAAGATGAAATCCTAATACACATAATTGATATACCCAGGCTTCGTGGCAATTGAATACAAGCAGTGTTCTATTGTGAATATCCTCTATAGTATCCTGCATATTCTATCCTGGTTTCATCTCCGATTGACGAACTCAAACATTAATTGTCCTTGTATAATGGATACCTTAACTGTAAATAGTATATTAACAGCTATTGTATTATCAAGCCACAAAGTCTTTTTGTTGTCCGATAATATATAATTCAGAACGTCCCTTACGGAGAAAAGTTATTTTTTAGCTGATTTCTTTATTTGTGTATTTGTCGGTAATATTGAATAAACCAAAATTTGTGACATATTGTTTTAAAAACCTCGTAACAGGGCTGTAAGTCGATTATTCTGTTTTTTTATAAATTTTTTTCAATTAAATAAGCAATATCAATTCTGATTTCATTCGGATTACCGGTCCAGTAATTTTACGGCCGTTTCAATCGCAGAAATTCCTCAAGTATCCGCTGTATTAGTCGATAATGGCCAATAGAAACGATGAGTTCCGGTATAAATCTTTTACATTCTAATATAGTTAACCCGGTCTTTGACAAGGCCAAAACTAAAGTGTCTGGTTTTTTTAAGGAGTCAATGATATGTTAGCAATTAAGAACAATCTTATGGCAGCGAACGCTGCTCGACATCTGGGCATGAGCTACGATGCTTTGGCCCGGTCGGTCGAAAGGCTGTCGTCTGGTTTACGCATAAACAGTGCGAAAGACGACGCAGCCGGTCTGGCGGTCCGTGAGTTGATGCGTGCCGATATTGCTGTGCTCCAGCAGGGTTCTCGTAACGCATTGGACGGCATTAGTATGTTGCAGACCATGGAAGGTGCGATGCAGACCATCGATGAAGCCTTGGTGCGTATGAAACAGTTAGCCGAGCAGGCTGCAACCGGTTCGTATTCATCCGCTCAAAGAGCCATTATGGATAATGAGTTCGATGAAATGGCTGCAGAAATCAATCGTATTGCAGGTGCAGTTGAGTTCAACGGAAATACTCTTCTTAATAGTGCCAATGCTACGATATCAATTCAGTTCGGTGCTGCAACTACCGACAAAGTTGATATCTCAGGTACGGATGTAACAAGCAGTGCTCTTAGCCTTAACACTGCAAGTATCGATACCGCTGCTCATGCTCAGTCGGCTTTGGCAACTGTAGCCACTGCAATTACAACAAAGGACACAGCACGTGCCGCGTTCGGTTACAAGATGAACCGTCTGGAAAGCACCATATCAGTTATTAATAATCAGGCTGAGAATCTGATGGCAGCCGAATCACGTATTTCAGATGTGGATGTAGCAACCGAGATGGCAACAATGACCAGAACACAAGTGTTGGCCCAAGCGGGTATAGCAATGTTGGCTCAGGCCAATACCGTACCACAAATGGCATTGAATCTGCTGAGATAATTATAGCAGCGATCAATTTAGAATGACTTATCGGGGAGATGTCTGAATCAAATATAAGGCATCTCCCCATAAATCAAGCTTTCAAAACAAATAATCCACAAATACAAATGGAGTATAACCATGAACGGAATCGCTGCATACCAAAATAATTCGGTTACTACACAGAGTAAAGACCGTCTTATCGTATTACTTTATGATGGCGCGATCAAGTTTATGAACCTCGCGATTCAGGAATTACAGGCAGGAAACCTCCAGACAAAAGGGCAATATATAAACAAGGCACAGGATATTATTAATGAGCTTAACGCGGTTCTGGACATGAAAGCCGGCGGTGAAATAGCTACGAACCTTCGTAAACTATACTGTTTTATGTATAAGCGCCTCTCGGAAGCTAATATTAAGCGTGATCCCCAAATGATTCGTGATGTGATCAAACTTATGGAAGAACTTAATCAAAGCTGGAAAGCAATTGCCGGATAAGTGAAAAATATGATCGAACAAGGATAATATAATGCTTGAAGCCAAAGACATTATGACAAGAGATGTGATTTGCATTCACAAAGATACTCCGATATTTCAAGCTATGAACCTTATGGCTGAGAATAACATTACAGGTATTCCTGTTGTTGGAAATGATGGGAGCCTTGTCGGAATTCTGTCGGAGCAGGATGTGCTCAGGTTGTTTCACACTTATGAAGACGAAAAAGACAGAACAGTAAGTGATTTTATGACACAACCAGCAATTCATTTCGAGGAGAACGAGTACGTGCTGGATATATGCTATTGTCTGAGGGACAATGCTATTCGAAGAGTTCCCGTTACATCGAATGGAAAGGTAGTCGGAGTAATAAGCAGGTCGGATATTCTCAGGTGTATTCTCACGCAAAGCCGGGAGAATGTTGCTACGGCTAATAAATAAAAAAGGCTGACATCAATAAGGGCTAAATATCTATATTAAAAATTACTACGTGCCGATGGGGAAAATACGAAGGTTTTGTGTGAGTTCCGAAAACTAAGGCATAGAAGATTAGAGTGCCCGATATTTGATATCGAAGGTAAATATATCGATTTATGAAAACAAGGTGTCCGGAAAAATTTCCGGACACCTTGTTATTATCTCGATAATACACCGAATAAAAAGCGGGCAATTCCCAAATCACCTCTGGAACGTATATTGGGAGCAGACCACAAGAATGCTGCTTGATGAACGCTGACTTTGTAAAATGAGGTCGTTTATTTGAGCGTTTTTTCTAAGGGGGATTTAAGGACTTGACAGGAAGGAGATCAAGGTGCTATATTGTGAAAGTAAGCGCCTGTAGCTCAATTGGACAGAGCGTCGGTCTACGGAACCGAAGGTTGCCCGTTCGAGTCGGACCAGGCGTATT
>CAYSKI010000006.1:0-124285 GCA_964431695.1 uncultured Pirellulales bacterium | reverse complement strand
GTGACTGTCCCTAGTTTCTCTAGTTTCTTAATAATTTTTGTCTTTTTCAACAGCACCGCTGTCCATAGTATCCCACTAATTAAATTTTCTTTTCTTCTACTAGTCGCCAGTATTGATATCCAAGAGCCGTAAGACGGCATGATTTAGAATGCATAGCGGCAAAATACATATGCTCTTCGTCTATCGGAACAACAAGACCTACACTCTCAAATTTTTGAAGGCTCTTAAAAACAGCAACGTTCTCGGCTATGGCATATGGCTCAATAACATTATGTTCCACCATTTTTGTGTTTGTATCCTCATAGGATGGGTCTAGTTGGTATTCTTCCTGCGGTGATGGGAAATACTCTATTATCTTCCGCAATGTTTTCAATGGCACTTGTGGATTTATTGTTCGTAATGAAGTAAAACGAGTAATATTTGTTTTAAATATTGGTCGCTGGTCCCATGCTCCTAAGGCCTCATCAACATAGGCATATATTGAACCTGGTGTAATGTTTCCGCGTAAATCTGCTGCTCCACCTTTAAGTGCGTCTACAACCAATGAAGTAAAGACACCAGAGCCGTTTATTTCCATAGCAGACTCAGAATCTCTACTAGCAGTTAAAACTGACATGCCTTCTGATAATTGCGCAATAGTATTGCCTGTTATGCTTGGTGAACCTAAAGCTCCAGAGTGACAACAATCTAGAACAATTACCTTATTTTCTACTTTAGACTGATTGGCTATATTTAAAATGTCATCCATTGACACGCCTTCGTCATATTGCTTAGCGTCAGTTGTAACAAGGTAACCACCTGTGCTTTTAATAAAGCCATGACCTGAAAAGTACAATAAAGCTATGTCGCATTTACCAGCAAAAAGTGTTTCGATGTTTTTTCTGAGCGAGGCTCTGTCAATTGTTGAACTGGGGGATGTTAAGAGTCTAACATTGAAATTTGGAGAGCTATCACCATGTGTTCTTAAAACATTTGCTATAGTATTGGCATCATTTACGCACCCATTCAGAGGTGCATTAGAATAATTATTAATCCCTACAACAAGTGCTTTTCTCATAATAACCTCCTATCTATTTTTCTTTTCTTTCATCATTTGCTTAATCGCACTTGCAATTAAAATCCAATCCCATTTAATCGTTCTATTTCTCTGCAATCCCTTTGGAAGATTGCTTGAGGTATTTGTCCCGCCGACATAAACACCAAATACTGGAACATCTTGGTCGTGGGAGAATGTGATTTCCCTTGCAACACCACTGGCACTAGCCATGTATTTTCCAACAAGTACGATAACCATATTGCATTTATTAATTTTTTCTTTAACAATTTCTTCCCATTGCGACTGCGGCATTGAAGATTTAGCTGACCAGTCTTCAATAGAAAATGGTGTCTTTGAGTTCTTTGCCTGCCCTGCAAAAAGCACCTTTTCGTTTGAATCGTGGTCGATATCAAAACTTATAAAAGCTCTTGGATCTGCCATTTCAAAACTCCTTAATAAATTCAATTATTTTCCTTCTGTTTTTTATCGTTTGCATAACCTACTGATCATGAACGAAACCTAAAAATAGTAAACGTTTCGAATTATTCCCTAATTATTCCCCAAAGAGCTTTGTTATTAATTCATTTATTATTGGTACAATTATTCCGGTTACAATGATTACAGTTAAAACACCTGCAAACCACTTTCTCATAACTTTTAGTCTCTCATGTCGTTGCTTTCCTTTTCCTATTTCATAAACTGCCTTCGGAAATAGGTAAATCGTAATGCGCACCAATAAAATTCCTCCAATAATTATTCCCATCCCTGCTAAGAATTGTCTGCTGCTAACACAGTCCCACACTTGTATCGCTGGATTGATTCTATCTATGTTAGGCTGTGTTTTTTTGGTGGTATCGATTCCCTTTTCTTCGCCTTTGTCAATTGTGCTTGGCTCTTGAGAAACTGGCGGATTCCTTCTTAGAAATTCCTCGTGCTGCTTTCTAATCTGACGATTACGGTAAACATTCCCAACTGTAGATAGTGCACTATAGCAAAATATTAGAACGAGAAAAACCCAAAATGACCATGTTGCAATTTTAAACAACCAGCGTCTGCAAGCAAGAAACCAATACCACTGAGTTATCTCGTTCAACTCAGCCATCAACCTCGAGAAGAGCTTTTCAGTTTGTTCTGAATTAGCTCCACCAACTGTCACCTGAATTAAATTAGGGTATTCATAACTCTGGAATTTTACTTCAAATATTCGTTCTTTCTCCTTACAACACATTTGCAAAGAGACATCGTATATCTCTTGCTTTCGTGGATTACTATACTCAAGAATTGTATTTATATTATCGCTTACCAGTTTATCCTTACTTTTTTTCAACAATGCCTTGCACCGAAGGATTGTGTTGCCAACTTTTTCTTCCTCGACCCACTCCTTGCCTATTGCAAAGAAGTGCTTCAAGTCTTCCTCGTTTACCACAAAGGCCTTGTTAATTCCATCCGAACATGTGATGACTGTTTCTACTCCTAATACTTGATCTGCCATATAAATACCTTTGAAAGATAACAGGGACGGACCCTATTATCGTTACTGTTTCGTTTTCGTAAAATGGGGTGCGTCCCTAATCAATTTTATCTTTAGCCTTCCATCTGCGCGACCCTTTGCGCAATATAGCGTAAGATGCCAATCCTACAAGGAATAACGCTGCGTGTGTTTTGCTTTGACTGCCCAAGGCAGTAAATAATACAATGTTGATAAACCAGAAAAGAATAACAAGAGTTATTGATAATCCCTTCGATAGAGGTCGCCTCGCTATCACAAACCTGATAATTAAAGGGGGCGCAAGTCCAATCCCCCAAGTTAATATTACTGATATAATAAGTGACAACAGCCAATATTCACCCAAAATGTCTTCCATTATAGAATCACTCGAGGAATTTTTTTTTACAATTCCTGCCCACTTATCATATATGACGATGCTGTTGCCGATAAGTTGGAAAATAGGAAGATAACGTGTGAACTCCTGTTCCGCTGTTGAAGTAGAGCCAGCAAGTCCGGCAACGCCGCACTGAAGCAAAATCAGTTTACTAGAGTACAAAAACATGTGCTGTAGCATATATATTTCTACCGTTAATCCAGCACGTTGGGATTGTATAACATAGATCATCCAAGCACCGGGTTGACCATCATACTTTGTTTGCTCGCCTTTGACAAAAGTTGCACCTTCCGGGACCATTTGTTTGAGTGTCTCTTGGGTGAACATCTCGTAAGAAAGTTCTTCAGTTGAGAGAAGTTCCATAAAAGATGGTATATCTTTTATCAGGATAAGGCATTGTTTGAAGTTTTTTGATGAGTCAGATGTAAATGTCTGAACGATATTCGGACGTTCTCCTTCAGACCTTTGCCAATTGCTCGGATATTCAATGCTTAGTTTGATACCTTTAGCTTTGGGATGGCCTTCAGTGGAATATTTTGTCTTCTGGCCGTCGAGAAATGCTTGTAGATCACTGGTTTGAGATAATCCAAATTCAGGAAAAGCTGAGATTACTACGAATGCCAAAATAAAAAGCGGTTTCTTCATTAGTTTCCACTCTTTTAGCGATTTAGATTGTGATTATAACGGCTTTGCAAAGCTGTTTACTCGCTGGATTTAATATCGGCTAAGATTTACTGCTAAGCAAGGAAAAACATGGCTATCGTTTGACATTTATGCCTAAAATACATAAATCAAATAGAATCAACTAGTGACAGCCAACTATTTTCTTCCTATCATTAATTTATCTTTTCCTCTTCGAATTTTTATTTATTTGGTGCGTGTTACGCACCCTACGATTCTAAAACAACCACTTGAGCTGGATGCCGAATTCGATTGTTTCGTTCGCCGGTTCGTAGAAATATTTTTCAACCTCGGAATCGTCGATATCCCAGTACCTAAAGAAAGGCTCTATGCTGAAAATATAATCTTCGGATCGATTCTGAAATTTCACTGCGGTTCGAAAGCCCAGCCCGGTATGTTGATCATTACTAACATCCAGAAAACCGAGATCGGTTCTTTGGACACCGAAAAGCAATAAATCACCTTCGATAGTCGCGGCGAAAGACCATGGAGCGTCCGTAAACTGATGGAACTGATACCCGACCGGCAGGTACAGGTAATTCGATTCTCGTTCGTAACCGGCGGGATCGGATGTGGAATCATCATAAAGATACCGATATCCGAATCCGGTATAGAACGTCGATAAATGGTCTTCCTCCAATAAATCCGGTCCAATGAGAAATCTTGCCTCGAATGTTGTGTCATCGATATTGCTTATCTTATATGGTTCCCCGCTCATTAATTGACCGTCATAATCCACCTCGCCGGCGGCAAATCGGAATTCCATTGCGAACATCTTCTTGTCCGGCGAGAGTTTTTCCATATCGGTATCCGGAATCCAGTCGCGATATGTATAACCGAAGACGACGCCGTAAAACGTACCTGTATCCTGTATCCCGGACTCTTCGTACTCAAAACGATATATCTCAGGTCCAATGAATAAAGTTTCTTTTTTTAATCCCGTCGCTGAAAAATAAGACTGAGGATCAAAAACAGATTTCTTTTTAGGAGCATATTTTCTCGGCGAACCTTCCGAACCATCTTCATATACCGGAACATATAAATAATGCTCGCCGGTCTTATCTTTGACAGCTCTATATCCTACAGGTTTCTTCTGAGATTCGTTAGGATCTGATTCTTTGACGGAACTTTCCTGCATATCATGCTCACCGGCCTCGTTATCGACGGCATTCTCTTTGACGGATTCCGTCTGAACAACGTTGGGATCGGATTTTTCAATTGATTTTTCTTGTCCACCGAAGCATGGTGCACAACACAAAAGGAAAACGATTATCATATTGAAATTTTTTGCTTTCATTCTGTCTCCTTATCATAAATGACTATTTAGTTGAACTTTTCCTTTTCAAACTTTCATTTCTTTACGACTTTCTGTCATTCCTGCCTAAGGCACACCCAAGGCGGACTGGAGTCGAAGGCGGAATGGAGAGATCTATTTAAATTAGATTCCTCCGCTTCGCCCTCTTGCTTTCTTACGAAAGCAAGAACGAGGGCTCCGGTCGGAATGACCTATTTATCAAAGCTGCACGTCCCGTCTCGCTGGTACGAGGGTATTATGGCAGGGCAATGAAAAAAATCAAGATTTTTTTCATAATTACGAAACACTAAATTCGAAATCCTAAACAATATCTAATTACAAAAGTCATAATGTTCGAGACAAGCTGTCCCATAAAGCAAATGACAGAAGTCAGAAGGCGGAAGGCCGTACTCAGGTCAAGTGAATTAGAGAATTAGTTGTTTAGCTGATTAGTTGCTTGATTCTGAATTCTCGAAACGACATACTACAAACGGATGACGAAATCCGAATTTCGAGATTCGTCCCAAGAGAATTGCTGATAACAGCTATAAAGCGGGGAAAAAACAGCTAAACCCGGGAGTAAATCAGGTCGATTCTGTTTTGGGCTTGCTTTCTTGGGCGGCCGGTGTAAAATTCATGTTTTTTCTAAACAAGAATGGGCAGAATTTCTTTGACAATTAATATTTTCGGCCGATAATTAACGCGTTTGGAATATTATAGGATTATAAAACGAAAGCCAAAGGATTGGTTCATCGCTGAGCGCTTCATCGGTTTGCCTATGGGACATCAATGACAAACGAGACGAATTACGATACCATGTTCGGCAAAATGGCGATTGATCAGGGCCTTTGTACGGACGAGGAGCTGCGGCGGTCGCTTAAGGAGCTGGAGTCCCGGCGCGAAATCAATCCGATTATTCTCAAGGACCTGATGATCGAGCTTGGCTACCTCACCAGCAGCCAGGCGGAGCGGCTTAAGAGCAGTATCCACGAGAGTAAGGACGCGGCCCATCAGATTCCCGGATATAAAATTTTAGGTAAGCTCGGTGCCGGTGCGATGGCGATTGTGTATAAGGCGAGGCAGTTGAGCTTGAATCGGATTGTGGCGATAAAAATTCTGCCGAAACGGTTCAGCGAGAATCCGGAGTACGTCGAGAGGTTTTATAAGGAAGGCCAGGCGGCGGGAAGGCTGAACCATCCGAATATCGTGCAGGCGATTGACGTCGGCGAGGCGGGAGGGTATCATTATTTCGTGATGGAGTATGTCGAGGGCAAAACGATTGCAGATGATCTGGTGGCGGGGAAAATTTTCTCCGAGTCGGAGGCGCTGGAAATTATCATCCAGGTCGCTAAGGCACTTGCCCATGCCCATGCGTGTAATTTAATACACCGGGACGTCAAGCCGAAAAATATTATGATAAGTACGAGCGGGGCGGTGAAGCTTGCGGATATGGGTTTGGCGAGGGGGACAACGGATATTGAGGCGGCACAAAGTGAGGCGGGTAAGGCGTATGGCACGCCGTATTATATTGCACCCGAGCAAATTCGCGGCAAGATTGATATCGACGGCAGAGCCGATATTTACGGACTCGGGGCCACATTCTATCATATGGTCACGAACCGCGTGCCGTTTATGGCGGAAAATTCGGCCGACGTCATGAGGAAGCACCTCCGTGAGAAATTAATTCCGCCGGACCACATCAACACCTCGCTCTCGGCGGGAGTATCCGAGGTCATTGAAATCATGATGGCCAAGCGCCGGGAGAACCGCTACAACAACGTGGAGGAACTCATGGCAGACCTGGAAGCCCTCCAGGAAGGCAAACCGCCGCTCGTGGCGCACCGCAGGTTCGATGTCACCGATCTCGCGCAGCTCGAGGAGGGGGAAGCCATCGAGACAACCGAAAAACCCTTCTACGGTGAGACCGTCGCCCAGTACCGCATGGCCATTCTCATCCTCAGCGCGGTAGCGGCAATATTCCTGCTGGTAATAATCCTGCTACTCGCGTTCAAATAACCGGTAATAATAATTTCATCCCCGCACATCAGGGGACAACAAAAACTATAGTTCAAAAAAATATGCCCCGAGGCGGTGTAAAATTTTCATCCGAGGAGCTTGTTTGCGTTCTCAGCCATTACGATATCGGCGTAGTCAACCGGCTAAAACCGCTGTCCGGCGGGAATCGCCGCACACCGAAAATGGTCTTTGTCTCCGAACAGGGAAAATTCCTGCTCAAACGCCGCACGCACGGCAAAGACGACCTGGCACGAGTGACATTCGCCCACGATATCCAGAAATATTTAGCCGAAAACGATTTCCCCGTCACTTCCCTTCTGGCCACCCGCGATACGGACGAAACCGCCCTCCGGCTCGACCATCACATCTACGAACTATTCAAATTCGTCTCCGGCACTCGCTATAGCGGCTCGCCCGAAGAGGCCGCCGAAGCCGCCCGGCAGTTAGCTCGATTCCACCGGCTGCTGGCCGACTACCCGCATAGCCAGCCGTTCATTAACTGCTACCACGATTCGCCCGCCGTCCGAAGGCATCTCAAAACCATCGGCTCCGACCGCTCTGCCCTTCCAAACCAGAAAATGCGCACGACATCCGAGACGCTCATGGAACTCTACAACGATTCGAGCATTTGTATCACTCAGCTCGGTTTCGACTCGTGGCCCCGGCAGATAATTCACGGCGACTGGCATCCCGGCAATATGCTCTTTGCCGGACACAAAATCGCCGCACTGCTCGATTTCGATTCGGTCCGCGTCGCCTCGACCGTCACCGACTTAGCCAATGCAATGCTGCAGTTCTCCATCGTCGGCGGCCGGGCCAATCCAAACGACTGGCCCGATTATTTCGACGAAGATAAGCTCGCCCGGTTCATCAAAGGCTATCGAAGTGTCGTCGAGTTAGATAAAAACAAGCTGGATGCACTTGTCGATCTGATGATTGAAACGATGATTGCCGAAGCGGTCCTGCCAATTGCCGCAACCGGCTTTTTCGGCCACCTGTCCGGCACGGATTTCCTCGATATGATTTTGCGAAAAGCAAAGTGGCTCGACAAGAATCGTAACAAACTCATCCCGACTTTCTGCTGGTAAAAAAAGTGCGTTTAGCGTATAGTGTTTAGGAAATAGCAAAACGTGCCAATCCAATTCGCTAATTAATTATCCAGCTAAAACATGAGACGTCCCTTCGGTCTGGTCGTGCCGGTCAGGTGAAAAATCCTTGCCGAGACGTATCATGCTCGGATCGGAGAATTCCCCATCCCACCTTACCATTCGGGTATCGGCGAGCCGCCGGGCCAGCTCATTTTGAAAGTATTTCCCGCCGGATAGGCACTAACGCGATCCACGTGACCATCAACGAACACAGCGTTGGCAAAACCGCTGTCGAGGTCACCGGACGGAGCATCATGGAACGTCGCGAAGCAATCGTCACTTGTGCCGGGGCTGGGCATCAAATTGTTATCATTAAAGACATCACCGCTGAGGCCCTCAATTGTCCATGTATTTTCCTCAGAAAAAACAAAGACGTTAGCCGGATTCTTGACATTGATCTCCTTACTGGCTTTTTCGATCTCATCCTGATATTGGTCCGGGACAAAGAACGACGCCGTGCCGAGAAAACCGTTCATACTATAGCCGTACTGCGGCTCGACAGGAAAGTCGCGGCCATGGCAGATACTGCATCCAGTCTGCCTTGCAATCGTATTAAACAAAGGACACAAATGGATATCTTTGTCCTTGAGATAGGGCCAGAGCGAACCGGCAAGCTCCGGATGTTTGGCGAGTGTCTTGTTCGCATTATGCCATTCGCAGCCCCAGGCACCGTCTTTGAAGAGCCAGGTAAAGGCGTTGGGAAAAATCCCCTGATTCGCATCCAGATACATGCGTGTGGCTACGCCGTACTGTCTCAGGTTGGACCGGCAGACAATTCCCTGAGCCTGTTTTTTTACCATCTGCAGTGCCGGCATTAATATCCCCATCAACAGTGCGATGATTGCAATCACTACCAAAAGCTCGATTAATGTGAAAGCCTTGCGTTTGTGATCGTACATGATATTCTCCCCTGTTTTGACCTGTGACTTTGTTGTCAGAGATGACTTCTTCCATGGTTGCCATTTTATGGCATGTATGCTTTTCAGTCAAGTATTTTTCCCGACTTGACAGTCTGAATCAGGAACACAGTCGCTGTAAATCGTACATACTCAGATCGCTGAGCTTATCAACGATTTTATCCGCTAAGTGCAACTGCTCGGCATCGTAAGAGTTTGTCACGGCAACAGAGTGCATACCGGCGGCTTTTGCAGCCTGGAGTCCCCAAAGTGAATCTTCAATTACAATGCATTGTTCAGCTTTAATCGGATCACTACGACCCTTGTTGAGCTTTTTCAAGGTAATCAGGAAACCATCCGGGTGCGGCTTGCCTTTTTTTACATGCTCGGCGGAGACAATCACGGCAAAAAAATGCCGCAGCCCGGCATCGTCCAGGAGCAGCTCAATTTCCGTTAACAAGGCTCCCGAACAAATCGCCATAGGGACATTATTTTGCGCCAGCATGTTCAGAAACTCGCGCACGCCTTCGATTGTTTTGCCCTCGGTTCTTGCCAACTCCTCGAAGACGTGATTTTTCTGCTCGATCATCTCGGGAATTTGCCGTTTATCGACTTCGAGCAGGCCGTCCGCAATAAGCCGCTCAAAACAATCGGCATCGGTATAACCGAGATAGTTCGTGTAGTAGTCTTTTTTATCTATCTCAAGATTGAACCGGGCTAAGACTTTATTAAAGGCTCGAAGATGCAAAATCTCCGAATCTGTAATGACACCATCAAAATCAAATATCACAGATCTTAACATCTGTTCATATCTCGTGCTCAGCCTCTTATCTTCTCATTCAACCGGCACAGGTCCGACGAGGGCTTCGTATTCATTGAATGTTGATTTATCGCCGGTTTGTATCAACTCGGCCAAAGCCGTAATTTTTGGTGCGTTTTTTGTAATAAATCTTCGGGCGATTTGTGCCTTGCGCTCTTTGACGGATATTGTTTTACCTGTATCGGCCTGGCCGTTGTCAGCGAGAGGAACCTGCATGTCAACTTTAGTGCTTGCCTGGCCGCAGAACAGATAGCCGTTAATCAAATCTATCGCGATATCAACCAGAGGTCTGCCGTAGAGGTCCATATATTCGTTGCCGTTTTCTTTAATAAAGGCAATCGCCTCTTTCATTTTCCCGATGCCTTCGGCGAGAATTTCGAGCAGGTCTTTAACATTTTCGTCGTAATCCAGCTCAGCCAGTTCGGTCAGGAATTTTTCCGCCGTCCCGCTGCATACTCCGCGTACCGCGGCGACGACCTGGAGCTGGCTCGTACCCTCGTAAATCGTAGTGATTCTGGCGTCACGGGCGTATCGTTCGCAGGCATAATCCCGCATGTAGCCGCTGCCGCCGAGCACCTGAATCGAATCGTAGGCAATACTGTTGCACATCTCGGAACAATAATATTTGCTCATTGGCGTCATCATAGAAGCGAGTCTTTTATATTTTCGCGAATCGTTCTTGAGCTGTTTGGCAAGCTCTTTGTCCGCCGGCGGATTAGGTTTGAGCTGTTTCAGGATTCCGATTTCCAAATCGACCACGTGGGAGGTTTCATACAAAAGCGCTCGGCCCGCCTCGACGGCGATTTTCATATCGATAAGCATGTCACGAACTGCGGGAAGTTTCTCGATGGTGACACCGAACTGCCTTCTCGTGGAGGCGTAATCACGGGCGACGCGAAACGCCGCTTCGGCGATTCCCAGCGACTGGCCTGCTATGCCGATACGGGCGCCGTTCATCAGGCTCATCACGTAAGTAATCAAACCTCGCTGCCGCTCGCCGATAAGTTTTGCGGGGGCATCGTTGAAAAACAATTCGCAGGTCGGGCTGCCGTGAATGCCGAGCTTGTCTTCCAGCCGGCGAACTTTCACCCACGGCCCGCGTTCGACCAAGTACAGGCTCAATCCCCTACCGTCGGAGATATCCGGCTCACTGCGCGCCAACACGAGCAGGATTTCGCCGCAGCCGTTCGTGATGAACCGCTTGACGCCCCGCACGAACCAGTTGCCTTCGGCGTCCTGATAGACCTTAGCCGGTTTTTCTTGTTCCTGGTCGTGCCCGGAGACTTTTATCGCCTGCAGGTCGGAACCGGCGTCCGGCTCAGTCAGGACCATGGCACCGGTGACTTTACCGGCCGCAAAATCCGGCAGATACTGCTGCTTGATTTCTTCATCGGCAAAGGCATTTATCGTCTCGGCAATTCCCTGCAGGCCGAAAATATTCATCAATGCGGCATCCGCACGTGAGACAATCTCGATTGCCATCGAATAAATAATGTTCGGGAAGTTCAATCCGCCGAACTGATGGGGCAGGGTAAATCCCATAACTTCCGCCTGACCGAGCTTCTCGATTGCCTCGGCGATTCCTTTGGCACGCGTCACCGAGCCGTCCTCGTTGAGAGTGTTTCCCTGGCGGTCCACATCTTCGGCCCGCGGTGCGATAAATTCGGCACTCAATTGCCCGAGCGAATCCAGTACCATATCGTAATTTTGAACAGCTTCGTCAGCGTCGGCAGGAGCAGAATCGAATTCGCCCGCGAACCTGAAGTCTTCTTCGCTTAATTGGGCTGATTGCCGCAGGTCGAAGTGCCTGAACAAAAATTGTATATCACTGTTATCTCTGTAAAAATTAGCCATCTTCGATTCTCGATTCGATATTGCCGCCATTGCGAGCGAAGCGAAGCAATCCAGGATAAGGCGAACGAGATTGCCACGTCCCGATAAATCGGGACTCGCAATGACAATGGTATTATATGTTGCCTACTCCTTTATTCCTTTTTCTTTAATTGCTTTTATCATAAGAGGTAAAACGGCGTTCAAATCGCCGACGATTTTATAATGTGCGATATTGAATATCGGGGCGTCGGGATCGCTGTTGACGGCGACAATTTTCTGGCTCTGTGACATTCCCGCCTGGTGCTGGATTTGCCCGCTGATACCGACCGCGATGTAAAGGCTCGGGCGAACGGTCGTGCCGGTCTGGCCGACCTGATGGTCGTGGTCGATAAAGCCCAAATCCACCGCCGCTCTGGTCGCCGCCGGAGCCGCACCGAGACAATTAGCCAGGTCCCAAATCAGCTTGAAGTTGTCCTTACTGCCGAGACCTGCCCCGCCGGCAACAATAATCCTCGCCGCCTTGAGATCCACCTTTTTCTGACGTTTCTGCTCGGCGAGAATCTGGAGCGGCAAATCCTGCCCAGTCAACTGCACTTTCTCTTCGACAATTTCGCCTTTTCGTTTCGTATCCTGCTCGGCCGGTACCATGACGCCCTCGCGAACCGTCGCCATCTGCGGCCACCGGTCGAGGTTGATAATCGTGGCGATAATATTTCCACCGAACGCCGGTCGTATCTGGAACAAAAGATTCTTATGCAGCTTTTTGTCCTTGGCCGTCTCATGGTCGCCGATCTGCAAATCGGTGCAGTCGGCGGTAAGGCCTGCCTTCGTGGCGCTGGCGATCCGGGGAGCCAAATCACGTCCGGCGATAGTCGCCCCATATAGCACAATCTGCGGCTTATGTCTGTGGATTAAATCGTACATAACCTTAGCGTAGCTGTTGGTCTGGTATGTCCCCAGTTGCGGGTGCTCGGCTAAATACACCTTGTCGGCCCCATGATAAATCAATTTTGTTCCAAGCTCCTTGACATTATCACCCAGCAAGGCCGCCGCTAACTTTACTCCCAAAGTGTCTGCTAAATGACGGGCCTTGCTCATCAGCTCGATTGGTGTATCTTCCAGTTTGCCGCCGTGCTGCTCGGCAAAAATCCAAACTTCGCCTTTTCTGTTCACATCAATCATACAAATTAAATCCCAAAATCTTTAGCGCCCTCGTTCCTTCTCCCCGCTTCCGTGGGGGGAAGTTTACTCTTGCTAAAACAGGGGCGGGAAAATACTGAGATAAATTTCAGTATCTGCGTCTGCCGCCGCCGCCACCGGAACCACCGCGTCCACCGCCGGTCCGGCCGCGTCCACCGCGTCCACCACCACCGCCGCCACCGCCGGATCGGCGGTTATCTGCTTTGGGGCGAGCTTCGTTGACATTGACGGCCCGGCCATTGATTTCCTGGCCGTTCAAACCTTCAATCGCAGCCTCCGCCTCGGTTTTCGTCGGCATTTCGACAAATCCGAATCCTCTGGACTCACCGGAAAACCTGTCTTTAATAATATTGATGTTACTTACCTGGCCGAATGCCTCAAAAGCCTGACGCAAATCATCCTCTGTCGCACTGTTCGATAAATTTCCCACATAAATATTCATTTTTCTTCCTTTCATGGCCCCATAATCAGGCCTATAGTCAAATTCGCTTTCGGCAGAGCCGGATACACATCAAGCCCGTGAATAGCGTTCACTTATAAGTTTTAAATTTCGAAATTCTGCCCTTTATCTATATTTCGTGTTCAGGTTTTTCCCTTATGCAATTGTTTTATCTTCGATCAATTCATGTATCATATCAGCTATGCCTCTTTCATTCGACTCAATTTTCTTACTTTCCTTTGCCGCAAGTACGATACTCTGAATTCGGTGGACTTTTGTCGGCGAGCCGCTCTGGCCGCACCAGCTCAGGTCGGCCTGGACAAAATCCAGATCCCACTGCCTAATAAGCAGACCTGCTTTTTCCAATTCACCGCACTTGTGCTCGACCAGCTCTTTTATATCCGCCCGGCTTGCGTCGGGATTTTCGGTCCTGATCTTTTGCTCGACCTCGAAAGGCGTCATGGCTTTTTTGCACTTCATCATTTTTTTTGCCGCGGCCACTCTCGGCTCGTTGGCGCCGCCGGTAACCGTCAATAATACCGGCAGTTCCGCTCTGATTTGCTGCCATCCATTTCCGATATTTCGCCGGGCCGTGATTTCTCTGCCGTCGAGCTTCTCAAGCTCTTCGACGTAGGTAAGCTGCGTGACGCCAAGTTTTTCCGCCATCTGTGGGCCGACCTGGGCGGTATCGCCGTCAATCGCCTGTCTGCCGCACAGGACAATGTCATAATCGAGCTTTCCGAGGGCACAACTGAGGATATAGCTTGTCGCCAGAGTATCGCTTGCGGCACATCGCGGGTCGGTAATCAGGATTACATCGTCGGCTCCGCGATAGAGCGAATCGCGCAGGACCGCGCTCGCCGCCGGCAGGCCCATTGTGATAACGGTAATATGACCGCCGTAATGTTCTTTAATCTGCAGGGCCATCTCGAGGGCGTTAAGGTCCTCCGGATTGAATATGGCCGGAAGAGCCGAACGCCTGACTGTGCCGTCGTCGTTCATTACATCACCGGTAATCTTTTTGGTATCCGGCACCTGTTTAACCAATACTACGCAGTTATAACTCAACTGTTACTCTCCTTATTCTTATTTTATTATTCAAGGAATTACCTCATTAGAAATACGAGAAACGCATTGTATCGACATTGGCTCTCAAGTCAAGACTTAAAATTGAAGATGAATAAATACCGTTCTTTTGCGTTATAATGTGAAGAAATCAATACAGTAGAAATGGGAATTCCTTGCTTTATTATCGATAACTCGATATAATGTCGTATTATATCAAGGAATGTGGTCTTAAATCATCGACAGAAATGCACGGGTGATTACATGCATGATCTTTTAGACAGAATAAAAATGCCGGCAAAAGGTTTTACCTTGATAGAGCTTTTAATCGTTATTGCTATTCTCGCGCTACTGATGTCTATTCTGATGCCGGCGTTAAACAAAGCAAAAAACCAGGCCCAAAGTTCCGCCTGTCAGGGCAACCTCAGAAGCTATACCTACGCAGTCCAAATGTACACCCAGGACTACGATGATAAATTCTGTTCACCGGCCAGTTGTTATTTTTCACAAATCGATCCCTATCCCGGTGAAACATCCAACAGATGGAAACGCTGGTGCAACGGAGATATGTACCTTAGGGACCATCCGGAATATGCAAGCGAATTCTTCACCTATTTGGCCGAAGCGCGTGCATTGATTTGTCCGACGTTCAAAGCCCTGGCCAAAAGCACACGTTTTCACCCGGAGTTTGCAGATGAGAGCGACGGAATTGATAACTATATGCCCTGGTATAACTACAGTATGAACGCTTATCTCGGTCTCAAAGACGGCAAGTGGGGAATTCTCAAGACCCTGGACGTGAAAAATCCGGCGAAGGTTTTCTCCTTTGCCGACGAGGGCTGTCTGATCAAACCGGGTTACTTCCGGCAGGGGCTCAACGACACCGCCCTGTATCCGATACATCCGACAAGTGACGCCCCGAACTGGATCGAAAGAGCCGGCGGTAATAAATGGAACATTAAACCAGGTCCCGAATCCGAGGGTGGTTCAGGCGAATTCTGTGACGCCATCGGTGGTTTTCACAACGCCACGACATCAGATCCAATCGCCGGCAAAGGAAACCTGGCATTTCTCGACGGACATGTAGGAGCCCATCCAATGGAGGAGTCCTTTGCCCTGGCCTGGCCTTATTAGAATCCCAAAGAAAACATCGGAATAGAAATGGTTATAGACTATTATCGTGGATAAATAAAGAGGATTTACATTAATAGAACTGCTGGTCGTTATCGCTATCATTTCGCTTCTGATGGCCATCCTGATGCCGGCACTGAATAAGATCCGCCAGCAAGCCCGGCGGGTGGTATGCTCGTCGAATATGAAACAAATGTGTACGGCCGTAGTAATTTTTGCCGACGAACGAGAGGGCAAAATCCCCCCCGTCAGTGAATTACCGAACGGCACGTGGACACATCTCCAGTCACAGAATCATTGGGCCAGGTGGTTTCTCCAGGGAGATACTTACTGGAACCTGGGACTTCTGTGGAAATACAAATACATCAAGGACGGAAAGATATTTTACTGCCCGTCCAGAGAGGCCGTTTTTAGATATGAAGATTATTCCGACCCTGTCTTTCCCACAGAAGTCGTCGGAGGGACATCCGGCGTACGCGTTCCCTATTCGTACAATCCGATATGCAAGAGCTTAGAGAACCGCGAGCGCGTGGTTAAGAATATGACGGACTTGAAAGCAGGCAAAAGCCTGCTGTTAGTGGACGTGCTGCGTCCGAACGCAGTCGCACACATAAACGGTTGGAACGTGGCCCAGAGTGACCTTAGCGTCGAATTTATCATCGATCAAAGCATTCTCGAAGATATGCAAAACAGTAGCGGACTGACCGATACGGATTACGAAACGCGGGGTCGTATCATGGACAAGCTGCGGCGGTGAACATATAATCCGGTTTCAATGTGCTCATATCAATTCCTAGCATTAACCCCTTAAAAAACGGCAACAAACCGGATTATGATAATATTACCTGTGATGATGTATATAATATGCATCGTGACAAGATATTAAAGAAACGTACCGAATTAATAAAAACTATTCTTGAAAGAACATTATATAATAGTAAAATCTCAATAACAGGAGTTGAGACCGTATTCTAATACAAAAACAAAGTTGTCTCACATTTACTGAAGAGCTATAATATCAATTTAGTATTGGAGGTAATTGTTATGAAAATGAAACTGGGATTGTTCTTTCTAACAGTATTACTCTCGTTCACTACGAACGCTTTTGCTGATCCGGATCCGAATTTTCACATCTTCCTGTGCTTTGGACAGTCAAACATGGAGGGCTTTCCAGGAGTTGAACAACAAGACAAGGGGCCGGTGGATGAACGCTTTCAGGTCCTGGCGGCGGTTGATTTTCCAAGGATGGATCGGAAAAAAGGCAATTGGTATGAGGCTGTCCCTCCTTTGTGCCGTGGTAATACAGGTCTTTGCCCTGCCGATTATTTTGGCAGAACAATGGTTGACAACCTTCCGGAAAACATCAGAGTCGGTGTGGTTAATGTGTCGGTTGCCGGCTGCAAAATCGAGCTGTTCGAAAAAGACACCTATCAGACGTACGCTTCAATGGCTGCGTCATGGATGAAAAACATAATCAAGCAATACAACGACAATCCCTATCAGCATCTTATCGACATGGCAAAACTGGCTCAGAAAGACGGTGTCATCAAAGGGATTCTGCTGCATCAGGGAGAGTCGAACACGAACGACAAGGAATGGCCGAATAAAGTAAAAGGCATTTACGACAATCTGATCAAAGACCTGAATCTCAAGGCCGAAGAGGTGCCTCTGCTCGCAGGCGAACTCGTGAATGCCGATCAGGGAGGCGCTTGTGCAAGCATGAATGCCATCATCGCAGAGCTGCCGAAAACAATTCCCAATTCATATGTCATTTCTTCGAAGGGTTGCACAAGCCGTCGAGACCATCTGCATTTCAATGCGGCAGGTTACAGAGAGCTTGGAAAGCGATATGCAGTGAAAATGCTTTTGTTAATGGGTTATAAAATCACAGAATCTAAACAACCTGATACACAACCAGAAGTACCTTAAGAACGGCACTAATCTCGGCCGGTCCGTCGCACTCAACTACAATCATACAATCCAATATCTCCCCATTATTTAAAAGCGCCCTTTTCATAATTGCTTTCATGCCAGTTACTTAACGAAGCTACGAAAAATATCAACATATTCAATGTCCTTTTTTACGAACCCCTTATTTATATATCCGTTGCAGAAATTACTGACTGATGCTATAATACTTAATAGCAATCTATGTTACATTGTCACCCGGTGACAATAAATGACATAATTTAACGAGGCCAACCGTTGGAAATAGTTCAGGAGGGTCACAATGAAGTTTTTAAACCTTTTCCAGATTCTCTTCTTTATGACGACGCCTATGATGGCATCTCCAGCCGATACGACCTGGGGCCGGTTGGCCAATCCCGGTTTTGAAAATCAACCCATCAAGAGCACATTCTTTTTCACAGGCAATTCACGCAATGGCATACAATATTACGATGTGTTCGCCTCTTCCAATGAAGCGCTTTATACTATTCATCCCTCCGACTCGCGACATCTGTCCTGGTCGGTCAATGCGGCGAATCGTGAATATGCTGTCGAAGCAATGGTTGACGCAGGTGTGAATGTAATTAATATGTCGTACTGGGGACCGCCCGGCACGGACAACTGGGCCTGGTGGGCGCCAATGCAGACATCAACCATGTCCCACGATGAACTGTTTGATGCAGTTGCTCAAAAGCCTATTCTCATTGCGCCATATATCGAATCTTACGCGGAAACACCCAATTCGTCAGGATTCATATTTCGAGATGATTTTCCCGGCAGTAGCACGAACCCTGCGCCCGTATTTGTCGCTATGTGTGAGGACCTGATCGACCGGTATTTGATCAATCCGAGCAATGAAAGTTGGCCTGATCGATGGGCACGCGTTTACGATCAAACCGGTGAGGAACGATATTTGATATCCATCATCCACGTTTCGTCCAATCAAAACAATATGAGTCATGAGACATTTGCCGAAGGATTTGATCGCGTGGCTCAGAAAATTTTTACCGACACTGGAATCCGGATCGGATTTGCCATTGATGTGATGCCGCCTGGTACGAATGCTCCGGGATTCTTCCGGCCCGCCCCGCAAACAACCGGCCCCTGGCTTGCAACGCAAGAATCACTTCTTGGTATCCAGTGCTTCATCTCAGAAATCTGGGTTGGCAGCTTTGATGAAGTACAATTGATCAGTTGGAAACAAAAATTTATTTCAGACTGGATTCAAACGGGCATACCCTTCATCATTGATATTTCTCCCGGATATGATGCCCATATTGTATTCCCCGGAAGTGTTCAATACGGTAACAACTCAAGTTGGCGGGAAGCGCTTACAGAATTAGTCTTTCTGTCGTCTGCTCAGGGTGTAACCTTCAATTCATGGAACGGATATACGGAAGGCATGGCCGGCGTTCCGACTCTGGAGTATGGCGAAGCCAATTCCGACTGGCTCAGGGATATTTTTCAAAATTTTTCCGTCGGCAGTTATTTTCCTGTTCCAGGGAAGATAGAAGCTGAGTCTTTTACGCAGATGTCAGGCGTGGACATCGAAACAACCTCAGATGTCGGTGGGGGATTGAACGTCGGCTGGATCGATGACGGCGATTGGATGGAATTTGAAGTGGCTGTACTCAAATCCGGCATTTATTTGGCCGAGTTCCGCATGGCGAAGCTGACAGATGATTTTCAAGGTTTGGTGTATATTAATCTGGATGGCCAACGTCTCTCCAGATTTCTTGTGCCGGGTACAAACGGCTGGCAAAACTGGACAACACTCTCCTGTCCACTCACTCTGCAATCAGGGTCTCACCAACTTCGTGTACACGCCCAGGTAGGAGGCTGGAATTTCAACTGGATGGATATCAAGCTGGCCGAAACAGTGGAAGTTCATGAAGTTCCCGGAAGAATTGAAGCGGAAGCTTTCATGGATATGTCGGGTGTCGAAACAGAAATGCTGTCGGTGAATGTGATTAATCTTGGATATTTTGATAATCAGGATTGGATCGATTACAGGATTCATGTCCGGGAAACAGGACAATATGATGTGACCTTTCGAGTGTCACTCGCCGATGGTTATCCTGATGGTCAGGGTGAATTGCAAAAAGATGGGGAAGTCTTGTGCGAATTCGATGTCCCCTCAACAGGCCGATGGAATGAATGGACATCTATTACATGCATTGTCAATCTGGAGGCAGGTGAACAAATCCTCAGAGTTTATGTGAAGCAAGCCCCCTGGAATCTTGACTGGATGGAATTCAGCAGATAAAAATACGTCGATCCAATATGCAAATGGCAAAAGAGATAATGTAATATCGTTTGTGCCGTATTAAAACTCTCCCAACCCGTATAATCCCTCCACAGTAATCTTCAATGTCCGAACCGGACAATTACTACGCCGCTTACTGCTTGTTGACATCTAACGCACCGGCACCGACACCCTTGGCTTTCACCGAGCCGGTTTTAAGGTTGTATTTTATTTCATCAACAAGAGCACCGTTATAATAGCAGCTCTGAGTGTCATCCCCAACGACCGTTATCAAAGATTCCTGCTGGTTATAGAACAGCTCGCTTCCGATAAATCTGTCATTTTTCTCTGTTGTGTAATCAATCCCCTTCGAAGCAACAAGCGTCGAAAGTTCTGTTTTACCTTCGGGAGTATCTCTCAATACGATATCGGCATGACCTGCAGAGGCCAAAACCACCGGACCGTATTGGCCATCCTCGATACATATATATTGAACACTCAACGTTTTTCCCGCCTCAGCATCGGCAATAATTCGATTTTCTTTCGGCATATATTTCAATATGCCGCAATTTTCCACAATGGCCCACCACCGCTTACCCGGGCCCGCTCCGTTGGTTGCCTCGTTCGGCTCAGGTACTTTGGTATTACTTATCAAGACTTTTGCCGGACCGGTCGCCAGAAACATTTCCTGCAGCGAATCATAATCTATTCGCCTGCACGAAATCTTTATTCCACCCAGCTCCGGCTGAGATTTAGCGTTCCGAAGCCCTGTTTTGTCTGCATTGGCTTTTTTAACCGCCGCTAATGTCACCAGCCCGCCCTCGGCTGTCAGATGTTTAACGCTTTGAAGCGAAGAAGAACTATCGTTGGCATCCTCGGGCAAATCCACGGTCATTAATTCCGAAAGAAGCGTAAATTCCTCTATATAATTGGGATCTTTCCTGGTTATTATGCTCTGACAGGAACCTTCGAAAATAACCTGATTCGAAGAAGAAAGGAATCGAGCCTGTTTTTTGGCTGTAACCATCGCCGGAAGCAGCTCATTCGGTTCGGCGTTACCGGTGATATCGTCAACAAAGAAATCGAGACGGGCCGGCCCGGCGGCAACAATATCGGTGATGGTGAAGGAAGGACCGGTTGCTTCCTCGGGCAAATTAATCGTCAGTATCGGCGAACGAAGTTCAAAACTCTGGTCTTTGCCTGTTTCTTCAGAACCCATCTTACAGAAACAATCACCCTCGAAGATAATCTGATTCGCCGACCTTGAAAATCTCGCCTGCTTCTGCGATGTCACCACCCCCGGAATCGGCTGCCGATTCGGATCGGTATCGTTTGCGTCCTCTGTATAAAAAGTCAGCTCCGTAGGCCCGACGGTAAGAGTATCCTCCGTAAGCATACTATATTCAATTTTCTGCGTAATCAGTGTGGTCTTTCCGGCGGCTTTTTCACGAATATCGGAAAAAAGAATATCCGGTCCGGTTTCCGTAGCAGTCTGTGTCAGATCCTCAGGCTCTATAGTGACTTCCGCCGGTGCGATTGTAAAACCATTGTCGCAGGTTATAGTGACTTCGACAAATTGTTGGGTAGGTTCGTTCGGCTCGTTCGAATCGTAAACAGCAAAGACGGATTCATCGGATTCGTTCGAATCCGCAATTGCGACGTCGAGTTCATTAGCGTCACTTCCAGAGACCGATTTCGCCGAACTGTTCTCAACATCTGAATCATCCGACAAAAAAAAGTCTTTTATGAGAAAATCCTGCGCAGCATAAAAAAGCTCATCAGGGGTGCCTATAAAAACATTCCTGATAAACAAGCATTGGTAGTACTTTTTTTGTTCCGGCTCCGGCTTTGTCAGCGGCTGATTGCCATCCTCCATAGCCACCACGGCTTCATCCGGCGGTGTTGTGACGTTCTCAGTGTCAATTGCCTCCTGTTGCCCGGTGCGTTTGCGTTCGCCCGAATCCGATTCCGGAACTTTTAATACCAGAGACTCCAAATTGAATATCCTAAAAAATTCAAGCCGTTCCAGCAATTCATTATAGATAAGTCTCATGCCGGTGCCGGTCATCTTAAAATCCTCTGATTCAACTTTAACCGGCCCGCCCGTCGCAAGCTCCGACCTGTCGCTCAGGAAAACAAGGTCATCGAGATAAATTGTCTTTTCTTTCATATCGCCGGGTTTCGCGGGCAGAATCTTAATGATAACATTACCGGAAAAAGTCGCGTCTTTCGGCGTCGTGCTTCCGGCGGCGGTCTCGATTTCAATGTTTCCTTTATCGGCGGTCATATAACATTTGAAATCGGGCTTAAAAACATTCCTGTAAGGCTTTCTAACTTCCCATAGATCACCTTCTTTATTCAACAGTTCCTCGAAACCAGACTCAGCAATTATCTCACCATCCTCATTAAGAGTTGCGTAATAAGCTAATTTAGAAGTCCCGACTCCGATATCCCCGATTTTTCCGATCTGATTGGCGTCGCCGAAATCGCCGATATTGCTGTCGGCAATTAATTCCGTTCCGGCATCGGTATCGATAGGCGGAGTTTTTCCTATTCTGCTGTACACCAGAAACATTCCGATTACGGCCGCCAGTGATATCAGTCCGATCAGGATTTTTCGCATTTCAACTACCTCTTATATTCTTCAGAACAGGTACCTTTTCATAAGCTCCTGCCATTTCCCGGTATTTTTCAGAATGTATTCAATCACTTCCCGCACGGCCCCGTCACCACCGGGATGTTCAGTGACATAATCGGCATACTTTTTCACTTCATCTACCGCATTGGCAACGGCAGCTCCGAATCCCACGAATCTTATGACCGGTAAATCCGTCAGGTCATCTCCGATATACGCCACTGCCTCCGGCGAAATACCGATCTGCTCGAGAAATTTCTGCAGCGCCGGCAGCTTGTCATGGCAATCTTCGAATACGTGTTCGATCTGCAGTTGTTCGGCCCGGCGTCTTGTCGGCTCCGAAGCCCTGCCTGACAGCAAAGCGACTTTCATACCGGCCCTTTGCCACATTTTAATGCCGTGCCCGTCAAGAGTATTGAAACATTTGCTTTCGCTGCCGTCGGAATGAATAAACAATGTCCCGTCGGTCAGAACACCATCGACATCCAATATCAGCATCTGTATCTCTGCAAAATTAGTCGTTTTCATCCGACAACCTTTATTGTCACGATATCCTGCACGTCGATTAATCCGACCGGCCTGTCGTCGGCGTCCACCACCGGAAGCTCGTCGATTCTGTATTTATGAAAAAGCGCGGTCGCTTCGGAGGCAAGCGCATCGGAACGTATTCGCTTGCAATTGGCGGTCATCACATCTCCGGCTTTGAATTCAAATCCTTTTTTTCCTTGTTTTGTCAACAAACGCCTAATGTCTGCATCGGTGATTATCCCGGCGAGCCTGGCGTTTTCATCGACAACCATTACCGCTCCGTGACGTTTGACGTCACCGGTCTTTTCAAGGAGTTTCTCGACCGTGTCGGTCTGTTCGGCAATCGGCAGTTTTTCACCCGGCCTGAACATCATCGACTGCTCGACCGTCATCAATTTGGTCCCGAGAGAGCCGCCCGGATGAAACCTCACATAATCCTCGACGCTGAATTTTCGGGCCTTCATTACAGTAAAAGCCAGCGCATCTCCAATCGCCAGCATACAGGTAGTCGAAACACTCGGAGCCACACCGAGAGGACAGGCCTCGCTGATTTGTCCCATACACAATGCAACGTCACTGTGCTTGCACAGGGTGGAGTCACTTTCACCTGTTATCGCAATCAGCTTGATATCCAGTTGCTTGACCAGATTAATAAGGCGCGTCACTTCATCGGTTTCGCCGCCGTAGCTCAGGACAATCACCAGATCGTTTTTGCGCAATCTGCCGAGATCTCCGTGGACGGCCTCGGCCGGGTGAAGGAAATGGCTTGGCGTGCCGGTCGAAGCTAAAGTGGCGCTTATCTTCTGACCGATGATGCCGGCCTTACCGATGCCGCTCAATATGCAGGACCCGCTGCATTCATAAATCATCTCCACTGCTTTGGTGAAAGACTTGTCCACAATCGGCGTCAGCGAGCCGATAGCATCCGCTTCCGCTCTGATTACTTCCCGTGCGTAGTCAAGGTCAAACTTCATGTGTCCTTTATCTCCAGTGACACAAGCAATCCGAATATGATTTATAACATTATATTTTTATGACATTTCCCCGGTCGTTATAACAGAGAAGCTCGTGTTTTTCCCCCGTATATTCCGAAGCGGAACGTATGATAACACGTTTGCCGCTGTTTTGTTCGATCTGCGCGATCGACGACCTCTTGAGATTCTGCAGGTATCCGGCGACGTCCGGAGATACCGACAGCTCGATCCGTTTGATCTGCTCCTTTGACGACGAGAGATTCAACAGTCGGATAAATTCAATCGCCAGTGACTCATGGCTCTTGACAAAACCCGTACCGGCACAATTCGGACAGGCTAAGTATGTGCTGGATTGCAGCGATGGACGCATTCTCTGCCGGGTCATTTCCACGATGCCGAACCTGCTTATACTCAGGATTTTCGTGCGGGCGCGGTCGGTCTTGACCGCCATACGAAATGCTTTTTCCACTGCCTTGCGATGCTTTGCGTTTCGCATATCGATGAAATCACAAATAATAAGCCCTCCGAGGTCGCGCAACCTGAGCTGACGGGCAATTTCATCGGCGGCTTCGACATTGCTCTCGTACGCCGTCTGCTCGGCACTTTTTTGTTTCCGATAGCGGCCGCTGTTGACATCGATCGAGACAAGGGCCTCGGTTTGCTCTACTATAATTGAGCCGCCGTTTTTAAGCTCGACCCTGCGGGACTGCACCTTGGTAATTTCATCTTCGATTTGATATTTATGAAAAAGAGGAACCTTGCCCTCGTAAAATACAACCTTTCGTTTCATTCGCGGCGTAGTAATGGAGAAAAATTCCCTGATTTTACGAACGACGCTTTCGGAATCGCAGATTATTTTATCGATTTTACTGTTGTACATGTCACGCAGCGCCCTTATCACCAGATCGGATTCCTGGTACAGCTCGCCGGGCGCTTTTTCCTTATCGATCCGGGCCTCAATCGCCCTCCACAATCGCCTGAGGTACTTCAAATCGTTTTGAATATCCCTTTTCGAGCATCCCTGCCCCGCCGTCCTGATGATAAAACCCTGGGACTTCGGGGGATTACACTGCTCTAATATCTCCCGGAGCCGCTTGCGTTCGTCCTCATCCTCGATTTTATGCGATACTCCGTGCTTTTTCATCCAGGGCAGCATGACAAGATATTTGCCGGGCAAGGCCAGATAGGTGCTCAGCGTCGCACCTTTTGACTTGAGCCCCTCTTTCGTGACCTGGACGACAATTGCATTTCCCCGCTTCAGACAATGCTGGATGGGCGGGCGGTCCCTCAGGGATTTTCGCCGGCCGACGCTTTCTGCCGAACCCTCCCTGGAGCCGGAAAAATATTGAGGGTGCAGGTCGCTGATATGGAGAAAACCGTTTTTCCCCACACCGAAGTCTATAAAGGCCGCCTGTATGCCGGACTCGATATTAGCGACCTTGCCCTTATAAATATTACCGACATGACTGCCTAAACTCGCTCTTTCGACATAAAGCTCTTCCAACTGGCCGCTTTCGACAACTGCAACACGGCACTCTTCGCTCTCCGCGACATTAATCAACATCTCTCTCGACATTTTTGCTTCCTAAATTTTGTATTTCGTTCTCTCGCCGCGGGCGAATCCATTGTCGCTGCGGCTTAGGCCTGTGCCGAGACTACCCGGCGCAGCCTTCACTGACCTCACACATCCCGCCATTTTACTCTCGTCCGCCTGGTTGGCGATGCCAGCATCGCCTGATCCAGCTCCAGCAGTTCCAAAATTTCCTGAACGCGTATCGACCCGGCCGCTGTTACTTCACACTCAACAACAATATTGATCCCCTCAAGCTCCATCGAGCATATAAAACGCCTGACATCGATATCCTTGAAATTCAATTGTCGTTTATCAATCTGCCGCCGGATAAAAAGATTCTCGCTCGCCATCAAATCATCGATCCTGTTTTGTAGCTGCTCATCGAGCAATTCAGGCCGTACTGAAAATATATAAGTAGCCGAACGGGGCTGATATGAAGCACGCGCTTCGGCAAAATTCACTGAAATTAACTCAAAGCCCTCCGGCAACTGCTCGGAAAGAATATTTTTAATCGTATTGTGTATTGCGTATTGCGTATCGCGTATTTCATTGTCCTGACATTCGCCGTCTTGCAAATCCGGATATCCTTTCGCATCACTCATCACGCATAACGCATCACGATACGCTTTAAGCGTTAACAATTCATCGTCCGATTCCACTCCCACCGGCCGGGGCAGTGGCAAAGACATCCTCGGACGGGGATTAAAACCGCGGCTGTATTGCAGATTTATACCGGCTCGAACGCAGGCCCGCTGAAAGACCCTCAGCGTCTCGGCGTGGGACAGAAATCTCAAGCTCCCCCCTATTTTGAACCTGACGACCAGAATAATAGTCTCGTCCGTTGCTTCTATATGCGTATCTCCTTAATACTTTCGGAACTATCAAGTTAAGATTATGCGCAACTCCAGTCAAAATACAAGCTTTTTTCCTGCAAATATGGTTATTCCCACCGGTCTTTACGCCTTTTTCCTCTTGATTTTCCATTTGTATAGCATTACTTTATTATTTTTCGCGGGAACGGTGTTAAATTTAGTTTATTAGGATAAAGTTAATATTGCGGAGAAGTTAAAAGCATAATATGCAAAGCGATCTTTTCGAAAAGTATATAAGCGAGATAAATAAAGCGTACCTCAGAGGCGATGCCACTGAGCATACACATAGACCAGCACTGAAAAGTCTAATTGAAAATTTAGCAGATAAGATCACCGCTACAAATGAACCAAAGCGCAGGACAGACTGCGGCGCGCCGGACATGCTCGTGTCATTAAGGAAAAGAAATCACTATTTCAGGGTTGGTTATATCGAGTGCAAAGATATTGGGACGAATTTGAAGAAAGAGGAAAAGTCTGAACAGATAAAGAAGAGATATCTACCAAGCCTTCATAATTTCATCCTGACCGACTATGTCCAATTCCGTTGGTACACAAATGGTGAGCTTCGTTTGACGGCTACACTGGCACGCGAGAGTGAAGGAGGAGAATTCAAAGCGACTTGCAAAGGGAAGTCCGAAGTAGAGGGAATACTTCGGAACTTTTTAGAGCATGAGGCCGAGAAGGTATCAAGTGCGAAGGAGCTTGCTGAACGGATGGGACATCTGGCCCGTTTTTTAAGGGATGTGACAAAGAGGACATTCAAGCAAGAAGGCAAATCTGGACCATTACACACGCACTTGGCAGCATTTCGAAAAGTTCTCTTGCATGGTTTGAGCGAAGAACAGTTCGCCGATATATATGCGCAATCAATCGCTTATGGTCTATTCGCTGCAAGGTGCCATATCGAGGGTATTACCATATTCGGCAAAGATAAGTATGGGGCTTTTCATGGGATTAACGGAGGTGCGACAGACCTAACAAGAGAGCATGCAGCTTACCTTCTACCGAAGACAAATCCATTTTTGCGGAAAATATTCGGGCAAATTGTCGGCCCCGAACTGGATGAAAGGCTTGTCTGGCTTGTAGATGATTTAGTTGAGTTACTTCGTGAAGCCAAGATTGAAGTGGTTCTAAAGGGATTTGGTAAAAAAGGAGGGAGGAGCGATCCTGTAGTTCATTTCTATGAGACATTCCTGAAAGAGTACGATCCCGAACTGCGAGAATTAAGAGGAGTATATTATACACCGGATGAAGTAGTTTCTTATATTGTACGTAGTGTCGATAGGATTCTTAAGGATAAATTTAAAATAAAGCGAGGATTGGCAGATGAGACGAAGTTGGAAGTTGGTGGTCAGTCCGAACATAAAGTTCTAATACTTGATCCGGCAGTTGGAACCGGGACGTTTCTATTTCAGGTCGTGGAACAGATTCGTAATAAATTCAAGCGTCAAAAGGGGGCATGGTCTGGGTATGTACAAGACCATCTTCTTCAACGACTCTTTGGTTTTGAGTTTATGATGGCTCCTTATGCTATAGCTCATACTATGCTTGGGCTACAACTTTCTGAATTGGATTATGACTTCCAAAGCGATGAGAGGCTTGGGATATATCTTACAAATACACTTGAAGAGGCCCAGAAGATAACTGAGAATGTTTTTATCAGAGGATTAAGTGATGAAGCAACCGAAGCTAATAGAGTTAAGAAAGACTTGCCGATCATGGTGGTTTTGGGAAATCCACCTTATTCTGGGCATTCAGCAAACAAAAGCTGGGAGGTTGTGAAAGGGAAAAAAGTCCTTAATTTTATTGGAAGGCTTTTGAAAGATTACTACAAGTTAGATGGTAAACCTCTGGGAGAGAAAAATCCCAAGTGGTTACAAGATGATTACGTGAAATTCATTCGTTTTGGACAATGGAGAATTGAGCAAACAGGTGCTGGAATTTTAGCATTCATAACAAATCATAGTTATCTGGATAATCCTACGTTTAGAGGTATGCGTCAGCAGTTAATGAGTGCTTTCTCGGAAATTTATATCCTTGACCTGCATGGTAACTTGAGGAGCAAAGAGCCGTGTCCTGATGGTTCTCCAGACATGAATGTGTTTGACATTCAACAAGGTGTCGCTATTGGCATCTTTGTAAAGATGCTGGGACAGGATGGACCAGCAAAAGTATATCACGCAGATTGCTGGGGTTCGAGGAAAAGCAAGTATAAGCGACTCTCACGCGAAACCGTAGATGATACTGACTGGGTGGAAATTGAACCGAGCAACCCTTTCTATCTATTCAAACCACAGGAATTAGATTTACTGGCTGAATATGAGCAAGGACTCCTACCTATGGATGTAATGCCTGTGAATGTTCTTGGCTTCCAGACACATAGAGACAATTTTGCAGTGGATTTTGAAAAGCAGAAGTTGCAGGGTCGGATGATTGAGATGCGTGAATTCAACTTGTCCGATGACGAGTTTGCTAGCAAATATTTATTGAAAGACAACCGAGACTGGAAACTGCAAGAGGCAAGAAATAGGCTTCGCGATGACAAGCAGTGGAAGGATAATATCATAGAGTGCCTGTACCGTCCGTTCGACAAGCGAGTATGTTATTTTAGCGAAGTGGCGATGGATTACCCTAGGCGACAACTTCTGGATCATGTTGCCAGAAGAGATAATATATGCTTAGGAGTAGGTCGACAAGGTATTGCTGTAAATGATCCAGAATGGTCATTGGTAGCCGTTTCCCGCGAGCCGATAGATGCAAACATCTTTAGACGTGGAGGAATAAACGTCTTCCCATTATACCTATATCACTACGAGGATGAGTTTAAGGGTAAGCATAGGGAATTATTTGAAAGAGCTCGGTGGGAACCAACTAAAGAAGGTAGGATTCCTAATTTGACACCTGAATTTGTGGAGGAAGTTGCAAAAAAAGTAGGATTGAAGTTTAAATGTGACGGCAAAGGAGATTTTAAAGAGACGTTTGGGCCGGAGGATATACTAGACTATATGTACGCTCTTTTTCACTCGCATGAGTTCCGGATTCGTTACGCAGGATTTTTAAAGATAGATTTTCCTCGCGTTCTATTACCAAGTGGTGGAACTATTTTCAGAAAGCTTTGCACAGTTGGAGAGGAATTAGTAAAACTTCATTTGATGGAGGCGAGTGTTTTAGATAATGAACGTCGATGGGCAGCTTTTAATGTAACTGGTAACAACGCAGTAGAGAAAGGTTATCCGAGCTATATAGGTCATGGAGATGTTCCCGATATGGGGAAGGTTCACATAAACAAAGACCAATATTTTGAAGGAATTCAGCCGAATATCTGGGATTTTCGTATTGGGGGCTACCAAGTATTTGAAAAATGGCTCAAATACAGACGAGAGCGAAACCTAAGCTACGATGATGTTAGGCATTATCAGAAGATAGTGGTTGCATTGAGAGAAACAATACGATTGATGAAGCAGATTGACGAAATAATAAATACTCATGGCGGCTGGCCAATAAAATGAAAGAGAAAAAACGATGAGGTCCAAAAAATTGAAATGGGAACGAGTCGATTATAGTTTTGACCTTAAACTTATGAACCCGGATGCGGTTCACAATGATGAAATAAAAAAACTGAATAACGAATTTAAGATCGTTAAGGAAACTGAAAGCTGGGGAAGATATTTTTGCACAAAAGCCGTAGAAGAATTTGACAGATGGTTAGAAAACATGCATACACCGTTGAAAGAACAAGCATACGCTCGTTTGAGCAATTGGTTTCTCTGTGATAAGGAATTTATTAGAAAAACTGACCTTGCAAAAGCTGCGTTACAATTCTGGTATGCTCTATTTTGTTCAAAACCTGATAGACGGCTGACCTCTCCTAAGAAAGATCACAAGATACTTAAAGAGGAATTTGATTTGTGGTGGCCAAAGCAACAAAAGTGCCAATATGATTGTTAAATCGGCACCCCAGGCTGCTGGCCAATAAAATAGGAGTATTTAAGGTACCAGGTATATTTTTCACTGCGGCCGTTCGACACTTCGGCTTTTCTCAGTGCAGGCAAAGCTCACGATATAAGACCGGCCAATGAAGAAATAAAAATCATGGAAGGAAAATAATGGATAAAATTATCAAGGTTAAATGTACCGGCACCGGCCGTCATATCAATGAGATTAATCTGGAAGATGTATTAGGCCAAGATGTTATTTTGTATGGAGCTCCTATTGATACCGGCCGGCAAATCCCGGCACGCATCGTTAGACACTGCGAGGTTTGTGATGAAGGAAAGGTCGTTCTAACGCGTGAGATGATTGAAGAGAGTCTCTAAAGCTTTTGAAAATACAACCATTCCGGGCTATGAATGAAAATTGCAGCGTCGGCTAAAGCCGGAACCCGCAAATAAATTTGCGGGCTAAATATTTAGCCCGTCGATTCATCGGCGGGTCAAGCAGTGGCCTGTCATGGACATTTTTTACCGAGAATCGGGGATTTTCGTTGTATTAAGGCGGTTTTTGGATACAATAAATAGAAAACAGAATCCAGAAGACAGAAAAAGTCAAATCTTAAAATTCAGGGGGCAGAAACAAATCCTAAGCACTAAACCCTAAATTCGAAACTCATCCCTTAGGGACAAGATATCAAATGTTCAAAACTCCAAAATTGTTAAAACAAATCTTTGGAATCAGTATTATCCGTGTAATCCGCGGTTAAAAAATGCAAAACAAAGCCAATTTGGGATAGGCCCAAATTGGCGTAAGCTCTTTGATAACAAGATAATATGACAAATCCGAGGATTTTTGGGGTTGGAAAAACAAACCCAATTTTCTCGTATTGAGCGATGCGTGAAGCGTATTGCGTAAAAGAAATTGAAAAAACAATTTATCCCATAGGGAAGCCAATCCGGCTTCGCTTACAGCTTCGCCGTGGCAAAAAAATTGAAAACGAAGCCAATTTGGGATAGGCCCAAATTGGCGTAGGTTCTTTGAAATGTAAAGAATGCGGATACTAATAGGTATTCTAACGGCTATCAGAAGGCTTCGGGGAGGATCTTTCTTGCGGCGGTGCGGAGGTAGCTCGAGATGTGCCTTTCCGAGTTCATACTAAGGACTTTCCTCGCCACTTTGTTGCAATCTTCGATAGTGACCGAGCGAATAATCTGCTTGATTTCGGGAATCATCGGCGGGGCAAGCGAAAACGTCCTGACTCCCATGCCCAAAAGCAGCATAACATATTCCGGCTCCGAGGCCACCTCGCCGCATACGCTCAGGTCTATCTGCGCCTTATAGGCATCCTGAATTACGGTCCTTATCAGCCGCAGGACTGCTGGATCGACGGGCGAGTATAATGTGGAAACCAATTCATTGCCCCTGTCAACTGCGAGGGTATATTGAGTCAGGTCGTTCGTGCCGATACTAAAGAAATCGACGTCTCTGGCTAATGAGAACGCGGTCAGGGCCGCCGACGGCGTCTCAATCATTATGCCGACCGGGACGTCCCTGTTATAATCGATGGATTCATCGGCGAGGTCTTCCATGACGTCGTGCAGAATCATCTTCGCCTGCATCAGCTCGTGGCGATTCGTAATCAGCGGGAACATTATCTTGACCCGGCCGAGCACCGAGGCACGCAATATCGCACGCAACTGAGTTTTGAACATCATCAGGTTCTGCAGGCAAAAGCGGATAGACCTCAATCCCAGGAACGGGTTCGGCTCTGGCGCGAAACGCCTGCTTTGTGTGTATTTATCCGCACCGAGGTCGAGGGTCCTGATAACGACAGGTCTGTCACCGAAAACTTCCACCGTTTGGGCGTAAGCTTCATACTGCTGCTGTTCGGTCGGCTCGGTAATGGTATTAAGATATAAAAATTCCGTTCGGTATAAACCTATGCCGTCTCCGCCTTTTTCCAGAATGACCTGCGCTTCCTCCGGAAACTCGATATTTCCCAATAAAGTGATTTTGGTATCGTCGCGGGTGACGGCGGGTTTTTCCCTTATCGCATCGAGCTTATGCTCAAGCTCTTCATATTCCCTCGAATACTGAAAGTATTGCTCGGTTGTCTGCTCGTCTGGATTAACAATAACGATGCCGCGATTGCCGTCAACAATCACGGTATCTCCGCCACTGACCAGCGCGGTCAGGTCCTCGAGCGCGACAACGGCGGGTATTCCCAGGGACCGGGCCACAATTGCTGCGTGGGACGTTCTTCCGCCGGCATCGCTGGCGATACCCTTGACGAATTCCCTGTCAAATCCGGCCGTCTGGATGGGGCTAAGCTCCCTCGCGATTATCACGACTTCCTCGGTCAGGTGCTCGATATCTTCGCGTTTTTTACCGAGAAGATGCTTGAGCAAACGTCTTTCAATATCGTAAATATCGGCGGCCCTTTCGCTGATATAGGCATCTTTGACCTTGGTAAAATGCGAAGCGATGTCCCGAAGAGTGCTGGATACGGCGTATTCGGCCGTTACCAGATCGGCCTGAACCAGGTCGGTGATTTTCTTCCGCAGGCTTCTGTCGTGAAGGAAACGCATGTGTACGGCAAAAATATCTTTTATCTTGCTGCTGGTCTGGTCCTGGGCGGCTTCGTAACGCTCCAGTTCGCCGATGGCTTCCTTAAAGGCGTTTCTGACGCGACGAATCTCATCCGCATGTTGTGAAGCATCTATTGACCGGCGAGGTATCAGATAATCCTCGGAATCGATAACCAGGGATTTGGCAATGGAGATGCCCGGTGAAACAGCTATTCCCTTTTTGATTTCCATTATGCGATTCTCTTATTGATCCGACGAATGTCAATCATCGGTTATTCTCCCGGGACAGGCTCGTCAAAATGTTTCTGTTCCACAAGTTCAGACAAGGCATCAACCGCCTGTTGCGCATCGGGACCTTCGGCCCTTATTTTCAGCTTACTGCCGCAGGTCGCGGCGAGCATACTAATCTGCATAATACTCTTGCCGTCCACACTGGTCTCGGCGTTGCTGACGGTGATATCACTGTCAAAGCGATTCGCAATATCGACAAACTGCATAGCAGGGCGCATGTGTAATCCATCCGCGTTTTTTATCTCAACTTCTGTTTCACAGACAACCTTTTCCAATGTATTTTCCCCTGCCTTTTTCTTCAATAACAGCCCCTCCATATTTAAGCCTAAAGTATCCAAATTCAACCGGGACATTACAAAAGCCGGTGAAAAGCTATAAAGACGTATCTTCATCAGCCTCGATAAGAAGGTCTTTAACCTGTTCGGGTTCGCTGCATTGCCTGAGAAACTTCCGAAACATTTCCTGCTGCAAATTTTTAAATATATATTCCATTGTAATTAAATGTGTGTCCGGATCGTCCTCGGGACTAATCAGAAGTATGACAGAATGCACCGGCTGCTTGTCAAGAGCCAAAAAATCAATCCCGGCACCGCTGAGCCCGACCACTCCAATCACTTCCTTGACGGATTTATGCTTCACATGAGGTATGGCAACGCCTTTGCCCATACCCGTGCTGGCTTCGTTTTCTCTTTTAATTATAGCTCTGGCAATATCTTTAGAGACGCCTTTGCCCAGCTTACCGGCCTTTTCAAGTGATAAAACAAGTTCTTTTATTACATCGTCCCGACTGGATGTCTGCAATTGGGCAACAGTCGCCTCAAAACAGATAAAATCTGCGAATTTCATTTTATTTGTCCCAGGTTATTCCATACAATTCAACCGATTTAACAAACAAACTTAAATGACAGAGAAACACTTTAAGCTAATTCTACGGTTCCCGTGTGTTTATCGTCTCGTTCTTTACTCTTTGCCCGCCTTAGCTGCCTTTCAATTTTATGAACGGCCATATCGATACACCGGTATGCGTCTTCACCTGTTTCGGTGCCGACAAAGACTTTGCTGTGCTCGGCCCGAGCTATGATTTCCACGCTTGTACTTCCGCCCTGACTGCCGTCGATGATTACTTCAACCTGATTGATGCTGTTGTAGTATTTCGGGAGCTTTGAAGTTTTTTCTTCAGCGTGCTCTCTGATTGCCTGTGTGATTTCAATATGTTTACCACTGATTGTAAAAAGCAAAATGATTCTCCTTAACTATTCTGTCCGAATTTAAATAATACCAGTAATTATGTTTAACTCACAAACCAGACTGCTGCAAGGTCGCTTTTACCTGCTCCTTTTCAGGTGTAATAACTCCTCCACTGACGATAAACCTTAGTGCTTCCTCTATAGTCATATCCAGATCAATTGTCTGTTTTTTCGGAACCGTTATAACAAAACCGGTAAATGGTGTCGGTGATGTAGGTATTATAACGGTCACAAATTCTTTTTTAACGGTATTAACGACGTTATTAAGTCCTGAGCCGGTAACAAAACCAACCGACCATATTCCCTCACGCGGGTACTCAACTGCGACAACTCTCGAGAAAAGTTTTTTCTGTTCCTCCTGTTTAAATAAAAAATCCGTAATTTGCTTCACATAAGGATAAACCCTCCTTAACAAAGGCGTATTCATTATGAAGTTTTCGGCCATTCGCCACAAACTTTTTCCGACATAGCTTGCCAGAACCGCCCCGAGGATACAGACTCCGATAACTGCGATAAGAAAACCCGCTATCGAGCCGGGACCATCCACCCACGTCTTGGCAAGGTCTCTTTCAAGTTTTTGTATGCGCGCCTTACGTTTGTTCTCATCCAATCTGATGCGCATCTCCAATTCAGCTTCGTTGTCTTCCAATTCAGGCCTGACTTCCAGTAGGTACGCTCTTGTGTCTTTATCGTTGACTTCAACGCTTTCGTTGGCAATCAGAGCGATGATATGGACCAGACCTCGATTGATATGAACACTGATATTTTCCTGGATGAATGTATAACCCCAAACGAATAACCAGATGGTCAGGATACTCGGCAACAGAACCGCCAATCCATGCAGGAAGTACCCTTTAAAACGTCTGGTAACGCTCATATCCTTATCACCAAGTTCTTTGCCATCCTAAAATTAGGTTTTTTCTGCTCAAGAGGCCCTTATGATTAGAAAGCATCCAAAGCGCCATAGATTAAGCTATCGGCGGGTCGTAGTCAATAAAAAAGTCCTTTGGTAAATGTGCTCCAAGCAAATGTATAGCTGCACCAGGCAATGATGCAAGCAACCACACAAATCTCTGACAAAGGGCCAGTGCCAGAGCTGAATCTTCGGCAACACCGGCAAATTTAATAAACAGCATCATAAGCATCCCTTCAACCACGACGGCACCGCCGATGCTGACCGGGACCGCCCCCAATACCCATGTCAGTGTGAAAAAAACATAATAATATTTGATACTCGCTGCGATTCCCAGAGACCGCCCTACAAACCAGAAACCTGTGATAGTCATAATCTGCAGCACAACAGTCAATCCGAACGCCGCCAGCAGGGTGAATGGCTTTTTACAATAAAGCAAAATTGCTTCCTTGAACCTCTCGCCCGTTCTCAATGCGCGTTTGCCGATATAAAAGCAGGCTTTTTTTAGCCTGGCCCGGCTTTTTCCATACGACAAAAGCCCCACGAAAATAAACACAATAAAGCCAAACAGCCAGATGAGAATAGCCCGGTGTTCTTTGATTGTGATGACAAAACGGGAACTTTTTCGGGTGCCTATTCCAAGGCTTTCACCTCTCAAAAAAAGAGTATAGAAAAAAACAGCTATTATGAGCGTACTGACTAATCCAACGATTCTGTCAACAAAAACGCTTAAAGCCGCTGCGAATCTTTTATCGGTATGCTTGGTTACGTACCAGGCCCTAATCAGATCACCGCCCACAGAGCCTGGCATACAATTATTGTAAAACAATCCCAAAAAATGCAGCCGAACGGCTGAGACAAAAGCTATGAATATCGACTGAGATCTTAATAAAAGCCACCAGCGGAAACCGATTATAATCTGGGCTATGATAAAAATGACCAGAGAACATGTGAAAATTACCGGATTAATTTCCGTCAATTTTCGCCATCTTTGCTCCCGGCCGGCCCAGATAATTGCCAGGACAATCCCCACAGTTACAAAGCTTATGCGAAACAACACGAATAAAAGATTAACTTTTCTTTCTTTCGTCGCTTCTGGCATTCAAATATTTTGCCTTAAAAAGACTTGTTTTTATAAATAATATCGAGTCGCGGACCTATTTTCCATGATAAATTGAATTTACCAAATGTATAAAATATAAAAAATTCCCTTCTTTTGTTTTTGTGATAAAATAGAAAACAAGTGTCGGATAACTGGTCATTAAGAACCGCGATAATAGGAGACCGAAAAGTTGGCTGCACCACATAATATAGAAGAGAGCACGGATTTTAATCCGAAATTTAACGAAAACGGACTTATCCCGGCTATAGCACAGGACGCTAAGACAGGCGATATCCTGATGTTAGCGTATATGAACCGTCAATCGCTTGATTTAACAATCGAAACCGGCTATGCCACATATTACAGCAGATCTCGACAGGCATTGTGGAAGAAAGGTCAGGAAAGCGGCCACCTCCAGAAAGTCGTACAAATCCTTGTCGATTGCGACCAGGATTGCCTTATTCTCAAAGTTGCCGTCGATGCCGGACAATGCCATATGGGTTATCAATCATGCTTTTATAGGGCATTACAGAAAAACAGTAAGAAAAATCTGGAATTTATCGCGGAAAGGGTTTTTGACCCGAAAGACACCTACCGTTAAAGAGAGATTTCCGGCCATATACAAATTAAGCAATGCTGAAATCGCTGAAAAGATACTGCTTGTGTGCTTTAGATAGCAAAAAGAGGCGAATAAACACTTTTTTCTTGTTTTTCACGTTATAATATGGTATCCTAAGTGTACTATATACTGAGTGAGGAGCAGTGATGGTGTATTTTCACTTTCTTTTTTCTCCTCGCGCAATAAGTTCAGACAAAATTTTTTCGTTTCATAACTGTAACCTTTTTAACGGGAGGACATAAAAATGAGAAGAATCAAAATTTCATGGGTTTTAGTTTTTACACTTTCAATTCTGCTTGGTACCGCGGAGTACGCATCGGCTGTTGCCCCGGCAAATGACAACTGCTCAAGTGCTCAGGCAGTTGGGGATGTAACCAACCAATCGTTCGACACAACATCAGCAACTTTCGACGGGCCCGGCCATTATATCATCAGCCCTAATATCTGGTATGTATATACCGCCTCATGCACCGGCTGCGCGACTGTCAGCCTGTGCGGCAGTAACTATGATACTATGTTAGCCGTTTACAACGGAAGTAGCTGTCCCCCGAGTCTTGGGAACCTGCTTGCATCCAACGATGATTTCTGTTTCCACCAGTCAGAAGTGGTTTTCCCGGTTATTTCCGGTAACCAGTATCTAATTGAAGTGGGTGGCTATTTTCTGGAAACAGGTACGGGTAAGCTTAGCATTAGTTGCAGTACACAACCCTGTCAGCCATCCAATGATTACTGTTACAACGCCGAGCTGATTGGTAATGTGACCAATAAAGCCTTTAACACCCAATGGGCTACATTCGACGGTCCCGGGCATTGCATGACCAGCCCAAATATATGGTATTGCTATACCGCTTCTTTCTCGGGTGACGTTACAGTAAGCTTATGCGGCAGCATGTACGATACAATGCTTGCCATTTATGACGGGTGCGGCTGTTACCCGTCCCTCGGGGATATGATCGAATGTAACGACGAAGGCTGTGATCCACCCTCTCACGCATCGGAAATAACATTTACCGCCATAGCCGGCAACCAGTATCTTATCGAAGTCGGCGGTTATGAATCGGATTCCGGTCGGGGTGTCATTACCATCAGTGCCGCAGGTCAACCTTCCCCTGATAACTGTGCCGACGCTCCGCCGATCGGCAATGTGACAAATATGCCGTTCGACACAACATCCGCAACATTCGACGGGCCCGGCCTGTGCATGACAAGTCCTAATATCTGGTATTGTTACACCGCTCCTTGCACGGACGATGTTACCGTCAGTCTATGCGGCAGCAGCTTCGATACGGTGCTTGCTGTCTATGACGGATGCGGGTGCTATCCTACTTCGACAAGACTATTGGGCTGCAATGATGACTCCTGCGGTCAGCAGTCGGAAATAACCTTCTCGGCTGTAACCGGTAATCAATACCTCATCGAGATCGGAGGTTTCAGCTCCGCAACCGGACAGGGCGTTCTTTCAATCAGCTGCGCCAGCCAGCCCTGTGTAGCTCCCAACGACAACTGTTTCCTGGCGCAATATATCGGCAACGTTGTGAACCAGCCGTTCGATACCACCTGTGCAACATTCGACGGGTCCGGCCTGTGTATGACCAGCCCCAATCTCTGGTACGTTTATGCCGCCACATGCACCGGTAACGCCACAGTCAGTCTCTGCGGCAGCCAATTCGATACAAAGCTCGCTGTTTATACCGGCAGCAACTGCTATCCGAGTTCAAGTAGTTTAATCGGCTGTAATGATGATGCCTGTGACTATCAGTCGGAGCTCACATTCCCCGTTACTGCGGGTAATCTATATCTGATTGAAGTCGGCGGTTACGGCGTAAATACAGGTCAGGGCGTAATCAGTATCACTTGCTCAGGTACGATACAGGACAAAACGGATCTCGGCGACGCTCCGGACAGCACAAATAATTACGGTGTGGCTATGACCGCATATCCTAAGGGTGGACCTGCAGGAACACAGGCACGTTATCCGACAGTCTTCAACGACGGCAGCGGCATGGGACCTTACGGTCCAATCCATACGAATTCCCCCATTGTGGCGTATTTAGGCTCGGCGATTACATATGAAAACGAAGCCGACACCGGCCCCGACGAAGATGGTGTCAATAACATTTATCCGCTGTCGAATTCGTCGGATCTCGATCAAAAAGATGATGGTGTCATCTTCCCGGTAAATATGCCCAAATGCAGCTGGACCACGTTTAATTATAAAGTTAACGTCGCCGCTCCGGGAACCGATCTCTGGGTCAATGTCTGGTGCGACTGGAACCGTGACGGTGACTGGGATGATGATAGTACGACGGATTCCAATCTGCTCTGTGCCGGTAAGAACGTCCCCGAGTGGGCAATACAGAACCAGTATCTGTTCAATCTACCTGCCGGAATAAATACGATTACTACTCCGGCGTTCCTGTCATGGCATAGCAAGGTCGATGCTGAAGCTATCTGGATGCGAATCACACTTTCGGAACAGCCGTGGAAAGGCGGAAGTAATCCGGGCATGACCGGAAACGGCGGCTCCGGCCCGCAGGCTGGATATCTAATCGGAGAGACGGAAGATTATTACTTTACCCCGAAAACAGACTGCGATATGTGCCAGGACATGAATAGTGACGGCATCATTGATATCAACGACCTGACGATTGTCGTCAACAACTGGCTCTCAAGCTGCCTGTAAAATATCCAGATTAATATGATACGAACAAAGGGTCGCCAGCCACAGAAGCTGACGGCTCTTTTTGTTTTAAATAGCGGCACGAAAAAACTATTCACGCATCGGGATTATTTCCAATTTGTTTTGTTGCTTCTTTTGCAAAATATGTAATGATAATATCCGCTCCGGCACGTTTATAGACGCGGGCATCTCAGCCACCGAATAATCGCTATTCGCCGATGTGTCCTGTGTTTGTCAGGCGTACCTTAATCTACCTTTTGGTTGAGGGATGGGCCGGCCTAATTCTTTAGCAGTATCAATCCATTCAGCGATGACAACCTCAGCATTTGAAAGGGCTTTTCGGTAGGTCTTACCATCTGCCATACAACCGGGTAGTTCAGGCACCTCAGCGATAAAAGCCTTATCTTCCTCGCTCCAATAGATGATAATTTCATATTTAGTCATTTTCTTGCCCCAACGTTAGCTTATACCTAAGTATGATGTTGCGAACCTGCTTTACCTGATAGGGCTTGGCTTTTGAACTTTTGGGCTGCAGGTTCGATATTTCTTCAATGTCTTCTCTTGTAAAAATGTGATGGCTGCCGCGAATCCGCTCCACAAAGCCAAGAGCTTTCAATAAACGACACAATCCGGCAAAAGGAATATTAGCATCGTTCCTTCCCTGTAACAGCTTAGCTAAAAGTTTCTCATGCCTGCTCATTTTAATATATCTTACATCATAAACAACCGATAGTCAAACAACAATCCACAGCATACACAATACCGACTACAAGACTTATGGGACTTCATAAATATTATCTTAACAAATTACAGAGCTTATTTCACGAATTTCATTTGTCGATAAAAGAATTAATAAGCAGGAATATTTTCACAATTTACCTTTGATAGGAGTGATCAGACACTACATGAAGGGGGGTGGTAATATATGGATTTGAATCCTTCTGAAGTTTTTAAGATCCTAAATAACAAAGGTATCGACACACTCTATCACGCAGATTCTGTAACAACATCATGCTCACTTCTCAAAAGAGGATATTTATTATCCAGGGGTGAATTAGAGAAATCGCACCTTCCAATGACAGAACAACAGAGCGATGCCCAAGATATGAAATTTGATATTTGGTATGATGTATTTGTAGATGCTGTTGATATACATGCGAGAATAAAAGCAAGGAACCTTTATGGCCCCGTTCTTTTTTGTATCGATGCGTCCGTTCTAACAAAAGGTGGAATTTCGTCAATAAGAGTCACAAAGTCTAATCCACTTTATTGGAAGAATAGTTTACCAAAATCGGATAGATACTTTCTGACGTTAGATGAATTTGAGGCATGTTACAATTGTGGCGATCTTGAAAAAATGTTTATTATTCCAAATGGAAGTGGAGTGATATATTTCGATAAATATCTTCGCAGGGTAGTTGTTGATTACATAAAATTGAACGGAACCCTCCTTTATGAACAAGCAGTTGAAGCTCTAAAATCTGCAGCAAAAAAAGGAGGCATAGGTCATATCATAATTGAAAAAAGAAACTGCGTAAACGAATGCAAATGTGCTCGGCAATACAAGGATATTAACCAAAGTACTATAGGAAAGTTCTACAACCCATCAAGCAACTGACCTATTTGAAAGCAATTAGTTTCGTTGCCTCTTTTGCAAAATATGTAATGATTATATCCGCTCCGGCACGTTTAATTGATGTAAGCATTTCGAGCATTGCGTCTTGCCTGTCTATAAGGCCTTTTTCGGCGGCGGAATTGAGCATCATATATTCTCCGCTGACATTATATGCAGCAATCGGGCAATCGAAACGCTGCTTCGCCCGATAGATAATGTCCAGATATGCAAGTGCCGGCTTGACCATAACAATATCGGCACCCTCTTCGATATCCAGGGCAATCTCAGCCATCGCCTGGTCACTATCGGCCGGGTCCATCTGGTACGATTTGCGGTCACCAAAAGCCGGAGCCGATTCGGCGGCGTCTCTGAACGGCCCGTAAAAAGCGGAAGCGTATTTCGCCGAATAAGACATAATCGCAACATCCTCAAAATTATTTTCCTCTAAGGCTTCGCGGATGTATTTGACCCGGCCGTCCATCATATCAGAAGGGGCGACAATATCCGCACCGGCCTGGACATGTGAAAGAGCCGTCCTTGCCAGTAGCTCGCAGGTAGCATCGTTATCCACCTTGCCGTCTCTAATAACGCCGCAATGACCGTGGTCGGTGTATTCGCAAAGGCAAATATCGGTAATTACTAAAAGCTCCGGCGTCGCTTTCTTGATTTCTTTTATCGCCCGCTGGACCACACCGTTCTCGGCCCATGCCTGCGAGCCGATCTCATCTTTTTTACCAGACAGACCGAAAAGCAGCACCGCAGGGATTCCGAGCGAGGCCACCTGCCGGGCTTCGTCGGCAATCGTATCGGGCGAAAAGTGAAAACAATCCGTCATGGATTTGATAGGCTCTTTGAGGCCTTTGCCCTCACGAACGAACAAAGGATATACAAAATTATCCACCGAAAGGTTTGTCTGGCGAACTAATCGCCTTATAGAACCACTGCTGCGCAGCCTTCGCATCCTGTTTTGAGGAAAAGCCATTTCAAGCTCCTTAAAACAATTATAGTTTCACGAGATTCACCTTCCATACACTTCCTCTATCACGGCAAGTAATCCTTCGAGCGTATGTTCATCGGTCGTTACATCAACACAGATACCGTGACTTTCCAACTCTCTGGAAGTCACCGGCCCGATAGAGGCGACTTTAACTTCGCCCTGCCGGATTAATTCGGCGTCGATTTGCCCGAAAAATCCATTGACCGAAGAGGGACTGGCGAATGTCAGCCAGTCAATCTCGCCCCGCTTGGTTTTTTCCAGCAGCCAGTCAGACTCGCCTTTCTTTGTAATTGCGGTATAAATCGCAACATCATTCACAATCGCGCCGCCTTTTTCCAAAAGTTCGACAAGCTCACTTGAAGCAATCTGCGAACGCAGGAGTAGAACTTTTTTGTCCCGCAGATTCGTGAAATTAAGAAGTTGCTTGCCGAATTCCTCGCTGGTGAAAACGCTCGGCACAAAATCGGCCTTTATGTCGTACATGGACAATTTGTCCGCAGTCCGGCTGCCTATCGCGGCGATTTTAGCCGAGGCGAATACCCTGGCATCCTTTCCCAGGTTCTCCAGGGCTTCAAAAAAGACAGTGATACCATTGCCACTGGTAAAGATAATCCAGTCGTAGTCGGAAAATTCCGCCAATGCCCGCAAAAAGTCGCCCGAATCCGTCAAAGGCATTATCTTAAATGTCTCAAACTGCACCGGATTTCCCCCACGGGCAACAATCTTTTCGGCGAAATCGGCATTGCCGGCGGCATCACGCGTAACAACAATATTTCTGCCGAACAATGGCAGCTTCGTAAACCAGTCGAGGTTTGTGTCACTATCGGCGGCGGTGCCGATAATTATAATCGCCGGCGGACCAATCCCACTTTTTTCGCATAATTTGCTAATCCCGGCCAGGGGTCCTCTGACCATCCTCTGCGAGGGTAAAGTCACATCGGTGACAACCGCAACCGGTGTATTTTGGGACATGCCGTTTTTTATTAGCTTCTCGGCAATAGAATCAAGATTGCCCATCCCCATATAAAAAACAATAGTACCGGGGAATTTCGCCAACAGGGACCAGTCGATATTACTATCCTTTTTCCCCTCGGCCTCTCTGCCGGTTATAAAAACCACCTGCGAGCTGTACTGCCTGTCGGTCAGCATAATTCCAGTGTAAGCAGAGACTGCTATGCCGGCGGTTACACCCGGCACAATTTCAAAACCGATACCCGCTTCGGAAAGAGCTACAATCTCCTCAGCGATTCTGCCGAATATACAGGGATCGCCCCCCTTGAGCCGTACGACGGTCCGCCCGCTGGAGGCTTTTTCAACTAACAGCCGATTAATTTCCTGTTGTGTCACCGAGCCGCCGCCGATGCGTTTGGGAACATGAAGAATCTCGGCATTTGCAGGGGCATATTTGAGCAGTGCCGGATTAGCTAATTTATCGTAGATAATACAATCCGCTTTTTTAAGAACCTCCGCACCTCGAACGGTAATTAAATCCGCCCTTCCCGGCCCGGCTCCAACAAGATATACGAAACCTTTACTCATAGCGTGCAGCGTTTAGCATACATTTTCTAATTATTTAGGATTTTGTATCCCCTATTCGCTATTTTTATACAATACCAAAAGTTTACAAAAAACACCATTTATTTTTCAACATACCATGAACGGCTTTCAAATTCAAACTTGACGATTTAAAGGAGCAAGATTATACTTAGCCCGCTTTACAACGACATCTAATCTAAAACGCAGCTATTTTAAAAAATGAGCTGTTTTATCTTCCTGGAAAGGAGATAATAATGAATCGAATCCAGCGCGTATTTAATCACATCCTTCTGGCCTGTATAATATTTATAACAGTCGGATTGGCCGACGGCGTTTTCAATAATCTCCATACACAAAAATCCGCCTTCGGTGCAGCACATCAAGATGAACCCAAGATTCCCAAACGCCAGTATGCACCCGACCGCTTAGCCGACATTCTTCATATCACCATTGATGTCACCCCAGACTTCAAGGCCCGGACCGTCGCAGGAACAGCCGTAATCAAGTTCGCACCCATAGCCAAACCGTTAACCGAACTGAGGCTGGATGCAATCGATCTCGACGTCTCTTCCGTCACTTCCAGTGCCGAAATGGCCGGATATAATGTCACGGACGATGCCATCGTGATAACTTTCGAGCCTCCGGTTACCGTCGGTGATGAGACAACAGCGACAGTCGTTTACGAGGCCGCTCCAAAGGAAGGCCTCTACTTTCGCACACCGGAGATGGGTTACCTCGAGCAAGATACACATCTTTTCACACAGGGAGAGACTCACGAAGCGCCGCACTGGTATCCAAACTACGATTATCCCAACGAACGTTCCACATCGGAGGTTATCTGCCGGGTACCGAAAGATATGGTTGTTCTATCCAACGGCAGGCTCGTTTCAGAAAAAATCGACCAGGAAAGCGGCCTGAAAGTCGTACACTGGTCTCAGGACAAGCCGCACGTTAACTACCTGATTACATTAGTCGCCGGAAAACTTAAAAAAATCGAATCGAAATACAGAAACATCCCGATAGCTTTTTATACACCGACATCACAGATAGAATACGCCGAGAGTTCGTTCAAGGATACGGCGGACATGCTGGAATTTTTCGAGAAAGAAATCGGCGTACCTTACCCCTGGGACAAATACGACCAGGCCGTAGTCCAGGATTTCGTCGCGGGCGGGATGGAAAACACCTCGCTAACCATCCTGACAGATAACACGCTATTCAGCACCGAAACGGAAAATATCGATTCCAGCCAGAGTCTTGTGGCACATGAAATGGCCCATCAATGGTTCGGCGACTACGTGACATGCAAGGACTGGAGCCAAATATGGCTCAACGAAGGTTTCGCCACATACTATGAAGATTTATACGATTGTCATAAAAACGGCAGAGATTCCTTTTTGGCCAATCTTTACTATACCTCAAGGCATCTGCTTTCAGAACGTCCCGAGCACAGACCAATTGTTTTTCGTTCGTACCAAGACACATGGGAGCAATTCGACTACCGTACATACGGCAAGGCCGGCTGGGTGTTGCATATGCTTCGAGTCGAACTCGGCGAAGAAATGTTCCGCAAGTGCGTCAAAACATATCTCGAACGTCACGCCCTGGACTACGTGGTGACGGACGACCTTCGCTCGGTATTTGAAGAGATTACAGGCAGGACATTCGACAGATTTTTCGACCAGTGGATTTATCACGGTCGGCATCCTGATTTGAAAATCAGATATAACTGGTCGGAGAAAGACAAACTCGCAAAAGTATCCGTCGAGCAAACACACGAAATAAACGACAATGTAATGCTCTTTCATTTCGATACCAAAGTGCGTTTCATAATTGACGACCAGGCCGTTGATCACCGAATCACTATCGACAGTAAAGAGCATGATTTTTATTTCCCGCTGCTTAAAGAACCCGAGATTGTTCGTTTCGACCCTGATTACGGCCTGTTAGCTAAAATCGATTTCGACAAACCGACGGCAATGCTATACAAACAGTTGGAAAATAAAGACGATGTCATCGGTCAATTGCTGGCAATCGATGCTCTTGAGAAAAAGGACGACAAAAAGACTGTTACCAAGCTAAAGGAAATTCTCAACGGCGACTCATTTTATGCTGTTCCCAGAAGAGCAGCGGTGGCACTACGAGAGATTCATACCAATGATGCGTTCGATGCACTTGCCGAATCCTTAGACCAGAAAGATGCGAGAGTTCGCCTGCAGGTTGTCAGGAGCATCTGTGATTTTTACAGAACGGAGAGCCTCGAAATCACAAAAAGAATTTTGAAAGATGAAAAAAATCCGGCAATATCAGCAGCGGCCATTCGTAATCTCGGCAGATACAATCACAAAGACACACAGAATATATTAATCGATTATCTCAATTCCGACTCTTTCCGTAACAGACTGGCAAGTGCAGCCATAGAAGCAATCCGCATGTTGGACGAGCCGTTCTTTATTGAACCGCTTATGAAAACATTAAGCGAAAACGAACAACGATTTCCTTCATGGGACTTCAGCCGTGCATTGGATACACTGGCGCATATCAGCAGGAATGAAGAAGATAAAACTGAGGTGCGTAACTTTTTAATCGGCTATGTTAATCATCCCAGGCAAAGGATTCAGGCCGGGGCAATCAGAGCATTAGGAACACTCGAAGACCCCAAAGCCATTCCGGTAGTTGAGACGTTTGCAAACGATGAGCCTGATAACGAAGTTGAACGTTCCGCAAATAGAGCACTAAGAGAGCTACGGGAACGTAAGCAAATTGTCCCGGATGAAATCGTAGAAATGCGGGAAACAATCGATAAGCTCAGGGAAGAAACAGAATCACTAAAAGATGACCTTGAAGATATAAAAAAGCGGCTGGATGCAAAGGAAGAAAGCACCGAAAACAACGAAGAGGACGAGATCACAGACTAAAAAAATCCCTTTTCGGCTCGCTTCCAACACAAGCAATAGACGAGACCGATTATTTTTAATCGCCTGTAACTAAAATCCTATAGTGCGCGGAGGAATTCTACCAGGTCCTTTTTCTCCTGCTCGGTCAGCTTCGTTTGCGATATTAAATTGAAGAATTCCACAGTATCTTCCAGAGTAAGCAGCCGGCCATCATGCAGATAAGGCGGTGATTCCTTTATGCCTCGAAGTGGAAAATTCTTAATCGGTCCATCTGCAGAAGCATATCTTCCATTAACCATCTGTGGCTTATAGAACCGCTCTGTTTTCAGGTTATGCATCAGATTGTCGGTGTAGTATGGCGGAGTATGGCAAACGCTGCATTTACTTTTTCCAAAAAAAACATCTTGTCCGCGAAGCTCGGCCTTGGTGGCTTTGGAAGGATCGAGTTTGCCGAAGATATCCAGCTTTGGTGCCGGAGGAAAGTCCAGAATCGCCTGGAATTCCGCCATAAAATGAACCTGGCTTCCACGTTCGAGGATATTGGCGCCCTTTTTTGTGGCAATGACGGGATCGCCGTCAAAATATGCCGCTCGCTGCTCAAACTCGGTAAAATCTTCCACGCTTTTAAGTGCCCTCTGCGAGCCGAACAGGCGCTGTATATTGACGCCGCGCAACGGCGGAGTATCGAGCCGGTGACGAAACTCCTGCGGCCGTATGTCACCCACCAAATGCGTCGGCGCCACGGTATGGCCGTTGGAGTGACAATCGAAGCAGGTCACTCCCCTGCTCGGACGTTCGCTGCGGCGGTCTTCGGTCTGGTTAAACTGCTGCTGTGGGAACGGCGTGACCAGCAGACGAAGACCTTCGAGCTGCTTCGGATTCAAAATGCCGTTAAAAAGCTCGTAGTAATTATCGATAGTGACAACCTTGCCCTGAGAGACATCCCCGAGGTCCGGACGTGTCGTAAGGAAAATCGCCGCCGGAAACTCAGGTAGAAAAAGGTCCGGCAGATCGAAATCCAGGTCGAAACGAGTCAAATCCCGCCCTTCCTGCTTTTTCATTTCATCGATTACGAACTGCGGGAACAACATACCTCCCTCATTGTGATTTGGATGAGGCAAAGGCAGAAAGCCTTTCGGGAACAGGTCTTTTCCACGAATTTCTTCGGGTGACATTTCGCCAAGCGCCGACCAGGTCAGGCCTGCAGGTAATTTAACGCGAACTCCCTCCTGAACAGGTTTGCCGCGAGACATAGTGACACCCGAGGCCGGCCTGTTGGACAAATCGTATCTTTGTTCGAGCAGGTCCATCTGGCGTTTCATAATTTCCGGCTTGGCGGCCTTCATCCTTGCCATGATAGTTTCGAAATCTTCTTTAATCACTACCGGTGAGTAACTGGAAGGTTTCGGATTAGTGCCCTGTCCGTAACTAAAAGTAAAGGCGATAATAACAATACCTATACAGACAAGAACAATCATCGGGATTTTAAGCTTCCTTGACGGCCCCATTTTCGCCCCCTTTCAATAAAGTCAATATATTCTCACTTCTGTAAAAAAACCTTGACATTAGAATTGACATTTTATGCCGGTCTGTCAAGTGCATTTTATCCTGAAAAAATCACTTTTTTAAATCATACCGTAGATTCACGAGTGCTACCTGTATAAGTATTTTATTTGTAAGGTATTATAGTAAGCCCAAAAACAGTAAATCCTCCGCCGGAACTGCCCCAAAGTAACATATATTTTAATTATGTTAGTACAGTTAAGCATTTTCAGCAAGCAGCAAACAGATTAACGGCAAATCGCAATTTTTTAGCAACTTCGAAAATAAAGGTACGCAGACTTTTGATCCGCCGGGAGAAAAATCCGAAGGAAATGACTGGATTCTGAGCCTGGACGATGTTTCCAAAAAGTTCCCTGTCCCCCATAGCAATTGAAAACAGACTCCCAAAGAAACAATCAATTGATTCTTCATAATAAATGCGGAGAAAAGAGATTTTTTGCGCACATTTCGAGTGCGAAATTACACTATAATAACAGAAGCTTCTATTCGGCAATGCTCAAGACAAGGGTATCAGCAGATTCTTTGAATGGTTAATGGTTGTGAATTTGAATTCAGAAACACAATTAGTTGAAGCCGCCCAAAACGGCCATTTGAAAAGCTTCGGAATTCTATACGAGCGTTATCACAGTCCGATGGTGGCATTAGCATACTCGATGCTGGCCGACCGAGATCTCGCAGAGGATGCAGCCCAGGAAGTTTTTGCCATCGCCTGTCGTGACATAGAGAGTTTGAAAAGTAAAGAGAAGTTTGCTGCATGGCTGGCAGGGATTTGCCGCAATACGGCACGGCAGATGCTAAGGTCCAAAGGCAAGGACATTACCTCCGATGCTCAGGAATCGAATAAATATCCGGAACCCGATGAGCACCGCCGCGAAGCGATTCAAAGTGCCGTCCGGCAGCTTTCGCCGGCTGAAAGGGAATTGATTGTTCTGCGATATTACGACAATCTGCCTTATGAGCGGATAGCACAGGTTTTGGATATCTCTGTTCAGGCGGTAAACGGCCGATTGATTCGGGCAAAACGAAAGATTGCAAAGTACTTGAAACACAACGGCTTGACGGGAGATGATTATGAAACGTCCTGAAAATAACAAATGGCTCGACAAGGTATTGAGCGAAACTATAGGCTCAAAAAAACCACAGGCCGATTTCGAAAACTTCAAGCGAAAACATCCCCAGGCCGTTGAAATGCTAACCTCGCGGGCAGGTGCTAATTCGGCAACCAAACGCCCGCCAATGATAAGGAACATGATTATGAAAAGTCCAGTGACAAAATTCGCCGCTGCGGCAGCGATAATTATCGCAGTGTTAATAGGCATCGGCCACTTCGGCAAAGATAGTTCGTCTATCGCTCTGGCGGATATCACCGAGCAATTCGAATCGGTGCCGTTCTTTAATTTAACAATTTACCTGAGCTATGACACCTCGGCTGAAGCTAAAAAAGTAGAGATATGGAAATCCGACGATTCCCTTATTAGAGCACACGAAGAAGACAAGGTGATTTTTGCCGATTTTTCGAACGGGGAAATGAACATCGTAGCATTCGATAAAACAACCAGGCAGCCAACGAATACGACGGGATTTATAAGCTTCATTTTGGAGGACCTGCACTCTGATGGAAGGTTTTCGCTCAATACAATTATTAACAGCATCCCTTCCAAAGACGGGATTACTTCTGTCAAAACCGCCGATACCGCAGCATCAGAAGAAACCGTCATTTTCGAAATAAAACACAAGGAAACGCCGGAATGGATTTCGATATGGGCTCTTCGTGACAGCAAGCTGCCCGTTCGAATTTGCTTTCATGACCCGAGAAACGGCGAGTTCGGCGATTTCTTTTTTGATTACTCGGAACAAAAAGAAGCCAAGTTCTTCGACCCGAATATTTTTACAACTCAATAAGCGACAAAAGAAAAACAAAAATACCGATTCACAAAAGCCGGGTTTGTAGCGCCCGGTTTTTTGTGCGCACAGACAGATATAAAATGCAACCTTTGCCGGAGTTGTGCATTATAATAGGTGAAGACTGAACTCCGGAGCAAAAGTATGGCAAACGATGTGGTAGAGTGCCAATTGGAATCTCGGCCTGAAACTTTAGACGAAGATAAGATGTTAGTCGCTTCAGCCCGGGAAGATATCGAGGCCGCCGGAAGGCTTTACGACAAATACTACAGCGACATTCTCGGCTATATATACCATTGTACTTTTGACAGTGTCGCAACTGAGGATTTAACATCAAATGTCTTTCTTAAAGCTTTTCAGCACCTAAGGTGTTACCAATGGCGGCAAATTCCCTTTAGGGCCTGGCTCTTTCATATCGCTACCAATGAAGTCAGGATGCACTGGCGGCGGCAAAAACGCGTCGCAGCCATGATTCAAAAAAAGCAGAACCGCGAGCTTGCAGACAGCGAACCATCAGGCAGTGACTATATCGAGGCCCAAGAAGAGTACATTTTACTCCACAAGGCGCTGCTGGAATTGCGGCTGAAGTACCGCACGGTGATTATTCTGCGATATTTCGAAGATAAAGCGATCGCCGAGATATGCAAGATCACCGGATCAAAAGAAGGCACTGTCAAATCCCGATTGCACCGCGGGCTGGCACGGTTACAGGATATCCTAATGAGTTGGGGCATCATAGCAGAATAATTAGGAACAAAACCATGAGTAAGAACATTAATAAAATCGATAAATACCTCAAGGGCGTCATCCCGCCGGAACATGTATCATATCAACACCGGCAGAAACTGCGCCGGGAGGTTCTCGATGAAATTGAAAGGAAACAAACAATGCCGGATAAAATCAGATTTTGGAAAATCGCCGCAGTGTTAGCCCTTGTAATATTTGCCGGGACCATCGCGACTGCTGTAGGTATAAAGATTTACCGATATCGCTTCGAGGGTCAGGACAGCAATGGCGTATATCACTTCAGCACGGAACCCGAAATTATCTACGATAGAACCTACACGGATGCAAATGGAACCGCAAAGGGCATAGTAATTAGTCGCTCTCGTTCTGTTACGTTGGGTTCGGCCAATACTGCCGATGTTGAGCAGGCGCAGAGGGACCTGGAAGAACTTGACTTGCTGCGCCGGCAGGACGCCAGAGAATTGGTGGGAGTGATAGAAATCGAGGTGAACGGCCACTTTGACAGGACCTTCCAATATAATTACACTCTTTCCGATGGGCGTTCAATAACCATGGGTGAAGGTGATAACGACGATAACAAACCCGTAGATCCAGCTCAAATCGAGAAAGTTCATAAAGAAATAGATCAACTTCGCAAGAAAGGCGAAAGGCAATTGACACGAGTTATCGACACACTGGTCGATGGCGAGCTCCAGAGAACCTGCATATACAAATATATACTGGCCGACGGGCGAGAAAAGACAAGAGGTGAATCGGATCCCGAACTGATTCCGCCGGAAAAAATTCTCAATAGCGAGCAAACCCAGGAAATCTGGCGGCTCCGACAGCTCAAGGAAGGAGACTTCCTTGGATTCCAGGACAAACAGGTGCATGGAATAACCTTCTCTTTCGAGACCTACAATCTCACCCTTTCGGACGGAACTATAGTAACTCACTCCATCGGAACACCCAAAGGGCAATTTAAGACGAACCTGACCGAAGCCGATTGGGAAGAATTCCGCCACCTCAGACAGACAGAAGAAGGAGAATATCTTGGCACCGAAGAAAAGGTGGTAAAAGGTCGTACATTTACTTTCAAGCGAGAGCGATTCATTCTTAGCGACGGAACCGAAGTTGTCTGGTCGGTTGGCGAATTGAAATAAAGTCGATAATCTCACAACTGAATCCTCACTGGAAAAAGGCCGGGCCGCATAGGTCCGGTTTTTTTTTATGCAAGCTCCTGTTGTTAACCTCTTTTCTTTCCTGTAATATATCTATACATTATTCCATCCGTTATATATGGAGAATTAATAACATGATTCGATACAAAACGATATTATCGTTGGCGTTTTGCTTCATTCTTACCGTCCCAATCATTTCCCACGGTCAAAATAAAGCTACCGTTTCCGGCGAGCTGAAAAAGTGGCATAAGATTACGCTAACCTTTTCCGGCCCGCAAACAAATGAAACCGCCGATCCCAATCCTTTCCGGGATTACCGTCTAAATGTCACCTTTTACAAAGGCGACAAGCAATACGTCATTCCCGGCTATTATGCCGCCGACGGAAACGCAGCTCAAACCAGCGCGAAATCGGGCAATCAATGGCGAGTACACTTTTCGCCGGACGAACAGGGACAATGGAACTACTCCGCTTCATTTCGGACAGGTCGTGACATTGCGGTCAGCAACGACCCGAATGCCGGATCGCCGACAGCATTCGACGGCGCCGGCGGGACTTTCACAGTCGGTCCGAGTGACAAAACCGGCCGTGATTTCCGCTCCAAAGGAATTCTCAAATATGTCGGCAAGCGCTATCTTCAATTCGCCGAGACCGGTGAATATTTCCTCAAAGGCGGAGCCGACAGTCCCGAAAACTTCCTCGGTTATGCAGACTTCGATGATACTTTCGATGCTGGCGAACTCAAACGGCAGGGTGAAGCCACCGGTGACGAATTCATCCATCAATACCGGCCGCACATTAAAGACTGGCGCCCCGGCGATCCGACATGGAAAAACGACAAAGGCAAAGGAATCATCGGTGCACTCAACTACCTTGCCTCCGAAGGGATGAACAGCGTTTATTTCATGTGCTATAACCTCGATGGCGGCGACGGCAAAGACGTCTGGCCCTGGACCGACCCGAACGAAAAATACCGGTTCGATTGCAGCAAGCTCGACCAGTGGGAGATCGTCTTTTCGCACATGGACACGTTAGGTTTAATGCTCCACGCCATCACCCAGGAAACCGAGAACGACCAGGGCCTCGACGGCGGCGAGCTCGGCCCGCAGCGAAAACTCTATTACCGGGAACTTATCGCCCGCTTTGCTCATCATCCGGCTTTGGTCTGGAACCTCGGCGAAGAAAACACGAATACCGACGACCAGCGTAAGGCCTTCTGCCGATATATCAAAGAGCTTGATCCGTACGATCACCCGATTGTCTGCCATACGTTTCCCGGCAGGTACGAAAATATTTACAGCCCACTGCTCGGATACGAATATTTCGACGGTCCATCGTTACAGACTAACGATACCCACACCCAGACCCTCAAATGGATCGAGAAATCCGCATCCACAGGCAAGCCGTGGTTTGTTTGCCTTGACGAAATCGGTCCTGCCGATACCGGCGTTAAACCGGATGCGAACGACTATTGGCACGATGATGTCCGCTTGAAACATTTATGGGGCAACCTGATGGCCGGCGGAGCAGGCTGTGAATGGTACTTCGGCTACAAGTTCGCACATAACGACCTCAACTGCGAAGACTGGCGCAGCCGGGACCATCTATGGGACTTGACCCGATACGCTTTGGAATTTTTCCACCGGTATCTGCCTTTTGCCGAAATGACCGGCCACGATGAACTAATTTCCATCGAAGACGGATATTGTTTTGCCAAGCTCGGCCAAATCTACACTATATATCTGCCTGCCCCCGAGGGGCCGACCAGCGGAACAACGAATCTCGATCTGGGCAAGTACTCCTCGACATTTACAGTGCAATGGTATAATCCACGCATCGGCGGCCCACTTCAAACGGGCACTGTAACCAAAATAACCGGTCCCGGCCCTGCCTCAATCGGCTCCCCACCGGCAGAAACCGACAAAGACTGGGTCGCACTTATCAAGCTCAAATAGATCCGCCGAAAGCGGCGCCGGACTTGGCCCGGAGAAATCGTACGACGCCGGATTGGCTTTTTACCTCGGCGAAGTTATACGAAGCCGGGTGTTTTTTAAAATTCGTTTACGCAATACGCTAAACGCCAATAAATTGGCTTTGTTTTTTCGCTGATAAAATCCCTATATTTTGCCATATTATGTTATTATCAAAGAGCTTAAACCAATTTGGACCCAGCCCAAATTGGCTTTGTTTTGCATTTTTTTATCCCCCCAAGGCTGGCCTTGGGGCTAAATATGGAATTTTTGATTTTTGAATTGTCATTTTGCGTTTTGATTTTTGCATTTTAATTTATTAACCGCTATCCGCTACTCCCTGTACGCTAATAGTAATTGTATCCCAAAAACCGCATTAATACAACCAAAATCCGCGTTTTTCGGCAAAAAATGACAATGACAAGCCACTCAAGCGTATTGCGTTTAGGGCATTAGGAACTCCAGGTCATTGCGAGGCCTGATTTTTAAGGCCGTGGCAATCTTCAATTAAATACGAAAATTCATGCTTTTTTCAAAAATCCTCAAAATCATAATCAATATTTAGCCCGGCAGATACGCCTTTATATAAGGTAGGGTGGGCTTACTACTCTGCGAAGTAGCTTCGCTACGTAGCACGAGTTAGCCCACCAAAATTGCCCAAAAATACGTAGTTACCACAATTGACAGACTGGCAAAGTAAACTGTAGCATATTTTAAGCATAACTTTCGTTTCAGAGACAGATTTCACAACGAAATATAAGGATATAGAGTTTATGAAAAGGCAATCCGTTATTCTGTTATTTACAATGTTAATTATATGTATCGATTCGAGTTCGGTATGTGAGGATTAAACTAATACATGAAGCACATGAAGATACCTAATCTCCTGTAAAGCACCATAGAAAATGCATCTAACTACTCCTTAAGTCGATTGAACATTATAGAGTTTTGGTCTATATAAATATAAAAACCTATTGTTATATTTCGTGGAATATCTTATTTTTACTTGACTTATGGTTTGCTAAAAAGTATTATAATATTCATAAACTAAGCATTTTTTGGGGCATTAGGAGATATTATGAGTGGGAAAGCATTCAAGAATCCACCGCTTGCAGAAGCAATTCTTGAAGTAAAGTGGGAACTGAAAAGTTCAACACCCATTGGAAAATATGACCCTCATTATCAATTCCTGTTGGGCGTATTTCATAACAAAATCCAATCAGAGTACCCGTTCCATGAAGAAATGCCTGCATCTAAAATACCCGATGATGTCACCGGGAGTGTAATCAAACATCGTTTTAGAGTAAGTGAAAATGAATGGCCATTAGTTCAAATTGGACCCGGTGTAATGGCGGTAAACGAAACAAATAAATATGATACTTTTAATTCTTTCAAACCTAAAGCCAATACAGCAATGAACATTTTGTTTGAGTCTTATCCTAAGAGAGATGATTTGAATATAATCAGTTTACGACTTCGGTACATTAACGCTTATGAATTTGACTATTCTAAAAACAAAGTGCAAGAGTTTATTTCCGAAAAGATGCATGTAAGAACAGAAATACCAAGTTTCTTTTTGGCAGACGATAAAATAGAAGAACTTCCAATAAATTACTCGTTGGGAACTTCGTTGAGGTGTAAAGAGCCTGCTGGTGTTGTAGCGCTTCGGATTGATACTGGACATAAGAATAAAGAACGAGCAATAGTATGGAAGCACATGTTTGAATCAGCAGAAGCAGATGTACCTGAAATGCCAGACGGCTTTGAAGAATGGCTTCAACAGGCACATGACATAATTCATATTGGGTTTGATGGTATAATTCATGGATGTTTGGAAGGGGAATTCAATAAATGATTAGAAATGAAAATAGTAACGTAGTTTCAAGTGAAGATAACAATATAAATGAGATTGAAGAAAATGTTGAAACAAATACAGAAGAAAGCGTAAAGCCTCTATCTCATAATGCACCCACAAGTGAACATGGTTTACCAGAGTCGAAGGAAGCACGTTCAACCATCACTGCCTCTGTTCATATATCTTCTACGGGCACTGTACAATCGAGCGTACCTAATATAGACACAAAACCTTCACGTAAATATCCAATAACCTTGGAACAAGCCCGAATGAGAGTTCTAAAGGCTATCATAAAAGCGAAAAAGCGGAAATTATTATTAGAGGAAGATGATTGATTTTCGGGGAGTTGGTAAATGCTTTATGAATTCCCAGCCTCATCTGCACCTATTAAACAAGGCGATATTTTTATAGATGTTCCCCGTATTGAATTTGAATTATCACCAGACTTACCTATTCTGGAAGAAGACCATATCTCCAGTATTTCTTGGGAAGAATTAGTACGTGACAAGAAAGATGTTGCAGCGGTTTTGGGAATAACTTTAGTGCCAGCGATTGTAGCAACTCAAAGCTGCGATGCACAAAGGAAAGAGTATGTCACCTTATTTGAAATCAAGAATTTGTCAGAAATTCCATCCTTCAAAGATTACCAAACACAGATTCCTAAAAAAAAGGTAAAGAATCTGTTAAGTAACGAACGGAAAATACATAACTTTTTTTATTTGCCACCTGATGATGACATCGGATTTGAAGTATGTAAAGCTGTTGTGTTTTCACATACGCTGAGAGTAGCAAGAAATGTGCTTGAGATAATTAAAGATAACAGAAAAGGAAGATTAAATGATACAGCATATGAACACTTTAGGGAGAAGTTCTCTAATTATTATCGACGTTATGCTTTTAATGAATGGTATATGCTTAACAAAGAGGAATTAAGAGAGTATCAATATTTTCCTGAACTAACAGCTAACCAACTTTATCCTTGGCACAGATGACACCAGTCACATACTGTTTAATTTATTTACATACCACTCCCACTACTATACTCCGCTCCAAAATAACAATATCCACAACACCACATTATAAGCTCTTTTAATTCAACTATTTATCAGAGCGTCATAGTAAAACATTCGTTTTTCTATATCTTCATTTTCTTTGTGTGGGCCGAGAATTAGCTGTAAAAGGGGGGTGGTTAAAAAATCTATTGCAAATCTTTGGGGCTTTACTATAATAGCCGCTTGTTTATGCGTGATGTATAAGAACGCAATACGAAATACGCAGTGTGAAAATGGGAGAAATTCCAATGGAACAAGTAGCAGCAGAAACGGTAATTGACTTATTCGGCGAAACATTGCCCTCTTTAGAGCAATTAAAAACATTGGCCGGACAGGTTCATTCCAGCGAAAAGAATATTATGGATTTCAGCCAACAGGTGGAAGCTCATATGTCCGAGACCTCGAAACAGACGTTAGACGCATTGGGCATCGGCCTGTTTATTCTCGGAAGAAATGCCGAAGCCGTCGAGAAACTCCAAAAAGCAAAGGACTGCAAGGAAAAATTCATTTACTTGGCCTTTGCCCAACGCCGCATAGGTGAATTCGACGAGGCGATTAAAAACCTTCAAAAAAGCCTCGAACACCAGGCGGATACTCTGAGCATCAACATGGAAAAAGCAGCGACATATCGTTATGCGGCCAATTACGAAGCAGCGGCAAAAGAGCTCAAGGCATGTGCGAACTTCGAGAATGTAAGTGCCGAATACCATTACCAGCTCGGGCGGCTGCAGGAAGTCCAGGGCCTCTACGAACAGGCTTCGGATAATTACAAAAAAGCGATTGAATTATCCCCCACCCATCAAAAAGCCCTCTTTCACCTGGCTTTTCGATGTGACCTTTCGGGCGACGAAGAGGCGGCTATAGATTATTACAGGCAAATTGCCTCGAACAGCCCGGCTTATGTAAGCGCGCTAATGAACCTGACGGTGCTCTACGAAGACAGCGAGAAGTTCGACAAAGCATCCCAGTGCGTCGAAACCGTGCTGGAGACCCACCCGAACCATCAAAGGGCGATCATGTTCAAAAAAGACATCGACAGCTCGAAAACAATGTTCTACGACGAAGAAAAGGAAAAGAAAAAATCCCGCAAGAACCAGATTCTCGAGACACCGATATCCGATTTCGAATTGTCGGTGCGCAGCAGAAACTGCCTCAAGAAAATGAAGATACAAACACTCGGAGATTTGCTTAATATCACCGAGGTGGAACTTTTATCATATAAAAACTTCGGCGAAACATCTCTCAAGGAAGTCAAGTCCATCCTCGAACCGAAAGGCCTGAGACTGGGCATGTCACTGGAGGAAAAACAATTTACTTCTATCGATACGTCGGAGGGCACTATAATAACCGACCAGGACCAGGGGCTTATGAACAAGCCCATAGACGACCTCCAGCTTTCGGTGCGCGCGCGAAAATGCCTGCTGAAGCTCAACATTCGTGTATTAGGCGAGCTGGCGGGCAGGACGGATGCCGAACTGCTCGGCTGCAAGAATTTCGGCGTAACAAGCCTAAACGAAATCAAAAAATCACTCGGAGACCTCGGATTATCCCTGCGAAGTTTAGATTAACCCACAAATTCAGGTCGGGAAATTTGTTGTTTAACGACGAGATCCGTTCGAGAGGATTACAGGCAAAAATCGTTTTAAAAATAGTGAGCCGGAAGTTTCTTTTACCGGTACTAATCGGACATACGGCAATCCTCCTGCTCTTAGCTGCGCTGCCGGGCGGCTGTAAAAAAAGACAGATCGTAACGCCGACTCCGCAAATGGATACCGATCCGCAGTATTGGGTGAGAGTCCTGCTGCTCGATGATGTTAATAACTGCACGGTTGAAATACCATCGGCGTTCAGTGTTAATAACGGAGATCCCGACCTGCAAAAACAAATAGAGCTTGCCGGCTTCGGAAAATCACAGGGACCAATCGATATCCGGTTGACTGACGGTGAAATAAAAATTTCCGGCAAAACTTTTTCCAACGAACAAATAATCATTTCCCCCGAGGAGCCGTATGTTTTTAATCTGGACGGCAAAAATTATCGCGGAAAATTAAAGTTCATAACTAATCCGGACGGCAGCTCTTTCGATGTAATGAACATCATTCCTGTCGAGTCATACTTAGCGGGAGTAGCCGGTGCTGAGATGCCCGAATACTGGGAGCCGGAGGCTCTCAAAGCCCAGGTAATCGCCGCAAGGACTTATTGCCTATATACTAAAAAACGGTTCGGGGGTAATCGCAACTGGGACGTTGGTAAAACAGCCGCCCATCAGGTTTACCGGGGAGTCGGCGCCGAATCTGCTGCGATATGGAACGCCGTTAACCAGACAAAAGGTATGGTCCTGACCTGCAAACAGAGCGACGGCACTGAAGATATTTTCCCCGCCTACTACAGTTCGACCTGCGGCGGTCATACGGAAAACAGCAATAACGTCTTCGGCGATTCTTTCACACCGCTGCACGGCGTGACCTGCCCGTATTGCCAGGATGTGGCCAAACCGAAATTTTTCTTCTGGCCGATGGTTCGATTCGACAAAATTGACATTACCGGCAGGTTACTCCAGAGATATGAAAAACTCCGACAGCTTGGTGATATCAATGACATCAACATAGCCGACCAGAGTGATTACGGTGATTTTCGCCGATTGACTATGATAGAATTGATTGGCTCCAACGGTAACAAAGAGTTTCTCAGGACCGAGGACTTTCGCCTTACAATCGATCCGACCGGCAGGAAAATAAAAAGCGCATGCTTCCAGCTCGAGGATTTGGATGATAGCTGGGCCTTTTTATCCGGCAGAGGCTGGGGGCACGGCGTTGGGATGTGTCAATGCGGCGCCGAAGGGATGGCAAGACAAGGGAAAACCGCAAGGCAAATACTTTCCCATTACTATCCGGAATCCAAAATATTAATAATCGAGTATTAATATCAGGGAAATATTATCCCATAAGCCGCAAATCTATGCTAAAATCTAACCTTCTTAAAATTATAGACTTATACCATATTCAAGACAAAAGAACTCTGAATATGAGATACAATGCCGTCCGATAGAAATTGAAAATGTGAAACAATCAGGTGTCATGAGTAATTTTCAAATTTTACACCAGGATTCTCATTCGTCCGCCAGGGCAGGGCTGCTGGAAACCGCTCACGGGCAGGTAGAAACTCCCGCCTTTATGCCGGTTGGAACCGCCGGGGCGGTAAAAGGGATAATGCCAGAGCAACTCGAACAGACCGGCGCTTCCATAATCTTAGCAAATACGTATCATTTGATGCTCAGACCCGGAGTCGAAACGATAGAAAAACTCGGCGGATTAGGCAGATTTATGGGCTGGGACGGGCCGATCCTGACCGACAGCGGCGGTTACCAGGTCTTTTCGCTAAGCCCGCTAACGAAAATCGACGACGACGGAGTCGAATTTGCCAGTCACATAGACGGGGCAAAAGTATATCTGAATGCGGAAAGAGCCACAGAAATCCAAAACCGGCTCGGCGTCGATATTATCATGTGTTTCGACCAGTGTACGGCCTTCGGTGCTGGTGAGACAGAAGTAAAAAAAGCCGTAGAAAGGACTATTCGCTGGGCAAAACGCTCCAAAATCGCCCACAACAACAGCAACCAGCAACTTTTCGGGATAGTCCAGGGCGGGATAAGTCCCGAACTGAGAACACGTTGCGCTACGGAACTTGTAAATATAGACTTCGACGGCTATGCCATCGGCGGACTGAGCGTCGGCGAGGGGCATGAAAACATGATAACGACTGTAAAACACACGATGCAGTATTTGCCGGTCGATAAGCCCCGATATCTTATGGGTGTCGGTACACCTGCGGATATTTTGGCCGCAGTTCAAGCTGGGACCGATATGTTTGACTGTGTATTACCGACGAGAAACGGCCGAAATGCCTTCGCTTTCACAGAAAACGGCCCAATACGGCTTAGAAATAATGTTCATATTGAAGATAGCTCACCAATCGAAACCGGCTGCGAGTGCTATTGCTGCCGGAATTTCAGCCGGGCAGCCCTGCGACATTTCTTCAATGCGGGCGAAATGTTAGGCCCAATACTAACCTCAATCCATAATTTGACGTTTTATCAGAGACTTATGGTCAAAATAAGAAAGGCCCTAAAAGAAGGCGAATTCTCCAATTTGGCAAAAGAATTCACTATTGATAATTGAAAAATCACAAAAATTGGTTAGTATGTACGACTTGTCCTGCGGTTACACCGCCGGTTCGGATATGATAAAACTCGATTTTCATTAAATGAAGGGAATATGAGAATGAATAATATATGGATATTAGCCCAAACAGATGGAAATAATGCACCATCAGGTATATCTTCGGAGCCGGTAAATTCAGATGGCGAACCGATAACAACTGTTTCAGGTGATCCGAATACCGGAGCACTAGACCAGCAGCAACAAAGAAATCCTTTCCCCCTCTGGCTCTTTTTACCACTGATAATACTTATGATATTTATGTTCTTCAGGGCACCGCAAAAACAGAAACAGCAGCGCAAAAAAATAGAACAATCGCTCGAAAAGAACGACAAGGTCCTGACTATCGGCGGAATTATAGGGACAATCGTCGATCTTAAAGACGATGAGATTACGTTGAAAATCGATGAGTCAAATAACACAAAGATAAAAGTTCGCCGTTCGGCTATAGGAAGGAATTTGTCCAAAGATAAGGGATAAAAATTTTTGCCGGACCACGGTGTTTTGCAACCGGCCGAATCCCAGCCTGAAAAAAGTGCAACACTAAACGGACAACCTGAAACACGAGGATGTTTTGAAAAAAGGCCTTAAAATATCGTTAATTATCCTTTTAGCTATCACCGGCTTTTCATTTACGCTGGCAATGGTTGTCTGCACCCCGTATATAGTGGGAAAAGTGCGAATATGGAGACTCACGAGAGACATGACCGGCGGGACCAGTCTGATCTATGAAATCGACACCACGGGTATAAGCGAGGAACAAAAGAAAAACATTTCGCAAAAAATGATTATGGTTTTGCAAAAACGAGTTAATCCGCACGGGTATCTGCCGATTTTATGGCGTCCGCTAAGTGATACTCGTTTCGAAATACGAATGCCGTTAGCCAATGCTAAAACGATCCAGAAACGCAACGAATATGATAAAGCAAAGGAATCGCTGCTTTCTAAAAACATAAATAGACAGACAGTTTTGCAGGTATTTGAAATGCCCGCCGAGGAACGTGAAAATCTTTTTAATCTCTTCTCTCAGGGCAATCCCGACAGATTAAAAATTCTTAATGATCTTGTAAAAGTATATAATGTGCGAACAGAACTACAAGCGAGAAGAGACAACCTTTCTGCTGAACTCGAATCAGCAGAAAAGGCTATTTCCTCTGCCGGCTTCGAACTTGAGCAGGTAAAATCCCGCATTTATGAATGGTCAAGGCTCGATGAACAAACACTCACGGAAACACTCACGAAATTTTCTGATGCCAACGATATCATGGAAATACTGAGAGGATACGTCAAAACCTACAGCAAATGGGCCGAAACAGTTGATAATCTTAGTGATATTTCTCCTAAATACAAAATGGCACTCGCGGCCATAGACAATCTAAACTTGTCTGAAGATCAATTAGAATTCTGCCTCGAACTTTCGCCTAAGTCTGCTCGGCGCTTGGCAGAAATTAACAAGCTGAAAGAAGAATTCCCGAACCGGATTCAGTTGATCGACAAAGTTGTTACCACATTCGACCAGTACCGTCCATTCAGGGGAAGGCTCGATGATCCTAATGACATCCAGCGGATGCTCAAAGGTGCCGGTATTCTGGAATTTCGAATACTGCCGACAGAAGGACATCCCGACGTGGATATGGAACTAATGAGAGTCTATGTTGATCGCCTTGAGATACGAGGACCAAAATATGCTTCGGACAATGAGTACAAATGGTGCGAAATAGAAAATTTCTATGAATGGCGTTCAATTGATGCTCAAAATCGACCGACGTTTGTTGGCACATTTGGGGACAAATATTATGTCTTAGCCAGCAATCAGGCAGGACAGGTTATGCTGCATAGCCCCGGAACAAGGGATTGGAAGCTTGATCGCGCCTATCCGACGTCGGATTATTTCGGACGAAGAGCAATTGGCTTTGTGATGGATAACATCGGCGGAAAGCTCATGGCAGACGTAACGGGCAACAACATAGGCCGACCACTTTGTATTTTACTCGATGATATCGCCATCTCAGCACCGAATATCGAAGAGAGAATACCGTCAGGACAGGGACGAATCACCGGTAGATTTACTCAAACAGAAGTTGACGATATGATTAATATGCTTAATGCCGGTAGTTTGCCGGCCAGACTGATAGAAAAACCCATTGAAATAAAGACAATTGGTAAAAAAGTCGGTCCGTAAAAACCGATAAAACTTAAATATATAATAACTGATTTGAAACAGACAGCAGGAACCATTAGGAAGCAGATATGAACAAGAATTTGTGGCCAAAAATCATATTAGTTATCGTTTTAGTAGTCCTCGCGGCATGGACTTTATATCCCGTTCAAAAAACCTTAAAGCAAGGTATAGACCTCGCAGGCGGGACAAGCCTTATCTACGAGATAAATACATTCGGTCTGACGGAAACCGAAAAAAAAGACCTGTCACAAAGAATGATAACGGTTCTTCGAAGGCGAATCGACCCTGCCAATATCCAGAACCTCATCTGGAGACCGCAGGGTAATTCCCGCTTCGAGATACAAATGCCTCTGGCAAGCTCGGAAGCAATCGAAAAACGCAATCTTTTCAAACAAGCCAAAGATGAGCTGCTCGACAAAAATGTCAGCCGCTCTCAGATAATTCAGGCACTTCAGAGACCGGCTGAAGAAAGAAAGGCTCTTTTTGCCGCTTATTCGCAAAACGATCCCAACAAATTAACAATTCTCGAGAATCTTGCCGCGGTTTACGACCAGCGCCAGAAGCTACAGGCCGAAAGAGACAATCTTTTTGCCAAGCTCGAAAATGCCGACAACGCAATCTCTTCGGCAGGTCTCGATGTCGATACGATCAAGCTCAGCGTCGAAGAGTGGAGAAATCTGCCGGAACAGGAACTCCAGAAGGCAGTAGTGGAAATTTCCGATGCAAATGACAATATCGCACTAATGAGAGGATATTTGAAAACCTACGACGACTGGGCGAATGCAGTGGACCAACTCTCTGAGGTCAGAGAGCAATACAACAATAATATCACTAAGATCGACAGGCTCAATCTAACCGAAGATTTGCTGAATCTATGTCTCGAATCAAGAAATCGAAAAGATGAAATTCAAAAACTCAAAATAAATTTCCCGGACCGGATCAATGAAATCGGTAAGGTCATCGCCGCATACGACCAGTACAAGCCCTATAAAGGCAGGCTCGACGATCCGCAAGACCTCAAGCGAATGCTCAAAGGTGCCGGCATACTGGAATTCCGGATACTGCCGACATGGGAACATCCCGACGTGGATATGTCGGCGATGAACAACTATCTCGAGCGGCTTAAAGAACAGGGACCCGAGTATGCCTCGGATAATGCATACAAATGGCTTGAAATAGAAAATCCAGAAGAATGGAATGCTGTTGACGCCCAGAAGCGGCCTTCAATTGTCGGTCAGTTCGGGGACAAATATTACGTCCTCGCATATAATACCACTGATGACGTCATGCTTCACAGCCCCGGTGCAAAAGACTGGAAACTTCAAAGAGCTTACCCGACTTATGACGAAAGGGTCCGTAACGCCATCGGCTTTGTTATGGACCAAAGAGGTGGTAAGCTTATGGGCAGAGTTACCGGAAAGAACGTTAAAAGACCGTTATGTATCCTGCTCGATGGATTAGCAATATCGGCTCCGACCATCAATGAGAGAATACCCGGACGTGGTACAATAACCGGCAGGTTTTCTAAAACTCAAGTTGATGATATGGTTAACAAACTCAATGCCGGCTCCCTTCCCGCCCGGCTTATAGAACAACCAATCTCCGAAAATACCATTGGGCCATCCATTGGAGCCGACAATCGTGATAAGGGAATCAGGGCAGGTTTAATCGGCCTTGTGGCGGTTATCGCCACTATGGCGATTTATTATTGTTTAACCGGTACAATCGCCGACTTTGCTCTGCTTTTAAACATTCTTTTCGTCCTGGCGGTTATGGCGGGTATCAGGGCGACTTTTACCCTACCCGGTATCGCCGGTATCATACTGACCATCGGTATGAGCGTTGACGCCAATGTCCTTATCTTCGAAAGAATCCGCGAAGAACAACAAAGAGGCTCATCTTTGAGAGTCGCAATTACAAACGGCTACCAAAAGGCATTCAGAACAATTTTCGATGCCAACCTCACAACCTTCATTACCGCGGCGATTCTCTACTGGCGTGCATCCGAGGAAGTCAGAGGTTTTGCCATTGTCCTGATGCTGGGTATCGCTTCGAGTATGTTTACAGCATTGTTTGTCACCCGCGTTGTTTTCGATTATCTCTTATCCAAACGAATCATCAAAGACCACTTACTTATGCTTCGGCTCATACATAATCCGAATGTTAACTGGATGCGGTCCCGGCCGATCTTCTTCTTTATTTCGATTCTGCTGGTTGCAGGGGGATTATTCGTTTTCTTCAATCGAAACGACATCGAAGACAACAAATACGATATTGAATTTACCGGTGGAACAAGCGTTCAGATCATTCTTGCGGAAGGAGTGGACCTCACAAGACAGCAGGTCGAAGACAGAATCAGGGCCAAGCTGCCCGCCGCCAACGTAGTCAGTGTCGGAGAATCGGGAAAACAATATGAGATCACTACAACTGAAACCAACAAAATAATCATTACAGTCACCCTGCCGCAAACAGGTAATCAATCTGTCGAGCAAATTACCAACGCGATAAAAAAAGCCCAGGATGAGTACGCAGTCAGATTAAATAATTTGATTGTAACGCAGGCAGACGACAACGCCAAAAAATTCGTAGTTACAACAAGCCAGATGAACCAGCCTCTCGTGAAAGAGGTTCTGACCAAAGCCATTCCCGATGCCGACATTTCAGAACCACAGGTCGAGGAAGTCGTTAATAACGCTATAAGAACCACCTTTGCCGACGAGCTGAAAATTCAACAAGACCTGCAGCCCAACATTGTTTCCGAGGAAAAAGTCACCCCCGAACTGACAGATGCGCACCCTGTGCTGGCAAACTATATGGACGGTATCAAGATAGATTGTGAGATTAAAAGACCGACGACATTAAAAGAGCTCATACAAAGATTAGGAAATCTGCAGTTCAAACCCGAAATGGCGGGTCTCAAGCAATCGAACTACCAGATATTCGACTCAAGCCTGAATGCCTCAACCGATCCGAATCAGCCGATGAATTCGTTTGTTTATGTCAGTACTCCTCCAGATGAGGATATCAGAAATTACTCCGAGGACGATTGGACGAGATTCGGCGAAAACGAAAAAGCAAAAGTGCTGGAGGCCACCCAGATCGAGACCTCGCTGCCGCGGGTAAGACAGTTCGATCCTTCGGTAGGTTCGGAACAAAAAACAAGGGCGCTGATAGCAATCTTCCTGTCCCTGTTCGCAATCGTTACTTATATCTGGATCCGGTTCGGAAATATCAGATACGGCGTCGCCGCCATAATCGCCCTGATACACGACGTGTGTATCACACTCGGCGCGGTAACGGCATGCACATATATCGCGGCAACTCCGATCGGCGAAAAACTGTTGATCGGAGATTTTAAAATCGACCTTGCAATGATAGCCGCGTTTTTGACGCTCATCGGATATTCACTCAACGATACGATTGTCGTTTTCGACCGAATCCGTGAAAACCGCGGCAAAGCCAAACAGATTAATCCGCAAACAATCACCGACAGTATCAATCAGACAATCTCCAGAACAATCATGACGTCCTTCACGACATTTGTCGTCGTGCTGATAATGTATATCTTCGGCGGACAGGGTTTAAGGGGCTTTACCTTCGCAATCGGTTTCGGCATCATCATAGGAACTTATTCGTCCATTGCAATAGCCGCTCCGATATTATTGCTTGGTACAAAAACAAAAACGGGACAGACAAATAAATAACGCGACAATATGGTACAGAAAGATTTGAAGATAGGCCTGATTTTGGGCCTTATTCTGGTCGTCGTAGCGGTGATAAAGCTCGCTACCGACCCGCGTTTGAGTCCAAAGGCACGAATGCTGCATATACAAAATGCCGCAGCCACGCAGGAATCCGATGGCCTGACAAATGACGATGTTATCGATTTTCCGGAAAGTGAAAATGTTCCGGAACAGATTACATATATCGATCTTCAAAAAAACGAACTTGCTACCGATGATTACGAGCCCGGCAATTTGCTCGGAAATGAATCAGCACCGGTCGAATTGAACGCAATAAATACCCGGGACCGGGAACAACCCGAACCAACAGATGTGTCCCAATATGTTCAAGCCGAAAAAATTAAAACCCAGAGATTCCATATCGTCCGTAAGAACCAAACCCTCTCGGCCATCTCAAGGCAATATTACGGAACTGCGAACAAGTGGAAGAAAATCTTCGATGCCAATCGAGATGTGATAAAAGACCCTAACAAAATCAATACGGGAATAAAACTCATCATCCCGGATTAAACTCGACAAACAACTAAAGAACAAGTCCCAAACGTTTTATATCACCCGGCAAAAAATTCGATATTACCCGGCTCGGCAAGCTTTGTAAGCTCATTGGTAAACTTCACCTTGTCGGAAGCAGATATTTCCCGGTGCTGATAGTGGATTGAAACCCGATCGCCCAGATAATACCAATCACTATCAAACAAAAGACCAACATGCCCCCGGACCTTATGTTGCCGGTTCATTCGTCTCTTGGGGACTATAGCTGCGTATCTTCCTGTGCCTGGTCAATCTAAGAACCTGCATTAGAGCCAAGGGGTGAAGGAACAGACAATATCTGCATTTCACCGAAGCCATCCGGCACACGCCCCATTGACTGATCCGCTTCCATATCCGTAAATGTCACCGAGTCCAGCAAAACGTTATTATGCGAATCAATATCATACAGCCATAAAGTTTCGCCGCTGGAAGAAAGCTTAAAGTTAGCGTGCAGCCCAGGCTCATCACCGCCGTCCTCATCAGCCCATACGAGAAGATATCCGCCGGAGGCAATAGTCGTGCCCGTCGGAAATTGCCATTTCAGAGGATTCTCCGGATTATCACTCAGATACATTCCGGACAAATCGACGATCTCGCCGCTCGTATTGTACAATTCGATCCAGTCGTCATAGTCACCCTGCGGATCGGCAATAGTAGTGACGTTGCGCGCCATAAGCTCGTTGAACACGACAGGTGAAGTTTCCGCTCCGGCATAAGTCACCACATAAGTATATACGTCATATTCGGCACCGGCCGGACTAAAGGCCATTGTGCCGACACCATCAGCCGCAGTGGCCTGGACATAGAACCGCAGCACCGTACCAGGCTCATAGGGTGACAAGGTTACCACGTAGCGGGAAGAACCGACTGATTCGGTCGCCGCTTCACCGTCAAGAGTCATCTGCAGGGACGTAAACGGCCCATAAAGACTTTCCGCCAGGAACAGTTGCACATTCTCAACAGACACAGACTCACCGAGCAGAGCGGTAATTACCAGTGACTGACCCGCCTGTTCCTGAATAACTTCATATTCGACCGAAACAATATCCGGGACAGACCGATTTACTTCACGATCCACCAAAAGGTTACTACGACGCGTATTTATGAAGTTTTTCAAGGTAGTTATTCCGCTGATAAAAGCCTGTGTGGTGTAAAGTTTTTTGTTATCCGATTCCACCTCACTCTCAATGAGGGTCTGGTATGCGTCTATCCTGGGCAACAAATCATCTTCTGTGAAAAAAGAACTCAAAATAGTCCGCGCATGGGCAAGGTAGCGTTGTCGGTACCGGTCAATATTCATCAAACGATACATCAGAGGTACAACAGGATCGTCGTTCTGGTAAAACAAAGACCAGCCCGCTCTGCCGCTGGAAATCATGCATTCATTGCCGTCATATTGAATAAGGTGCAGCCTTCCGGTTTCCGGCTCGTAGTAAATATAATAGTCGCTGCCGCGTTTATTTACATAGCCGTCGTCATCCTGGAAAATTATCTCGAATGCACACAGCCAAAGCGCCCTGTCCACATTAAGCACTGTATCAAGAACATCAGACAATTGATCCAAGGGCGTATTGTTTAATATATCACAGGTATTAATCAGGCTGGCCCAGGGATCATCCTGATTGGTGTCTTTCAATTCATAAACCTGCTCATATATCGTCGAATCATTGCCCTGCCAGGTCAGTGCCGCGCTTCCGTCTCCGAAACCGCCCCCCCCGCCGGCTTCGGCCAAAGTCGCATCTGTCTCCGTTAGATTCGTTGTCCGAGGATTGGGCATCTGCCCACCACCCCCGCCACCGGGTGTACCACCCATCCTGCCCTCTGCACGCCACCGTGTGCCGTCATTGCTTGGAAACCAGTCTTCGATGAACTCCGCGTTAAGCTGCTGGACATTCGCATATATACCCCAGTTCTGACCGTTTATGACCAGTTTCACGAAATTGGCCCTGGCACTGGGAACCTGCCGGCGGCAGGTGTTCGAATAGAGTACCTCACGCATAAATGTCGGATCATTTGCACAGTTGATAAGATTGAGGGTCTTGTAGCCCATCAGACGCTGGTCCTCGATGGTGTAATCTATCTCGATGTTGAAGGATTTTTTCTGTGAATTCCCTACCATCATGTAAGAAGTATTGCCGCGAAATCGAACTCCAACACCCTCATACGTTACACCATCGGCGGTCAAAGCTGCAATAATGTTTTCCTTGGTCTGATAATTAGCCTCCAACTGATTCCACCAATCCGATTGCGAAAACTCCAATTCAAGAGTCCTAAGAACCGTTTCATCGTAAAAATCTTCCCGTGCCGCGGGGACCTGTCGGACAAATAAGGCCAAAAGAAAAAATCCAACAAACAATATTTTCTCGGCGTTACCCATTATTATTCAATACCACTTCCTGCCGGATGAAAAATTACCACGAATCCAACAGTTCAAGACGCAGATATAAGGATTTTTATTGCAGTGAGGTGAAAAAATCTGGCGATAATGAGATTTTGACTATACCGGAATTATGCCAGGGATTCAGCAGCTTCGCTGTCAACCAGCCAGGTAACTTTATCAAGAACAGGCCAAATCGCATGGATAGGATAACGGACTTCGTCCGGCTCGCTGTTTAAGACCTCGTTCAAAATGGCAGCTTTTTCCAGGCCGCTAACCAATACAACCAAATGAGACGCCGCACATAATACCGGATGCGTCAATGTGATCCTGTTGAGCTTATCATCCAAAACATAGACAACACACGCCAAATCATCCGTGTCAAAAGGCGCATACGAATTCGGGAACAACGAACCGGTGTGCCCGTCGGCACCCATCCCCAGCACTATCAAATCAAACTCGGGAATTTCATTTTCTCCCAGCTTAAATACATCCCGAATCGTTTTTTCATACTGCCGGGCTGCGATATGAAAATCGGCGTATTCGGTTGGGATACGATGAATATTGTTTTGCGGGATGGCAACTTTACTTAAGAAACTATCAGCGGCGAGCTTATAATTACTCTGTGGAGAAACCGGAGGTACATAACGCTCATCAACCCAGAACAGGTGTATTTTATTCCATGGCAAATTTTTTGCCTGATCCAGTTCTCCGAGCAGCTCAAAAAAATGTTTAGGTGTGTGTCCCCCCGACAAAGCCACACAAAAGATATCTTTTGTACTTATCGCTTTTTGTGCGTCCGCAACAAAAATCTCCACACTTCTTTGAGCAAAACCTTCAGGGTTGGATACAATTTCGATTTTTGGTCCGTATTTAATCGTTGTCATTATATTTCCCCCTAAAACAGCGCCTGAGAAAAAATATAATCCTTTAATTAGTCGCTTATAGGTATCTTCTCCGTATTATACGTTCGTAGAGACTATTTTGCACGAAAAAACATAAAAAAACTTGTCTTTTTTTTATCGTTGTTCGAGCAGAATAACCGGCATGATTTATATCGCAGAATCAGCGGGAAAGACCCGATTTTTGATATCTTCAAGAATCATATATAATGAAGGAACCAGTATTAATGTAATACAGGTTGCAAACATTACTCCGAATGCCAGGCTTATTGCCATAGGTATGAGAAATCTCGCCTGGAGGCTTTTTTCTGTAATCATCGGAAGAAGTCCGCAAAATGTGGTTAAGGTCGTCAGCATAATAGGCCGGAATCTGCGTGTCGCACAGTCGCGAAGCACCTGAGTTAATCCTATGCCGCTTACACGCTCGCGATTGATAAGGTCTATCATTATAAGCGAATCGTTCACGACCACACCGGAAAGGGCGACAATCCCAAAAAACGAAAGTATTCCGAGATTAAAACCCATCAACAAATGCCCGAGCGTGGCGCCTACGATCCCAAAAGGAATTGCAGACATTACAATAATCGGTTGCGAATAGCTCCTGAACTGCACGGCCAACAGGGCAAAGATTGCCATCAATGCAATTCCGAAATTCGGTATAAGGCTGCTAAGTGATTCCTGCATCTCGCGCTGCTGGCCCCCGAAGCGATATTGCAGACCGGGAAATTCTCGCATAAGAGCGGGAAGCTTGCTTTTAGCCAATTCATCGTTAATCTGCTTCGAATTTGCAACAGCCTCATCGACATCGGCAGAAACACTAACAACACGCCGACGGTCAACTCGTCTTATTGCGGAATACCCCCTGCCGTACTGGACATCTGCAACAGTCTTGAACGGGATCTGTATGCCATCCGGCAATCGAATTCTCATGTTTTCCACATCCGCCAGGCTCCTTCGCTGGTCCTGGGGATATCGTACCATCACACGGACATCGTCACGACCCCGCTGAATGCGCTGAGCCTCGTCACCGTAAAAACCCTGCCTGATTTGCCTTGCCAGGTCCGAAAGAGTAAGACCGAGAGTGCGTCCGGTTTCCTTAAGCTGCAGTTTCAGCTCGGGTTTGCCGGGTTCGAAATCATCGGCAATGTCACTGACGCCGGTATATTCGCGAAGAATACTCTTGAGTCTTTCCGAGGCCGACAGAAGCACTCCATAATCGGTATGAGACAACTCGACATTTATCGCATCACCCGTACTGACCAATTCGGAAACGAACGTCAGTGACGAGACACCCGGTATTTCTCCGACTAATTCTCGCCAGCGGTTTCTAAGGACCACACTCGATACATCACGTTCTTCTGCGCCGAGCAGCTCAACATTGACTTCGGCCAGATGCGACTGCCCTCCCGCACCGCCTTCTAATGAAACCGGACCGCCTCGTGCTGTTGTCGGCTGGGCTCCGACGGTAGTTGAAACATGTTTGAGAAGCGATGGCTTGCCGGGACGCTTGCTGTCAAATTCCTCGATTGTTCGAAAAGCCGCCTGTTCTATGCCCTCAATAATCTCCCGCGTTTGTTTCACAGGCGTTCCGAGCGGCATATTTAACATCGCAACCATATTGTCCGCTTCGACGGCATCGAAAAATACAAATTTAATATATCCACCGGCAATAATACCGACGGTGATGAGGAATATCACCAATCCGCAAGCCAGCGTCACATAGCGCCACTTGACCGCCTTTTTAACAAAATCAGCAAACGGTCCCTCGACAAACCAATTCAGCATTTTATGAGTTATCTGATTGATTTTGTCGGTGAAACGAACAAGGATGAATTTGTTCCAGGATCTTTTACCGGACAAATGCGCAGGCAGGATAAACAACGCCTCGATCAAAGAAGTTCCGAGAACACCAATCACCACGATTGGCAACTGGCGAAGGATTTTACCCATAATACCAAGGGTATAAGCAAGCGGCAAAAATGCAAACATTGTCGTCAAAACCGCTAAAATCACCGGCATAGCCATCTCTTTGACACCCCTTATTGCCGCTTCGGTCCTGCCCAATCCCTGCTCTCGATAGGCAAAGACATTTTCACCGACAACAATCGCATCATCCACCACAAGACCCAGTGACATAATAAAAGCGAAAAGGCTTATCATGTTTATAGAGACACCGAAATGTGGTATTAAATAAAAAGCTCCCAAAAAAGAAATTGGTATGCCCATTGTAGTCCAGAAAGCCAATCGAAAGTTAAGAAATAACGTCAAAATAAGAAAAACGAGAACAAGACCGATATAAGCGTTTCTTGTCAAAAGACTCACCCTTGCCTTGAGAACTTCTGTATCGTCCTCCCACAATCCAAGAGACACTCCTTCCGGCAGGGAACTCTTCTTGCGGTTGACATACTGTTTGACCGCCCTTTCGATATCCAGTGCGTTCTGTTCACCGATACGTGTTACCTGTATTAAAGCGGCTCGCTCGCCGTCGAACTTGGCATATAAATCAACATCCTCAAAATCATCTTTGACGGTTGCGATGTCACTCAGTCTTACCGTTGTACCGTCGTTTCTCGTAAGAACTATTGTTTTTTCAAACTCGGAACCATAATATTTCTGACCTTTTGTGCGGACCAGAATTTCTCCGCCGGACGTCTTGACCGAACCGGCCGGTGTATCAAGCGATGAATTCCGTACTGCTCTTGTAACCTGGTCGAAAGTCAGATTGTAACGTCGCAGATTTTCCTCGGAAACTTCTATCGATATCTCATAAGGCCGTACACCCGCGATGCCGACCTGACTAATATTGGGCATGGCAGTCAAATCATCACGTATCTGTTCCGCCAATACCCTCAGGGTTTTTTCCGGAACGTCGCCAAAGACAACGACGGTGATAACCTGATGACGGGTTTTAATCTCCGAAATCACCGGTTTTTCAGTTTCCTCGGGAAATGTGATGATCGTATCGACTTCCGCCTTGATATCGTCAAGAACTTCCGTAGCATCGGCATATTCTTCGACCTCAACCAATGTCATGCCGGCGCCTTCCACTGCGCTCGATGTCATTCTCTTGATGCCATCGACAGCGGCGATAGATTCCTCGATGCGAAGGCAGACCCCTTCTTCAACATCCTCCGGCGAAGCCCCAAGGTAAGGTACCGTTATGGTTAACATATCGAGGCTTAATTCCGGAAATACTTCGAGCTTCGCGGAAAAAACAGAAATTAATCCGGCAACGATAATAATAAGCATCAAAAGATTCGCTGCAACATGGTTTGAGGCGAACCAGTCAAGAATACCTTTTCTTTCTTCAGAGTCTTTCACTGATTTTCCTCCGGGGAAGACGGATTGAAGTCATCCGGCTTGTTCTGCTCATCGCTCGCAGTCAAAACAGCTTCGGTCCGAATTTTCATCCCGTCAACAGCCACATCCATCGAACTTGTGACAATATTAGCCTTATCTTCGATGCCGGTGACAACATAGGCAAAATCTTTATCCGCGCGAACAACATCCAGAGATTGAATATGCAGGAGATTGTCTTTAACCAGCCAGAGTTGATTGCCCTCACGAACAGCATCGCGAGGAATTGCCACCGTGTTGCGCAGTGTCTTACCGTGGATGAGAACTTCAACAAAAAGACCCGGCAACAGCGGCGATCCACTTTTGGTAACTTTGAACGGATCGGGCACTTCAACAACAACGGAAATCATCCGGGATGTTCTATCGACCTGGCCCGTGGTACGAACGACATAACCTTCCCAGATCTGTTCGGTCCCGGCAAAGTCGGCTTTTACCGTAGCCGTCGTTTTATTAGATCGCTGATTATAATCGGCAAATATCGAATTTTCGAATACATCGAACCAGGCTAAATCATCATCCTGAAGCGGCACTTCAATCTCCACGGCTTCGGTACCGAATGCACTTGCCAAAGGCTGGCCGGTTACGACATATTGTCCCAAGTCCACACTTTCGCTGGCAATCAGGATATCAAAGGATAAAGAAATGCTGGTTCGCTCAAGTCTTAATTTAGCCGTATCTAATTGAGCCTGCGCCGAGTCCAGAGTAGCCTTTGCCTTACGAATTTGGGGCTCACGAAGAACAAGTGTCGAACTCGGCTCGATACCCGGATGCAAGTCGCTCCATTCTTTCCGGGCAACCTGAGCCTCAGCATGCTCTGTCTCCAGCAATACAGTGGCATCCGCCACGGCGGCCTCCGCCTGCCGAACAGCCAACTCGTAGTCTCGCGGGTCTATTTGCAATAAATTTTCATTACGTCGAATGAGACCGCCCACTTTAAGCTCCGGATGAATGGAAACAACTTTACCCGCCACTTCCGGAATTATATCGACCTCTACCTTGGGACTGGCCGTACCATAACCCTGAACGACCATCGGTATATCTCTAACGCGAACTTGCTCGACTTTGACTAATGGGGCCTGTATATCCTGCTCTATACGCTCGGGTTGTTTTTTATATATGATTAAAAGAGCCGCGGCACAAATGCCCAATAATACGAGGAAAATGGTCAACAGTGCCTGCAAAAAACCATGAGTTTTTCCTTTGGTTTTTTGAGACTGTTCGACCACAACTTTTTCTTTTATTTTATTGACTATCATCTTTTCCCACTATCATAATTTCATTTTCACGTTCAATCCAATCTCCGCCCAACGCCAAATAAAGATTTACTCGTGCGCTCCAGATCTGCCCCTTGAGAATGGTCAACTCTTCCTCGGCCATTCTGCTGCGGCGTTCCGATTCGAGCACTGCAAGTATCCCCTCGACACCGCTTTGGTATCGCTGTTTCGACAGGTCCTCTGCGGCTTTTGCCTCTGTTAATCGGATCTGCGATTGCTCAAGCTGGGCCTGCAACATCCGTTCGGTAATCAAGGCATCTTCCACTTCCCTGATCGCATTCAGGACAATACCGGCATAATTGGCAGCCTGTTCCTGGTAACGCGCCTTCGCGGCATCTATTTGGGCCTTTATCTGTCCGCCTTTGAAAATGGGTTGGACAAGACCGAATATCGCCGCATACATCTCGGTATAATCATATTTGAAAATTTCTTCCATAGTATCGCCGGAATAACCAATACTGCCGGTAAGGGCCAAGTCAGGAAAGAGCTGGGCGATACTCACACCGATCCGTTCATTCGCCGCCATTAGAGTAAATTCGGCCGCTTTCACATCCGGACGTCTATCGAGAAGTGACGCCGGTAATCCAACCGGCACTTTTCCCAATTCCGGCAAATCGGATAATGTCTCGGTTAATTCTTCGGAAGAGCCGGGACGACGTGCAAGCAAAACATCAAGAGCGTGTCGGGCTGTAATCAAAGACAGCTCAATGGACGGTTCGAGGGCTTTCGAAGCGGCCAGATTTTCACGAGCCAACCTGATATCCACCGGCCCGACAAGGCCCAGTGCATACCGGCGCTCGACTATTTCCAGAGTTTTCTGCCGACTTGCGGTATTAGCTCTCGCTATGGCTAATCGACGCTGAAGAATTGCAACATTGATTCTGGCGTTAACCACGGAGGCAATTATCGAATTAATCAAAACCTGCTCATTTGCCTCGGCGGCAAGCATATCGGCCCATGCAGCCTGTTCCGAACGTTTGAGCTTGCCGAACAAATCCAGTATGTAGCTTGCGGTGATATCATGAGACCAGGTTGTGCTCATGACAGTGAATCTGCCCCCTCCTCCAAGTCCTCCGAAGTTAAAAGAACGCTTACTCCTGTCACGGTTCAGATTGTAGGATACATCCGGCCACTGCAAACCGCGAGCTTCGGCAAGCATTGCCTGTGACTGCAATACCCTTGCTGCCGCAACCTTGAGGTCATAATTATTTTCCAGGGCTTCCCGAACCATTTCCGCAGTAACGGGATCTCCGAAATTTTCCCACCACCTATCGACGGGTATAAAATCATCAATCTGTTCCTCGTGTGCTCCGGCATTATAGAAACCCTCCGGAGTATCCGCCGGCGTTTGGGGTCTGGAGTAGTCCGGCCCTACCGTACAACCAGCAAACATCAGACAACCAAAAGTAAGATGAAACAGACAAATATAAACAAATTTTTTCATTTTTTATCCCTTCGAATACGCACGAATTCCTGCGGCGGAGAATTTTACAATGTGCTCAACAGCTTCAGACGTATCTAAACCCGGCAGCCCCAGATCGTCACCACCCTGCTCGAACATTGCTCTTACGTGGACCAAATGCACGAGTTGCCCGACAAATGAAAATATAACCATAAGGGTTTTTGACTCATCCAGAGACGGATATGTTTTCATTAAAGCTGCCCGCATAGCATTCATAGTTGGTGTCATAACCTCATCCACAAATATTTTGTTCGGTAAATGTCTATCAATATATTCCCTCGCCATGAGACAGCTCAATCTTGAAGACTTATCCGGATCTATCATGGAACCCACAAATGTGTCGGCGAAAGATCGAAGCAAGTCTTCAAGTTCAATCCTACTCTGATTTTGTGACATAACTTTTTCAACGCTTGCGATTCGGGCGTTTCGCATCGGAATCAGATGACGTCGCCATACTTCTATATACAGGTTATTTTTGCCACCAAAATAATAATTTACCGAGGCTATATTACAACCGGCATTTGCTGCAATATCACGAATGCTCGTACCCTTAAAACCATGTTCACAAAAAAGCTCTTCCGCCGTATCAAGTAAACGCTCCTGAACGCCTTTATCAGTATTGATATCAGCTTTGTTCTGTTTTGATTCCACTATATTGATTCCCTTAAACGAATGTTTTATACATAAGTTTAAAACATGCGTTTGTTAATATCAACGATTTTCCCGACTTTTATTGAGAAAAAAAGTAAATAGCAACTATAAGCATAGTTATAACAGAGAGTTATATCTATAGAAAAATGAGAATGACAGGAAGCTTTATTTATTCAGGTAAAATAAAAACGCCTTATAAAAATGAAGGATATGACATATCAGTTCCAAAAATGCATCGGATAACGTATTTAAAAAACAAAGGCGATATCCCTCGAAAGAGATACCACCCTATGATTTATAAATTTTAGTATCTTTACCAGATCATTAAAATCGTAATATGGAAACGAAAAAACTCCTTTTAACTAATCTGAAGTAATAAGCTTGAATACAACGGCAAGATCGTCCACTTTCCGGTTTGGTGTTGTGACAGCCAGGCCGGAATTTTAGGCTACAAAAAAACAAACAGGCATTTTTGTCTGGTACAACTTCAGAAGTTAAATGTTTTCCTATCCAACAAATACAAAAAAATTAAGCCACGATGATTGACAAAGAACTCTTGCAGTAATCCTGTTCCGGTACATTTATATACCTCTAAATTCCTTAATTATCCCTCCAGCCGTAGTATTCAAACAGGCTATAATATTTAATAATCTTGATAAAAAAGCCGATTCTCATAGACGGTCAGAGCACTCTATAACAGAGCAGCACAGAGTAATGGCATTGCAATTTATAATCTTTCAGATAATTGTTGCAACATACATAAGATCCTGATATAATTTTAATTAACGCACTCAGGAATATCTCAAAGCGATGTAAATTGTTAATGATGTTTTTTTTTGCTACCAGGAAGTCGGAAAAGATGATTTATATTTTCTTTGTCTTGGATAGTAAATATAACAAAAAACATTTAAAATTAACTGTGGAGGCAGGACATGAATCTACATAAGAGTTCATCAAAAATAAACGTACAATTCAGTGATCCAACCACATTAATGACCCAAGGAAACTCGACCAGAAGCAGCAAGTATTTCTACGGTAGAAAAGGTATAAGATGTAATGTTAATCTCTTTCCACGATCCTTTTTAATTCTGAGATTTATTGTGTGGTTAATCGTTATATTTGTGGGTGCGAGTAGCTTTGCTACGGAATACAGAGTACCTGACGATTATCCAACAATCACAGAGGCACTTGAGGTAGTAAGCGATGGCGATCTTATTTATGTTGCACCGGGGATTTATTCAGCCGCTACTGGTGAGAACTTTCCATTGCGAATAGTAAAGGAAATCGCTCTGATGGGTGACCCTTACAATATGCCGGAATTGAAGGGCGATAGAGAACACACAGTTGTACTAATCGGAATCGGAGGAGTAACCTTGCAAGGCCTAAGAATTACAGACGGCTTAGGCTCGGAAGGCATAAACAATATGGATGGCGGGGGGATTTGTGTGTTTGTCGGACCTAATGAGACAAGACCCGTAACGATTAGAGATTGTACTATTGAGAACAATAACTGTTTCAGCGGTGTAACACACGATGGCTGTGGTGGTGGAGTTTACTGCAGCGGAACTTACGGTACATACTTCGAGGTCCTAATCTCCAATTGCATTGTCCACAATAATTATGTTTGTGGTCAAGGAGGTGGTATTTTCTGTGCTCCATTGAGCAATGTAACCATGAATGAAACTCTTCTCGAGGAGAATAAAGCTGTCGATTCCGGTGGGGGTGTGTTCGTAGATATTTATGCTTCCATCAACATGAATGACACATATGTTATATTGAACAATTGCCTGGGTGACCCTCTTAGACCCGACTGGGGTGGCAAGGGCGGCGGTCTTGTTTGTGAGAGCTATGGACTTTTTACAGCAGCGGAATGTATCTTTGTCCAGAATACAGCAAGATATTTTGGCGGGAGTATTTATGCCTGTGGAAACAGTCAAAATATTCTCCGGCAGTGTGAATTACAAAACAACCATGTTTACGATTTAATCCGACCCTGTGATGGAGGCGGTGCTTACTTCACAGGCAATGCCACTGGCTGGTTCACGCGATGCGCCTTACGCGGAAATACATCACAAGGCAATGGTGGCGGCATAGCGATAACTGAGAACGCCAGGATTGCTCTACAGCAAACACTAATTACCGGCAACAGTGCGTCTTATGATGGCGGCGGTTTACACTTGACCTCAAATGGTACAGGAACGCTGACAAACTGCACATTAACTCTTAATAGCTCCATTTTTGGACAGACAGGTGCTGGAATATATTTAGATACCGACAACACTATGAATATAGATTCCTCTATCATCTGGCAGAACAGTCCGGATGGAATTCACCAAGAAGCAAATCCGAACGTTACTTATTCCTGCGTACAGCGGGCTTGGCCTGGTATAGGCAATATAGTCACTGATCCCGAACTGGATTTATATACCTTTGAACTCAAAAATAATTCGCCCTGCATCGATGCGGGTAATCCCGCTTCCAACATGAACGATTCTTGTCGCTCCCCGGGTAAAGGAGGGCCGAGGACTGATATGGGTGCCACAGGAAGCACAGAAAATTGCGATGTCACTTTCCTGAGACAATTTGAATTCACTACCTTTAGCGATTCTGATTTTTTTGTGCTACGAGGAAGCGCTGCCCTGGAAGATGGATTACTACGATTGACCAAGGCACAGCCTTCACTGGTTGGTGGGGCATGGTATGCTCTACCAGTTTACGTTCAAGAGGGTTTTGAAACGGTATTTGATTTCCAGATTGACCAAGACGGAGCGGAAGGATTCGCTTTCGTTATTCAGAATATCGGCTTAGCAGCCATTGGCACTCATGGCTATTTCATGGGTTACGATATTCCTAACTGTATCGCGATAGAGTTTGATACTCACCGAACCTGGCCTTATGAAAATGCGAACCATATTAGCATCCAGACTCGAGGAGTAGAGCAAAACAGCCCCCAACATGAGTACTCTTTAGGATTAACCGATGCCATTCCCTTTATCTCAGACGGTTACATACACACAGTAAAAATCATCTATATGCATGGAGAACTCAGCGTCTTTGTGGATAATATGCAGGAAGCCGCTTTGACTGTTCCTGTTGATATGGAGAATGTCTTGTCTCTGACAGATGGAAACGCATTCGTTGGCTTCACTGCCTCCACTTGGTATCTTGCGGAGACTCACGATATCCTTCGTTGGTCTTTCACTCCTTCTGCTATATATTCATTAGATAATGGACTAATAGCTTACTACCCCTTTAATGGAAATGCTAATGATGAAAGCGGGAATAATCATCATGGTACTGTTTACGGCGCCGAATTAGCATGTGATAGATACGAAAATATCAATAACGCTTATTCTTTCAACGGATATTATGACTATATTGATGTCAGCTCCGTTTCCGACAGAATTCCAATTAACCACACAAGGTGTGCATGGATAAAAACTGAAATGGATGGCATCGGCGAAATTTTGGATACTGGTAATTATGCAAATGATCGAGGATGCTATTTGGGTGTTAAAGAAAATAAATTAATGGTCGGTGGCAGCATGGGTAATTACCAGTGGAACAACATTCTTATTGATGTAGATGTCACAGATGGCAATTGGCATTTTGTCTGTGCTGCCTATGAAAATGGGAACAATGCCAATGTTTATATGGATGGAGAATTTATTAACGAAGCGGCGATTCAATATAGCTTAGGCGATTGGATTACATATATCGGGAAAAATCACAAAAGAGATATTCAATACTTTAACGGAAGCATTGATCAGGTTAGGATCTATAATAGAATTTTATCTGATCGCGAAATCCAAACGCTTAATCAACTGGGAATATAAATCTTACAACAGAGCAGGCGTCTGTCTTATTAAAAATTGTATTTAATAAAATTCAAGAAATATATTATTTCTTATAATTAATCTGAAGTGCCAAGCCTGAACACGACGGCAAGATCGTCCACTTTCCGGCTTGGTGTCGTGACAGCCAGGCCGGAATCATTTCGTTCCCATTTGATTTTCTCGTCCGAGCCAAGCATTGAAACGTTTGTAACCTTGACATCGCGAGCCTTTCCATCCCGCCCAAACATTGTCATTGTAACAGCTTTGTTTTCGCCGGGCCATCCGAGAAGAATTGCATAAACAGTGTTTCCCTTGCGCGTATAGCGAATATCTTCCGGGCCATAGGCTCCTCTCATTCTTGAGAAACCCCCACCGCTTTGCATTCGAGTCGGGCCTTCGCCATATTCGACAAAGGGACGTGTCTCGTAAATAGATTCGCCGTACTTCGAGAGCCACTGTCCCATCTCCAGCAGGACCTGTTTCTGATTTTCAGGGATAGTGCCGTCGGCCATCGGTGAGATGTTCAGTAGAAGTTGACCATTCTTGCTGACGATATCGATAAACGTCCGCAAAACCTCGGCCGTGCTTTTAATCCTCAAGTTTTCGGTATAACACCAGCTCCCCTTGCTGATTGTATCATCAGTCAGCCAGACAAAATCTGTTAGAGCAGCAGCACGCCCTTTTTCATAATCTTCCATTGCAACATCGCGGGGCAAATCTTCTCCCTTATAGGTCACGACAACTTCCCTGCCCCACTCTTCGGCTTTATTGAAATAGTACGCGAGGTACTCCATTTTAGTCTGGTCCGGGATTTCGTCCAGCCAGCCATCGAACCACATCAAATCAGGCTGATATTCGTCTATTACTTCAATCAGCTTTCCCTTCCACATTTGCAGGAACTTATCCCGCAGCATATAGCCATACAGGATGGCATTCTTCGGATCCTCAAGCAGACTCGGAAAATCTCTCTGTACGAACTGATAGTGGCCGGTCCACTGGAGCACACCACTTCTATTTCTCTTTTGCCACAGGTTGTTTCTGGCATGATGAAATGTTGTCACGAACTTCATCCCGCGGCTCTTTATCGCTCTGGCCAGCTCACCCGTTATGTCACGCTTCGGACCGGTATCGGTCGCATTCCAGGGAGTTTGCTTGCTGTCCCACATCGCATAACCATCGTGATGCTCGGCAACAGGCCCGGCAAAACGTGCACCGGCTTTGACGAAAAGCTCGGCCCATTGGTCTGCGTCGAACTTCTCGGCCTTGAACATCGGCACGAAGTCGGGATAACCAAATTCCGTCGGCTCACCCCACGTCTCTACATGATGCCGATACTCGGCACTGGGGCCGGGCCGCCGGCTTTCGCCGCTTTTATTGTACATATTTCTCGGATACCACTCATTGCCAAAAGCCGGTACGGAATAAACCCCCCAGTGAAAATATATCCCGAATTTGGCATCACGAAACCAGTCCGGTGCCGGATTATGATTCATTAGAGATTCCCAATCGGGTGTATAAACCGGCCCGGTCTTTTTTGACAGCACTGATTTACCCGTACTGCATCCTAAAAGCCCCACAATAAATATAACACAAGTAATCCAGTTCGCACTTTTTGACATTTTCCATCTCCTAACAGTTCCCTATTCAAATGGATTTATCTTCCTGCTTTTTAATCGATATTATGGCCGTCTTCTAATACGCTGCTGTTAAACTCGACTCTCAACAAAGTCTAAATTTATTTATCATATAATAATATGTTTCATTATATTCTTCCCTGAGTCTTCATACTTTACAGTCCGTAAACTTTCCTGTCAAATATGATTGCTGTTTATTGGGAGAAAAGAAGGAATGTAATAAAAGAAGGCTCATTCCCGCGGATATATTCGGTTAGGAAATATATCAGCAGGAAGAGCCTTCACTTACTATAAAGATTTTAGTACGTTCTAATAAACTTAAAGCTTTTACTGTTGCTGGCCGCCTCCTTGGCCACGTTGCCTTTGACCTTGTCCCCCACCCATCTGTCCGCGCCTGCTTGCTCTGGTTTGTTCTTGTTGAATAAGCTCATCAAGGCGAGCTACCGTCTTGGAAGCCTTTTCCTTATTAGCAAGAACACGAAGCTCCGAGAGTGTATCGCTACCACCTCCGAAGAAACCAAATCCGCCTCGACCACCACGTCCACCCCGGCCTGTTATAGTAGCGAGCGTCTGTTGAATGGCGTTAACGGCGTTACTTTCTTCTGTGTACTGCGCCATGAACTTGGTTCGCGCATCGCCTTCCAAAGTGGCAATATTCGGATCAGATGCCGGTGCTTTTTCTATTTCCACCTTGAGTGCTGCAATCTGCTTTTCAAGTGTTTTAATAGCAGCAAGTCTTTCCTCCCGACTCGGACGCTGCCTGGCCCGGCGCATCATACCACCGCGCATGCCCTCCATCTGTCCCATTCCACCTCTGCGGCCGCCGGCGTCACCGCCACCGGCGGGTTGTCCAAACGCCGACCATACCAGAGTCAGAGCCATTAATACGACAAGGGTGGAAATAATATACTTTTTCATAATAACTGACCTCCAAAAACAAGTGAATGCAAACATCCTTTACTAATCCCCACTATGGTGATTAGCCTGAGTTTTTCAATAAATGACTTTGTTAAAGACGCAACAATCTTGCAATTTATTGCAAGAAAATCTTTCAATCTTGCTAATTAAACCTTTCATCCCTGCTTTAGAGGACAGTCATTCAATCCTACCCGTACCTCACTTTTGTCCGGGTAAAAACGTTTTCTTTTAATCTCAACTCGGTTTTGGAATTCCTTCCGGACCTACTGCTGCTGTCCTCGCCTTTGACCACCTTGACCTTGTCCTCGACCTCGTCTGAGCCGGATTCCAAGCTTTTCCACGATATCTTCAAAGGCCTTTGTTCGCTTGGCAATAATATCCTGAACCATTTTGGCTGTTGCCGTGGCTTTTTCTTTTGTTGCGGAATCGGCAATTGCCTGTAGCTCATCAATCTGTGCCTGGTGCTCTACCTGGAGTTGATTGCCTTTTAATATCTTAACCTGCTGCCCTATCACTGTAGCGGCTGCTTGCTGTTGCTCACGTTGTTTATTCCTTTGCTCCCTGAATTTGGCCCTTTCTTCCTCTGACATATCCTGGAATCCGCCTTCCGGCCTCGGCATTTCAGTTGCCAAGACTTTTTTAAGATTTGCAACTTGCGCTTCAATTGCTGCTATGGCATCCTGCAGTTGTTGTGTGCCTCTGCCGCCCCGCGTTCCAGTGCCGCGACCGCCTCCCCGAGCTTCGCCACCGGCTGCCTGTCCCTGAGCATATACACTCATGGTCACCGATAGAACGACCAAAACAGCAATTGTTGAAATTAAATACCTCTTCATAATAGTGACCTCCAAAATATGTTAAAAAACTACAACTAATCCCTACGATGAAAATTAGTTTTACTTCAAAATCCCTCTCTATCCACTTCTAAGAATACAGAAACTCCCCCCTTTACCACGGCAGTTTTTTACTACCCGATATACTTCCTTCATAAGGGAATTATTTAACTACCTATAGAATTCGTCTTGTAAAAGTTTTACTATATTAAAGGACTTTTCGTGTAACGTTTCAGAGATTTATTGTTGTCCGCCACCTCCACGTCTTTGGCCGCCTTCACCTCTCTGGCCGCCGAAGCCGCCGCCGCCCATACGGCCGCCTCGCATACCTCCTCTGATCCCGAGTTTTTCCATTTTATCTTGAAGAACTTTAGTACGCTTGGCAATCAAGTCCTGGATGAGCTTGGCTGTCCCTGTCGCCTTCTCCTTTGTCGCCGAATCCGCAATTGCCTGAAGCTCGTCTGTCTCAGCCTGTAGCTCCATCTGGAGATTTCTTCCGCCCTTTAGAATCATCATCTGATTCTCAATGGTTCCCATTGCTGTACCGATGGTTTCACTTCTTTTCTGCATCTCTTCCATCGCTTTTGTCCTTTCTTCCTCGGACATATCCCGGAAACCACCAAAACCGGGTTGAGCTGCTATGACTTCTTTAAGCTTTTTCAACTGGGCTTCGATAGATACAATTGCCGGTTCTGCTGTTTCAGCCCTCAAGAAAAACATAGCACGACCAAAGCCGCGCATACCCATACCGCCACGTGCACCGCCTCGTTCTCCACCGCGTTCACCACCGCCCATACCTCCGCCGGGTTGAGCATATAAACTCAGAGTTACTGCCGTGATCGTCAGAACAACGATTGTTAAAATTAGATACTTCTTCATGATCGAAACCTCCAAAACAAGTTAGAAATTAAAAGTCTCCTAATTCCCACAGTGAAAATTGGATTTTGATTACAAACTCCTCTATCTATTTTTAAAAAACATTAAAAATTAATCACACGTTCCATCGTTCGGATATTTCCAAAAATTCTCTATAAATTTCTCCAACCAGTTTCATTCTTATTGTTCTTCCTGTGATCCGGACTGTTGTTGCTTTGGTATTCTCTTGGCCTGTTCTTCACGAAGCTTTTGCATTACAGCCTGTGTCCGGATTTGTCTGTTCTGGTAACTGGAAATAAAACTTTCGAGCCTTTTGGCAGTCTCGGCGGCCTTTTCTTTAACGGCTAACTGTTGAATCTCCTGTAACTCATTAAGTCGTATTTGAGGCTCCTGTACCTGCTGCCTCTGCCCCCTGAACCTTAACTTCTCAAGCTGCTGTTCTATAGCCGCTATGGCCTGCTGTCTGGCTATTGACATTTTGCCTATTTTCTCCCTTTGTTCATCGGTTATATTTCGATACTGTTCTCTGACTTTTATCATACCTTCCAGGGCGGATTTGAGTTTTGCAACCTGCTCTTCAATCGTTTTTACGGCCTGTAGCTGCACCTCAAGACTCAAAGTTCTGGAGCCGGCTCTGTTTCGCATATCAGCCCGCAGTTTCGTTTTTTCCTCTTCAGACATATTTGGCCATCGTTCACGCATATTCTCAAGCTGCTCTCTTCGTCCTTTTTCTGAACTTTCTGAAGATTGTCCGAATATAGTCATCGCACATATAAAAAGAGATAAAACGACAACGCCAGAAGTGATATATATTCTCATAACGTCAGCCTCCATAAAGACTTACATAATCACACACAGGCCGTTCCTACACAGGGACTCGGCGCCTAACCTTCAGAACTATCAATAATAGACGCAAGTATATCGTGTTTTATTGCGGGAATCTGCATAAAGTTCGAAAAACACATTAGCCGGATAAATCTGAGTTGTCAAGAAGAAACACCACTAAAATCGACTCTGACGAGCCAATTAGAGCCGGATACGTGAATCAAGGATTGTGATTTGAAACTGCTTTTTTAACATTAATTAGGAAATCGCCAATTTCGGATTTCATTGCTTCTATGTTACCCAAGTTTTTCTCTATCAAAGACACGATTTTTGAACCGATGATTACGCCGTCGGCACCCGCCCGCGCTACGGCTGCGGCATGTTCCGGCTTACTTATCCCAAAACCCACGCATATCGGCACGCTTGTGAGCTTTTTTAATTCACCAATCAATTCTTCAATAGCACTGGAAAGCTGGTCTCTGCTGCCGGTGACACCCAGCACGGACACCGTGTATATAAAACCCGTCGTTCTGGACGCAATCAGTTTCATACGCTCTGGCCCTGTAATTGGTGTAACCATAAACACAGTATCAAGACCCGCAGCAACAGCCGGACCTGTAATTTCGTCCTCATCATCGATACTCAGGTCGGCAACCAAAACGCTGTTGACGCCGGCTCGGTGAAAATCATTGAAGAATTGTCCCGTCCCATACTGGTAAACAAGATTGTAATACATCAATAATCCGATTGGGACATCTTTATAATCTTTGATTTGTTTAATAAAATCCAAAGCCCTGATGACATTCATTCCGCTTTTTATAGCGCGTATGTCGGCCTTCTGTATGGTCGGTCCGTCGGCGATAGGATCGGAAAACGGAATACCAAGCTCTAATATGTCGGCCCCGGCATCGATAGCGGCCTTCACTATCGCAAGACTCGTATCAAAATCGGGATCGCCGATTACAAAAAAAGGTATCAACGCCGCTCGGTCCAGATCGGAAAAAACCTGCTTATATGTCTTCATAAAATATGTCCCTACATAGTTTTTATACAATCAAATACAGTTATCATTGCCTCATGGGACGGTGTTTCTCCACGATTGAAACGTCCTTATCCCCCCTTCCGGAAAGATTTACTACTGCAATCGTATCCGAATTCAGCTTACCCTTTTGCTGCATAACGTATGCCAGAGCATGAGAGCTTTCCAGTGCCGGCAGAATGCCTTCGCTTTTCGTCAGGACCTCAAAAGCATCGAGCACCTCTTCATCCTCAGCTGCAAAATATTCGGCCCTGCCGGTATCTTTCAACAAACAATGCTCCGGTCCCACAGCGGCGTAATCCAAACCGGCACTTACCGATTCGGTATCATAAACCTGGCCCTCTTTATCCTGCAGCAGATAAGCTTTCGCACCATGTAAAATTCCCACCCTGCCTGCCACAAGTGTCGCGGCGTGTTTGCCGCCAGCCAGAGACCTGCCGCCTGCCTCAATGCCTATCAGCCTGACATCCTTATCGTCATAGAAACCCGAGAAAATGCCTATCGCATTACTTCCACCACCAACACAGGCAACAATCATGTCCGGCAGTCGGCCGATCTGTTCGAGACATTGCTGCCTTGTCTCTTGACCGATACAGCTTTGAAAATGTTTCACTATCGTCGGGTACGGATGTGGCCCGCACGCCGACCCGAACAGATAAAACGTATCGGTTACATGAGCCGTCCAATAGCGAAGTGCATCATTGATGGCATCCTTCAACGTCCCCGTTCCTCCCTCGACATCGATGACTTCCGCTCCGCAGAGCTTCATTTTATGAACATTGACACTTTGCCGTTTGATGTCGGTGACACCCATGAAAATTTTCGTTTCCATGCCGAACAAGGCCCCAATCATCGCCGTTGCAAGGCCGTGCTGACCGGCGCCTGTTTCGGCAATCAGCTTGGTTTTGCCCATGTACTTGGCCAAAAGACCCTGGCCGAGCGTATTATTGACCTTGTGCGCCCCCCCGTGCAGCAGGTCCTCGCGTTTGAGATATACCTTGAAACCGACACGCTCGCTGAATCTCTGTGCATAATAAAGAGGGCTGGGCCTGCCGGCATAATGCTTCGAAAGCTGCTCAAGCTCGTCCACAAACTGTTTGTCCTGGTGATAAAGACTAAAAGCTTCTTCTAATTCTTCAAGTGCCGGTATTAAAACTTCCGGCACATAAAATCCGCCGTAATCTCCGAACCTGCCTTTATACTTCATATCTAATTCCTTACTGCTCGAATTATAAATACGAACATCAATCAGCCTATCAAATGCTGTATATTCGTGAAAAGTTTCTTCATTTTCTTATGGTCTTTTTTACCCGGCCGGGCTTCGATACCACTGCAGACATCTATTCCATAAACTCCCAGTTTTATCGCCGCCGCCGCATTATCGGGGTGAATTCCACCCGCCAAAAAAACACGTTTGTTCATATGCCCCACGATATTCCAGTCAAAAGTCACTCCCGTACCACCGTATCTTTTAGGATCAAAGGCATCCAACAGAATCGCATCGGTAAAAAAGCTGTCGGCCTTTTTGATATCCGACCGATCCTTTACCCGTATCGCTTTCATCGTCTTGACATCATGGGAGAGAAACGACCGGCAGAATTGCGGATCTTCATCTCCATGCAATTGAACCCAATCCAACTGACAAAGGGCCGTAATCTCATGGATTTGCTCCAACGAAGAATTTACAAATACTCCAACAATATCGATAAAACCCGGCAATTTATTAATAATATCGGCAGCTTTTTCCGGGACAAGATATCTCGGACTCTTCGGATAGAAATTAAATCCCAACAGGTCTGCACCCATATCAATCGCAGCTACAGCATCCTGATGATTAGTAATACCACAAATTTTAACTTTCGTTATCAACATATCTGTATCTGATACTTTTCTTCACGAAAATCTACACTATTAACTATTTGAAATCTCAACTAATTTCTCCAAACAATCCAGGGCCTTTCCATCGCTGATAGAAGTTTCCGCCAGTTCAATCCCAGCAGCAAAATCATCAGCCAGACCACCGGCGATAATAGCGGCAGCAGAATTTAGAATAACAATATCTTTGCCTACTCCGGTTTCTTCCGAGTTTAATATATCCCTTATCATCCCGGCACTTGTCTTTGCATCGGTCGCTCTCAAAGAGTCAATATCGGCCGGTTTGAAGCCCAGATCCGCAGGATTAATTCCCTTGCTTGTGATGTGGCCGTCTTTAAGTTCCAGTATCTTAGTGACTCCTGCCGTGCTTATTTCGTCCAATCCGTTACTATGAACAACTAATGCAAACCGGGTATCCAGCATCTTAAGGGCCTCGGCCATCATCTCCATCAGTCCTTCCTCGGCAACTCCCAAAACTAAAGCCGGTACGTCAGCGGGATTAGCCAAAGGGCCTAAAATATTAAAAACAGTCCTAAAGCCGAGACTTTTGCGTATCGGCTGGACATATTTCATCGCCGGATGGAACATCGGGGCGAACATAAATCCGACACGCGCTTTTTTGATACATTGAGCCACAACTTCCGGTCCCGGGTCAATCTTGACACCTAATTCCTCAAGGACATCGGCCGATCCGCATTTGCTGGTTATCGCGCGGTTGCCGTGTTTGGCCACATATACTCCTGCACCGGCGGCAACTAATGCGGCTGCCGTGGAGACATTGAAGGTTTTTACGGCCGCTCCACCTGTTCCTACAACATCAACCAGGTTCTCGATGCCGGGTTCGACTTTAACAGCGTGACGCCGCAGGGATTTAGCTAATCCCGCAACTTCCGGTGCCGTCGGCCCTTTAACGCGCATAGCCGTCAGAAACGCCGCAATTTGAGCCTCAGGTACTTCGCCTTCAAAAACAATATCCAACAATAATGTAGCCTCTTCAAAGCTCAAACTCTCACCCTGCAACAACGGATTAATATATTCGGTTATTGTCGCCATTCTCAATTCCTTTATGATATCTCGTATCTCATTCCTTACGTCACGTTATGAGTTCTTTGTGCTTCGGCTATTGATAAAATGTTTTCGATTATCCTACCGCCGGCGGGAGTCAGGATGCTTTCCGGATGGAACTGCACGCCGAATACCGGAAGCTCTTTATGCCGGACGCCCATCACAATACCGTCGAACTCGGCGGTTTTTTCCAGGCAATCCGGCATTTCGACAGCAACCAGACTGTGATAGCGACCCGCCTGTAAAGGATTTTCTATCCCGGCAAAAATATCCTCGCCGTTGTGTGTCACCCGGGAGGGTTTGCCGTGCATTGGTTTCGGTGCATGGCCGATCTTACCGCCGAAATGCTGCACAATCACCTGATGACCTAAGCACACACCCAATATTGGTAATTTATCCTTGAAATATCCCACCGCTTCAAGCGAGACGCCCGCCGAATCCGGCGTCCCCGGTCCCGGAGAAATCACAAGTAAATCCGGATCAAACTCATCGGCTACGCGTTTGAGTTCCTCAAGCTTGGTGTCGGCACGGTAAACCCTGGCCTGACAGTTACGTTTACAAAAATCATCCACCAGATTGTACGTGAACGAATCGAAATTATCGATAAACAAAACTTTTCTACCGGCTTGTTCCATAAGATTTTGTCCCTTTTTTGCATATCATATATAAACCCCGCAATAAATTGCGGGGCTAAATATATTTTTATTTTCCGCGAATCGCACGCAGGCACGATCCGGCTTTATGTTCGGTCTCCTCGAATTCGGTCTTGGGGACACTGTCGTGTACGATACCCGCACCGACTCGGATATAAGCCGTATGGTCCCTGACCTGAAGGCTTCTTATAGTGATACAGCTATCGAACTGTCCATCGACAGTCAGATAACAGACGGCCCCGCCGTAATAGCCTCGCTTGGTTTTTTCCAATAAACGAATCAGTTTCATCGCTTCGATTTTCGGAGCTCCCGTCAATGTCCCCATATTCATCGTGGCAAGATACGCGCTGAGGGCATCCAATCCATTTGCAAGCCTGCCTTTGACATTGCTGACTAAATGTTGTACCGACTCGTATTTTTCCACCGTCAGAAGCTCGGTCACAACCCGGCTGCCGGGTTCCGCTACGCGGGCGATGTCATTGCGTGCCAGATCGACGAGCATCATGTGCTCGGCCAATTCCTTACGGTCGATTTTTAGCTCCGCCTCGTACCGAAAATCCGTATCGGGATCGATTGCCCCTGCGAGCCGTCCTCTGGGCTTGGTCCCGGCGATAGGACGAATTTCCACACTGCGGTTTTCGGTGCCGCTGACCTTTAAATTCAGTTCCGGACTGGAACCCATCAGGATGGTATTCTGGGTATTGAGATAAAACATATAAGGCGACGGATTCAATTCCCTCAGCCGTTTATAAACATCCAAAGGTTCATCCGGACAAGGCTCGGTTATCGTCCGGCTTAAAACCACCTGGAAAATATCGCCGTCGATAATATGCTTTTTGGCGCTTTTAACCATCCCTTCGTACTCGTCCTGGTTGGTATCACTCGATGCGGTCGTTAATGAGCCTTCATATTTTTGCCCATGTGGTGTATCGAATCGGGCGATATTGAAATAATAATCGAAGCTGTCCTGAGCCTCGTCCACTGCTTCTTCGCGGTCGCCGTTTGTTATAATACAATTGACAATCACATAGCCCTGGCCGCTGGCATGATCCATTAAAAAGATATTGTCGGCGAAATACAGCTCATAATCGGGATTCTCTAACAGGTCGTCTTTACTGGCCGGTAGCTTTTCAAACTGGTCGATGAAATCGTAACTCAGCGCTCCGAGCAATCCGCAGGTAACTCGGAACGGTTTGCTTGCCAATTTGAAGGCAAAAGCCACCGCCCGTAAGACGTCCATCTGGTTGATACTCTTGAGCCGGCTCTGTTCATCGACAACTTTTTGCTCTTGTTTTATTCGGCCGATAATCGCTTCGGGTCCGAATTCGGCCGTCTCGCAAAAGCCGAATCTTTCCTGAGCTTTTTCGCCCAAATAGCTTAATATTCGCCTGCCGGTCCCACTCAAAGCCTGAATCTTAAAATCTGCACCGGTACCGGCAAGATAAAGTGCCGGTTTGGCCGTACCGAAGCTGATTACTCCCGGAGCGCCGGGGCCGGACAAGTGCTCTCTGGATTCGAATAGACAGCAGTTTTTGGCCCGGCCGTAGTCACTGAGCTTGGCGAAAAAATCGACCGGCTCGGCAATTTTAATCTGCTTGACAATCGGTATTATCTGCCCCGGCCGGGCATTGTTAATTATCTGCCTGTAATGTTCCATATTCTCTACCTCGTATCGCCATCTTTTAGCCGTTATTCACTAAAAACACAAATAAAAAAAACGCAGCCTGTTTTTTTCCAACAGGCTGCGTTCTCCATACAACATTATTTTTTCTACAGCAAATTACCGCTTGCCTGTCGGAATTTATCCTTCAGGCCACCACCAACCATTGGTATTTTTGCGGTTAATCTGCTTCATAATGGTAATATTAGACCATTATTCTTCCATTTTGTCAAGGGAAATCATAAGAAATTTGAACAAATTCTTTTATATACCCTACAATTAATTTTCCGTAAGTACCGGATAAATTGTTGCCGTATTCTGATAAACCTTAGGTGGTTGCATAGAAGTCCTCGGATTATTGATGTCGCTGGTGAAAGTTTCAATATTATTCTTACAACTTTGGATCGAACTTTCTAAATTTTTCACCTCACTTTGCAGATTTCCACGTTTGTTGAATAAATACAGAAATTCCTGCTCTCTGGTACGAATCTGCTCGGTAATCTTCCTGCGTGCTTCAAGACCACTCAATTCTATCATAAGCTCGATATACATATCATCAAGTTTATCCTTGTCACGTAGATTCGGCTCATTCCGATACTTCTCAATAGTCTTAAGCTTTTCTCGAATACCGGCCAATTCAATATCAAGCGCATTAAGTGTTTTGTCCATTTCAACGACACTCGCTTTCGCCAGGTCATACGCTTCACCATCATCAGAGAACCGGTGAGTAGCATCCTTAATACCTTGATAACTCTGTTCAACCTCTTTTAGCTCTTTGTGTTTTTCCGGAAGCTCTTTCTTTGCATTGACCAATTTCTGCTGGTATTCACTTATTGCCTGTTTGTAGTTGGACAAACTCTTTTCAACATTTTTATTGAGACCATCTATATATGCCTGAACCATTAATTTGGCATCTTTTTCGCTTGTTGCATACAGCCATGTGGAATAATAAAAAGGAATACGTTCAGGGGATTCTATCCTGGCTATTAATTCTGTCTTGAAAAACTCCTGTTGTTCCTTTGAAAATTTCTTTGAAATTGGACTATCTAATATCCTGTCCATCACACGTGTTGCAGAACCAGATTGGGGATAATCCTCATGAAGCAGAATCTTTGCAACGTACGAAGGTTTGACAGGCCCGGGATCTCTATAATAAATCGGTTTGTCATCATCTGTTTTTCCTACAACAATAGTCCATATCATAGTCTCAATACTGGTTTCAAATTTCAACTCTGTTTTCGATTCATTTGGCTCGGCAGACCACACCGGCAGAAAAATACAGGTTAAGATAATGATAATCACAAGCTGAATATTTTTTGAATTAATCATTTTTGTCTCCTTTTATTACCTTGTCATTCCCGCGAAGGCGGGAATCCATTCAACCAAAATACTAATAGATCCCTGCTTTCGCAGGGATGACACATCGGGGCTTCTAATTATTGAATTTTCACTTTTATTTTTTCCGCTGCAGGTGTCCGCGGATACGCTTGGGCAATATAACGATACTGCTGCTCTACAATCTCCTTAGCATCGGGATAATCTACTAAAAGCTCCGTCGCCGCTAACAACCGGGCGGCATTGGCCGATTCGGTAATACTCCTTTCAATCTCCTCGAAACTGATCTTGGTTTTTTGGGGTCTGTTAATTTCCCGCCATACAATCGAAGTTGTTACCACAATCAAAATACCCGCAGCAACAGCGGCGTATCGGAACCAGTGGATTTTCCTCGGCTTTGGTCGGGCTGGTTTCTTTACAGCTTCCGTTTCTTTTAGGCCATTTTCCCAAACAACGGTCGCAAGATCGAGTGTTTTTTGCAATGCTGTCAGTAACTTCCGGCAATTTTCGCATGTTTCTATATGCTCCGTTACTTCACTCGATTGCCCGGGGGAAAGTTCGCCATCGGCGTAATCGACCAACATTTCCCGAATATCTTCACACAATTTTCTCGTCATGGCTCAACACCTCGTTCCAGTAATCGTTTAGCGAGAACCAACCTCGCATCCCGCAACCGGCCTCTTATAGTGGATGATTTCACTTCCAATATTCGGCCGATCTCTTTCGAATCCAAATCACAAAAATATCTCAGTACCACCGGCCCTAACAAAGATTCATCCAATTTTTGTAAACTCTCTCGCACAATCTCAAGCTCCTCTGCCAAAACTGCTTTTTTATCCGTCTGACATATTTTATGCTGCTGGCGTCTTTTCAGGATTTCTCCGGCCTTCCGGCGAAAACTCCGCCGCCTGCGATGCTCGGCCAAGCATTGGTTGATTGTTACCCTTATCAGCCACCGAACGCATTCCTGCTTTGTACCGAACTTTTGGGATTGTCTTAACGCCCTTATTGAGACATCCTGCAGCACATCTTCGCAATCGGCAACGTTCAATCCCATCCCGGCGATGACCCGTTTTAGCCGCCCAAACTCGGCTAAGAATATATCTACAAGATTTAATTCCAATATCTTCTCGTCCGCAGGGAGATTTTCCAAAACCGTAAAATCCGCAATTATTTCATTCACTTGACTTCTCTTTACTCCGCGAAGTATTTCACATTTCTAAGATTATAATGCGCAGGGATACAGAAGTGTTGGCTAAAATCTGATTATTTTTCGTGAAAATGGCAACTAAAATCAATCCGACGATAGCCGCGAATCGCCTATTTTATGACGCCCTTTTTGAGAATGATATTGGCATAAAGGGCTTTTTCGCTGGTGGCGACGACGGCGTAGGCATCCTGCGCCCTGTCGTAGAAAGCGAACCTCTCGACGAACTCGAAATCGGTGAACCTTTCGCCGCTTGCCTTTATTATCTTACTGTACTCTTCCCAGATGGTCGGTTTGGTGTTGTCACCCGGAACCACGCTCATCAGCGCCACCGGCTGCTCTACATAAATATCCAGCGGGAAAAACTTCAGAACCGCTTGAAGAATCTCAGGCACGCCATGTCCGTCGCACCGGATGAGCCTTTGTGCCACGTTGGCGGCGGGGAAATTGCCGTCGGCCAACACGATTTCATCACCGTGTCCCATTTCCATAAGAACGTACATCAGTTCAGGGGATATTACATCAGGAATATTCTTAAGCATCTGTCTTCACCTTTCAATAAATCATTTCCCCCGCCATCCTTATGTGTTTCCAAATTAGCCGAACTTGATATATTCGTCAAGCCTAATCCAGGCGGGAAAAATTCACGGAATATCGGGAGTATCCAAGTTTTTTTGACGGGAAAATCTACTTGACGCTGGTTCAAAGAGGCCTTATTGTGTCATGGTTTATATAGCTCTGAACTGCCGCAATGCTCAGATAAAATGAAAATTTTATTCAATAAAGGGATTAGAAATGGCAGAGACACCTTCCTCCGGCAATCAAGGAACAAAACATGCATTAGTGCCGCTCAATATCCTCTGGCCCTTCATTCTTCTAACCAGTCTATTTGCCTGGTGGGGACTGGCCAACAACATGACCGACACGCTGTTAGCGGCATTCAAGCGTATCATGAGCATGACGGACACCAAGACGGCATGGATCCAGGTGGTCTGCTATTTCGGCGGGTACGGAGTGATTGCTTTTCCCGCCGCTATCTACATCAAGAAATTCAGTTATAAATCTGGCGTACTATTGGGACTGGGACTATATGTTCTCGGTGCCCTGAGTTTCTACCCGGCAATGCTCAGCCATACTAATCATCCACAGTTAACCTACTATTTTTTCCTGTTGGCGATATGGATACTTTTTGGTGGTTTGTCATTCCTGGAAACGGCAGCCAATCCGTATATCGTAGCCATGGGGCCGGAAGAAACGGGCACCCGGCGTTTGAATCTGGCCCAGTCATTCAATCCGTTAGGCTCGATCGCAGGGATTATTGTCAGCCAGTTCTTTATCCTCAAGCATCTTGGCAAAGCCACGGCCGAAGACCGTGCCGCCATGGATTCCGCCACTCTGGAAATACTGCAGCGCCAGGAATTACACGCAGTCACGATGACCTATGTGGTTGTCGGACTGATCCTGTTAGCAACGTGGGTCGCAATTTTACTGACGAAGATGCCTAAAGCCTACGAGGAAGACAAGCGAATCGACTTTATCGGCACGCTCGGCCGGCTGATTCGCAATCGCCACTACATGTGGGGCGTCGTAGCGCAGTTCTTCTACGTCGGGGCCCAGATCGGCGTCTGGTCGTTTACGATCCGCTATGTCATGCAGGAATTGAATCTACAGGAAGTTGCCGATGCCGCCGGCGAAGGAGTCACGGCCGAAAGTCTCGGTAGTAAGTGGTATCTGGCGGGTATTATCATTTTTGTGTTATCGCGATTCGTCTGTACCTGGTTGATGAAGTTCGTCACGCCGGGTCGTCTGCTGGCATACCTCTCGGCGATCGCCATCGGCTTGTGCTGTATTGTCGCTTTGGGCGGTGGTATTGTAGGTTGTGTTGCCCTTGTCGGTATCTCCGGCTGTATGTCGTTGATGTTCCCGACAATCTTCGGCCTGGCCGTTCGCGGGCTTGGAAACGATACTAAATTGGGCGGAGCCGGCGTAATAGCGGCAATTGCAGGCGGAGCGGTCCTGACACAGATTCAGGGCGTGGTCTCCGATAAGACAGAGAGCATAAATCTTGCATATTTTGTACCGCTGGTCGCCTTTGTCGTTATCGCATACTACGGAGCGGTTGCCTGCCGCAAGGACCTGCCGGTAAAAATTGCAAAGTAACTTCACCGGCAGACTGCTAATAAAATAAAGTCATTTGTATTAAAAAGACCTCTTCCGAATCGAAGGGGTCTTTTTTATCTCCGCTCTGCACTTTTTTTGTAAGAATACAAGTTTTTCAAAAAGAAAATATTCTATTTGTTGACGGGCCTTTATTTTCCTGATATGATAAGTGTCCAGTTGGAATTTCGAGACCGCACAGTCATCGCGGCAGTCAGGTTCCCTGAATATGCACAAATTAACTGAAAAAACAAAAATTTCGACGTAGGTACGAGTGAAAGTTATTGCTGTTATACCGGCTCGATACAGTTCGACAAGATTGGCCGGTAAAGTTCTCGCCAAAGATACCGGCAAATTCCTCATCCAGCACACCTACGAGCAGGCCTGCAAGGCAAAACTGCCGGAAAAAGTTATAATCGCCGCCGATGATGAAAAAATCGTTGCCGCGGCTAAATCTTTCGGAGCGGATTGTGTCTTAACCTCGGTCGAGCATAAAAGCGGCACCGACCGAATCGCCGAAGCTGTTGCGGAATTGGACGCCGATATAGTTGTAAACATCCAGGCCGATGAGCCGGAAATCGATCCGGCTTATATCGATAAGGTCGCACAACTGCTCGTTGATAATCCAGATTATCCGATGTCAACTTTGGCTGCGCCAATTAAAACCGCCGCAGATGTCGCGAATCCGAATATTGTAAAAGTGATTGTATCGTCGTGCGTTGTGCGTGATGCGTCGTGCGAAGAAAATACGCAATACTCAAAACGCAATACGCAAAACGATGTCGCTCAGGCAATCTACTTCTCCCGCTCAGTCATACCTTACGACAGGCAGAAAGAAGGTATAGGAGAATTAAATCTATATCTCCGGCATCTGGGGATTTACGCCTATCGCAAGGATTTTTTGCTAAAGATAACAAAACAACCGCAGACACCATTGGAGAAAATCGAAAAACTCGAACAATTACGGGCGATTGAAAACGGCTACGGGATCTTAGTCGGCAAGGTCGAGCACACAACCGACGGTATCGACACACCCGAACAATACACGGAATTTGTAAAAAGATATAAAAATATCCACAAAAGATAGAAAGAATGATAAACAAGAAAACTGTTTTTGTTTTAGGTGCCGGAGCAAGTTGCCCGTATGGTTATCCATCAGGCGCGTGCCTTAGAGAACTGATATGCTTTGACGGAGGTTTTTATAAAGATTATTTGAATTATTATAATCGAAATAAATTAGATACTAATAAGGCGGAGATAAATCGCTTTATAAAAAGTTTTAAAGATTCAAACATCAAGTCAATAGACGTATTCATGGCTAATAATCCGACTATTGCTCCAACTGGAAAATATATAATTGCTTATGAAATTTTTAGAGCAGAAAGAAATAGTCGTTTTGGAGAAGAAGCGAAAAGAGAACAAGAACGATTAGAAGACCTTCAGAAAACCTCTAATCATAAAAGCTACCTATGGGGAACAGCAGGCTTCCAAGGTGGAGATTGGTATTTTTACTTATATAATCGAATTCTTGAGGGATTAATTGGCAACGATGCTCTTCCAGATTTCTCTAATGACAATATTACATTCATTACATTTAACTATGATAGATCATTGGAGCAATTTCTATATAATTCTCTTCAATGTTTATATTCTGAAGTACCTGAAGATAAGATTATACAGATCCTAAAAAAATTGAAGATAATTCACGTTTATGGCCAGATTGCACCTCTTAAATGGCAAAACCAAAATGATTATGTTGATTACAAACAACAAATAGATGAGCCATTATTAGAATGCACAGCTAAGAATATCGAAACAATATACGAAGTAAAAGAAAATCCGGAACTGCAAGAAGCGCAAAAACTTCTTAGTCAAGCCGAACAGATATTATTTCTTGGTTTTGGATATGCGCCAGAAAATATGGAAATCCTAAAATTGCCGGACAGAACCCACAAAGCAACTTCGATTTATGGAACTGCTTTAGGTTTGGAAAGTAAAGAAAAATATGACATTCGAAGAAGAATTAAAAAGTGGCTGCCAGTCGAACATCTTGATCAGATAGAAATCGGTTACTTAAAAAGTTCAGACAATATGGATTGCCTTAAGTTATTGAGAAATTATTTATAATTGTAGGGTGGGCTTCATTCGACCTGAGCTCATGGCCGAAGGTTAGCCCACCGAATCAAAAAAGATTGGATTCCCGCTTTCGCGGGAATGACAAGCAGGAGTATAAATGACAAAAGAAAACAAAGACCTATTAGCATCAGTAAGTGATATTTCAACCGAGAGTGAATTTTTCTCACCTATGCCGGATGGTTACAAAAAAGGCAAGACCCGATACGTATTCGTGATGGGTACGGTCATGAGCGGCTTAGGCAAAGGGATATTTTCTTCCTGCCTTGCCAAGCTGCTGCAGGATAAGGGCCTCAAAGTCGCACCCATCAAGCTCGAAGGTTATCTTAACGTCGATTCCGGCACGCTCAATCCCTTCCGGCATGGCGAGGTCTTTGTATTAGACGATGGTATGGAATGCGACATGGACCTCGGCACCTACGAGAGAATGCTCGACCAGAAACTGACCCGGGTGAATTTCGCCACAAGCGGGCAGATTTTCAGCTCAGTCCTCAATAAGGAACGGCACGGCGATTACTTAGGCAGAGACGTCCAGATGATTCCGCATGTCACCGGCGAAGTGAAGCTGAAACTGAGGCAATTGGCAATGGAATCAAAGGCCGATGTAGTCTTTGTCGAAATCGGCGGAACGGTCGGCGATTTGGAGAACGCATACTTTATCGAAGCGACGCGGGAGCTGGCCTACGAAGAAGGGCCGAACAGCAGTTGTTTCGTGGCCCTGACCTATATCCTGGAGCCGAAAACCTTAGGCGAGCAGAAATCGAAGGCGGCGCAATTAGGCATCAAGCAGCTTATGCAGTGCGGCATTCAGCCGGATATTATCGCCTGCCGGGCGGGCAGTCCCGTCAATGAAAAGGCCCGGCAGAAAATCAGCGTTTACAGCAATGTCCCCTTCGGGAGAGTAATCAGTTTAGCCGATTCAGACAGTATATATATGATACCGGCAATGCTCCGGGAACATAAGCTCGATTTCCAGGTCCTGCACCTGCTGAAAATCGAGGACAGGATTAACCTTGCAAACGAACGCAAGGCCTGGGGCAAATGGTGCGACTTCACCGACAAAATGGAATCCCTCAGCCGCGATGTGACCATCGGCATTACCGGCAAATACACGACCGTCCGTGACAGCTACGCATCCATAATTAATGCTTTGGAACACGCCGGCATCGCCTTGGGCTGCAAGATAAAAATCGAATGGATCGAGACGTCTAATATCTCCGATAAAAACGTTGCTGAGAACCTGCGCGACGTTGATGGAATCATTGTCCCCGGCGGATTCGGCACGCGCGGCACCGAGGGAAAAATAGCCTGTATCAAATATGCAAGGGAAAACAATCTGCCGTATCTCGGGCTGTGTTTCGGCTTCCAGATGGCCGTGATTGAATTCGCCCGCAACGTCTGCGGCATCAAAGAAGCCAACAGCACGGAAATCAAGCCCGGCTGCTCCGAGCCGGTAATCGATATTCTGCCGGAGCAGAAAGAAATAGAAGGTCTCGGCGGGAATATGCGCCTCGGGGGACATGACATCGAGCTTAAAAAGCAGACAATGGCATGGAAGCTCTTCGGGAAAAAAGATTCAGTCAGAATGCGGTTCAGACATCGCTACGAAGTGGACCCGCGATATATCGAATATCTTGAAAAGGCCGGTCTGGTCTTTTCCGGTAAGGCCCCGAATCAGCCGATTATGCAGATACTGGAGCTTCCCTCCCATCCGTTCTTTATGGGCACCCAGGCGCATCCCTGCCTGACGTCCCGGCCGCTGCGGCCGCAGCCGATGTTTGTCGGCCTTGTCTCGGCGGCGTTACAAAGACATTACCCGAAGGAAAATCTGCCGGATTGCATCCAGGCCGTTGAAAAGTATGCTTTGGTGGGTGGCAGCCACTGATTGTGCGAAGTGGATGATTCCAAAGAAAATGGTGCGAATAATCGCACCCTAAAGCTCATCAGGTGACGTGGATTCCTTCTTTTGCTCATCGAGCTCTTTTTGCAGTCTTTTATTTTCCTCTTTTAACGCTTCGATTTCCTTTTGTAGTATGGAATTTCTCGCGATAACATTATCTACTACATCTTCAACCTGTTTCCTGAGATTTCGTCGTGACTCTTCCTGCCAGGTCCTTATCTGCTCCTTATATTCCGAAATGGTTTTTTCCAAATCGTCAACCCGCTGCTGTTGCACTCCCTTGAGGCTTTTTATCTCCCAGTCACGCTGCCTTAAATCCTCCTTTAGTTTTAAATTCTCGGCGGCAACGACCCTGCTCATTTTTACACTTATAGGCTCCTGTTGTGCACAACCGGCGGTCAATACGATGAAAATTGCGACTATTAAAATGAAATATCTAAGCATCAGCGCTTTCATTACACCGTCCTTTCACAGGAATTATCGCTTTTTATTCGAAAAGCACATTCAATCTTTCTTTTTCCTTATTACTAATGTTGTTCTTATCCGTCCATACCGCAAGATCGAGACTATTTCTGCAGGTGCATTTTTGACTGATAAGCTCATGCCGGCCGGATAAAACAGCCTCTATTAATTTAAGGCAATTTTCAGTTGCTGTTTGCAAATTTTCAATGATTTCCTTGAGCAGGGTCTGTTTGTCCCCGTCTTCTTCATGCGGTTTCCAGCAGTCGTAGTCACTGGCCATAGCAATCAGTGCATAACACATCTGTGCTTCCCTGGCTAATTTCGCTTCCGGTATTGCAGTCATACCTATCAGGTCGGCGCCCCAGGCCCGGTGCATCAGCGATTCTGCCTTAGTGGAAAATTGAGGCCCTTCCATGCAAACGTATGTGCCTTTCGGATGTGTTTTAGTATTAATTTTTTTCGCCGTATCGATAAGCTTGTCCCTTACTCGCCGGCAGGTCGGCTCAGACATTTCGCAGTGAACCGCACCGAAACCTTCGAAAAAACTGTTCGTCCTTTTAAATGTCTTGTCGATAAACTGGTCCACAATAACCAAGTCACCGGGAGCGATTTTGTCCTGAAGCGAACCCACCGCCCCACTGCTTATCAAAGTGCGGACGCCGAGCTTTTTCAGGGCGAAAATATTTGCCGCAAACGGTACTTCACTCGGCGAATATTTATGCCCGGCGCCATGGCGATTCAGGAACGCGATTTTTCTTTGGCCGAACTTACCTACCATAATTTTTGCACTCGGCCTGCCGAAAGGCGTATCGACATCGTGTAACCGGGCATCCGTTATATGTTCAGCCAACGCATCGCCAAGTCCCGTCCCGCCGATGATTCCAATCAGTTCTTCTGCCATTGTTCTGCATCTCCATTACCAAAATTAATGAACATAGTAATTTCTTTCATCCCCATTTGCAATATATTCGGCAATATTTATCAATCCAGCCGTACAACCAGCTCCCGGAACGCAGTTGTACAATAAGTATATAAGCGATATAATACGGTCAGCCCAAAAACAGCGCCACAAGGATCAATGTATGGGAAAATTCAAAATTCATCTCAAGCCGTTGTTGTTCGTGATATTGATTTTCCTCCTGATTGCAGGAATTTTCCTGTCGAAAGAAAAAACATACGATTGGATTTTCATTTACTATATGTCTTACGATAATGATCTGAGTGGATTCGGCGAGACTATCCTCGGTAATCTTCAAAAAGGAATTGTGAATTCGAAGATTGCCGTAGTAGTTCAGGCGGATTTTTCCGACAGCAAAGGCATGAAGCGAATCGCTTTGTGTCAAGCTCTCGGAAAATCAAAAAGAAAAGAAATTCTCATAAAGAGCGAGGATAGTGCCGACCCGGCCGAATTAAAAAAATACTTCGAATGGATCCAACAAAACTATAAGGCCAAAAACTACTGCATTATCTTCCTAAATCACGGCGGAAAACTAAACGATATGTGCCTGGACCAAAAGCCGTTCCGGGACCAAAATAAAAACAAACAATTCCTTTCCGGCAAATGGCTCCCCGCAACAGAGACCGGCAAAATACTGACGGATTTCAACGGGAAAGTGGACGGCAAAGTAAGGTTGCTTTTTCTCCAGCAATGCGGCCGGGCTACAATCCAAAATCTTTACAATTTTACCGATGCCGCTGAATATATCATGGCATCACCGGTGACGGTCGGTGCACCGAATACATACTATACTAAAACAATAAAATCTGTGGCTGGCGATCCGAATGTCACAGGCACAAAAATCGCCAAAATAATCATGCAGGAAGATGAGCATTACACTTTTTATACTTTGATTGAAAACAGCGAACTAATAAATCTCCCTGAAAGATTTTCACCCGTCCTCACTTCTTTTGCACAGAATGCAAGTCTGAAACCACCCCAATCCTGCAGGCCTGTATTCGAATTCGAGGGCGAGAAGTTTTATGATTTGGTATCGTTTTTTCAGGCACTTAGCTCGGCCAATAATAATATTGCCGCAAAAGAATTACAGGATTTCTTTGACTGGTGCGACAATCGTCTTATCGTTAGCAAAGCGATAAAAAATCCTGACGTTCCTGCCGTATCTTCTTATTGCGGCCTTTCAATTTATATCCCATCGGACCAAAACGACATCGGACGCTATGACTTTCTGCCGCTATATCAACAAACCAATATCGAGAATGGCATGCAGGCGAACTCTTTCCAAGGGTAGGATTTATAGTTACAAATCTCCGGTGGAAGTCAAGCAATGTGGTGAAGTTCTATAACAAGCGCGGCAAAGCAGAGCAATGGATCAAAGAGGGCAAATACGCATTGAACTGGACTCGACTTTCATGCCACGATTTTATTGATAATCAGATTCGTCTTCAATTGTTTGCATTAGCTTACAATCTTGGTAATTTTTTGAGAAGTTTAGCTTTGCCCAAGAAGATTAAGGACTTGTCGTTTAGAACACTCCAGGTGAAAATGATAAAGATCGGAGCCAAAGTAGTAAGGCATTCGAGATATGTGATATTTCAGATAGCAGAGGTAATGGTATCGAGATTGTTGTTCCTTGATATTCTTGAATGCATTGGTCGTCTGAGACCTGTTCCAATTGGGTACGCCTAATGCCAATAATTGCTGAAAAACTTGATTTGAGATGGAGACACTGGTTGCAGTATGTTCCAAAACTGATCATGAGCAGGTAAATTCATATTTTTCCACCTATTCTGACTGAAAACCTTCCAGTAACAGCGATAAAGCTGGCAAATTCAATACAGATTTGTTATTTTGTTGAAAACTAGGCTTAGAGGCATAGCTGAGCAAGAAAATATAAAGTTATATGGGAAATCTCAGATTAGACTAATTTGCATAAAACCGTTGGATATTAAGGATCTATTGTGTGTTTTAGAAAAAATGGTAAGTTAGCGAAGGTTATAGGTAAGCCTACACGAGACGAAGGAGAATGACGATGGATACTATGTTTGGCATAGATAAAATTTTTGAGATGGCCAAAAATATCGAGCTCGACGGCGCACAATTCTATCGACTAGCAGCGGAAAAGACATCAAACGAAGACATAAAGCAAGTGCTGCTTGACCTTGCCGCCATGGAGGACGGACATCTCAAGATATTTGAGCAAATGAGAAAGGAATTCAGCGAACAAAACAAAAATAAAAATCTCTTCTCTGCTGATAATCAGATAGCTTTGTATCTAAAAACCATGGTCGATGGTCTAGGGAGCGAGCGTATTAAAAGCCCACTTGAGAAACTCTCTGGCAATGAGACAATAAAGGAAATTCTCGAGATAGCGATTGATGGAGAAAAGGCTTCTATGTTATTCTACATCGGCTTGAAGGAACTTGTTCCAAATAGGGCAAACAAGGATGAGATTGAGGCCATCATAAAAGAGGAATTCAGCCACCTTGTTGCTTTAAATTTGAATCTGACTGTTTTAAGGTAGCTATGTAACTCCTTGATTGAGATGCATCGTCGATGACCTGCCCCTTATGGTTCTATATTTCAAAAAAAAGTATTGGTTATAAACAACCCATATTTGACAATTCAAGAGATATTGACCATCTCAGGCCCGGATATGCTTGTTCCGATTCAATAAATTGAAGAGACAGGCGACAATCATCAGAGCCGCCGTCCCTACAGCGCCGATAATTATCCCGTCAAGGTTACACTGTGCCCAGGCCCAGGAATCGGGCAAGTCCCGAGCGAAAGTCCCCCAACTGATAACAGCAATACTTACTACGATTGAAGCAAGTCCCTGCCATAAACGGAGCCGAACCCGAAGTAAAGAAAGAATAAACAGACCTAAAATCCCTCCGCCGAAAATTCCGGAAATCTGCCACCATACATCCAGCGCACTTTTCGCCCGGATCATTAATACTGCAAATCCTATCCCCAATAGTCCCCAAACAACAGTTGCCAGGCGTAAATATAACACGCTGGCCCGCTCTCCGATATCCGGTTTAAAATATCTCTTGTGGAAATCCAAAAGCATAACTGTCGCCGAGCAATTCAATGCCGAATCGACGGTACTCATTGCGGCGGCCATAATAGCGGCAATAATCAATCCCTTAAGACCGGTCGGCACTGCCGTCGCAATAAAGTGCGGAAAAACCTCATCGCCTTTGGTGATACCCGCCTGTGCGAGTGTATCTCCCTGAGAGTAAAAGGCAAAAAGGGTCGTTCCGATATAAAGAAAAACCGCCGTAAGTGGAATATAAATCAACATCGCAATCCAGATCGAGCGTTTCGCCGCACGTTCGGTCGGAACGGAGGAATATTTCTGGACATAGTTCTGGTCGGCCAAAAGATTCCGCAGATTTTCCGTGATTCCATAGATAATCATCACCCAGATCGTTCTGGAAGACAGTGACAGGTCCCAACTGCCGAAGCTGAATTTATTTGCATCGAAAGCTGATTGTATTAAAGGTTCCGGTCCGGCGAAAACTTTCACCGACAAACTGACGGCACAAAAGGCGATACCTGCAATCATAATTACCGACTGCATCACGTCCGTCCAAATCACCGCCTCCATCCCACCCAGCAGCGTATAAATAATCGTAATAAGGCCGATGACAATAATCACAATACAAATATTCCATGGGACAAAGGTGCTAAGCAAAAGGCTAACCAGATAGAGAATGACTGCGATGCGTCCGACCATATACAGCAGGAACGACAGTGCGGCATAAATTCTTCCCCAGGGACCGAGTCTTTCCTCCAGGAAACTGTAAACAGAAATCAGCCTCGTTTGACGATAATACGGCACTGCGTATTTACAGACCAGCCATGCAACAGGGAAAATACAAAGAGCGAAAATTATCGGATGCCAGTTGGAATCGAAGGCTTTCCCCGGCGTGGCGATATAGGAAATGCTGCTGGTATATGCGCTCATCACAGCCAGGCCGGCCGCCCATGCGGGGATTGAACGGCCTGCAACCATAAACTGGTCCGCCGTTCGACACTTGCGGACGTAGTAAATCCCCATTCCAATCAGCACACAACTATAGAGGACAAGAATTGCTATATCAACTGCACCAAGGCTTGCCGGCATTTATTTGACCTATATAAAACTTCTATTTTTTAGGATTAATTCCCAGCTCTTTTACATACAGCTCTATCACCTCGTGTTCGGCCCGGCGAAAACGATGAAACGGCTCAGCCAGAAAATCACTGCAGATTCCGACGCACGAAAGCGCGCACTTCAAACCTTTAAGCAAGCTCGACTCATAGCGTCCCACGTGATAGACAGCCGCATTAAATTCCATCACTTTTTTATGCAGTTCCTCAACTTTCTGCAGGTCTTTCGAGCAAGCTGCGTTGTACAGCTCGACATAAAGCTCCGGGATAAGATTGGCCCCTCCACAGATACCGCCGTGCCCGCCTAACAGAATGACTTCGGCCAGCAGTTCCTCCCGGCCCATAAGAAGTGAAAAGTCGGGATGGTCTTTAAGCAGTGACTGAAGCCGGCGGAAATAGACCATATTTCCGGAGCTGTCCTTTATTCCCACAATACCGGGATATTCTGCGGCAGCCCGAATCGTCTCCGGCTCAAAAACCAGCTTGGTGTAACTCGGCATATTGTACAGAAACAGCGGCAGCGGCAATTCACGTGTCAAATGATCGAGGTATTCGAGAAGCTCCGACTGCCCGGCTGGAAAATAATACGGCGGGGCCAGAACAATCGCCTGAGCGCCGGCATCTTCGGCCTTGTGGGAAATATTTATCGATTCCACGAAAGACGTATCGGTGATACCCACCAAAACAGGAATCCGTCCTTTAACCAGTGCACAGACACGTTGAATTAGTTCATTTCGCAGCCGATAGCTTAAGCTCGGCGCCTCACCGGTAGTCCCCAGGATAAACAAACCGTGAACTCCACCAGCGAGAATATGTTCAATTAACCTTTCAAGACCGGCAACATCGAGGTTATCGCGGTCCAGCAACGGAGTGACCATTGGGACAATAATTCCTCGCAGCGGCTTTAAGAATTCAAATGATTCTGTTTCCATTTTTCATAAGATACTCGAACTTGCGAACAAATACCAAAAAATAAAACTAACATCGCCAAACTTCAACCTTAAAAACCACAACAATTGTTGTATAATCGGATACATGAGTTTGGAAGATGATATTAAAAAAAAGGCAATCGAACTGGGCTTCGACCTGGTCGGCATAACCGATGTCTCGCCGATAGACGCCCGGCATGTGGAATTTTTTACTGCATGGCTCAGATCAGGTTTTGAAGGCCGGATGGATTATATGCACAGGAATCCGGACAAGCGCTTCAATCCTGCCGAACTTTTAGACAAAGCACAATCGATTATAATTACAGGATTAAATTATAAACCGCCGAAACAAAATTTTACGCAGCCCCCTAAAAAAATCCCCACCGGCAAAATAGTGAGCTACGCACAATACGAAGATTATCATCCATTTATAGAAAAACAATTACGCCAACTAATCGACTTTATCAGGTCAACGACCGGGCAAGAAATCCAAAGCAAGATTTGCGTCGATTCATCCCCTTTAGCCGAGCGGGCGTTAGCCCAAAGGGCCGGCCTCGGATTCATCGGAAAAAATCACATGCTGATTAATCCGAAACTCGGCTGCCAAATATTTCTGGGCGAGATAATAACGGACCTGTTACTATCGCCGGACAATCCAATATCACAAAACTGCTCTAACTGTAATATATGCATTAAAGCGTGCCCGACGGGAGCTTTGCGGCCGGACGGCCAATTCGATGCGAGTAGATGCATCAACTATTTGACAATCGAGTATAAAGGCGAGATATCTCAGGAGCTTTCCAGGAAAATAGACAATCGGCTTTTCGGCTGCGAAGAATGCATCCTTGCCTGCCCTTATCAAAAAGATGCACCAGCTTGCAAAAACAAACAAATCAAATTCCATGAAGACAGAAAAGAGTTTAGCCTGCAGGAAGTTTTAAGCCTAAGCACCGAATCATTCGAATCAAGATTCTACGATTCACCAATCAAACGCCTTGGTCTTGAGCGACTCAGGCGAAACGCCTTAATCTGTCTTGAGAATATAGAATCAACTGCCGGTAAAGACGCCGGTTAAGACCAAATTGTTATCTGCGAACTAAAATAATCAATCACACTGAATCACTTTCCGGACTTTGGTTTTAGCCCGGTGACTTTTTGCAGCTTGGTCACCATATCGGTTTTTTCCCAGGTAAAGTCTGCTCCGGTTCGACCGAAATGACCGCCGTACGAAGTCTGGGCAAAAATTGGACGAGCAAGATTCAGGTATTTTATCATTGCCTTGGGAGTCAACGGGAAAAGGTCCTGTACGATTTGACTTATTTTCTCCTCACTGATTTTTGCAGTCCCTTCGGTATCTATTAATACCGAAATGGGCTTAGCAACACCGATTGCATACGACAACTGAACCTCGCAGGCGTCGGCAAGTCCGGCGGCAACAATGTTTTTTGCGATGTACCTGGCCATATAGCTTGCGGTCCTGTCAACTTTAGTGGGATCTTTTCCGCTGAATGCTCCGCCGCCATGGCTTCCACGGCCGCCGTAAGTATCGACGATAATTTTCCTCCCGGTCAGTCCACAGTCACCTTTCGGGCCTCCGACAACAAATCTTCCCGTTGGATTAACATGGTATATAATATTCCTGTCAACAAGGCGCTTCGGCAGAACAGGCAGTACGATTTTCTCGATAACCTGCTTTCGCAATTCTTTATAGCGTACGGAAGGGCTATGCTGGGTAGCCACAACAACCGTGTTAATCCTCTTTGGTTTGTTGTTTTCGTACTCGACTGTTACCTGACTTTTCCCGTCCGGTCGCAACCACGGCAGCTTTTTACTTTGGCGCATTTTTCTCAATTGAGTCGTTATTGCATGCGCCAGTTGGATAGGCATCGGCATAAGAGCGGGAGTCTCCCTGCAGGCATAGCCAAACATCAAACCCTGGTCGCCGGCACCCTGCTCTTTATGTAAACCCGTACCTTCGGTTACACCCCGTGAGATATCGGGGCTTTGCTTGTCGAGTGTCACCATAACGGCACAATTTTCATAATCAAATCCCATGTCTGCATCGGTATAACCGATTTCCCTGATCGTATTACGAACCACAGTCGGAACATCTACTATCGCTTTGGATGTTATTTCACCTGCTACTACAACCAGGCCGGTTGTCACCATAGTCTCGCAGGCAACCCTGCTTTTAGGATCCTGAGCAAGCATTGCATCGAGAATCGAATCGGATATATGATCGGAAACCTTATCCGGATGTCCCATTGTTACGGATTCGCTGGTGAAAAAATGTCTGCCCTTATTGAAACGGGACTTGCTTGAAACTACTTTTTTTGCCATTTGTTTTTATCCTTCTAAGAACCATCATTTATTGTCCAGTCATACGACATGTATTTAACAGAATAATTTCCTACTTCAAGGAAAGATGCATCACCTGCAGAGATATAATTCGTAATAAAATTCAAAACCGCTCTGGTAACCGGCGGGTGATCCTTAAATTTCCGGTCTATACCGAATTTATCAAGGAACTGCCTTCCATAACGTCCCGTTTCAAACACAGCAGACAAATAAAGACGCTTTTTTTGTCTGTCTATTCCGAACGCAATCGGATCAGATAGAAATCGTTTTACCTGATTGTCTAACTGTTTGTCGAGTTTATACCCGTAATAAGGCTCATTTCGCAGCGGCGGACTGGATAAGCAGGCATCGGTTATCGCAAGCAATACTCTGGGGTCGTCGAATTCGGCCCGGAAAAAACGATTCTCAACCTTTTTGAAGGTAAATTCTTCATCCATAACAAGGAATTTATATACAGAGATTTTACTTTCAATATGCCGTAAATCAGTCGGCCCCCACAAAACTCTCAGAAAGCGGGAAGAAGATTGAATAGGATAATTAATCGAAATTACATATAACTTATGCAGATTATACGCGTTTATCCAGAATGCTATCCTGTCTTCTTTAGGCCATGAACGATATTGGTTCGGATCGAGGCTATTAAATTCCTCGAGTAACGCTCTTAACCTTACTCCTTCCCGCTTTAGACCTTTATAGTCAACCATTCCTTTATCATTTACAAAATCCTTTAAAATCCCGGCGAATTTGTCATGAAAAACTCTCGCCGATTCGGGTCTGTGTTTATCAGGCTCAGTCACATCAGGCCTGATTTCCACAGGTGTAATCTTATTCGGCTCGGAAACAGCGGTTTCGGATTCAGAATTTTCAACCGCAGGAGGCTCGGGAGGCCTCGACACTTCGGATGGGCAACCACTGACGGAGAATAATATTATCAACAACGCCGCATAAAAAATAAGGCGTTTAGCCATTTTTACTTTCCGATAGACAATCCTGTAAACTTTTCCCTGTAATACTCCATGATTCTGAAACAACATAAAGTATGTAACGACAAATTCAACAAATTGTTCGCCGTACTCAATAATATTTTATACATGACCCCTCATTCGCAATTAAAGCGACTGAAGAACCAACCAACAGCTACACGTAACAAAAAACGGTCTTCTTTTGATGATTGTTATCAACCGGTGAAATACATATAAATCGCTACAATAATAACAACCAAAGCAATCGAGAAGACAACATCTGCCTTTGTATAACTGGCTCTTGACTTTTCCTTATCTTCCAAGGTCGTGGTTCCATATGTAAGACCGTTAATCTTTGCATAGGACGGGGGCGCTGTCAAATAACTAACTACAACCATTACAATAATACAAACGATAAATATGAACAGACTATAATACTGGAAGAAAATATGGTTCATAATCCAAAGGAAAGAACCCGGGGTATAGCTGAAATCATTGATAAGTTTAACGGGCGTATCTATTCCCATTCGAATCAAACCCAGAACAAAACCGACAACCAATGCCGACAAACATCCTTTAGCATTCATTCTTTTGAAGAACACGCCGAGGAAGAAGACAACAAAAATAGGCGGAGCGAGATAGGCCTGCACACCCTGGAGATAATCATACAGACCTTTTCCACCTTTGATCACCGGAATCCATAACAGACCGATCAACACCATAATAGTCATGGCGACCCGTCCGGTCCATACAAGCTTGTGCTGGGAAGCGTTGGGACGGAGTTTTGAGTAAAAGTCCATTGTAAATAATGTTGAGGATGCTGTAAAGACACCGGATAGAGAACTCATCAAGGCCGCCAATAAACCGGCAACGACAATGCCACGCACACCTGTCGGTAGAACTGTCATGACCAACATCGGAAAAGCTTTTTGAGACTCATCACGTATGACGTCTCCATTTGTATCGAACATGGCCTGTTGAATCTGAGGAATCTTTCCGCTTGCCGCCAGGGCAAAGCAAATCATCCCTGGAATAATAAACAGAAAGACCGGAAGCAACTTGAAAAAGGCGGCACAAATCGAGCCTTTTCTTGCTATTTTTTCATTCGGTGCCGTTAGGACACGTTGAACAATATACTGATCCGTACACCAGTACCATAATCCGATAATCGGTGCGCAAAACAGCATGCCCAGCCAGGGATAATTATCGTTGAAATACCAGGCCATACGAGAAGTCTCTTTTACGGGTTGCCAGGTGCTTTCTACGCCTTCCGGTACCATAGGTTTCCATAGATTGAACATATCTGAACCGCAAACATTCTTTAATTCTCCCCAGCCACCCAGGGCTTTAAGACCGAAATAAGTAACTAAAAGAGAGCCTATAACCAGAATAATCGCCTGGGCTGTTGCAGTATAGGACATCGCACGCATACCACCGAGAATGGTATAAAGACCTGTCAGCACGATAACCAGGATCGAACCTATCCAAAAACTATCCAGGCCCAGGAATGTTGCCGTTGGGAATAAAGCACTGAAAACTATACCGCCGGCGAAGATACCAACGGCGATCTTTGTGAAAATATAGGCTATCAGTGAAATCATCGATAGCACCCAGCGGGCCGCCGGTGAAAACCTTCTCTCTAAAAATTCCGGCATCGTATAAACCAGTGATCGGGAAAAAAACGGCACCATGATCCAGGCCAGAACCAGCAGACACCAGGCATGTAATTCATAATGAGCCATAGCCACGCCGTCGGTTGCTCCGGAACCGGCAAGACCTACTACGTGTTCCGAACCGATATTGGAAGTAAAAATCGACGCCCCGATAACGAACCAGCCAAGATTACGGCCGGCAAGAAAATAGTCATCGGCGGTATCTTTACTTTTCAGGACGACCCACCAGACAATACCGAATAGTATGGCAAAATAAACACCAATCGATACCCAGTCCAAAGTAGTGAATGATCCTGCTACTTGTGCAAGAACTCCAAATGATCCCATGTGATGTCCTTTCCTTTAAAATCCCTTATATATTCCAGTAGTTATCAGCAGTTCTATCTTCAATTTGGAAAAATTCTAACGATTAAGACATTTAGTTGCAATACTTTTCCTCATATGCATATTAATCTGTTTTCCAGTGGTTTTCAGCAAGATTAAACCAATAATCCTGAACCATTATCAGAACCAAAGCAAAATGGTCAATAATTTCTTTCAAAAAAAGTCTTTATAGAGCAAGATAAGGATAATTTCGAGTCTTTTTTAAAGTGAAACATAATAAAAAAGTGAAAAATCATAATAATACCGAGATTAGACACTTGCAACCGGCCAAAAGACTAAATATTATCTTTGCCGGGACAAAATATTTAATAGAAAGGGTAAATTTATGGCATACGCAATTGGTCTTGATTATGGAACCAACTCCGTTCGGTCTCTGTTGGTTGACGTCTATAACGGTAAAGAGCTTGGAACGTCCGTACACGAATATGAAACAGGCCAAGCAGGCATTATTCTCGATCCGACCGATCATAATGTAGCAAGACAAAATCCCGCCGATTATATCAAGGGCCTTGAGGTTACAATCAAAGAAGCGATAAAACAGGCAAAAAATGCGGACAAGAATTTCGATCCGGCCGAGATTATAGGTATCGGAGTCGATACTACAGGCTCGACACCCCTGCCGGTCGATAAGAACGGCACGCCCCTCGGTATGCTGGATGAATTCAAAGACAATCCGAACGCCCATGCCTGGCTCTGGAAAGACCACACAGGGCATGCGGAAGCGGCCGAAATCACCGAGCTGGCGAAGAAGCTTCACCCCGAATATCTCGCCAAGTGCGGCGGGACATATTCCTCCGAGTGGTTCTTCAGTAAAATCCTGCACTGCCTGCGGACCGATCCGAAAGTATATGACGCCGCATATACCTGGGTCGAACATGCCGACTGGGTACCGGCGATTCTTACCGGCACGGACCACCCGAGCAAACTGAAACGCTGCCGGTGTGCCGCCGGGCATAAGGCAATGTTCAATGACACATGGGGCGGCTATCCTGCCAAGGATTTCCTTTCCAGGCTGGACCCGAAGCTTGGCAAGCTCCGAGATACATTGTCCGACAAAACGTATGCCGTCGATACCAAGGCCGGCGACTTGACCGATCAATGGGCCGCAAAACTGGGAATCCCCGCCGGTATCCCCGTTGCGATAGGAGCCTTCGACGCCCACTTGGGCGGTGTCGGCTCCGGCATTAAAGAAGGCGTCCTGGTCAAGATCATCGGCACAAGCACCTGCGATATGGCAGTCTGGCCGACCGATAAAGAATTGGCAGATATTCCCGGTATATGCGGCATTGTTGACAGCTCTATTCTGCCCGGTTTCTGGGGACTCGAAGCGGGCCAGTCCGCCGTCGGAGATATTTTCAACTGGTTTGTCAATTATATCCAGCCCGGCGGAAAATCCGCAGGTTCGCACGAAGCCCTCACCGAAAAAGCGGCAAAACTCAAACCCGGCCAATCCGGCCTCCTGGCACTCGACTGGAATAACGGCAACAGGACTATCCTCGTCGATCAGCGACTTACCGGATTGCTGCTGGGCCAGACTTTGCATACTAAGCCGGAAGAAATCTACCGTGCCTTGATTGAGGCGACCGCTTTCGGCGCCCTGACGATCATCAATCGATTCGAGGAATACGGCGTTAAAATTTCCGAAGTTGTCAACTGCGGCGGAATCGCCGAAAAGAATCCGATGATTATGCAGATTTACGTTGACGTCATCGGCAGAGAGATGAAAATCGCCCGCTCCGCTCAAACCTGCGCACTTGGTTCGGCTATTGCCGCAGCCGTAGTCGCCGGTAAAAAAGCCGGCGGATACGATAATTTCGGCGACGCCCAGGCAGCAATGTGCGGCTTCAAGGATGTCACTTACAAACCGATCGCCGAAAATCATGCAATCTATAAAAAATTGTACGTCCTTTACAAACAGCTCCACGATGCCCTTGGTGTGAAAGACACCACCGCAAAACTGGCAAACGTCATGAAGGACCTGCTGAATATCAAAGACGCAGCGAATGCGTAAGAATTTATTATGAATGAAGAACTCAAAAAAGCCGTTTGTGCTGCAAACATCGATCTTCAGACTCGAAAGCTCATTATTTATAGTTGGGGCAACGTCAGCGGAATCGACCGCTCGACCGGCGTAGTCGCAATAAAACCCAGCGGCGTCCCTTACGACGAGCTGACACCGGACAAGATTGTTTTGCTCGATCTCGACGGCAAAATTGTCGAAGGCAAACTGAAACCTTCCTCCGACACCCCGACGCATCTGGAGTTGTATAGAAATTTCGAGGCCGTCGGCGGAATCTGCCATACACATTCGGTCAACACAACCGCCTGGGCACAGGCCTGCTGTGAAATCCCCTGCTTCGGGACTACCCACGCCGATTATTTCTACGGTTCCATACCGGTCACGGAAGTGATGACCAAAGACGAAATCACCAGTGATTACGAACTGAACACCGGCAAAGCCATCGTCCGGCGATTCGCCGGTATGGATCCGATGCAAATCCCGGCGGTCCTCGTGGCAAACCACGGACCATTTTCCTGGGGGCCGACCGCCGAGGCATGTGTCGAAGCAATGGTCGTGCTGGAGGAAATTGCGACAATGGCCCTGGGCACAATTACAATAAATCCGAGCCAGGGGCCAATCAGTCAAACTCTTCTCGATAAACATTATTTGCGCAAACATGGTAAAAATGCCTATTACGGCCAAAAATGATAGTTCCGGCGAAATTTTTCTGGACAAATCCGAACAGGCTGGTTAGAATCCTGGTTTCTGAAAATTTGAAATATTTTATTCGCGTAATTAAAGGTTTTAGCAATGGCTCATAAAAAAGGACAAGGCTCTTCGAGAAACGGCAGAGACAGCAATCCGAAGTATCGTGGCATAAAATTGTACGCCGGCCAGACGGTTTGTGCCGGCTCGATAATTGTACGGCAATGCGGCACGAAATTTTTCCCCGGCAATAATGTCGGCATGGGAAGAGACTATACCCTGTTCGCCAAAACCGACGGGCAGGTGAGTTTTCAGGGCCGCAAAATTCATGTTGTCTAAATAAAAGTTCCATAATAACAATCAGAAGGATGGTAAATTTACCATCCTTTTTTTATATCGCATACGCAATATGTTTGTTGACGAAGTAGAAATCTGGGTAAAGGCCGGTGACGGCGGAAACGGCTGCGTAAGCCTCCGGCGGGAAAAATTCATTCCCAAAGGCGGCCCCGACGGCGGCGACGGCGGCAAAGGAGGAGATGTCTATTTCCATGCCGTCGAGAATATCGACACCCTGACCGACTTCGCCGGCAAACATCACTGGCAGGCCCAAAAAGGACAACCCGGCTCCGGAAACAACAAACATGGAGCAGACGGGAACGACCTTATAATCAAAGTCCCGCCGGGCACGCTCATCTACGATACCGATCTGGACCTGATGCTCAAAGACCTCAACGAGCTTGGATTGAAGGTCTGCGTCTGTCGCGGCGGAAGAGGCGGAAAAGGCAACAAGGCTTTTGCTACCGCCACAAATCAAACGCCGAGATACGCCACACCCGGTAAACCGGGACAGGAAAGAAACATCAAGCTCGTCTTGAAGCTCATCGCCGATGTTGGTCTGGTCGGTTTGCCTAACGCCGGCAAAAGCACAATTATCTCCCGCTGCACATCGGCAAGACCGAAAATCGCCGATTATCCCTTTACGACACTTGAGCCGGCGCTCGGCATTGTCGAATTGAGCAGCTTCCGACGGTTTGTCATGGCGGATATTCCCGGCCTGATCGAAGGCGCCCACGATGGAGCGGGCCTCGGACACGATTTCCTCAAACACATCGAGCGAACAACAATCCTGGCCCATATCCTCGATATTATGCCGATAGACGGCTCCGATCCCGTGGAAAATTACTACGCCATTCGCAGCGAACTGGAGCAGCACAGCAAAATCCTTTCTAAAAAATCAGAAATCATTGTCGCTAACAAAATCGATCTCGTTCCTGATGGAGAAAAAATCAAAGAGCTGCAGGACAAACTGCACCAGCCTATCCACCCAATCTCAGCGGTTAGCGGCTCAGGCGTAAAAGAGCTGACCGAGCTGCTCTGGCAAAAAGTCAAAGAAAACAAACCATAATTTCCACGTTTAGCCCCCGGACTTGGCTGGGGGTAATTGTTATCACAAACCGCGGACAATGCCCGCGGCTAAAAAATTTGTACACGGGGAATTCGACAAATGTAGAGAACTCTCTACAAATCGACCTTTTTTGAAAAAACAAAGCCAATTCGCCGGCCTTTCCTGCTCCGGCAATGGCCTTCGCCGGGACGAGCGGCCGGAAACTCGAAATCCTAAGCTCGAAATCCGAAACTAATGGACTCTGAAGAAAAAATTGAAAACGAACCCAATTTGGGTCAGGCCCAAAATGGTATAAGTTCTTTGAAATAAAAAGATTACGATAAAAACAGTAGTTTTCGGGTGTTTTACCGGTAAAAAAACAAAGCCAATTATTTCGTATTGAGTGGTGCGTAATGCGTATTGCATAAACGAATTTGAAACGGCTTAAATCCATTGAATCCGCGAAATCTGCGGTTGAAAAAACAATTTATCCCCAAGGGATTTATCCCTTAGGGATCGGATTTTGTTAGTTTGCTGTTTTTCGCTTGTGAGACGGCGGCTCGGTTGGTAACATCCTTCTTTCTGGAAATGCAGGTCAGTTTGAATGTATCAATAGATATAATCCATATTTATGAGGGAAAAAATGGCCAAGGTCATCAAGTACAACGAAATAAAATCCGCCGAGTCGTGTTGTTACGATGGGATGTCTTTGGGCGAAGTTATGCTGAGGCTGGATCCGCGAGATGTTCCAACCGCCAGAGTCAGAGATCATATCAGAGTCTCTCAGGGCGGCGGAGAAACCAATGTAGCCTGCGGCCTGGCTTATACATTCGGTTTGCGAACTGCGGTTTTGACTGCTTTGGTCGATGATCCTGTTGGCCATAATATTAGAAACCAGATGAGAGAAGCTGGTGTCGATACGAGCAAAATCATCTGGTGGAATACGAAGAACGATGGAACGAGGTATTCGACCGACAAAAAGGGCACGATATCTAACGGAGTAAATTTTACATACAACGGTGCCGGCATACTGCCGTCCGATACGACTTACTATCGCGGCAACAGTGCAGCGAGATTGCTTGAGCCGGGAGATTTTGATTTCGACGAATTGTTCGGCAAACAGGGTGTAAGGGTCTTTAACACCGGCGGAATTTTGACTTTAATTGGTCCGAAAACTGGTGATCTTGCTATCGAAGCCGCTCGTAAAGCTGCTGAATATGATACATTCGTTAGCGCCGATCTTAATTACCGTTCAAAGGTCGAGCCGGACAAGAACAAAGCAAGGGCGATTAACAAGAAACTCGCCCCGCATTTGGGTATGCTTGTTGGTAACGATTCCGACCTGGCCGATGCTCTTGGCTATGAAACGAGGGCGCCTAAAAACGCCCCTTATACCGAATGGGTAAAAGCATATAAACAAACTGTCCAACAGGTAGCAAAGGATTTACCCAATTTGAGCCTGATTGGAACTCAATGGAGGGGCGCCCATAATGCTGATTTGATTAGCTGGGGTGCGATTTTATACGATGCGCTGAACAAAGTTTTTTACGAGGCGCCCGTCAGGGAAAATATCCCGATCAGAGACCGGACGGGCGGTGGGGATTCTTTCGCCTCCGGCGTCCTGGCGGCCTTGCTTAAAGGTAATGACCTGGCGACCGCGGTCAACTGGGGCACCGCACACGGCGTTTTGGTCCAGGAAACACCGGGGGATATTACATGCGTCGATGAAAAGGCGGTTTTGGCCGAGGTCAACCGGGCACTCAAAGGCGGCGACGTAAAAGCCGTTCGATAAAAAGCTTCTTTGATATTTGCGAGATGTGAAAATATCCCCGGCGGGAGTCGAACCCACAACCTCTGGCTCCGGAGGCCAACGCTCTGTCCAATTGAGCTACGGGGACAAAATGAATTCGGCTTTATTATACCATAATGGCTGACAAGTCAAGAATATAGCTGTTTTTGTGGGGCTTTTCCGCTTTTTTCGCTGATTTTAACGTCACATATCTAAAGGTCAAAGGTACTTACTTTTAGAGGCAGATTGCACAGAATGGGATTGTTGGTTGATTAATGGCAATCACCTGTCACGAGTTTTTCCACGTGAAAATCCTGCCTGAATATGTTATAATGAGTTTTGTTGTATATTATGGAATGGATGGTGGATAAATGAAGTTATGCAGCTTGAGGCAAATCCGGTCGGTTGTATTTCTAACTTTAGCTTTTAGCTGGAGTTATGTTTATGCCGAGCAAGCCGGATGGCAACGGGAAAAAGTAGATTGGCTTGCAGGTCCCGGCGGACGAATAAAAGCAATACGTTATCCTGAAGGAAAGGATTTATTACGTAAGTCGGCTCTTGATATTGAACTCTTTTCTCTGGAATCGGCCGGGTTACAGGCTTTAGACAACAATATCGATTCTCCCCCGATAGCCGGATTTGTTCCGCAGATAGCCGTGGCGGTCACAAACAAGCGATCAGACGATTTTGACTGGGTGGCGGAAACACATATGTCGGTTGTGGGAAGGTATTTGACCAATACTTCGGAAATAGACTTTACTATAGGTTTATTCGATACTGGCGCTGCTGCTCATATAATGAGTTTTGCCGGTGCCAATCGGACCGGTATTTATGGGGCTGATTTAATGACATCAAGTACTGTCGAGATTATTGGTGCTGTCAACTCGGTTTTTGGCGGAGTAAGTCAGCCGCTGGCACTCTTTATCGACGGACTGGCGGCAATTGATCCTGAAACGATGACGGTGGATGACGCGAATATGGTCGGACAGAGCAATGTCTCCATTATTGTCGGGGATGAGCCGCCGCTCGGCGGCCCTGATCTGCCGACTGCTATCGGTTCTCCGATGAGTGTGAATTTCGTAACGGCTATTTTCAACGATAATCAGATTTCAGTTACTTACGACGGTAATAATTATACGTCACCTGACATACGATTTTACAACCACTACGATTCCCGGATACCAGATTATGCCGATAGGATACCGTTAAGTTTGATTCCCGCCGGTGCTTTTAATATACAATATACTCCCGATCTTGAGTCTATCATGGATTTTATTTTCCAGCCCGGTACTCCCTCAACTATTATAGGAAACCTGGCTCAAAGTCTCTTTTTCGTTAGCAGTGTGGATTTGCAGAACGGGGTCCGCAGTGCAATTGACAAGGATCGCTTTATGTTGGATACCGGTGCACAGATTACGGTTGTCGGTTCAGATATTGGGGCGCGTCTTGGGCTTAATCCTGCTGATCCTGACTTTGAGGTAGATATTCAGGATGTTACCGGCGAAATCTCAATCGAGCCGGGCTTTTATATAGATTCTCTCGAAATCACCGCTCTTGGTGACTGGCTTACCTTCACGAATGTTCCTGTCGTCATGCTCGATGTAGCCTCACCTGAAGGCGGTTATCTTGACGGTATAATCGGTATGAATCTTTTTACGGAATTCAACCTTGTTCTGCGTGGCGGTGGATTATTTGGGCAGGATCCTCCTTCCCTTGAATTCGAGCGGATTCCAGCTCACCTGACCGGAGATATTGCGCCGGGAACAGGTGACGGCATGATTAACTTTTTAGACCTTGCGGCTATTGCCGAAGCCTGGCTTGCAACGCCGACCTCATCTAACTGGAATATAAAAGCCAATCTTGCACCGCGTTTTAGTCCGGACAGTATTATAGATTTTCTCGATTTTGCTGTGTTTGCTGAGAATTGGCTTGTCACTGCCGGAGAATAATTACGCGAAAATCAATTCAGGATAACTCCATTGACCTGCAGGTTTTCGTCTGCGGAAGAAGAAATCCTTTTCCAATCTATCAGGCAATTGTTTGACATATTCATATTCGGCAAATATTATTAAATGGTTGTCTGACATCTTTGCTCATTTTAGGATGACCGAATGAGATATGTCCTGGATTTGTTGTATTTGTTCGCCGGACTGGCTTACAGCCCAGTAATTATATATCGTGCCGTCAGGCACAATCGCTACCGGAAAGGATGGGCACAGCGTTTCGGCAAAATCATCCGAAAAAATCCATCTCAGAAATGTATCTGGATTCATGCCGTCAGCGTCGGTGAAGTAAACGCGGCAAAAACCGTAATTACGGAGCTTGACAAAAAATTTCCTGATTTCGAGATTGTTATAAGTACGACCACCGATACCGGTTTTGCCCGTGCGAGCAGTCTTTTTAGCAAAGAGCATCTTGTGTTTTATTTTCCTTTCGATTTTTCCTGGGTCATGCATCGGGCGTTTGCCAACCTAAATCCGACGGTTTGTCTGTTGATGGAGCTGGAGGTTTGGCCGAATTTCGTTGACATAGCCCGGCGGTCGGATGTTCCTGTTGTAATAGTGAACGGCAGAATAAGTGAAAAAAGTTTTTCCAGATACAATCGGATAAAACCATTTGTCAAAAGAATATTTCGCGAAGTTAATCTCGTCCTTGCACAAACACAGGAATATGCCCGGCGTTTCAAAGAAGTCGGCGCTCGCCAGGATAGTGTGGTTGTTACCGGATCACTTAAATATGATACTGCTCAAATTACAGACAGGGTTGAGGGAGCGGATACTCTTGCAAACCAGTTGAAAATCAAAGACGAAAGATTGTGGATAGCGGGTGCCACCGGCCCCAGCGAAGAAAAAATTATCCTCGATGTATTTACACAATTAAATCGGCAGGAAAAATACAAAGACCTGCGGATTGCGATTGTCCCGAGAAAGCCGGAGAGATTCGATGAGGTTGCACAATTGATAAAACAGTCAGGATTCGGATTTATCAGATATAGTGAGGTTAAAAATCAAGTTTTCGATAAATCGAGCATCGAAAATCAAGTATCGAGAATCGAGCCTGTAATTCTCGGCGATACGATGGGGGATTTGCGGAAATTCTACTGCCTCTCGACGATAATATTTGTCGGAAGGTCACTTGTCCCTATGGGCGGTTCGGATATGATGGAGGCGGCCGCTCTGGGTAAATGCACGATATTTGGCCCATACGCCTTTAATTTTCAACAGACCGTGGATGAGCTGATTGTAAATCAGGGCGCGATTTTGGTTCAGGACCAAAAAGAATTGCTTGCGGTAATGCATAAATGCCTGAACGAACCGGAATATGCCGAACGGATCGCACGTAACGGCCGGGAAGTCATCAGAAAAAATCAGGGCGCAACGCAAAAGACTATCGAGCAAATCTCAAAAATTTTGAACTCCGGTTGAAATGTCCCTGGCATTGATACTTTACCGGGAGTTTTTTATTTTTTCGGCAAGTGCCTTTATATGTTCCGGTCCCGTTCCGCAACAGCCGCCTAAGATATTGATGCCTATTGAATATATTTTTTCCGCCGCCGCGGCGAAATCTTTGGGAGTGACTTTATAAACGGCTTTGCCATCAACCAGTTCCGGCTTGCCGGCGTTCGGCTGGGCAAAAATTAAAATATCATCCGACAGCTTTCTCACCGCCGAAAAGAGTCTATCCGCCAGTTCCACATATTCGTCGAGAGTAGCTGTGCCGCAATTGAAACCTATCGCATCGATACCTAACGGAATTATTGTAGTGGCCATTGCCTCGATACCGACTCCCATCATCGTTTTGAAATCGTCGCCGGCTTTATCGAAAGACATCGATGCGAAAACAGGTAAATCGCCGCAAACAGATTTTGTCGCCTCGATAACGAGTGTTATCTCATCGAGGGCAGTCATTGTTTCTATGATAAAGCCGTCCACACCGCCGGTTAGAAGAGCCTCGGCCTGACGTGCGAAAGCATCTTTGCATTCCGCCGGTTTTAGAGAACCCAAAGGCTCCAGAAAATCTCCCGTCGGGCCGATATCACCCAGAACGTAATGCTCTTTTCCCGCCGCCTGACGAGCGATTTGGGCACCCGCCTTGTTTATTTGTTCAACTTCTTCGGACAGTCCGTACCGGGCCAGAGCATATTGATTAGAGCCGAAGGTATTCGTGATTACGGCGTCACTGCCGGCTTGCAGGTAGGCAAGGTGAATATTGGAGATGATTTCGGGGGACTCGATATTGAGATAGTTATTGCACATTCCGACATTAATTCCGCGGGCAATCAATTGAGTTCCCATCGCCCCGTCCAATAAGAACAAGCCCTTCTTGATTTTCTCTCGCATATTATCCGGCATATAAATTCCTTTGCTCTGGATTATTGCTGTAAAAAAATCCAGTTTCCGTTCTCAAGTCTGTGTAGATTTTTATAACCCCGTGGGGCCGGTCGTACAAATAATTTTTTCTGCTTTGCCGTTATTTCCCTGTGTTCTATCGAATTAAGATCGAAAGCGATACTTAACGAATCCTCTTTTCTGTCTGTTCCGAATGTCTCGATTTCTATAAGGCTCGGAACGAAAAAATTCTCGGTTACTTCTTTATATTCATCCAGTTCCATACGGGCTAAAACCTGCCCATCCGAATCGAAGTACTCGATTTTCCTGATGGTATAATCGCAGCAGTAAACATATATTTTTTTAATTATCACGCCATCTACTCTTTTGGTTAGTATGTCGAAGGGGCCTTTGTTTGACAAAGACCATTCGGCCTGCAGATCAACTTTGGCTATTCCGAGCGCTTCGAGTAATGTTTTTGGATTTATCAGAAGGTTCCGGGAAGGATCCAGGTCGGGCCACTGACCCCACCAGTAAGCGCTGATTTCCTTGGGTTTTATCATCAGCCAGAACTCGCGTTCGTTTGAGCCGAGTATTATGGCCTTTTTGAGAATAGACATATCACCCCTGAGGTAAATTTCATCAAATGATTTCACGGTGATCCATACATC
>CAYSKI010000005.1:0-128751 GCA_964431695.1 uncultured Pirellulales bacterium | reverse complement strand
CAATTAAATCGTCCTTAGTCTGGTAGAATTGGCACACATGAGTACCCCAGGGGACATCGCCTAATGCACTTATCCCCATCTTTCTAAGTTCTTGTCCGTTGTCTTTTATTGGCATAATTCCAAAAATTTCAATTATCCTGTTATTCCACTTTTGTTCATTTTCAGCTTCGGCCCTCTTTTTTTTCGCACGTCCTGCCTGTAATGAACAAAGCCTATCATAGTTAATGCCACGAATTATTTCTCCTAATGATTCCCGGCTATGGGAAGGTACAGAGCAATCATATAAATAGGAATATATGCTATTGCTGATATTGCCGATACGATATTGACTGCCAGAGTGATTTTCTTGGAGCGGATAAACAATTCTTTTAGAAACAATATGAGAATCAATAAAACGAAGAAAATCACAAGATTGATAGTTGGTGTGAAGATAAAGAATTTAGTTATGGCCGGTATCTTGTCGGGAGTCATTAATTCTCTTAGTATCAGCTCAAATCGTCCTTTTGTGGCAATAGTGCCTGCGGCGGCAAAGAGTATCAAACAAACGGCAACTACAAGCAATCCCACACTTAAGACAGCAGTGTTTCTTCCCTGTTGAGATTTCTCACTTTCCATTTCGAACCTTTCTTATTTCGTACTTTCTACCGACTAAGAACGAAGCCGGGATTTATTACTTTCTTATTTTGATTTTTCGCTGCGAAGATATTTTGCCGTAAAGCTTCTGCGTATCGTAGGTCACCGTCACGGTCAGCTCTTCTTCGCCGTTTATTTTCAGGTCTTTCGGTACACGCCACGTGTACCCGCAGGTGCCGGCTCAGCCGAACGGCATAACGCCCTCGGCGACGATTTCGCCGTCGGCACGCGCGATTACAACATTCGGGTCCAGCGACTTATTCACCTTGACGGTCCGAGTGACTTTGCCGTCCGAATCTTTGTATTCTCTGTCAACTTTTACGGATGTATCATCCAGCCCGCGTATCATGATGTCCAGGTTCGGATCGACCAGCACTGCGGCGAATTCTATCTCATCGCCCCGTGAAAAAGTTGTTTTACTCATAGGCGGCTGGTCAAATACGACCATCGGTTTATTCGAGAAATCCAGAACATACGGCTTGTCTTTTCGCACCTGCATTCCATAGACTGTTTCCTTGTCGCCGCTGGATTGGCCCTGGGCATTAGTGTGGTAGTTATTAGAGATACAGATATCCAGATTATCATAAGTAATGTGCATGATATACGATGTATAGTCGCCAGCGGGAATTTGGCATTCGGTGACTGCTTCGGGCGAGCGTTCTTTAAGCGTCCCTATCGGCGCCGCGACGTTTGCCTTTTGATGTACCGAGCCTTTGAACTCTATCTTTTCCAGCTCGCGGCCGCCTTTGCCGAGCTTGATTGTGCCCGTCTCGCCTTTGTACGGACGGGCGGCGATTTTTTTGCCATCCTCGATAAGCATAAATTCATAAAACTTACCGTCGAGTTTATGATACGAATGCAGACTCCATGAGCCCCACCAGTAGGGGCCGAATTTCTTTTCGATATCATACAGGAAAAATTCCCGTTCGGGCCTTTCTGCCAAAAGGACCATAAAAGGCCGGTTTGCAAGGGTGAGCCGGCCCTGTTTGAGATCTTTTTTGTTTGCCCGTTCCATTCTGCGGATAAATGAAGGCAGCTTGTTTTTCTCCAGGTCGAGCCTGGAAATAGTGGTATCCTCAAGCTCGCAGGTCACGACATTCGGATCAGAGAGGAAATCCTTTTCCTGGTATGATTCTTTGCTGCCGCTTGTGACAATTGCCGGGGCAAAGAGTACGGCCAAAAGAATACAACCGGCTTTAAGATATGATGGTTTCATAATATATTCCTCACTTTTTTGAAAAGTGCTTATTAAAAAGCATAAGTCTCCGATGTCTCTTTCGCTCGCGATATACGGACAATATATATAAACGGAATCGAACAGGCAAGAAAAAAAGAGGACAGAATACGAATGCCGATAATACGTCATCCTGGCATGGTTGAGGGGGCTGTTTTTATTAGATTTCTCGACTCCGCCCTCGTGCTTTCTTGCGAAAGCAAGAACGAGGGCTTCGCTCGAAATGACAGAGGGGAACTTTACTTCGCTCTGCCTTGGGCATGACATAGGCAGAAATGACGTCAGGGGAACTCCGTTTCGCTCTGCCTCGGGTGTGCCAGCTACAAAAAAGAAAGCAGTCAAATCTACTTTACCTTGTGCGATTCAACGGCAAAAAGGACACGCTATTGGTCGCTACTTGCGCAGCGGTTGCCACCTACCGTCACCCCGAGCCCGTTCGGCTGCGCTCAGGATAAACTCCGTCGAGGGGTCTAATAAAAATAGTTCCGCGAAGCGGCTTCAACTTAGTTTTAGAGTGCAATAAATTGCAATATTTCTTTTGTCGAATTTTCTAATTATTGCTTAGTTGGGTAATTATCTCTATCATGGGAAGAAATATAGCGATTATATAAATAGGAATATATGCTATTGCTGATATTGCCGCTACGATATTGACTGTCAGGGAGATTCTCTTGGAGCGGACAAACAATTCTTTAAGAATTAGTACGAGAATCAATATCGTGAAAATAATCCCCAAAGTGACGTTTGATATCGATGTGACAAGGAACCTGGTAATAAGAGGTAGTTCTTGATCCCTTGCTGTCATTTCCATGAGCGCCGTTTCGAAGTTTCCTTTAGTGGCAATAGTAATTGCGGCATCTATTAGTATCATACAAACGGCAACTACAAGCAACCCCACACTTAAGACGGCAATTGCCTTCTCCCGTTGCGATTTTTCATTTTCCATCTCGAACCTTTCTTTCTCACAATGGCTTTTATCATAATGCAGGGTGTGATGATTCGCAATATTTTCTGAGTAACACACCTGATATTCAGAATTCGTTAAAGCTCCTAATCCTGGATTTGTATTTTTTCTCTAATCTTTTTTCCGCCTCGATTAATTCGACTATTTTATTTATCCTTTTTTCTACAACGTCCAACTGATACATCATACCGCTAATAATTGATGAAATAACAAATAAAAGCTCCATTTCTAAGCTTATTTCCAATCCGATGATAACCTCCAGGATAAAAAGTATGGAAATCGTTAGCTAAAACAGGGGATATTGAGGGAGATACCATTTCTTTTCACCGTCGGTTAGTACTTTTCTATCCTCTTCCATCTTTCTTAATTGCAGCTTTATTAATTTCTTTTTTTCATCTTGTTGGGTTTTTTCGCTCATATTTCCTCCCTTTCTTCGAAAAATGTGTGTCAAAGACTATAAATCCCTGATGTCCAGTTTACTCGCCGTATACAGGCAATATATATAAATAGCGAAGAACAGGCAAGAAAAAAAGAGGGCAGAGAACGGAAATCAGAGGTCAGAATCAAGCATCAAGGAACAAAATACTAAAAACGAGATACGAACTATGAGTTCTCATCCATCAGTTTTATAAAGTCATCGAATAGGTAATTGGAATCGTGCGGTCCGGGCGAGGCTTCGGGGTGATATTGCACGGAAAAGGCGTTCAACTTGCGGCTGAAAATGCCTTCGTTGGTATTATCGTTGAGGTTCACGTGTGTCAGCTCCACATCTTTTTTGCTCAGTGAATCCATATCGACGCAGAAGCCGTGGTTCTGGCTGGTAATTTCAATTTTTCCCGTTCGCAGGTTCTTGACCGGGTGATTGGCGCCGCGATGGCCGAACTTGAGCTTGTACGTTTTGGCCCCGAGCGCCAGAGCGAGAATCTGATGGCCGAGGCAGATTCCGAAAATCGGCACTTTCCCCAGAAGCTGCCGAATGCTTTCAATCGCATAACTCACCGGTGCAGGGTCGCCGGGGCCGTTGCTCAGAAAAACGCCGTTGGGCTTTTTCGCCAGGATATCTTTGGCGGATGTTTTCGCCGGTACGACGTGAACTTCGCAGCCGTGCGAGCGCAGCAGCCGCAGGATATTTTGTTTTATGCCGTAATCGAATGCAACGACCTTGTATTTTTTCTCTGGGCTTAGCTGGCGGTTCTCTAAAACGTCGATGACACCCTTGTCCCAGTTATAGGCTTTTCTGGAGGTGACATTTTTAACGATGTCCCTTCCGACCAGGCCGGGATATTGCTCTAACTTTTTCCCGAGAGTTTTAATATTCGATTCGGTCGAAGAAATAATGCCCCGCATGGCTCCCCGGATGCGGATATGCTTGACCAAAGCCCGCGTGTCGATACCTTCGAGTCCGACGATATTATTGGCTTTAAGATAATCGCTCAGCGAGCGGCCGCTGCGCCAGTTGCTCGGGTAATCGCAGTTTTCCTTGACGATAAATCCCGCGACGAAAATCCTTCTCGATTCGGTGTCCTCCGGGTTTGTGCCGTAGTTGCCTATCAAAGGATATGTCATCGTGATAATCTGCTCGTGATAGGAGGGATCCGTCAAAATTTCCTGGTAGCCGGTCATGGACGTATTGAACACGACCTCCCCGCACTTGAAGCCCCTGGCTCCGAACGAGGTGCCTTCGAAAACTGTTCCGTCTTCCAGTAGCAAAATCGCTTTCACTTTTTAGCTTCCTTTTTCCGATGGTATAGTTGTAACGGCTTGACGCCGATTTTCTGCGCCTTCATCGCTTCGATTGCCTTCGCCACCGCGGCGGCCCCGCGAATGGTCGTGACGTATGGTACCTGCCGGTCGAGGGCGGTTCTTCGGATATAGAACGAGTCGAGAATCGATTGCTTGCCGATAGTCGTATTTATTATCAGGTCAATATCGTCGTTGATTATGTAGTCCACGATGTTCGGCCGGCCCTGGGTCATTTTCAAAACGAATTCCGATGGGATATTATTGCGGATGAACTCGATGCATGTCCCCTTGGTGGCGATGATTTTGAATCCCATTTTATGCAGTTGCCGCGCGACCTCGACCGCCCTTGCCTTGTCGGGGTCCTTGACGCTGAAAAAGACATTGCCGGAAGTCGGCAGGGTATTTCCCGCGGCGATTTGCGATTTCGCGAATGCTATCCCGAAATCGTCGGATATTCCCATTACCTCGCCGGTCGAGAGCATTTCCGGGCCTAAGAGTGTATCTATGCCGGGGAATTTCAGGAAGGGGAACACCGCCTCTTTCACCGAGTAATGACTGAGTGACACTTCTTTGGTGAAATTCAGCTCTTTCAGAGTCATGCCCGCCATGATTTTCGCCGCAAGCTTGGCAAGCGGTACGCCGATGGCCTTGCTGACAAACGGGATCGTTCGTGACGCCCGCGGATTTACCTCCAGGATATAGACTTGGTTATCCTTGATGGCGAACTGGATATTGATAAGACCTTTTACTTTCAGTTCCAGCGCCAGTTGTTTCGTCTGTTTTTTGACCTGCTCGATGATCTTTTTGTCGATTGTCACCGGCGGCAGGCAGCACGCGCTGTCACCGGAATGGACGCCCGCTTCCTCGATATGCTCCATAATCCCGCCGATGACGACCTGTTTTCCGTCGCAAATGGCATCGACGTCCAGCTCGGTTGCGTCGTCGAGGAACTTATCGATCAGAATGGGATGCTCACCGGAAACTTCGATTGCCTCCTCGACACAGGCTTTCAGCTCGTTCTGGTCGTACACAATCTGCATTGCGCGTCCGCCGAGGACGAAGCTCGGCCGGATGAGCAGGGGGAAGCCGAGTTTCTTTGCAATCTTCATGGTCTGGTCGTAAGTTTTTGCCGTGCCGCTTTGAGGCTGGCGGAGATTGAGCTTTGCCACCAGTTTGTTGAAGCGCTTGCGGTCTTCGGCGTGGTCGATACTGTCCGGCGATGTCCCTATGATTTTCACTCCGGCCTTTTCCAGCGGAACCGCTAATTTGAGCGGTGTCTGGCCGCCGAACTGGACGATGACGCCGTCGGGATTTTCCTTTTCCACGATGGACATGACGTCCTCGAACGTCAGCGGCTCGAAGTACAGCCGGTCCGACGTGTCGTAATCGGTGCTGACCGTCTCCGGGTTGCAGTTGGCCATGATGGACTCGACGCCGATTTCCTTCAGCGCGAACGCCGCATGGACGCAGCAGTAATCGAACTCGATTCCCTGGCCGATACGGTTCGGCCCGCCGCCGAGGATGATGACTTTCCTTTTGGTCGTGGGATTCGCCTCGCACTGAGCCTCGAAGGAAGAATATAAATACGGTGTCGCTGCTTCGAATTCCGCGCCGCAGGTATCGACGATTTTGTAAACGGGATTGATTCCAAGCTCGCCCCGGCGTTTTCGTAAGTCCGTTTCTTTGATGCCGATTTGCTCGGCGAGATACTTGTCACTGAATCCGAACTGCTTGGCCTTTTTTAACTCGGCATTCGATATGCCGTGACTTTTTGTGCCGGAAGCTTTTATCTTATCTTCGAGCTTAATGATGTCCCTGATATTATTGAGGAACCACGGGTCGATCTTTGTGAGATTGAACAGTTCTTCGGTTGAGAATTTTCTTCGATATGCCTCGGCGACGTACCAGATTTTATCCCAGCAGAACGTCCGCAGCTTGTCTTTGAGTTGATGTATCGAAAGATTCTTGGCGTGTCCCTTTATATGTTTGCCGTCCAATGAATAGCGGTCAATCTCCAGCGACCGGATTGCTTTTTGCAGCGACTCCTTGAATGTTCTGCCGATGGCCATCGCCTCGCCAACCGATTTCATCTGCACGGTCAGCTCCGGATTGGTCTTCGGGAATTTTTCGAACGTAAATCTCGGCCACTTCACCACGCAGTAATCGATTGTCGGCTCGAAGCAGGCCGGCGTTTTTTTGGTGATATCGTTGGGAATCTCGTCCAGCGTCAGCCCGATTGCCAAAAGCGAGGCGATCTTGGCGATGGGAAAACCCGTTGCCTTGGAAGCAAGTGCCGAACTGCGGGAGACTCGCGGATTCATTTCGATTACGTACAGCTTGCCGTTTTCGGGATTGACGGCGAACTGGATATTCGAGCCGCCGGTTTCTACGCCGATTGCCCGGATAATCTTCAACGCCGCATCGCGCATTATCTGGTATTCTTTATCGGTGAGCGTCTGGGCCGGGGCGACCGTGATACTGTCGCCGGTATGAATCCCCATCGGGTCGAGATTCTCGATGGAGCAGACAATCACGACATTGTCCTTGCGGTCCCGCATGACCTCAAGCTCGAATTCCTTCCAGCCGATAACCGATTCTTCCACGAGGACCTGGTTTTTCGGGCTAAGATTCAGTCCCCAGTCGATGTATTTTCGATACTCGTCGATATTGTAGGCGACGTTTCCGCCTGTCCCGCCGAGGGTATATGACGGCCGGATGATAGCAGGGAATCCGACTTCCTCGACGACCTTTTTTGCCTCGTTCCAGGAGTGGGCGTATCCGCTCCGTGGCACAAGTAGTCCGCAGTCGATGATCGTCTTTTTGAAAAGGTCCCTCTCTTCGGCCTTTTTAATCGCCCGCAGGTTTGCCCCGAGCATTTTTACGCCGTATTTTTTCAGGATGCCGCTCTCGGCCAACGCGACCGCGGCGTTCAGGCCGGTTTGGCCGCCCAGTGTCGGCAGAAGACTGTCAGGCTTTTCTTTGGCGATGATTTTTTCGATGATCTCCGGCGTAATAGGCTCGATGTATGTTCGGTCGGCCAGGCCGGGATCGGTCATGATGGTTGCCGGGTTGCTGTTGACGAGGACAATTTTGTAGCCCTGCTGCTTGAGAACTTTACAACCTTGAGTGCCGGAATAATCAAATTCACAACCCTGGCCGATGACTATCGGGCCGGAGCCTATAATCAGTATTTTATGAATATCCTTACGTTTCGGCATCCTGTACTTCTCATATCCGGCATTTGTTATTCCTTTGCACGCTAATACGCTCGAATTTGCAATCGAGTTCGTAAACTCCCCAGCCTGTTCTATAGGGGATTTTTCGATACTTTACCGAAAACTAATCCCGCAGTCAAATAGAAACGGCAAAAAAGTTAAAAGTTAGAAGTGAAAAGTCATACCCTAAACGCTATCCCCTAAACCCTATTTTTTCTTTTGCCACTCCTTTGAAAATAAATATAATATCAAACGACAATAGCGAGCCGATAAGACATCTGGGATTCTTTATAATGCTTTTGAGATAATGAGCAAAAGATGTTAGTTATTTTATTTTATGTGTTTTTTTAAGTAGATCACTTGGAGGTGTTTATGTCTTATAGAGTAATTGATTATAGCATATATAAAGGATTAGGAGGCAAAGGTGATTGGAGCAAAGGAATTTTAACGGTACAACTGACCTCATGGCATGAATTTCATAATGTTATTTCAAAATTACTTGATCTTGGTGATTTTATTTGGCGTGGGCAGGAAAATAATTGGCCTTTGATATCAAGATTTGATCGAATAGTGAAATCACATCGAGAATTGGAATTAGAAAGACATAAGGAATCTTATATTAGTACTATTAAGGGGCGACGGGGTAATAATCCACCTAAATTTGACAAGGTAGAAGATATATGGTCTCTTGGAAGGCATTATGGACTTGCAACACCATTATTGGATTGGACTGAATCTCCCTTTGTTGCTGCTTATTTTGCGTTTAAACAAAAGCCTTTCAATATTCTTACTAATACGGTTGTAACTAGTAGAATCAACAGTGGCGAGAATAAGGAATCTATACTTAGAGATGCACCATCAAGATACATATATGGGTTAAGTGAAGATATCGGGCGATGGGGACCTAGTGAAACAAAGGGAAATATACCTTCTGCTCACTTCATTAAGTTTGTTCGTCCCGATTCTGATGAAAATCCCCGATTATTGAGTCAGAAAGGTCTATATACAGAGCCATTATCAGCGGACATCGATATAGAGAAAATCGTTGAAATCTGTTATTCTGATGATGAGAAAAAAGGCAGGAACCGAATTATTTTTGTACAGATACAGATTCCTGAGATTGAACGGGATATATGTTTACGTGATCTGAATAGAATGAATATTAACCACGCAACACTTTTTCCTGATTTGATTGGTGCGGCTGAATATTGTAATCTGAAACTTGAAATAAATAATTATTAGCAATAATGTGAAGTTAAACTGTTTTATTGTAAATGCAAAATCATACGTGATGTAAGGTGTGGAGAAATCGCACCAATTTAATATGAGTCAAGATGGTGCGAAATTTCGCACCCTACGAGCTAAAGATTATATATGAAGACGATTGATCTAAAAGACTGGGATGAATTTCAAAATAAGTTATATTTTCCCAGCGATGTGGAAAAGGTCATGGAAACTCTAATTACACGAAGATCAAGTGAAATTTACTTTAGGGGACAAGCTAACGCTGATTGGGAACTCAAAACCACATTGCAAAGGCTCGAGGAAAAAATTGTAAATAATTATGACTTTTTCCCTTATCTATGTAAGGCTGTCAGTATTTGCGGGGCAGTGGATTCATATGCCGGATCTAATTGGAATTTAGATAAAGGTGGTTTAAGTACTGGTGAGATATCGTTTGATACATTCGAAAAATTACGCGGCACAAATGTGCTAAAAAATTCTTACAAAATCCGAAAGAAAATCATTGAATATCTGATTTATCTTCGACACTGTGGTTTTCCTTCTCCTCTATTAGATTGGAGTGAATCACCTTATGTAGCAGCTTTCTTTGCATTCTCTGAAATACCCAAAGTAACTGAAAGAGTAGCCATCTACCAATTTCAAGAAATGCCACAGGGCATTAAACATATAGAGGATGATCCCGGAGCCAAGATACATACAATATCGTACGATTTTCGTACACACAAGAGACATTATTTGCAACAAACACGTTATACAATTTGTGTTAAACAATTTGGAATTACTCAGGGATTTGGAAAATACGAAGATGCTGTTTCTGCAAGTGAGAAATTAAAGTGTTATAATGGTGGAAAACATCGTCAGGATTCATTAATAAAATATACAATTCCGTCATCTGAGAGAAATAAGGTTTTAAGACACTTATACAAAATGAATATTACCCACGTTTCGCTGTTTGAAACGGAAGAAGCTTTAATTAAAACGTTAGCCCTACGTGAAATGGAATTATGGAAGGATTAGTTAGGTAGGATGCAATGTTCTACTCTGCGAAGTTCGATACCTGTGGCACAAGCGCCTCAGGTACAAGCGACAAAGCACGAAAAATTGCTCCAGTGTGTTTCCATGAGTATTTCTAATAATCAGAATGAGGATTTATATTATGCGAAAGCTATTTATTCCCCTGGCAAAATTGCTCGGTCTTTTTTTGATTATTCGTCCGGCATCGTATCTGGTATTTGATATTGTATATTTGCCTCTCTTGATGTTTTTCCCCGGACGAAAAAACGCCTGGCCGATGATTTTATTATCGTGTGTTTTCTATTTCGTAGGATTGTTCCTGGCTCTTATATTGATATTTAAGACTGAAAAAATCGCAGATATTGTAGGATTACCGAATTATAACGATGAATTAATTGGAATCGATTTCTCTACTATACTACGTATCGGCATGATATTAATTGGCATTGGAACAATAATATATGCGGCACCAACATTTATTGGTTCTATTGTAAGCTGTTTTAATCTCAGATATAACGTAACGATTGGATATAACTATCAGGTACTCGAGAAAATCGCGTCTTCTATGTTGCAGGCAATTTTTGGAATTGGTCTTGTGTTTTTGTCGTACCCGATTGCACAATATTTCATTCAGCAAGAAACGAAAAGAATCAATTAGGTGGGGCGTGATGAAATCGCACCATTTTAATATGAGTCAAGATGGTGCGAAATTTCGCATGCTACGAGCTGCGGAGGTAGTCTCGTTAGGGACACCTTACGGTGGAATCCATCCCTAAACCCTATCAACTGTACCCTATTTTTCCTCAGAAATGACAATAGACACTTGGATTCGATAGTTTTTTTTATTCCATTTACTGCAAAAGCAATTCATCGCTGGCGAGTTGTACTCGATTCAATACATAATCCTTTGATTCATTTATCAGGTAGACTCCTCCATTCGTTGGTACTCCATGACCTCTCGCCCAATATGAATTTCAGTTTGTGAACTTTTTTCGGCTTTTTTCCGGGCACGTTGAAACCCATCCCATCCGATTCAGGCTCTATTGCCTTTATACAAGTCTCCCGCACTCTACATCTGGCATATTGTTTTTCTTCCCATAGATCCACATAGAACCACGGCCGAAGAAGATCCGAAACTATATTGGCATATCTTTTATCAGACGTACTAGGGTGACAGAAAGAAGCAGTTTTAGTGCCAGTCTCTACCAATAAATCACTTATTAGGACGGTCACTTCTTTTTTCCTTGCTCGCATCTCCTTTGCCTCCTTAATGTCTATTGGAAGAAATCCTCCAATATCAACAAAACCATCTCTCATAAACAACCCGACAGTTGAAACATAAATAGTGCTTATGTTATACATAATGATTGGATTTAAATGATCACTTGTATCAGTTCTAGTAGTATACGACAATCGACATGCTTTAATTTTAAACGGAAATCCTTTCCGGTCCATATCATAGCTGTCTAACTCTATCGATGTAGACGGAATCTGAACATCGTATTTTCCAGTCTTCATCTTCTCTATGTCTTTCTTCCAGTTAGTCATGCGATTCTTAAAATCTTCTTCAGTTTCAAACTCCTTGCGGCTGGGCTTCTTTGGATTTGTCAGTGCCTCCAGCAATTCATTTGGAGTAAATGAAACAACCTCACCACTAGATTTTGTATAGCTTATGCGCCAACTCTGGTTTGTAGACGATTGGGTAATAGAAAGTGGTAATACATATGTAACCACTACTATTTTGAAAAGCCATAATACACCTTGCTTGTACATGAGATTCATCTCCAATAAAAATTAAGCAGAAATTTCAAGTGGCGGTTTTTTTAGCAACTACTCCCTATTGATTTTTCTAATTTAAATATGGGAACTCATTCTAAAATATCATTAATAAATGTATATCGCCATAAGTTAAACTTTTTACTCTTACTAAAATCAATTATTTGATTTGAACATAAAGACTAAATAATCTCTATGTCGTAGCTTTATAATACGTTTTATCGCAAACCATATTCATTTCTTATATTCAAAAATCCCTTATTCTTAAGGGATAACAACTCTTATTACGGAATTTCCTATATGCACTACCTCAATACTCTTCTATATCACAGTGGCAAGCTTCTCGCAAAGACATTTTTTGTTGATGTGTGGCAGCCACCCTTGGGGGAAAAGTCATGGACATTTTTTGCCTAAACCACGGATTTCACGGAAAAATCGGGGATTTTGGTTGCATTAAGGCGGTTTTTGGATAAAATAAGGGTAGGGGCAATCCCATGTGATTGCCCAGGGCGGCCACGCGGGGCCGCCCCTACAAAAACGTTTCTTGGGGGCTGACCATGTCCATAACGGCCACGGCACCTATGGCACAAGCTAAACAATTTGAAACAGGTCAAATCAGTGATATCCGCGTAATCCGTGGTTAAAAAATGCAAAACAAAGCCAATTTGGGTTGGGCCCAAATTGGCATAAGCTCTTTGATAACAATAGAATAAGGCAAATCCGTCTCCGTCTGCGACTACGCCGAGCCAAAAAAACAAACCCAATTATTTAGCCTGCAGGCCTGCCTGGGAGGATCAGTGAAGATTTATTTGCCGATGCAGAAGCGGGAAAAAATCTGCTCTAAGATTTGCTCATCCATGGCCGGGTCGTGCTGGTGGATACTGCCTATACCCTGATACGCGGCTCGCAGCATCATCGATGCCACTTCATCGTTGCCGGCGGAAAGCTCGTTACCGGTATCATTGAGATTGGCGATTGCCTCGGTCACGGCCTGTTTATGCCGAGCTGTTATTGCCAGGGTGCTTTCGGCGTATGTTTGGCCGGACATTAGTTGCGAATCGATTTGGTTCCGCAGTTGGTCCAGGCCGAAGCCGGTTACGGTGGAGATGGGGAGAAAATTGGCGGCGAACATATCATTCAATTCGGCAAGACGGGCGGACAGGACTTCGGTCGCGAGCAAATCGCACTTGGTTGCGGTCGTGATTAAAATTTTCGGCTCGATGAGTTTTCGGATTGAAATATCTTCCAGCCAATTCGGTTTGAAAATATCGACACAGAAAACGACAACGGTACTGTTTCGGATCGCTTCGATTGCCGCCTGCTGGGCCAATTCGTCGAGGATATTTTCCGGCTCCGGTATTAATCCGGCACAGTCGAACAGCACGCAGTTGGAGTGTTCCAGCTCCAGCAGGCCGGTCAGGACGTCACGGGTGGTTTTATATTCGTGTGAAACAATGCTTCTTTCTGTGCCTAACAATTTATTGACGAGAGAACTCTTGCCGGCGTTCGGCGCACCGGCGATGCCCACTGCGGGCAGGTCGATTACTGATTCGTACCTGATGCTTCCTGCCAAAAGCTCCTGGAGCTTTTTCTTTATATCGGCCAATCTTTCAATGGCGTCTTGCTTGGTGATAAACTCGATATCTTCGCCGCTGAAGTCAAGCCCGGCCTCAATCAGACTCAGGCATTCCATTATCTGCGAACGGATTTTCGCGGTTGTTAGTGACAATTGCCCGCTGAGCAGTTTTTCCGCTGCATCCAACTGGAATTTGTTGGAGCTAACGATGATTTCATTAACCGCTTCGGCCTGGGACAAATCCATCTTGCCGTTCAGGTATGCCCTGGCCGTGAATTCGCCGGGTTCGGCCGTGCGAAGACCTTGTTCGAGCAGGCTACTTACGAGGGCCTGTGTTACTGAAGGATTTGTATAGAAATGTATCTCGACAATATTATCGCCGGTATAAGAATGCGGGGACGGGAACGAATAAAGTCGGGCCTCGACTTCGAGCTCGTTGTCGATTGCGACGCTGCCGGAGAGAATTTGGCGTTTGTCACCGAGTGCATTTTGTCCGGTATCTTTTCGGAAAATCCTCCGGCAGATTTCGAACGCCTCTGGACCGGCAATGCGAATGACGACTCTTTGCTGCGAAGTCGGGGAACTGACAGCCACGATTGTTTTGTTGAAATCGTATCGGGTATCCGGCATCTCGTATCTTATCCGAAATACGCGAGAAGCTTATGTTTTAAAGAACGGTTTTGGTTTTTTCTTTTTTACTTTGCCGCCGGTCTTTTTTGTCACCGCCACGAGGCCCTTCGATTCGGCCTCTTCCTTTTGGCGGATGTGTTTGCGAATGACGTGCTGCTCGATCACGCCGGCAAAGGTGCTGGACATAAAGTACAGGTTCACTCCCGCGGGGCCGTTGTACAAAATAACCGGCAGCATGACGGGGAACATTATCTTCATAATCTTTTGCTGTTGGGCGACCTGGGGATTGGCGGCAGCCTGGGTCGGCATCAGAGCCTGCTGAAAATACATCGCCACACCCATCAGGATCGGCAGCAGGTTAAGCGAGCTGATTTTCGAGCCTAATATGGGTATGGTTATCGTCGGAAAGGAAAACAGGGCATCGGGAATGGAAAGATCGGTGATCCAGACCGGCAGAAACGCCGCCCCGCGTAAATCGATACTGGTGTATATCGCGCTCCATAACGCGATGAGAATCGGCATTTGTATCAGCATCGGCAGAAAGCCCATGATCGGCGAGGCGCCCTGTTCCTTGTATAAAGCCATGATGTGTTTGTTCATTTCGGCCTTGTTGTTGGCGTATTTTTTCTTTATCTCTTCGGTCAGGGGGCCAAGCTTGCTCATTTTGCTCATCGAGACCTGGCTCTTTTTAGTAATAGGATGCAAAACCAGCCGAACAAGGAACACAAGAATTATAATGACAACGCCGTAATTCGGGATAAAAGCGTACATCCATTTCATCATGGCCATTATCCCAAAGGCAAGGGGATATATAATGCCGGCGGGGCAGCAACAACCAATAAAATCTATTGTCTGGTCGAAGCCGAGACTGCGATAGAGCTCGTTCTTGTTGAAAAGGCTTTTGTCCTTCGGCCCGATATAGAGCTGGAATTTATATGTCTTCGAGCTGCCTGCCTGGCCGGTTGCGGCCAATGAAGCGGGTGCGATTTTCATATCCACGCCGAACATTTCGTCGCCGCTGTTAGCCTTGGTGTCACCGTCGGGATTGTAAAGGTGACCTGTTTTATCGGCGAGCCAGTCGCAGTAATTTTTGCCTTCATCCGGCACCGGCACTGCGATAAACGCGAAATATTTATTTACCGAGGCCGCCCAGAGGAAATAGGCATTCTCTTTGTTCAGTTGGATGTCCCTGACGGTCTCCGCCTTGAGAATATTTTTCTTCTCGAGTTTTACCCTGCCGATTGTGCCGTCCGCATCTCTAAAACCGGCCACGACTTTTCGCATATCGGTCCTGAATCCTTCTCTTTCGAGTCCGCCCGGTCCGGCCAAATTGAAGCTGACATTCTGCTCGGAAGTGGAGAGGTTCTCGATCGTAATGTCACAGTCCAGAAGATAGCTTTCAAGACGGATTGTGTATGTTTTGATAACCTTGATTGCCTGTTCGCCGGTCTGCTCGTTTTTGATTATCGCCTCGAAGCGGGCGCTTTGTGAATTGACATCCGGCAAGGTTTCATCATCGAAGCTTTGCCATTGAAGGTTTTGTAAAGGGAGTTGCTGTTTATGGTCTATAAGGACAAATTCCCTGTTCGACATGGCCAAAGCTTCTCTGCCGCTTTTGTCTATTACAGGCGAAATAATCTGCAAAGGCTGCGGGTCTTTTTGATTGCGGTCGTCGAAACCGTTGCCTTTGCCGTCGCTGAATGTGGCCCTACGGATGGCCGCTCCTTTGGAACTTAGCTCCAGTTGGAACTTGAATCCGGTTTTGGGATCTTCGGTATAAGGGTCCGCAGCTCCGAGGGTAATCGTTTTCGCCGGTGCGTTATCGGCGCCGAAAGAAACAGACGCATCGGCCTGCAACCGGTTGTTTTCCGGTATATTCGGGTCCTTCGCTTCGGGGGTATTTAGTGTCCCTTGTGGTTCGGTAGTGGTCGTCGTTTGTAAAAGGATGGTGGATATTTTGTCTTGTGATGGGTTTTTGAAAATTCCCGAATCCACAACCAGCAATCCACAAAGTACGACGAAACTTATTACAATCCATTTCAAATATCGCATCTTATTTCTTCTGTAAAAAGAACGTTTTATCTTCCATTCTGCAAACGGTCCGCGTGGAAATTGTCCAACTGGTCGATGGCATAAATCTTTTTCATCGTCGTTTTATAATCATATTCGAGCCGGACAAAATGTACCTTGTTATGCTTCACGAAGACATAACTGGCCCGGTTGTCCTTGTCCCGCGGCTGTCCCACCGAGCCGATATTAATAATTGCCTTTTCGTCGTCGATTATCGGGTAAGTCTCCCCGAGTTCGGTCGGCAGATAAAAGTCCGGCTCGTCGAGAAAAACACCAGGCATGTGTGTATGGCCGACGAAACAGATATGCTTGACCCTCTCGAAGAGCATCCGAACCTTCAGCGGATTGTTATAAACGTCATCCGGGAATATATATTCGTTAATCGGTCTTCTGGGTGAAGCGTGAACAAAGTCGATGGGCACGGAGTTCGATGAGATTTTGTATTTGAGTGTCCGTCGCATCGGCAATTTACCCAAAAAGTTCCATCTTCTGTTGCGGTTGTCCGTATCTTCTTCGGATTCGAGAATTTCCCGGGACCAGAAGCTGGCCTGCTCAGCCCCGAAGTTGAAATTTGTCGGCTCATAAAAGACGGCATAATCGTGATTGCCTAAAACGCACCATTTGGTCCTGTTTATAATCAAATCCAGACATTCGTTCGGATTCGGGCCGTAACCGACCACATCGCCGAGGCAATAGACGGTCTTGATGCCGCGTTTTTCAATGTCTGCCAGAACTACGGTCAAGGCTTCAAGATTCGAGTGTATATCACTGACGACCGCAAACATACGCAACCTTAATTAAAATAATTATAATGATTCATTCATCATGGTTATATAAGCTGAGCTACTTAATAACAGAAATAAGGTTTAAATGCCAGAATATTTATTGGCTTTTCTTATTTGATGCCCGGTTTTCGAGTATCGTGTAATTTGTTTGCCATGGACGCGAGGATTGTTATAATGCCGGAAGATGAATATAAAATGAACAGGTCGGGTTTTCTCCGGCGAACATGAGAAAATAAAATGCTGGCAACGACGCTTCTTGAAACGAGTGGACTGGTCAAAAGATATTCCGGCAGAATTGTCGTTAACGAGGTCTCCATCACGATAGACAGGCAAAGTATCGTAGGGCTTTTGGGCCGCAACGGCGCCGGGAAAACTACCACATTTCGAATGGTAATCGGTATGATTACTCCCACCAGCGGCTCTGTGCTCTTCGAAGGACAGGACATTACGAAACAGCCGATGTACAGGCGCGCCCGATTGGGGATGGGATACCTCTCGCAGGAGCCGAGCATCTTCCAGCGCCTCAGCGTCCGGGACAATCTCCTGGCTATCCTGGAAACTATGTCGATCAGCAGGGCCGAACGCAAACATAGGGCCGACGAATTGATTGAAAGTTTCGGACTGACTGAAGTTGCCGGAAGTCAGGGGAGGTTTCTGTCCGGAGGCGAGCGGAGGAAGCTGGAAATCGCCCGTGCGATGGTGACCGAGCCGTCGTTGATTCTGCTGGATGAACCGTTCAGCGGCGTGGACCCGATTGCGGTCGAGGAGCTGCAGGTGGAAATTCACAGGCTTGTCGATTCAGGCGTCAGTATTTTAATTACCGACCATAATGTCGAGCGGACGCTGGAAGTGGTCGATAAGGCCTACATCATCGACCACGGCAGGGTGATAGGCTCCGGTCCGCCGGCACAAATAATACGAAATGAAACCGTCATAAAATCTTACCTCGGCCATACGTTCGAGGGCGACGAATTCGATTAAGTTTAACAGTATTTATCATTTGGTTGTTTCTGCATGGTCAGGAATTTTAAAGTTTACAGTTGGTGACAAATAATTTGCTATAATTTTTGAAGGCGAGATAACGGAAATGATAGAGATTGAAAAATGTCAAATCACGCACTATCCGGCTGATGTTTTGGAGAAAAAAGCTCAGCCTGTAGAACAAATCGACGATAATATCCGCCGGTTCGTTGACAAGATGTACGATCTTATGCGGGCAAATAAAGGCGTAGGTTTTGCTGCACCGCAGGCGGGCGTGCCGCTTCGGATGTTTATTATTTCGCTGGACGGCAGCAGGGAAAACGTCAAGGTTTTTATCAATCCTACTGTCACGCCGGACGGCCCCCTCGATACCATTGAAGAAGGATGTCTTTCCGTGCCGGGCATATATACGAAAATTCGGAGGTACAAAAAGGCGAAAGTCACCGCCACCGACCTTGACGACAACGAGTTTACCGAAGAGGCCGAGGGACTTTATGCCCGTGCCCTGCAACACGAATACGACCATATCGAGGGAATGACTATCGTCAATCGCATGGGCCAGGCCGCAAAAATCACACACCGCAAGCAACTAAAAAAACTAAGTGAAAAATACGAAAATCAATGAGGGAAAATCCTAAATCCTAAACTCTAAGTCCCAAACAAATCCTAATAACCAAAATAAAAAAATTAGATGATGACAAAATAAATCTTTTGAACATTTTAAAATTAGAATTTTGGATTTGTTTCGAGTTTAGGATTTCGATATTCGAGTTTATATGAAAATAGTATATTTCGGTAGCGGCGAATTTGGCATTAACTGCCTGAATGCTTTGGCAGGTTCGGCGAATGAATTGGTCTTTATAGTGACCCAGCCGCCTCAACCTGCCGGGCGGGGCAGGAAGGAATGTCCCACGCCGGTCTCGCACTGGGCGAACATGCACCTTGTTCCTTTTGTTGAAACGGCTAATGTAAATACACCGGAAATTATCGAACGAATAACCGGCCACCGGCCGGACCTGATAATTGTTATTGCGTTCGGGCAGAAAGTCGGTCGCGAATTAATCGACCTGCCGCCCAAGGGTGCCATAAACGTCCATGCTTCTTTGCTTCCGAAATATCGTGGGTCGGCCCCGATTAACTGGGCGATTATCTACGGCGAAACCAAAACTGGCAACAGTATCATTACATTAGCGGATAAAATCGACGCCGGTCAAATACTTGCGCAGAACGAGGTAGAGATTGCCCCCGATGATACCGCCGGCTCTTTACATGATAAGTTAGCTCAATCGGCGGAGCCGCTGCTTTTGGATACGGTGGAGAAAATCGCCGCAGGCACGGCAGTTTATACCGACCAAGACCATTCCAAAGCGACTTATGCCCCCAAACTCGGCAAGTCCGACGGCCTTCTGGATTTTGCCGAGCCGGCGAAAGTTCTTGCGGCCAAAATCCGCGGTTTCTGGCCCTGGCCCGGCGCATCAGCCGATTATATCTCGAAAAAAACAAACAAATCGGCGAGAGTCACGATAGCAATGGCGGAAGTTGTTGCATCTTCCAATTCCGCCGGTCTGCCGGCAGGGACACTCGATGAAGACCTCAATATCATCTGCGGAGAAAACGCCCTGAAGGTGACACGAATCAAGCCGAGCGGCTCGGCACTGATGGACTTCAAAAGTTTTGTAAACGGCCGACACACCCAGCCCGGCGATGTCTTTAAAAAAATAGACAAGTAAAGGAATTCTCTGCTCCACCCTTTTTGAAGTAGTTCTTGCTTTTAAATCATAACACATCTATAATAACAATATTGTATGGGATATTTTTCAGTTGAGGGAGCTGATTATGAATGAAGGTTCTGAAACTACTTCAAAGCGTATATCCGGTTCAAAAAGCAGGATTTATAGCATCATAGCACTATGTTTTGTTCTGCTGTCTTGTCAGAAACAACCTTCTTATACTAATCAGCATTCTAATACTCCCCAGCCTTCTGTTACTAAAAGGCCGGGTCCTAAACCGCCTGATCTAAGCGGGTGTACACATATTGAGCTTCGATATAGCCCACCAATATTAAGACGTTATTTTGGAAGTGAACCGCAAAACTTCCTGAATAAAGAAGAAATAGAGTATGTGCAATCTTTAGATAAAATAATCGTGGATGACCCGGAATTCATCAAAGCTCTAACTCTTGATATCAGCCTGGGTCGTTACGGTGGCCCAGTTGAAGAAGGAACGGTAGTTCCAACAAATAACGTTGTCTATTGTGTATGCTATCGTAACGATGAGCGTATGACTTCCTTCTTCAGGTATCCCGACAGAATAAAGACTGAGGATAAAAAGTGGTTCTATTATGATAAAGACTGGATAAGCCTTCGAAAGCCCATTATACCGGAGATAAGTCACTTAAGGTTGCGAGTTAAATGTGCCGGTAATTTAAGAAGCTTATACCAGGCTTTTTGGTTTCACTATCAAAAGAATAAAGCATATCCATCGCCGGATAAATGGTGTGATGCTGTTGTGCAACATAATCAAGATCCTATCTACGGTAAGGATGGATATATGGAATTTTTTAAATGCCCCGGCGCAGGCGGAGGTAAATGTCACTATGCGATGAATCCGAACTGCAAGCCCGATTCTCCGCCGGACATGGTATTATTGTTCGAGACCAAAGCCGGCTGGAACCAGTCCGGCGGACCGGAACTTTTTAATTTCGATAATCACGATCCCAAAGGTGGATGTGTACTCTTGAATGATGGTAATTTAGACGGTGTTGCTAATCCAACCAGGCGTTTTATACGTACCGAAGAAGAACTCCACGCCCTCCGCTGGAAACTTGCCCCATAGGGGTAATAAATAGCGTATGGGGTATAGCGTATAGCGGATAGAGATTAGAAGACCAAATACCCAATTCAACTTAAGACGATAACATTGTGTGATGTCAGATCAATAGTCCTTTTGATTAATCAAAAGGACTATTGACTATTTTAAAAAGAAAATATTCCTCTTATAAAAACCTGTCATTTTTTTCGAAACTGGTGAGCAAAGTATAGAGAAGCGTTCAAGTTGAGAACAATAAAGATAATGAGCCATTGGGCTGGTTAAAAAATGGTAAGGTTGTATGATTCGGATATGGGTTGATCCCAAAAAGAACAACTTGGTTAATCACTGTTGAGGTTTTGAATCAGTTCAATTCTAAGCCAATGCCAAAGGCAATTTCCCGGATGAGCCTGTATATCCTAAAATATATGCTGAATGAAGTAATTTTTCCCAGGTTTTTTTGATTATTTTAAGTTTGTTTGTGGTATTATATTTTAGAGCGTTTGGAACGGAGTATTTCTTACAATATGCGGCTTTTAACCTGTAACAAGTGTATTGAAAGGCGATCGATTATGGCTAATATCAAATCTCGATACAGAATAGTTCCTTGTTTTATTATTCTTTTCATTCTACTCCTGACACCCGGAGTATATTCGGCGTCACTTCCACCCGATCCTGACAATGCGGCTCTTTTATACTATCAGGCCCTTTTGCATATGCCCGAGTATGATGTCTTACTCCTCGATCCGGTTCTACGCGGCGAAGATCCGAACTCGGCGGTAAGGGATTATCTGGAAGATTCCCGTGATGCGATAGAGCTTGCCATAACCGCAGCACAGATGCCTCACTGCAACTGGGGCATATTGTACTCGAACAGATTTCCCAATATGACACCTGTTATATGCAAGCTCCGCCAGCTCGCGTTTATTCTTGTGATTGATGCGCGAACACTTGCCTTTGACGGAGATTATCAGACAGCGTTTGAAAGATGCCTAACCATACGAAAGCTTGCACAGCATATCGGTGACGATCAGATTATTACTTATTTGGCTTCATTGGCTATAGATGGAAAGGCTCAAGATTGCATTCGGGATTTGCTTGGCTCTTTGCAGCCGGATGCAGATATTCTTGAATGGCTGGGAGGCCGGCTTGCGTCTTTTGGAGACGGGTCTCAATCCCTGACAAGGGCATTGGAAATGGATTTGGAATTAATTGTCCAAAGCATGCTTAATAATCAGGATACTCTAACCTGGATAAGACAGCAGCTTGTCGATAATGCCGAGGATCAAAATGCCAAAGATGAAATTCTTAATCTGACCGACGATGAACTGATTGCTATGGCGAGGGGGCCTTATGACGAATTTTTAAATTCCATTTTCAAGACTATTGATGGTGTAATGCCTTATACAGACAAGTATCAGGAAATTCAGAAACTTACCGATGATCTGATAGATGAATACGGTGATGATCCTGCTGTAAATTATATTATTTTTTGTACGAGAGCAAGAGCTATCCCTGGTTGTTTCAACATTCAGATTCGACACACAGCAGGCTTTAATGCCGTCAAGGCTGCCATCGAGATTTACCTTGATTATGTTGAAACAGGGCAGTTGCCTGACGTTCTTCCGGATAATTTGTCGAAAGATCCTTTTAGCGGCGAAGATTTTGAATATGAAATTACGGACCAGGGCTTTATACTTCGATGCCGGCAGGCGGAAATCGACTCAAATGAGATCTGGGAAAATGAACCCCTGGAATATGACTTTGATGTCGCTCAATAATAATGTAAGATACTCAATGGATTGAATTTGTTTATATTAAGTAGCCGCAATCTTGGAAGATATGCCGGATTTGAAAAAAAGAACCGCTCGATATATCGCCGCACAGGTGTTAGGGCAATTCGATCCGAAGCGTAGTTATGCCGGGCCGATTCTCGATAAGTTACTGGACCAGACCCTGCAGAGACAGCGGGCGACGGACCTTGTCTTCGGCACGATAAGAAATCTTTTTGCTATCGATAAGGTCATCGATACGTTCGCCGGATGTCCGGTCGAGAGAATCCAGAGAAAACTGTTGAATGTCATTCGCATTGGTTGTTATGAGCTTATTTATTCACCGTCAACGCAGCAATATTCCATCATTAACGAAGCTGCGGAAAATGCCAAAGCTGTTGCCGGGGCAAAACAGGTCGGATTCGTTAATGCTCTGTTGAGGAAAATAACAAGGCACATAAAAAATCGCCAAATTGAGCTTTCGCAGGCTGATGCCAAACGCACACTCGTGCAGGATGCCGTGAGCGGCTGTGAATTCGATACGGACTTTTTGCCGGATTTCGAGACCGAACCGGCCGAATTTCTGAGCGTTGTCTTTTCGCTGCCGCGGTGGCTTGTCACCGACTGGTTTGGTGAGTTCGGCAAAGAACAGGCCCGGCAGATTTGCCTTGCGCAAAATCGCCGGCCGTCAATTTACATCAGACCCAACAGCTTAAAAACAACGGCACAAAAGCTAATCGAGAAATTTGAAAAGGAAGGCATCGAGCTGGAAATTGTGCCAGATGAAGCGGTCCTGCGAATTAAAAGTCCGCAGGCGATAACACAATTACCGGGATTCGAGGATGGTTTGTTTATCGTTCAGGATTTGTCGGCTTCTCAGCCGGTCAGGCTTTTGGCTCCCCGGCCGGGATGGATGATACTCGATTTATGTGCCGCTCCCGGCGTCAAGACAACGCAGTTGGCCGAAGTCACCGGTGACGCGGCGAAAATTATAGCAACCGATATCGATTCCGAACGGCTCAAAAAAGTGAAAGAAAATACCAACCGCCTCGGGATAAGCTGCATTGAGGTTGTACCTTATGGTCAGCTACCTGATATTAAATTCGATTGTATTTTGCTGGATGTGCCTTGTTCGAATACCGGCGTATTGGCAAGGCGGATTGAGGCTCGGTATCGTATTGGGCCGGATGCAATAACAGAATTGACCGAAGCACAATTCGAGCTGCTGGAAAAGGCGGCGGGATTGTTAAAGCCGCAGGGAAAAATCTTCTATAGCACATGCAGCATACAAAGACAAGAGAACGTCGAGGTTATAAGAGAATTCCTCGATAAAAATCCTGAATTCAATCTTGAACTCGAGCAGCTTATCCTGCCTTCGGCCGAAGGTTTCGACCACGACGGCGGCTATACGGCGATAATTCAAAGACGGTAAAATTTTTACCCGGATTTAACCTGAACTTTATCCGCGCTTAACACAAATCCAATCCACATCTTTTCCACAAAACAGAATTATGATGTGTAAAACCTGTGAAAAAGAAACTTTTTTTTCGCATAAAGTCAATACCAACAGCAACCTCTATGAAGTGGAAAAGAAAATTACCAAAATGCGATTGATTTGTTTTTTGATTCATCAATAATAACAAACAGAGTTGAAAATAAAGAATGGATTCGCCACCTGCATTTGTACGAGAACTTCTTTTGAGCTAAAGTACCTCGGATGCGGGATGAAGGCCAGGAAATCGGAAGGGGCCCTGTTTTGCAGTTGGTTGCGAGACAGTACCCCGGCCCTGAACTGGGGAGTATATCGATGCAGAGCACATTCATGGATGAAAGGGGCTCTATTTCGCTAACGGAAAGCGAAATGGAAACCCAAAGAATCGGCTCGGCGACGGAGCTTGTTAATTCCGTTAACGAAGCTCTTGCCGAGAAAATTGGAACGCAGAAGTATAAGGTATGGTTTAAGAATTCAACGAAGCTGTCGCTGACCGGGGAATATTTGAAGGTCGGCGTGCCTAATCCTTTCATAGCGAGTTGGATTGAAAACCATTTTTTGAATGAAATAAGCGAGGCGGTTCGAAAAGTAATAGGCACTGAAGTGAAGATTACCTTCACGATAGACCCTGAGCTTACCGGCCACCAGAGACGGTCACAGCTTGATTCGCAGGTTTCCGCCGTGACAACACTGGACAAAGGCCGGCATCGTGTCCCGTCCGGTATAACCAGGGCAATGGGAGCTGCGGGGCAGAGTCGAAGAAAAAAACTCAAGCTCAGCCTGGATACGTTCGTTGTAGGTTCGTCGAATGAATTGGCCTACAACGCCGCGAAAGTAGTCGTAAATGAGCAACAAAGTCCTTTTAATCCGCTGTTTATTCATGGAGGATACGGGGTTGGCAAAACACATTTGCTGCAAGGGATCTGCAATGCGGTGTGGCAAAAGCGCCCCCAGACTAATTGGCTGTATCTTTCAGCGGAGGATTTTGCCAATCAGTTTGTGCTGGCCTTGAAGACAAAAAAGCTGGAGGCTTTTCGACGCCGAATGCGACAAACGGATTTGTTGGCGATCGACGATATTCACTTCCTGGCCAGCAAGCCTTCAACGCAGGAGGAATTCCTGCATACGTTCAATACAATCAATCTGGCGGGCAAGCAGGTCGTCCTGGCTTCCGATGCGCATCCGAAGCAAATAGGCCAGTTGTCCGAGAAGCTGGTCAATCGATTTGTTTCGGGGATGGTCGTTAAGATCGGGACGCCTGACTTTGCCATGCGGTGCGAGATTTGCAAACAGTTTGCCGGAAATATGAACACTCCCAATTCGGAGCTCTCGGACAGTGTGATAAAGTACATTGCCGAGCATCTTCATTCCAACGTTAGGGAATTGGAAGGAGCAGTGTTGAAACTGGTTGCGTTCGCATCGTTAAGGAACGAGAAGGTCAGTCTGCCGATTGCCAAGGCGGTTCTGGCGGAGCATCTGGAGCGGTGTGACCCGATTGTGCACGTTTCGGATATAGAATCGTCCGTAGCTTCGTATTTCGGCATAACACCCGCGAATATGCATTCATCCAAGAAAGACAGAACGGTGGCTCTGGCCCGGCATTTGAGCATGTATCTGACCAGAAAGCATACTCGAATGTCATCTTCGGAAATCGGCAGGGTAATGGGCGGCAAAAATCACGCCACCGTCCTTTTGGCCTGCAAGAGGATCGAGGAGCTGATAGAGAAGAATTCCGTCGTTCGCTGGAGCGGCCGGGCCGGCAATAAAATCTCCAAAGCAAGAGCCGTGCTCAATGAGCTTGAGGAGAATATCTCCCGATAAATCCTACATCGGAAGTTCATCGCCGGGATTTTTTACTGTCCGGTGGTAAATTCCCAGAGCGGCCCCGGTTTTTCCCCGGACGAACCCCGTGCTGTAATCTGCCAGTAGTATTTTGTCATCGGCTGGAGTATTTCAGGATCGAACATAGTCACAGCGGATGCGGATTGAACAAGTGCCAAATTAGCCGGATCGATTCCAAGATAGACATCGTATGAGCTAATCAGGGGGCTTAGAGCCGTGATGCGTATAACATCCTGCCAGTAACCGTTGTCGTTGGGAAAGATATTCGACCGGTCGCAATCTGCGTTCGGATCACTGACAAAGTCGTTGAGATCCCGGACAAGGAATCCCTCGACTCTCATCGTATCACAGTTCAGAACTATCGACCCGGAGCTGCCTTCATAAGTATCGAGATCGGCCTGGAAGTAAGTAACCGGGGTATTATCCCGTACCGACCCGCCCAAATCGTACTTTCGCGGAATTCCCATTGGGTAACCGACAGCAATAAGGGATTGATAATCGTTGATTTTTCCCGTCTGTCGAAGCGGCAGGGGTGCGTGCCCGGTGACCGGACGATCCAGACGCACAAGTGCCCAGTCGGGGTATCCGTTTTGCAGGGCGATAATATCACGAATGAAGTAAACGTCCTGTGCCGGTATGGTAAGCTTCGTAGTGTTTGCGTCCTGCATCACGAAACCAAAGACAACCGCTTTGTCACTTAGCTCACAGGGACACTCGACGCAGTGACCTGTTGTAACAATAATATCGGGAGCGACAAGAAATCCCGAGCACAATCCCGGCGCAGGCTGATCCCGGTAAGGTTCGTTCTGACACAGAACACGTTCCGTATTATTGTAGTACCACTCGGCAAGTGTTTGATCGCCCAGGGTATATGAGCTGTCACTGTTCGATGTGAGTTTGGATAACGGCACAAGTACGACTGTTGCATCGCCTGCGGCAAGCAGGGCCGGATCGTTAATCTGGTATTCATCCCGGCGACTGTCGGTTCCGAAGACAGCTTCCAGCATTGCCTGAGATTGTTCGTTTTGCGCCTGACCAGCCTGGTTTGTCAAGTCGTTCCATGAAAGAACGGTCTCGACAGGGATATTTAATGCACCATCGGGTGGATATGGTGTATCCGGCTCGCTTGTAACTAAAAGCGGATCGATGACGGCTTCGATTACATAATCTCCCGCCTGTCCGTTAGCCGCTGCAACGCGAATAAGATAGGATGTATTTTCAATCATGTGCATTGCAAGCTCTGAGCCGGCACTGCTGCATGTCTCGTTGTTACATGCCAGCTCGATGCCATGGCACGTGTCAAACACGGCGATGGATGAATCGAAAGCGGCATAAAGTCTGAATATATACAAGCCTGTTCGGATCGGAGTGAAAACATGCCATACGTCCCGGTCATTCGAGCCGCTGCAATTGCTGCTGCCGTCGCCGGTCGCATCTTCCGTGCTCCCAAACCAGGGGATATCTTCGGTAATCTCGATAGCGTTGCTGCATTCGTCGTTCTGCGGCGGATTGTTTGAGTTAACGGTCAGGACATACTTTCCTGTTTGATTGTCGTAGCCGGCAACGCGAATCAAATACGGCGTTCCTGCATCCATCGGTATGATAATCTGCGATTGTCTCGTACCGGCGGCATCGTCATTGCAGATAATTTCCGTACCGCCGCATTGGTCGTAAATCGCCAGGGTCGTGTCAAAACTGCTGCCCGCCAGGCTGATTGTAACCGGGCCGGATTGTGTCGGTGTGAATATATGCCATACGTCCAGCGTATCGGAGCCGCTGCAGCCGCTGGTATCCTCGCCTGTTGCACCTTCGGTATTGCCATACCAGGTGACGCCGTCGGTTATCGTGATTGCGTTATTGCAATCGTCGTTTTCGGGTGCCATGTTCTGATCGATAGTCAGTAAATAATAGCCTTTTTTATAGCCATATCCAGCAATGCGGAGCAGATATGGCGTGTTCGCATCTACGTTCATATTGATTTCAGATTGTCTCGTTCCGTTGGTATCATCATTGCATGCTAATTCTGTGCCGCCACACTGGTCATAGATAGCCAGAGTAGTGTCGAAGCTGCTGCCCATCAGGCTGAATGTCGTTTGGCCGGATTGCTTCGGAGTATAAATATGCCAGACGTCCAGAATATCGGAGTCGCTGCAGTTACTATTACTGATGCCTGTGGCGGAGAATGTATTGCCGTGATAGGGAATGTCGGCAAATACTTCAATCGCATCGGCACATTCGTCTGCCGAGTCGGCAGAGCTGATGGTGAGAATATAATCGCCGGTCCTGTGATTGTGGCCGGCAACTCGAAGCAGATAAGAAGTTCCGGCGTCAACCGGCATCGTAATAATCGAATGGTATGTTCCATCTGCCTCGTAATTGCACGACAGCTCTGTCCCATCGCACCGGTCGTAAACAGCCAGTGTGGTACCGAAGCTACTGCCCCAAAGACTGAAAGTAATCAGCTCCGACTGTATGGGTGTAAAGATATGCCATGTATCCCGGTCATCGGACAGACCGCAACTGCTTGTTATTGTCCCTGTGGCCTGATGTGTACTGCCCTTATACATGCCTTTTTGAACTTCGACGGCGTTAATGCATTCGTCATTTTCGGGCGGTATCGCAGGCTCGATGGATAAAACGTAATCTCCGGTCATATTCTGGATCGCTGCAACGCGGATATAATAGGTTGCACCGGCCTGGACCTGCATCGTGATCTCGGATTGAGGGGAGTTATTTGCATTATCGTTACATGCAAGCTCAGCGCCGTCACATCCGTCGTATATCGCCAGAGTGGTATTGAGACAGCTGTCCAGAAGACTAAAGGAAAGCAGGCCGGATCGTTCCGGTGTAAAGACATGCCATACGTCACGGTAGTCCGTGTCGTAACAGCTGCTTGTCATTTCTCCTGTTGCGCCGTTAGTGCTTCCGTAATACGGAATACCGGCATATACTTCGAGGGCGTTGGTACATTCGTCGTGCGATGGCGGGAAATATATGTTGAGTATGTAATCGCCTGTCTGATGATTATCCCCGGCGATTCGAAGCAGATAAGGTGTGCCGGCCTCGAGTTGCATGACAATTTCAGACTGGGCATCACCGGCGTTATCGTTACAGTTAAGCTCAGTGCCGCTGCATTGGTCGTAAACCGCCAGTATTGTGTCGAAACTGCTGCCTATCAGGCTGATTGTTGCGATACCGGATTGAGTTGGTGTGAATATGTGCCAGACATCCTTATCATCGGAGCTGCTGCAGTTGCTGGTGGATTCACCTGTTGCGCCGATGTTGCTGCCAAAATATGGAAATCCCGCCACGACCTCGATCGCATTTGCACAATCGTCGTTTTCGGGTGATGATATATAATTAATTGTGAGTGTATAATCTCCCATTCGATGGTTGTATCCGGCAATCCGGATCAGGTAGGATGTGCCGGCATCGACCGAGATTGTGATTTGCGATTGTGTCGTACCTTCGGAGTCGTCATTACAGATAAGTTCCGTGCCGCCGCATTGGTCGTAAATTGCCAGGGTCGTATCGAAGCTGCTGCCTCTTAAGCTTATAACAACCAAGCCTGATTGTGCCGGTGTAAAGATGTGCCATATATCTTTATCATCGGAGCTGCTGCAGCCGCTGGTATCCTCTCCCGTTGCACCTTCGGTGCTACCCAGGTAGGGAACTCCGGCATGGACATCGATTGCATTCATACAATCATCATTCGAGGGGGCATTCGCATCGTTTTCAAGCGACACGGGTGAATATATATTCGTCTCGGTCTTTTCGGAAAGAGTCATGTCTTTGGATATTTCCACGGATTCTTTTCCTGCGGCAAGGGTACTCGATATTAACAGTATTAGTGAAACTACAATAAGAGCAGTTTTAGCGAGAAAAGCGTTTCGATGTGCATTCATTTCCATTCCTCCTCAGTCGGATTTTTCATTGGCTGGCACCTGAGTTCCAGAGTATAAATAATTGCTATATAATACCTTGCCTGTTTGAAAATAGCAAGCTTTTTGAATTAAATTAATTGCTTTTATCGGAGGTTTTTGTTAGGATAAGAAACCTGATATTGATGCGGAACTGCCGGATAATATATATGGCAGATTTTGGAAAATTATAGAGTTCCTATAGAGGGAGCGAAGAATGACCGGAAGATTCTCACTATTCAAAATCACGCGTGCCGATGCTATCGTTTCAATACTCGTATGCCTGTTTTTTACGGCTATAGTCCAGCTTGCACTCAGTAATTCACGTGATCAGTCATATCGCATTACATGTGCAAAAAATCTCTCGGTCATCGGTAAAGCAATGTTTCTTTATGCCAATGATTATGAGGGCAAATATCCGCGAGCCGGGGGACCTACGTCACTATTGTCCAACAGAATACCCGACTTTACGGCCCCCAATAGATACCTTGCGTACCAGATAGGTTCGGACGGCAGCGGCGGTTTTGCCAACATTTCGTCCAGCCTTTATCTGCTGGTCAGGTATACCGAAGTATCACCGAAGACATTCGTCTGTCCCGGTGATTCAGGAGTGACGGCATTTAATCCTACCGATGAGGAATTAGGCAATCTTGAACTTACCCAACTATGGGATTTTGGTCCGTATCCATCAAGCCATTACAGTTACGCCTATCATATGCCTTATTGTTTGTACTGTCTGACTCAATCGAGCGATCCAGGTATGGCAGTGGCCGCCGACAGGAATCCCTGGATGAGCCCTTCTGTGAAAAATATTGAAGATTTCATTAAGTTCAGGCCGGATGGTGACAGGGATGCTGTCAAAGCTGGCAATTCATTTACCCATGAGGATGAAGGGCAGAATGTCCTGTTCGTGGATGGTCATGTATCCTTTGAAACGACCTCATCCTGTGGAGTTAATGATGACAATATATATACATATCAGGGCGACAAAGACATACGAATAGGTAAGTATCCGACTTTTGACTGCTATCCTTCAAATAACACAGATTCGTATCTTGTCAATGAGCCGGGAATATACAAGAAATTAGTAACAAGACAATCCAGGGAGATAAATTCTTCCGATTTGAAACAAACCTCGATTGTAGCAACACTTGATTGCTCCTTGCCGGAGCATCAAAACGTCATCTGGTGTTCGACATTTAAGATGGCCTGGGACAAAATGAAAGACGATTTCATCGGCGAGCCGATCCGGGTTATCGGCGCCGAGGAGCTGGCCGCCCGACTAAACAATGCAAAAATATCACCGGCAGACCTCAATGAGGATTCTTACTATGCGACGGTAGGTTTTATTGAAAAAGGTTTTATCGAACAAATTCAGGCTGAAATGCAAAAACGTTTTCCTTCGGAGCCGGTTCCCTCTTTTAATGAAGAAGAAAAAACTGGAGGAATATTGGCGTATTCCTACTTAAATGTAAATGTGGAATTCGAGCATCCATTTTATACAAATGAAAAGAAATTCACCTTCAATAACCCGGACGGAACAAGCACTAATGTCACGTCTTTTTGCAATTTCTCTGGTTCAGAAACCGAATATGAAAACAAAAAGAAAATTTCCGAGCAGGTTGATATCCTGTACTATAAACGGGGAAAACAACCAAATGATTCGGAATTCGCAGTGGATTTATCCAGACGAACACAGCCGTATCAGGTCGTTTTGGCGGTAGTTCCGCGGCGAGCGAGTCTCACCGAAATAATCGCCGACGTAGAGAAAAAGATTTCCGAGTTCAAACTTGATCCGGATTACGGAAAGTTATGCAAATTACGACCTATCGATAGATTGATTGTGCCGGATGTTCTCTATAAACTGACACATCACTTTAAAGAGCTCAAAGGCAAGGGAATTGGTAATCGACCGTGGCGGGATGAAGGTTATTACATTTTTGAAGCGATGCAGATGATAGACTTTTCGTTGAGTCGAACCGGTGTGGTCTTAAAATCAGAAGCCAGATTCGGAATAACACCTGCGATAGGACGCCCTCTTTTACCAAGATATTTTCATTTCAACCGGCCATTTTTGATTTATGTTAAAAAATGTGGAGATGACTCTCGTCCATTTTTTGTTATGTGGGTGGACAACGTCGAACTTATGAACTTATACCAGGACAACTGATATGGAAGAAAAAGGGGATAGCGGTTTTGTTATTATTGAGTTTGCAGCTTGAAATCTATGGCCATTTTCAGGGCTATGGTCGCTCTTGACTGCGGCATCTCCTGCATGACAACTTCTAAAACCATCCCGGCTTCGTTGAATCTGCCCTCTCTGTAATACACGTAACCTAAAAGAAATCCGAGGCCGGGGGCGTTGCTTTTTTGCAGCCACTTATTCAATTCGGCAATCCTTTTATCGAGGTCTTCGGGACCACCCAGTAATTCGGCAAGGTCGATCTGCTTATTGACATATTCCGGGTCAATCTCGATGGCCCTTATCAAAAGCAGGGCACTATTGACATATTCGCCGGCGGCAAACAGGGCGTGGCCTCTGCCGGCATAACACAGCGGATCGTCGGGATTGTAAATCGCCGCTAAAGTATATGCATCCGCCGCCTGGTAAAACCTGCCGATGCCCAGGTGGCCTTCGGCCGCTCGACAGAGCTGGTTGTACTTGGTCTGTGAATAAGTTTCGTAATCTGTGTGCGGGGCCATTATGCGTTTGGCCCGGGCATGAATTTGTTCCGGTGACATTTGATCTATGTCGGTCAGGGCAGATGTATTATTTTGGGAAGGTTGCGTTCGCGAACTGTCAGAAGAATCCATCAACTCCTGTAAACGGCGATTATTATTCTGTACGGAAAAATCCCCGCTGCTTAGGCCGGTCTTCGCCTCTGCGGAGCCTGGCTTTGCCAGGGCAGAGCCGGTCTGATAAGATACATCTGTCTGGTAAGGGACTGTTGCATCCTGCACGGTCGTCGTATATTGGGATGTGTAATCCGTCGGATTTTGTAAACGGGTATCTATGGATCGGATGAGGTCGTCGAGCTGTCTTTGGATATTAGCAATAGCTTCGGATGTTTTCATGTCTTGGGTTGTATTTGGAGTGACTTGTCCCTGATATTGCTGTGTGCCCGTATATGGCTGATACATCGTGTTATTGACAGGCAAAGACTGCTCCACATTGCCCGGGCGGTAGGCTGCCGGAGGATTTTGTATTTCCTGGGTGGCTGATTCATTTATTGTCGGAATCCGTCGTTGTGTGTATGTCGCCACCGGCTGATTTGCGGCAACCTGGGAATACGCTTGCGATGTTCCATATTGTGGAACCGTCGATTCCTGCTGCCATTGGTCCCGGCTTTGCTGAATATTGTACCGGGGTAGTTCCGGTTGTTTTGCCGTATTATTTTCTGAAAGCGAGGGATTACTCCAGTTGTTTTGATTCGTGTTTTGTTCCGGCGGGAGCTGCTCGTTGACTCGCGGGCTTCTATAAACCGGCTGAGGCTCACTCGGCGTGTTGTATTGAGACTGCGCGCCTGCCAGACCTGAATTATATAGCTGCCACAGCGTAGGACTCTGGCTGGATGCTCCCTGTGTATGAGCAGACGGTTGATTCTCCGAAGGTATTCTGTAGGACTGTTGTGTCTGCGAGCCGGAGGTATATAGCGAGCTGTTATTGACACTCGTGTTTAGCTGAGTTGTAAGACCTGAGTTATTGGGTGACATCGATGTCACCGTCGATGACGACAGATAATAAGGCTGATAATTCGTCCCGGAGGCCGAGACGGCCGTTGTGCCTCGATAGCTGCCGAAATCTTCGGCGCCTGCGGAATCCCGCATGAAAGAGCTAAGTGTTGACGAGCCGAGGCTCGAGCTGAAGCTCGACAGAGAGTTGTACGGCACGTCTCCCCGGAAGTGCGCGCCGCGGCGGACGTTTCCTGTTACTATTTGGTTGCCGCTGTTGTCGATTGGACTGGATGTATCGACAAGACTGCTGCGAAGATAGCTCTGTGGCGTTGTCGTGACCCCGGCGGGATTTGCTACCGAAGGATTTTGCACGGCATGGACAAGGGGGCCGCCGAAAGCGAACAAAGCGAGAACGATTATAAATAACCTGTTTTTATTCATATTTTAACACCTGTATCGATTATCTTAATCGTCCAATAAGGGGTGGCGCTTTAGGTCGATACTGAATTATTTTTATCAGACCTAAAAGTATTTAATAAAACAACAAGCCGACACGATTATAGTGTAGCTCGCGGGGGAGGGAAATCAGGTTATTTGGGGATTTTTTATGTTATCTTATACTTCGGTTTTTCCGCCCAGCTAAGCTTGGTGGCTAAAGTGTCCCACTGGCTTCGGAGCGGATTATTGACAATCAGAAAATCATTTTGTTGTTTTTTGATTTTGACAACGTCGTTTATCGCCAGTTTGAGCGAGATTTGGCCGTCGATTGAAACTGTCGTGCCTTTATTTGACCTGACTGCGAATACTTCTATCGTGCTGTTGGCGTCGATGACAATCGGCCGGAAACTCAGTGAGTGAGGGCAGATCGGCGTAATAGCTATAGCATCCATTTTCGGCGAGACGATAGGCCCGCCGGCCGAGAGATTATAGGCCGTCGAGCCGGTCGGCGTGGAAATAATCAAACCGTCACTGACACAACCGGCAAGCGGCTGACCATCGACCAGAATCTTCAGCTCGATCATACGAAAGGGCGGTCCCGCTGTGATGAAAACATCGTTAATAGCCGCCGTGCAGAATTTCTCCGTTTGTCTCTCTTCCTCAGACGAGCTGTAAACTCTGCAATTGAGCATCATGCGTTTGTCGATCGGGGCGGTGCCGTTGGTCAACCGGCCGAAAAAGTCTTTCAACTCATCGACACTGAATTCCGCTAAGAAACCGAGCTTGCCGACGTTTACACCGATGACCGGCACATTCGCTTCACTGACGGCCCTTGCCGTGGAGATAATGCTGCCGTCGCCGCCGAAGACGACCGCGAAGTTGCATTCTTTGAGAATCTTTTGGATTTTCTCATCTTCCCGGCTCTTCGAGACGGTTCCCTGATTACATTCCGCTTTGGGACGCCCTACGACGGAGAATTCCAGTTGCTCAATGCTGTAATTGCCGACGATATCGGCCTTGTCTTTAGCGAAGCCGAGGAACTGCTCGATCGTCTCGTTGACTCCGTGTTTTTTCGGGTCGCCAAAAATTACAAGTTTCGGTAAGGATTTCATATTTTCAATCCTATCCTTTGTTAGACATTCTTTATTTCATCATAGCCTTGGCCGTCTTGACTATTGTATCGGCATTTATGCCGATTTGCAAAAGCTGAGCGTCCCGGGAATTATGTCCTATAAGTTTTCTCGGAGCGCCGAGCAAGCGGACGGCATTGAGCGGGCATTTATTGGCTACGGCCAATTCGAGCACTGCCGAGCCGAATCCGCAGGCTACGCTGTGGTCCTCGACGGTAATAATGCCTTTTCCCTTTTTCAGCAGGGAGAGGATTTTTTTATCGATCGGAGCGGCGAACCGTCCGTTAATCACATCGACCGGCAGTTTTTTATGAGCCAGCGTTTCAGCCGCTTTGAGTGCTTCGGTTAGGATGCCGCCGTAACTGACGATTGCCAGCCGGGAGTTTTTCGAGCGTTTGACGGTCACGCTTGTGCCTAACTTAAATGGGCGTTTACAGGCGGCTTTTACAGAAGATTGTGCCGGGACAAGGTCCTTCGGGTATCTGATTACAACCGGGCCATCGTGGCCGAGGGTGAATTCCAGGGCAAGTTTCATTTCGATATCATTAGCCGGCGCGATCAGCACCATGTTCGGCATCATTCGCAAAAAACCGATGTCCATCAATCCGTGATGAGTAGGGCCGTCCGGGCCGACGAATCCGGCTCGGTCGATGCAGAAAACGACCGGCAGATTCTGCAGGGCCACTTCCTGGAATATCTGGTCGAAGCTTCTCTGGAGGAAAGTCGAATAAATACAGACAAACGGCCGCAGACCGTCTCTTGCAAGACCGGCGGCCACATCTACGGCGGCGCCTTCTGCGATACCGACGTCGTAGAACCTTTCGGCGAATTTCTCCCGAAAATTCATCAGGCCTGTGCCGTCACACATGGCAGAGGTCAGGGCGATAATCCTGTCATCCTTTTCGGCCAATTCGGTCAGATATTCGCCGAATGATTTTGTAAAGGTTCGCCTGCCGGACGACGAGGTCGATTCGACATTGTCACCGTTTATTTTGAACGGCCCGGTCGAATGGAACTTTGTCGGTCCCTTGTCGGCCGGTTTGAAGCCTTTGCCTTTTTTGGTATAAACATGAAGAATCGCCGGATGATTCAGCTCGGCTAAAGCCTCGAACAACTGGATCAGCGAGCCTATATCGTGGCCGTCAACGGGGCCGAAATAGGGAATACGCAAAGACTCGAACATCTGCGATGCCGGCAGGACCATTCGAATGCTCCGCTTGATTCGCTCGATAGCTTCCTCGACGCTTTTACCGAAAACAGGCATGTGCTCTAAGATATTGGTGGTGGTCTTTCGCAGGTCTTCGTATGTCTGAGACAAACGGACCTTGGAAAAATATTTAGCCATGGCTCCGACCGTCGCATCGATTGCCATCGAGTTGTCGTTCAGGACGATAAGCATCTGCCGCTTGATGAGTCCGAGATTATTTAGAGCCTCGAACGACGTGCCATTGACGATACTGGCGTCACCGACTACGGCAACGATCTTATTGTCCTTTTTCTGGTGAATATTTCCAAGCGCCATCCCTATTGCAGTGGCGATGGCTGTTCCGGCGTGTCCTACGGCGAACAGGTCGTATTCGCTCTCAGCCGGATTGGGAAAACCGCTGATGCCGTCGGCGTGCCGGAGATTGGCGAATTTGTCCTTCCTGCCGGTGATGATTTTATGGGCGTAACATTGATGACCGACATCCCATAGCAGCTTGTCGGTCTTGAAATCGAAAACACAATGCAGAGCCAGCGTAAGCTCCACCACGCCGAGATTGCTGGCTAAATGCCCGCCGGTCTTGCTGACCGAGTTCAGGATAAAGCTGCGGATTTCCCCGGCCAGCTCCGTCAACTGGGGGACCGAGAGCCTCTGAACATCGGCGGGGCTGTTGACCTTATCTAATAATTTACTCATGAACGATTCTTAACTTCTACAATGCCTATAGTAATCTAAAATAAAATTTACAACTTTAGGCACTTTGAACTTTTAATATATCACCGTATTTTCGCACAATCTGCGATAGGGGGTAAAACAAAAATGAAAAAAATAGTAAATTTTTATTTCCTTTGCCGCAAAGACTTAATTCATAAACTTTTCAAAGCGCTATCGGAATTCGTTGGCATATATGCAAGTAGCTCCAATTGTGGGGGGAGTACTTTTTTAGCCGGACATGAAAAATGGAGCGAAAGTCGAAGAAAACCGGAACTCCCAAAGACTCCCGATGTGAGCAATACCTCAAGATTCCATATCATATCCTCAATATCGAGACTCTGGACCTGCGTGATAAGGTTCTCTTAGCCCATATCTACAGCTTCGGCCAAAAAGGATGCTGGCAAAGTAACGCCACACTTGCGAAAATATTCATGACCTCGCCGAGGACAATTAAACGCTGGCTGGCGAAGATTATCCTGGCCTGTCTTGTCCGGATCGAATCGCCCAAGGGCTACTACCGTACAATATGGGCAAAATCACATCCCGATGTCCGGGAGGCTGTGGCATTGTACTATCGCGGCAAAAAGATCGATGCTCAACAGGGTCAAAACTGTCCTGCAGGGCGGGGCAAAACCGACCCGGTCAGTAGGCCGGATCGTGTACTTTCACCGGGCCGGAACTGTCATGCTACTAGAACTCATCCCAAAACCTGTTTTGTGACGAGATTGAGCGAAAATTTCGTGGTCAAGGCCGGAGGTGGAAAAGGCTCGGAGGCGTGCTTCAGGCACAGTGAGAACCTTTTTCGCCGACAACGCAGACCTACGGAATTTGCAGCAAATCGCAGTAGGAAGAGGTTTTGGGATGAGTTCTAATAACACGACTAAGAAAGATACTACTGGAAAAACCATTGCACCGCCTTCGCCTTTGCCTGCTGGTGGGCAGGCTCCGGCGGCGCTCGAGCAAAGGAGCGAGGCGGCTTATCGAACAATTGAGCAGTTCGGCAAAAACTTCGGCACCGGCAAAAAATGGCAGCCGCCCAGCGAGAAGGAATTCAACAAACGCAGAGACCAGCAGAAAAAGGCCCTCCTCGGGATGAAATCATAACCGCAAATCCGATACCGTAGTTTTTTTATTGTCCAGTATAGGTGAAGGTAATCGAATTACTTGCAGAGGCAGACTCAATCACTGTCCAAACAATTTCTGCCAGATCTTCTTTAGTTTATATCCTAATGAGATACTCCATCTTTTTGCTCCCTCCGAGGCAGTTACAGATGAGACACTCCATCTTTTTGCTTCTTTGGAAGCAACTACAGATGACTCCTTGTCGCCGAGAAGTCCGAAAAGAACTGACATGTCCTCTAAATGGCTTTTAATGATATCTGGCTCAAATCCATCTGTTTCCGAATCTTTTAGTTGGCGACAGAGAGAAAGCGCCTCATTGAGCGAACTCAAGGCTTTTTTGGAACCACTAAGAAAACGTGTGGAAGCGCCTAACTGGCAAAGTAGATAAACGCGCATTTGCACGGGAATATCTGATGGAGCAAATTTAAGCGCATCCTCAGCCATCTTGGACATACCTGCTGCAATATCATGATTCATTTCGGCCTCTCCAAGGCATCTACATCCAACCCAATTAACCAAGAATCGGGTTTTATGGTGTAGAGATCGGCAGTTGTCAGTTAAAAGCACAATTGTACCCGCAATGCAACCTTGTGCATACTTATCTAAATCCTGACCTTGATTCTCAAGAAAGTTTAAGGCTTCAAGTATGTGATCCTCTGAAATATGACCCGAAAGCGCCTTCTTTACAAGAGTGTCTGAGGCCCAAGCAAACATTGTTTCGACGTTTCCTTGTCTGCTCTGATGGGCTTTCAGTAACACATCAAGTATCGGATTCTTTGGCATTATAATTTCTCCATTTCAGCTTTGGCGGTGCCATGGTTGCTTGTAAAGTAGCACAACGATATGTCGAACGAAAATCGCAACTGAGAGACGAAAATGTTTTCGGTACAAATAAACATATGTCTGTGAATAAGAATGGAATTTTTTTAATTCTCAATATTATAGCGTTTTATCGCGTTTTCTACCAGCAAGAAAGATTTTTTAACCACATCACAACAGTAAGCCCAATTGTGTAGAGAAAGTTTTTAGTATTCCTTTTGAATTTGACGTTGAGAGGCAAAAAAAAGTAAAACAGAAACAATCCTCCAGGATCACACATTATATCCTCAATTTGGTAAGTATACCCAAAAAAGCAGGCATGATTGTTTAAGTATGTAGGCTTCTATTGTCCAGTGTAGGTGATGGTTATGGAGTTGTTCATGCCATCGATAGCCGGTCGAGCGTATGTTTGCCCGGCTTTAAAACTTTAGCCGTCTTGTTATACATTATGTCTATAAGTCTCTATTATATCATTCCTTAGATAAATTAATTGGAAATATTCGTAGATTTAGTTATGATAATAGAATTAACAGCTTAAGATTATAGAGTTTGATCTTCAATGGATACTGATAATCCTTTCTTTAATATACAATCCCGTTCTGTGGTCGCAGTGGCACATGGCCAGGGTCCTTACCGGAATACACTTGAGGCCCTAAAGTCTGTCCCTTTGGAGGCTGTACGCGGCAAGCGGGTCCTGCTCAAGCCCAACGCAGGACGTATAGCACAGCCGTGCAGTGGCATCACTACACACCCTGAAGTTGTCGCGGCGGCTATTGACACATTTCGCCGGGCGGGAGCCGATATCGCAGTGGGAGAAAGCCCTATTACCGGCGTTAAAACGATGGAAGCCTTCGAAGCTACAGGTATTGCTGCCGAAGCGAGGAAACGGAACTGTCCGCTTATAGATATGGATCGGCGGCAATTTGTCGAGATTGACATACCGGCTGCCAGAGTATTACATAAGCTTAAGATTTGCCCGGAGGTTCAGGAATTCGACGTGATTGTTTCTATTCCGGTTATGAAAATGCACATGCACACGGGCGTGACTCTGTCGATAAAGAACATGAAAGGCTGCTTATGGCGGCGAAGCAAGGTGAAATTGCACATGCTCGCACCCATTGAAGGCAGTGACGAAAAACCTATCGATGTTGCTATTGTGGATATGGCCTCGGTGTTGCGTCCGCATTTGGTAATTATCGATGGGACGGTCGGGATGGAAGGTCTCGGCCCCAGTGCCGGCGAGCCTAAACAGCTTGATTGTGTGGTTGTCGGTGCCGATGGATTTGCCGCCGATGCGGTGGCCTGCCGATTAATGGGAACTCGAGCGGAAGATGTTCCTCACCTGTCTCTGGGTGCGGAGCGTAAGCTGGGTGTGATCGATTTGAACCGAATAATTGTCAGTCCTGAAAACTGGCAGGATTGGAGCTGCTGCTTTGCGAAGCCGCCGCAGAATCTGTCCATTGAATTTCCGAAAATTACTGTCTGGGACAACAATTCGTGCAGCGCTTGTCAGTCCACGCTGTTGTTATTTTTAAAAGAATTCGCAGACCGTATTTTCGATTATTTGCCGGACCGGGAACATTTGGATATCGCAATTGGAAAAGGCAATAAGGACCTGCCCGAAAGAACGCTTTGTATTGGAAATTGTACGGCTGAATGTCGGCAGGACAGGCCGTATGTGCCCGGTTGTCCGCCTGTGGCCAGTGAGATACTCAAGAAATTGACCGGGCATACTACATTAGGCCCCAAGAAACTAACTGAAAAACAATAATGCAACCAGATTACTGTCCGGTGTAGGTGATGGTAATTGAGTCGTTCATGTCGGCGAGTTCTTCACCGCTGCTGGCGTATCCTTGGAAGTCCAGCGTGTTCTGGCCGGATTGGAGCGGGATATCAATAGAGAAGCTGGTAACATTGGTCCATGTGGTCGGATATTCCCGGCCGTTGATAGTGATGGCGTCGATTTTGACCGGAGCCGTACCACGGATAGTGTAAGGTGAGGTTCCGGCAGAAAAATTATTGCCGTTATTGGTTGTTATCCTGAAGAATGCCGATACCGAATTTAATTGGCTCAATATATATCCCCGGCGGTTTCTCACCCACCTTTTTGCCGGTTCGGGATCGGCCGTATTAATACCGTTGTCCTGGAACGCATTGTAATAGGCGTCGGCGACGGGATCGAAATTCTCGGCGGCCATCGGCCCATCAACCAAATCCTGCAGTGCCCGCCAGTAAGCCCGGCGGAATGCAGGTTCCTGGAAGAATTTGTTGTTCAGGACAGGATCGTTGATTTCAGAAAAAAGTCCGGCATTATAATTGCGTTCGATGCCGAAACCGAGGTCCAGGTCCCAGAGGAGGTATTTCCATTTCGTGTTGTATCCCTTATAAATATAGGCGTTTTTGCCGGCCTCGTAGCCGTAACCATCGCGGTCTGCCGCGGCACCGCGACGAACGGCAAATCCCCGCATCCACTGGTCCCAGTCAACCATCGAATCGACCGTATTGAAATAATCACTGTTGCTGTTCATCACATCGACAAGTTCAAAGAACGGCGTATAATCGTCGTCCGTTGCATGGGCGACTTTCTTTTCCCAGTTCCAGCGGTAGCGAGCCTGCTTGTGGACGCCGCCGTTAGTGGTGAAACGCTCGAGTGTGCCCCTGGCCTTGGAGGATGGGAAATTATTGTCGTACTCGAACCAATCATCCACCTCGAATAAATCGCCGTCGTCATTATTAGGGAACCAGCATCGCAGGTAATCTCCGTTGGGATGCTGGGTGTCAGTAAATACGACGCCTTTTTTATTGCCGTTGAGATACAACAAAATATATCGCTGGTAACATGTTTCGACTCCGAGGCGCTCGCCGATCCAGAACGACATTCGCTCGTATATGAAGGTCGGGTCGAGCACGCCGCGTCCCCAGACATCCTGTTGTTTGAGGTTGTCCAGGTTAAATGAAGTGGAGCCCATTACGCGATCGGCCTTATCCACTTTGACTACATACGATGCTATCCATGTAAACGGGTCTTGGAATTTCGGTCGTATCCACCCGCTGCCGCGCATTCGTACACCTGCATTGTGGACGACCCGAAAGTTACCATAGACGAATGTGCAGTCTATCATTTCATTGCTCATTTTCGGTTGGTCCGACCAGTAGCTGCTGTTGGCGGCATTGAGCCACACCTTATAATTGCCGAATACGCCGGGAGCTAATGAATCACCGACCAGGATAAGTGCTTCTTTTTCGGGAGCACCGGCGGGGAAGCGACTCACAGCCGACGATTCGGCATTATCCTCGGCCTGAACGTAAAATGCGATCATAGTGCCTGCCGATCTGCCGGAGATGGTTACACTGTAGATATTGTCGCCGGCTACTGCGTCACCGTTTGTGCCGTTGTCATTCATGGTGGAGGAAAAATAATATGTGCCCGGATCGATGCGATACTTGAGTGTCACGCTGCCGATAAGGTCAGGATCGTGCACTCGAGCGGTGATTGTAAATGCCTGACCCGATTCGGGTAGAACCGGCCGGTGAGAAATGTCTTCGATAACCGGCCCGGCATTTTCGATATATCTGCTGTTTTGTTCGCCGGGAGTTCCGAGCGTCTCAGGGACATCGAGAGTGCCTACAGCTTCGAGGTAGTTGCCGTGAAGCCGTATTAGCAGGTTCCTGTTGCCGCACAGCCAGCGTGCTTTGGCACTGATAGTTGCCGTTTCGCTCTCTCTTAGCCTCGATGTCAAATTTTTCCTGAGGCAGTTGGGTAGATTGTCACCGTCACCCGTAGCGATTAAATGCATGCCTCTGGAGTTGCCGTAGCCTTTGTTGGCTTCGACAAATGAACCGGAGTGGTTGCCTTCGATGGTCCATCCGTTTTCCCATGATTCGAAATTGCCGTTATTGACCCTGTTACCTGATTCACCGCTTTTCCTTATAACAATGTCATCGACAATGCATTGGCCGTTGTCGAGCAGCATAATCTCGAATTCGTCACACGTGCCCGAACCATGGTCGAGAATCCCTGTATGGCTGAAAGTCGTCCAGGGCGCCTCGGCGGTTTCGTCACTTGACGCCCAGTTGTCCGGCCGGCTGTTATCGCTGTGGGGGTCTTTCAGTTCGAGACTGCTTCCGCCGCCGTCGGTCCATTGGCCCCAGTCGCTTCCGTCGCCATAGGTTAATTCGTCAACGGTGATAAACTCATCGGTCGTAGGTGAATTAAGCAGCGGCTTTGACAGGCATAATCTTTCATCGCGATTGTTGAGATTTCCTCCGAAGGGGCCCACGGTATTTGCGGCGGTAAGATTCGGGTAACGATTTATTAAGCGTTGGGCATCGGCGGCAATTATGAGGTAGCCGTTGGCTGGAATTGATGTCCCGTCCGGTATTGTGTAACTTATTCCGGATGTAAATCTCCATCCGCTTACGTCAACCGGCTCTGTGCCTTTGTTGTATAATTCCACAAACTCGTCCAGGCCGTCTTCGGAGATCGGGTGGTACATTATTTCATTTATAATTATGTCCCTGTCATAAAGAGCGGTATTGGCATATCCGGGGCTGGGTGCTGCAAGTGCACACAGACCATAGGTCCCGTTCGGGAAATGGCCGATGGACATACCCGGATCGGCAGGAGTATATGTCACGGCGTCGATGACCTGTTGCTGATCGGCCGAGAGAAGATATATACGCTCACCGGTCGGATTGAGTGACATGGAATCACCCCAGTCGGATGCCGAAAATGACACGAAATCACCCGGCGGAATTATGGTGGATTGGGGAATCGTGAATTTTAGCGAATCGGGGCTGTCGCTCAGAAAATATCCGGAAATATCCGCCGACTCGGCAGATTGATTATATAGTTCGATGAATGCCGTTTGTCCGTTGCCGGGATTCGCTGATACTTCATTGATGCAGATGCTTGTGTCACTGCCGGAATTTATCGTCCCTGGATTGCCGCCGCGATACGTGCTTGCCTGCCAGGCTGATGGATTGTTTTCTCCGTAGTCTGGTTTTGTCAGTACGAGAGAATGGCCGAGTCCGTCCGCCGATTCGGGCCACGGGTAAATATCGTCGTATTCTATTTCGAGCAGGACGCCGCCGCGTTTGTTGATTAAGCGGAGCGTACCGCCGCCGTTGCTGAGGCTTCCTTCGCAGGGACCGTAAATACCCGACAGGCTGTATTCACTTTCGAGAGATGTCGGTTCTGCCGCCACAACGGCGAACGACCGTCCGGGTAGAATTGTTCCTTCTTCGAACGTGTAGTCGATTTGGCCTTCCAGGCGAAATCCGCTGATGTCCCAGTCCACCGGTTCAGTATTGAACAGTTCGACAAATTCGTGATTTTTGCCGTCCGAACGGTCGCTCGGATGATACATGATTTCCGAAATAATTAGTGGAGATCGACGGGAAGACGGATTTAACTGCCGCATAGGACCATACTCAACTCCCCTTGTACTGGCGGAAATTATACATAGCAGAACTGAAATAATTGAGAGAAACTTTACTCGTCTCGGCGTAGGCCGAAGCCGGGGCGGGATGTACTTTTTAACCATTGAAATTCCTGCATCAGTGTATTAATCGTTATTTATTGAAATTCCGTTTCAGCATAATGTAGGCTCCTTCCTGCTGATAATTACTTTTATTATACCAGAATTGTTCCCAAAATACAGCCGATAAAAGTCACAAATGGCAAATAAAAAAGGCCAGCCCTTTGGGATGGCCCGTTGGTTAATGTTTCTATATCTGGTTTTCGTACATTTTTTTTAGGTGCTCTATTTGAATCAAGGCGGCGGTCGGATTTGAATAGGAAAGTATGTTTCCTTTTGTATTCCTTTTCGTTTTGTCGTTCGGTCTGTGAATCCGGTCTTTTCCCGGATTGCCGCATCACATAGCGATACGGCGGCGAGGGGATCCAAATTGGTAAAAATTCTGCAAAATGGAAACCCAAACAGCCACATAATATCAATTTGAAAATTATGTACCTTCATAGTCTGGTCCCCCAACAAGAACCATCTATTGATATCGACAACGGTTTGAAATTTTCCTTAATCCAAATCTTGATTTTGTCGGGCCTGTCCGCTGATAAATATGTGCCTGATTAACAGGGTCTTTCTTTGGCTAACTTTTCAGCAAAATGAGAGCATACAAATGAAAAGCCGATATCAGTATGATAAAAAGGAACTTGTTAATAGCAAATGCGGCGTGATATGTTAATTCCAATATTGGCGGGGAATAAAAGCATATAGCAAAATCAGGCTTTTCAATACTGATATGCCGTTTTTTTGTCAAACTTATGAATAATGTAAAACAAAGGGCAGAGAACAGAGGGCAGAACCGGGTATATTGAATTCTGCCTTATATCATCTAAATGCAGCTTTGAAAATTATTTTGTTCTTTCGAGCAGGTTAAGTGCTAATTGCCTGAGCGTGTCGGCTTTTTTGCCGAACGGTTTCAGTGTCGCAATCGCCTCATCGGTCAGTTGCTTTTGTATCTTTTGAGCCGTTTCCATTCCGACCACCGACGGGTACGTGCATTTGACTGCGATGACATCCTTGCCGGCGGTTTTACCTAACTCCTCGCTGGAGGCGCTGACATCGAGAATATCGTCGGTTATCTGGAAGCAAAGACCTATCTTCTCGCCGTATTCACATAAACTCTCTTGTTGCTTTTTGTTCGCGCCACCACAGATAGCGCCCATTGTCGCGGCACATTTAAACATTTTGGCGGTTTTGTTCGTGTGAATATATTCGAGAATTTCCTGGTTACTTTCGGTTTGTTCGGCCTTCAGGTCAGCTATTTGTCCGCCGATCATCCCGGATGGCCCGGCGTTATGTGCCAATTGACCGATGAGCCTTAACGCCATGGTCGGAGGGTCGATCTCTCGTGCCAGGACCTCGAAGGCAAGCGTCAACAGGGCGTCACCTGCGAGAATGGCCGAGCCTTCGTCAAAGGCTCGGTGGCAGGTGGGCACTCCGCGTCGCAGGTCGTCGTCGTCCATTGAGGGGAGGTCGTCGTGAATCAGTGAATATGTATGCACCAGCTCGATTGCCGCCGAGGCCATTTCGGCGTTATGGTCCATCTGCCCTTTAAGCAGTTCGTGGCACCAGAGCAAAAGCACCGAACGGATTCGTTTGCCCGGCGTATTCAGGGCGTAGCCGAGTACCTCTTTCAGGTCGTCGTTCATCTGCTGGAAATCAAGGATTTTTTTTAGTGCAAAGTTAACGGCCTGTGCTTTCCTGCGAAGTCGGGTATTAAAATCTATCTGCTGCATGTTTTGTTCCCCCGGCTAATTGCCGATAATAATTGTTTAACTTTCGTTCTTTTGCAAAAACCAGAGATAAAGAATATAATATTTCCTAAATATGGTCAGTTTCACCATGCAATGTTTAACCAGTATTAGAGCTAATAAATTATAAATAATAAAGAATAAATTCAAAATGATTTTAATTCTTGGTACAACCGCATCCGGCAAGGGCCGCCTGGCCTTTGAGCTGGCTAAAAGTCTTGATGCTGAAATCGTCAGTATCGATTCGATGAAGGTTTATCGGCGAATGGACATCGGTACGGCGAAACCTTCCTTAGAGCAGCGAGAACGGATTAAATATCACTTAATCGATATAGTCGAGCCGAGCGATTCTTTCAGCGTAGGGGCTTTTCACGAGGTGGTTTTACAGGAGATCGAGAAGATTAACAACCGTGGGAAAAAAATCGTTGCCGTCGGAGGCACCGCTCTGTATATCAAGGTCCTGCTCTACGGCCTTTTTGATGGCCCCGGCTCGGATGAAAATGTCCGTATCCAGCTTCGGCAGCGGATCGAGGCCGAAGGACCTGCGGAACTTCACCGTGAATTAGCGGCGGTTGATCCAGTAGCCGCCGAGCGCATCAATCCCAATGATTCCAGGCGCATTATTCGCGCTCTGGAAGTTTATCAAATCACCGGCAAACCCATCTCAAGTTTCCAAAGACAATGGGAAACTCATAGTGTACAATCCGCCGTCAATGGTATCAATCACGGCTGGACTATTATAGGCCTGCGAAGGGATAAGACCGACACCAGCAGTCGGATTAATCAAAGGATCAAAAAAATGATTCTTACCGGTTTGGTCGATGAAGTGAAGTCCCTTTTAGACGAGGAAAAACCTCTGAGTAAGCAGGCACGATGTGCAATCGGCTACTCAGAAATCATTCAATACCTCGAAGGGCGGATCGATTTGAAAGAAGCAACGGAATTGATTAAGAAAAACACACGCCGATTGGCCAAGGGACAACGAACGTGGTTTAAGACCTTTAAGAACGTTCACTGGCTCGATGTTGAGCCGGATGAATCAATCGAAAAAATTCTCGACCGAACGCAGAAGTTGCTGTGTGATATCGAGGCTTAAACCGTTTGCAGTTGCTCCTGGGCCTGCAAAACTGCCGCGGTTTCGTTGAGAACAAGCTGTTTAATCAAACTTGTCGGAACGAGCGAGATTCCCATATTGAAGATTTTATCTTCGACCATTGAAGCAATAGCCCTCGCCGTATGCCGGGATAAATCATTTTTTGCTACAAGCTCGTCGGCTATCCTCGATTTGTCCCAGCGGTATCTGGCACCCGATTCTTTGGCACCGGTCAGTTGCCTGGCGTCTGTGAGTTCCCCGATATCAATCGAGATAACTTCAACACGGGAACGTTTAATTTTACGTTCGAAATTATATTCGCTGAGTCTCACTGCGGCGTCGTCATAACCGGTGGCCGTCAGTACCGCTTTGATGATGGACAGAATTTCGTTGCTGGTCGCAACGCGGCGGTTCGGCTGCTGGTAAAGATAATATGTGACAACATCGGCGAGCTGTTCGGCGATATATACGTTTGCGAGACTGCTGTTGCTCAAAGCATTACTGATCGTACCTATGACCTTGGTGTGTAAATATTCTTCTTTGCTGCCGTCAGATTTTATTACTTTTAATTGTGATTTCCCCACCGTCCTTTTGCCTCCATGCAAAAAATAAACCCTTTCTCCTTTTCTGCAGAGTCACGGCTTCTAATCGAATAGTTTCAACTGAGCGACCGGCTCTGCTTCTGTAATTGCCTGACTGACCTCCTTGATAAGTTCGCCTGCATCTGTGAAATCACGATAGATACTTGCAAAGCGGATATATGCTACCTTGTCCACTCTGCGTAATTGTTTCATAACGCTCTCGCCAATAAAGGCGGATGAAACCTCCTTATCAAAATTAGAAAATATACTTTCCTCGACTTTATCGGTGATTTGCTGAAGCTGCTCGGCGGAAACCGGTCTTTTGTAGCAGGCTTTTTGCAAACCACTTATAACTTTTTCCCTGTCGTAAGGAACACGGGAATGATCCTTTTTTACCACACAGAGCCTGAATGTTTCGTTTATTTTCTCATAGGTGGTAAAACGCCTTTTACATATCAGGCATTGCCGTCGGCGTCTTATAATTCTGCCACCATCGCTTGAACGCGAATCAATGACCCTGTCTTTGTCTTCCTTACAAAAGGGGCATCTCATTTTGTATCTCGTTTTGCATATTGCCCGGAGATATAACTGCAATCTAAGGATTTACCAATGGGTCCCTAAATTTCTCGGCTCAAGGAGTCCCACCTCCTTTGAAGCTCACCAGGCAACTACGACATATAGTTGATTTGGGTATTATAGTAACAATATATGGTATGTCAAATAAAAAATTACGAAATATATGAAAAAACGGAATATAAGGTTTTTTTAAAAAAAGAGCCTCTGCGCTGAACGCGCAGAGGCCAACTCGGAAAGAAACTTATACAACCCCCCCCAAAGGTCTGGAATAAAGCCCTTTACATCCTGTAAGAGCATTATATTTGTTAGTTGGTTGTTACGTTTAAAGTTTAACATAAAAACCACTTAGAGCCAAATTACAATGACAACTTTTTTTCAGCTTGCAATAAGTGCCGTTCCGGCAGGATGTTGTGTGTTTTTTTAATACAGAGTCGGCTCTATATATCTTCTATTTTTGCACTGATTTTGAGGCTGTCTATAAATTCGTGAACCGCAGCTTCGCGCATCTGTTCTTTTAAGATATTTACAATTTGACTTTTTACTTCTTCAAGACCGGATACGGCCGCCGGGTATCTCTCATATACCTTGGCGATATGAAAGCCGAAACGGGTGCGAAATACATTGCTGATCTGGCCGATTCCTAAATTGAAAACAACATCCTCGAATTCTTCCGCCATTTGACCTTTGGAGATAAGCCCAAGGTCTCCTCCCCGGTCGGCACAATCCGTATATTTTTCTACTACAATTTCGAAAGCTGCGCCGTTTTTCAGTTCGTCGTACGCCAGGTTTATAGCTGCATGAGCTGTTTGTTCATTGGTATGCCAATCCACATATTTAACTATATGAGCTACCCTAACCTGCTCGCCGGTCTTAAATTCCTCTTTATTTTGGTCGTAATATTGTCGAATAGCATCGCTGGAGGGATTGGGTAGATTTTTAAGGAGCTTCTCTAATTTCCGTTCGGTTCGGATAATCATCTCAATGGCATGTTTAAGCCCTTCATCATCCCGAACGTCGAAGTCCTGATAAAGTTCCTGCGGATCTTTGCATTCTTTTTTAAGATTGGCAATGATTGCTTCCAGTCGATTTTCAGGGATTTTAGGCTCGCTGTTTTTAACCTCCTGTTGGAGCAGGATTTTTTCAATCAGATTTTCTTTGGACCAGTCGAGCAACTGGGTCTCTCGCTTCTCGGGATTCATATCCACAAAGACTTTTTCGTAATCCGGCCTTAACCTTTCAGCTTCCTTGTATATGGCTGAATCTTCAATTCGCTCTCCGTTGACTAACAAAGCCATTTTTACCTCTGCTCACACATATAATTATTGGATCCGAAAAGTCGGTCGTGATAATCTTTTGAGATAATCCATTTTACCCCTTTGCCTTTGCGAACCAGTCCGGATCCTGTGCCAGTTTTTCTCTTGTTTCATTTGTCATCATCTCGAAAGCCGGATGAGTGCTCTCCCATGCCCGTTCGAGATAAGAGCTGTTACGCATTTTTTCAATTTCCGGAGCCACCTCATTAAAGTAGCTGCCGTAGATATGCAGCGAATCACTTATATCGACATATCGGCCTACCTGCACCGGCACACCTTTGTTTTGTGCAATCCCATCGGCTATTGTTTTTTGCAGGTCGGTAAGAGCATAAACATTCATAAACCATGCTTTGTACAGGTCTCTGCTGCGCCAGTGCGTATTCATATTCAGCGTCAGCTCACCATCCTCGCCGGACAGCAGGCGGCACCATATTCTTTGCAGGCATGGCGGGTCATCGGTTGTCGGGTCGGCCGTAGGCATCCAGGTAATGGCCTGTGCCCTTCGGCTGTGACCGGTCTGGGAAAGATAATCGATAATGTACTGAATCTGGTTGATTTTTTTGAAAGGTTTGGGGGAATTTGCATTGCGAATATTTTCAACCGGGCAGTATGAAAACAATCTTTCGTGATATGTGTATGTCCACTTGCCGGCAGCCGGATCGATCCAGTGGTCGTGAATTCCGTTGACCACTTCCTGCCGGTATGACTCAAGCTCCTCGGGACCGCCGGGAAAGTTTTTGTGAATCCGCGGCTCGCGGAACGGGTCGGTGACAGTTATCATCACAGTGGCGTCTCGACTCGGCGGGTCCTGTGGCTTATCGTATTGTGTTTTAACCTCGAAGCCTTTTTCCCAAACGGCCAGGACGGCCTTTTCCCAAGCTTCCGGCAGACATTCGGCGGTAATTGTTATCACAGGTATGTTGGCAATAGATGTGGTCATGGACATTCAGCGGTTCTCCTTAATAGTATATGGCTTTGTTCCTTCTCTTGGTTTGGAATACATACTTACATCAATTTCTTCCTGCGTGATATTGTATCTTTGTTTATACCGTTCAGGTAAATCGGCCATCATCTGTTTCGATTTGTAGGCGTATCTGCTGTCCGGCCACTTTTCGATTATTCGCCGACAGTTGTCCACCATAAGCTTGGAGCCGGTTTTCGGCAACCGACCTATACTTCGGTCTTGGACAGCCACATTATAAAACCTCTCGGCTTCGATTTCATCTATCTCACTCATTGGTTTGAAATATAATGTAATCGGCTCGATGGGTTTGGGTGGTTCAGGAACGGGCTGAATAGTCTGAGTTTCCGGCACGTTTACCGTGGTCTGATTTTGATCCTGAGTATCCACCGGTTGAGGTAAATTTGAAAATTTTTTCCTGTCTGCTTCGACCTGTTGTGCGAAGTTTTCGGGCTTTGCCGGCTGTTCGGATTGGACAGGCTCATCTGTAGGGCCTGATGTAAATGTCAATACCAAAAAGAAAATCAGGACGACTGCGATAACAGCTCCGGCAATTTTTAGCCAAAATGTATTCATAATTAACCGACCCCCTTCGGATTCTTGTTATTGATTATTAAAGTATTGCTGATTATAATTGATTGTAACGGTTAGTCTTTGTTTATCAATAACTAAAATTGAATAATTTTTGAATCAGTAGAAATGTTTACGGGGCTTATAGAAAAAGTTTGCATGGTTGTGTCCGTTCAGCGTGGAGCGGATTCGATGGTATTAACCATAGATCTGGGTCAGTTGGCGGACGAATGTAAAATCGGCGATAGTATTGCTATCAACGGAGTTTGTCTGACGGTAACCAAACTCCAGGGGAAGTTAGCGAGCTTCGATGTCAGTGCCGAGACGATGAGTAAATCGTCTTTGAACGAGTTGAAGTCTTCTTCGGAGGTTAATGTGGAACGGGCGATGAAGGCGACAGATAGATTCGGAGGACATTTTGTATCGGGTCATATTGACGGTACGGCAAAAATTAAGGCAATTGACCGGCACGGGGATTTTACAGATATTACATTTTCGGCCGATACTGAATTACTCGAAGCAATGGTCGTGAAAGGTTCGGTAGCCGTTAACGGTATTTCATTGACAATATCAAAACTGGACCAAAGCAGCTTCAGTGTCGCCCTCATACCGCAGACGCTCAAGGGTACCACTTTGGGCGGCGCTAAAATTGGGGATTGTATTAATATTGAAAATGATATAATTATCAAGACTATAAATAAACGGCTCGATAAGATTCTGCCAAAGAGCCAACCGTTAACAGCCGATAGATTGAGACAGTTGGGATTTTAGGGAGTTTAATTATTTTTCAAAATAGACAGTGCAATTTAGAATGATTAGGGCGAACGGTAACAATTCGATAACGGACCAGGTGGTCATCGGTGTGACGATGGGCGATGCCGGCGGTATCGGTCCGGAGATTGTTGTCAAGGCTCTTTTTGACCCGGATATTCGTCGTGCTGCGAAGTTTATTGTTTTCGGTTTGAATGAGCAGCTTTGCTATGCCGCCGACGCCGCTGAAATCGAACCGTACTGGGGCAGACATCAGCACGAGAAGATCAGCAGGGAATATCCGTTCAAGGTTGTCGTTGCCGACTACGATGAATATTCCGTTCCGTCGTGGGTTAACAGCCCCAGCAAATTAGCGGGAGAAGCCTCGATACGTTTTTGTCAGGATGCGATTGATGCCGCCCGGGATGGTATTATCGATGCTGTGGTGACTGCTCCGATCAGTAAGGCGAGCTGGAAATTGGCCGGTTCCGAATGGCCCGGTCATACGGAGATGTTTGCTGCTCGTTGTAAGTCTCCGCGGAAGGCGATGATGTTTATCGCCGGTCCGTTAAAACTGGCCCTTGCGACTATTCACGAGGCCCTGTTCGAGGTCCGGCATAAATTTACTATCGGCTGCGTGTTTGAGCCGATTGACCTGCTCAACGATACCTTGAAAAGTTATTTCGGCATGGATAATCCCAGGATCGGAGTTGCCGCCCTGAATCCTCATGCCGGAGAAGATGGTCAGTTCGGCGATGAAGAACAGCGTATCATAACACCCGCCATTTTATTGGCGCAGCACCAGGGTATCAACTGTCACGGACCATACCCCGCCGACACTTTATTTTTACGGGCGGCTCAAGGCGAATTCGATGGAGTAGTGGCTATGTATCATGACCAGGGCATGATTCCCGTTAAGCTGCTCAATTTCAAGCAGGCTGTTAATATCACAATCGGCATACCGATTATAAGAACATCGCCTGCTCATGGAACTGCTTTTGATATAGCCGGTAAAAATGCCGCCGATGCCTCCAGCATGAAAGCCGCCGTATCCACGGCAATCCGGATGGCAAAAACAAAAAAAACTCTGGAATGTAGAATCGGTAATTGAAAGAGACATCATTTGCTTTGGTTTTTAGGGGAACCGAAGTTTTTCCGCATAAGAAATAGAATGTTTTGATCGAAGAATCAAATAAAATTGTTACAATTCGCATCGCCTCTGTGTAAAATAGAAACGTTTCTGAAAAATATCCAAAAATTTTATTCCATAATCTTGATTGATTTCTGTGCAGACGAAACGGCAAATCCAGCAATTACTTGAGTCGGCGGGTATTCGGCCAAACAAAAGACTTGGGCAGCACTTTCTGATAGATCTGAATCTTATGCGATTGCTTGTTGAATCGGCCGATATTCAAAAAGATGATATAGTGCTTGAGGTTGGCTGTGGTACAGGTTCTTTAACCGGTCTTTTAGCAGAAAAAGCCGGTAGAGTAATAGCGGTCGATTCAGACAGTAAACTTTTAGAAGTAGCACAAAATCAGCTCGAAAAAGCAGAAAATATCGATTTTATCGCTTCCGACATCCTCAAAAACAAAAGAGCTGTCAACCATAATGTTATAAATTTAATAAAGCAGATTCGGGAAAAATATACAGGACGATTTTTGTTAGTTTCAAATCTACCTTACAATATTGCCTCTCCATTGATATTGAATTTAATAACCGGCCCAATAAGAGCAGATGAGATGTATGTTACGGTACAAAAAGAAGTTGCCAATCGAATGACTGCTGCTCCCGGAAGTAAAGATTATGGAATTTTAAGTGTTTTTTTGGCTGTAACCGGGCATGTGAAGATGATACGGAGGCTTAAACCGGCGGTATTTTGGCCCCGGCCTAAGGTGGATTCTGCTATGATAAGCTTCGTTTTCGATCCTCAAAAGGCTTCCGGAATTGAAAATATGGAACTTTTTGGCAGAATTGTGGGTTTTTTTATGCAATATCGCAGAAAAACTCTAATGGCCTGCAGTAAGATGGCCGGTAGGAATATTAAACAAATTTTAGACTGGGCTGAGATTTTTGATAGGAGCTCCATTGATCCGGTATGGCGACCAAATCAAATTTCCCCGGAGGGATATCTTGCTCTAACACAATATATAGATAAAACTTAAAAATTTTATTGAAAGACCGTATGGACTGATGTATAATTAAAATCGTTAATGAATGGATTTATTTTTATAGGTCTTGCAAACGTATTGGCACCTGTGGGTTACCGCGATGTTTAGTGTGTTGTTCCGGGCAGATATAGAGGGTTCTTATTTAGCAGCGTTTTTTCTAAAAAATTTTTAGGCAATCCGTATAAAGCAAGCTAACTGGTGTGAATTGGCTTTGGTTATAATGTTATTATAAAGGTTTTTATTTGTGATTTATAAAATTTATTTTTTTTGATATCAAAAACAGCAAATATAAAAAGAAGGAAAGGGATTGGCTATGTGTAGGAAAAAAGGTTTCACATTAATAGAACTATTAGTCGTTATAGCCATTATCGCTTTGTTAATGGGTATATTAATGCCGGCATTGAATACAGTGAAGAAGAAGGCAAAAAACGTTTTATGTCAGTCCAACCTCAAGCAATGGGGTAATATCTTTCTTCTATATACGAACGATAATAACGGAAATTTTAACACGCGCTACGGTGATAGCGGCCGATGGATGGATGCAATGGTCGAATATTATATCACCACCGAAGATATACGCCTTTGCCCAACAGTTACAAAACTTGCAAATCCGGATGGGGCACAGGGAATTGACTGGTGGGGCAAAACATTTTTTGCCTGGGGAAAAATACCCAATTGGGATGCCGGCGGGGGACGTACCGAAGGTTTTTATGGAAGCTATGGAGTAAATGGATATATCTATGTCCCCGGTGAGGATCCGCTTTATCAACCGGCAAAGTGGTTCTGGAGAACTCCTTCCGTTAATGGGGCAAGTACGATACCGATGTTCATGGATTGTTATTTCTGGTGTGGATGGCCGCATCATACCAATACACCTCCTAAGTATGATGGAGAAAGATACAAAGGTGATGACAATGCTATGAACCGCTACTTCATCAATCGACATGAAGGACGTATTAATGCAGTTTTTCTGGATTTCACAGTACGGCCGATCGGGCTGAAACAATTGTTCACACTTCAATGGCATAAAGAGTTCGAGAAAGCCAATGCATGGACCAAAGCCGGCGGTGTCACTCCGGATGACTGGGCAAGCTGGGGTGATGGCTGGTGTGCGGAATTTAAGGACTATTAATAACATCGGTATATAATACGCGCATTTTACCTTCATAGGTAAATGTGTGTAAGATTCTCGACACTACTCGTATTAAATAATTACTGTTTTATGCCGATGGCTGTGGCACTCGATATTCACAGCCACGGGAAGCGAAGCGATATGACAGGGGGCTGTCTCGATTAAGCAGGCCAAAGCAGTTGTCTCGCCGCCTAATCCCTGGGGGCCGATTCCAAGGGCATTAATTTTCGAAAGTAAATCCATCTCAAGCTCAGCGTAAAACTCATCGTCGTTCCTGTGGCCGAGATTTCTGCATAATGCCTTTTTACTTAAAATACAGCTTAATTCGAAATTCCCGCCCATTCCGATTCCGATGATAAACGGCGGACATGCATCCGCTCCGGCAAGACGAACGACATCGACAATCCAGTCAATGATTTCTTGCTTTTCGGCCGTAGGCTTAAACATCCTGAATTGGCTCTTGTTTTCACAACCGCCGCCTTTGGCCATGAAAGTCAGCTCTAATTTTTCATCGGGTACAATGGTCTGATGGATGATTGCGGGTGTGTTTGTGTCCGTATTTTTTCGTTTGCTCAAGGGTTCGGCGACAACGCTTTTTCTTAAAAATCCTTTTTCATAACCACCTGCGATACCGTGATTGATTGCGTCATAAAGTGTGGCCTGTTTATTACCGGCCGGGGGGCTGATGCATACCTGCGAACCCTGTTTTAGAAAAATTACCGCAAGCCCCGTATCCTGGCACAGTGGGATTTTTTCGGCTTTCGCTATCCGAGCATTTTCTATAAGCTGGTTCAGAATTTTGGCCGCCGCAGGATTGGATTCTTTTTGTGCAGCTTCCTGTAATGCGATTAATACGTCCTCGGGCAGTTCATAAGCCGTCGATATACAGAGATTTTCTACAGTTTCGACAATTTTCTGATATTCGATATATCTCACAATTTATACCTTTGGTCCGTATGAGTTGCAATCCAAATTCAGCACCGTCTTCTCTGCTGAAAGCTAATCCACATTGATATCATAAGTTTTATATGTCGTATTACCCACTGCGTCACTGATCCTGATTGTCAGAATATGGTCGCCTTTTGACAAATCTTTTTCAGTTTCTATTTTTATTGTGAATTGCTCTTTCGTGGTGTCATAAACCAGATCGTCAGGCACGGTAGCTATCCAGTCGGAGTTGCTGTCGATTGTATATTCCAGTTTTTCAATCGCACTGAGCTGATCCATAATCTCCGTCTCGAAGACCATGTACCGTTGGTTGTTTCGGCTCATCGATGTCATTTTCGTATCTACGGCAATCGGCCCGGTGTTGTCAACGACTACCGGTTCGCTTATCCTGCTTCCGGTCAATTTCGTCAGGGTCGTATTGCTTCTTTCGTCGCTGGCCGTTACTCTGACTTCGTATCGACCGTCCTCGACTGTTTTTCCGTCCCATTCGAAACTGGTAGCTTTGAGATTATCTTTTAATTCAATCCAGATGGTCCGTCCAAGCTTTCTGAAGTCGATTTTATAAATCAGATCGTCTTTATTTTCATCTTTGGCCCTGTAACTGATTTTAAATTTCCCTTTTTTACTTGTCGCCTGGAGTCGGTCAATGGTAACCGATTCTATCTGTGGCGCGAGATTCGGGACCGTACTGGCGACTGCTATCTCCCTTATGAGCGGACTTTGCTCGCCGTTTTCACTTTGCAGTACGAGTTTATATTGACAGAATCTGCCGAGGGGACATTGTAATTGTACAGGTTCGGTGATTTCAACTAACTCGGTCCACGGCGAGAAGGTAGGGTCGTTGATGTCCTCGACATTCCCGCTGCGGGAAGCCACCAGTATTTTGCATCCTGCCGGGATGTCCGCTTCAAGCTGAATCTTGCCCCATTTTGCCGGCTGTTCCGCATCAATCAGGTCGGAAATATAAGTACCCTCCGGAGCGAAACCGGGGTCCAGCTTTATCAACTTCGCGGGATTGGCTGTTCCGAGGTACACATTATTCCCGGAAACGGCAATCGCTGTTATCTGTACGGCCTGTTCGTCCTCGTATATGACCGCCTGCTGTTCCGATGTTGGGTCAACACTGTAGAGCTGGGCGTTGTTTCCTGTGCCGACAAGCAGCTTGTTGTCCTGTTGTCCCAGGCAGAAAAAAACCGCCGATTCTTTGAATATCTCGGTCACGAAACCGTCCTGACTTATCTTGTATATATTGCTTGCCGAGGTCGGCCTTGTGCTGCGACGGATAGGCGGAATTGGCTGGGCTGGTTTGCTGGGAGTTGATTGTTTTGTATTTGCAATTTCAAGTTTTCGTCCGCCTCCCCCCGGATTAACAATTGTTTCTTCTTCCTGGTCGCTATCGTCATCATTATCTTCTTCTTCTTCTTCTTCCTGGTCGCCTTCGGTTTCCGGCCGACCGGGTGGAGGTCCCGCTGGTATTGATGCGGCAAATCGTGTCTGTGTTTGAACAATTTTAGCTGATGTTGCCGCCGCATATAAAGAGCTTATTGTCTCGGAAGTGCCTTTCCCGTTATTACCGGTATCTTTACCGGATTGTGATGGGAACAGCAGTGCGGCAATTTCCGGCTGTTCACTGTCATATAAAACTGTGGCACCCTCACCTCGCGGATTTATCCTGTATATTAATCCACGATTGTCGCTTCCGGCATATATCGAGCCGTCCGGTCCGACCGCAAGTGACAGGATGTTTTTGTCGCGACTGTCATAAGCAAGCTGAGTTTTTTTACCCAGTGGATCGAGTCTGTAAATTTTACCTTCCGGTCCCGTGCCTAAATAAATGTCCCCGGTGTCATCTACGGCTATTGCAAAGATATATTTCGCATCGTTCGGCTCGAAAATAACTTCCATTTTGTCGGCTTCGAATCGGCATAGCCTGCATTTTTCCCCGCTTATACCGACCAATAGTCTGCCGGCTATATCGGTAGTCATGGCGAAAATATGCTCGTTTGACAAGTGTTTGTCCGCCTCGATTATATTATCGGATTCATCGGATGCCGTTTCTTCTTTGCGAGCTTCTTCATTGTTTGAGCTATCGGCCGATTTTTTATTTTCTATCGGATATATCTTCGTGGTTTTATTAAGGCTGTATTTGTAAATGCCGCCGTTGGGACTTGTCCCGAAATACACGGTGCCGCCGCTGACAACAATGCTGTTTATGGACCATACATCTGAAAAGTCTTCTTGTTCATCGATCAGCGATTTGGCCGCCCGCCCAAGCTGGATTGTCCCCCGTGAGCTGATTACAACTTTTTCCGTTTCACCTTTGAGCATATCCGAACTGCTGTTGTGACGTGTTACCTTGCTGTTAACCGCAAATGAAGCAGTACCGAGGAGCAGGCATAATAAGGCCGTAAAAAACATTCTGTAATTCGAGTAAAAGATACTTTTCATTCTATAACTCACAATCTCCATACTGCCGTATGTTCTTGCTAACATCGAGTAACCGGAGCTTGATTTGGCAAGCTTGTTTTTAAGATAAAAACGGCTCGTGACTCCTGTGACTTAATGATGCGATAAGAAGCATAACGGGCATTTTTTCTGATACCTTTATTGTTCAACAGTTATACGTACGACTTTTCTGCCGTCAATAACTGTACCGGTTTTTATGCGTTTTTCGATCCAGTGTTGATATGGCTGGATTCTCAGTGTTCTCTTTGTATCCTGTAATACCATTGCCTTCGTAGCCGGTAAATCAGGAAGCTCCGACTTCTCGAGCGTAACACCGCTCGGCGGTAAAACAAGAAGGCAATACAGTCTGTCTCTGGGAATATTCAGTGCATCATTCAAAGCTTCAATTAATTCCGGCATACTTGTCGCGACGAATCGATGTGGGACTGATTTCGCAAGAAACTGTTCGTAAGCCTGTGAACCGCATACAATAAGTTCGTATTTTCCAGGTGCCAGCTCTTGGGGTATTTCCATCCGGCACTGGTATTTTTTCTTTGCCGAGAGAACGGTTTCTATAATTGCTTCGATTTCGATATTATCTCCGGCTTTTACCTTCGTATCGGACAAATCCAAGGACCATATTGCCGCATTGATATTATTAGGTGTGATTTTGACATCGAATTCGATAGAGGCGATATCAACCTTTTTGAATGGATTGTTTAAGAGCAACAGGACGGATCCTATACCTTCAGCCAAGAGTTCGTTGAGGCCAAGCCCGGTTGAGACATTCTTGAATGTAATCATCTCTGAGTTCTTCAAGCAAATAGCGACATTATATTGGAGCATGTGGTCCTGCGGTAAGTTGCCGAGATATTGAGCCGCACCACTGACGGCTAATTCGAGATATCTCGGTGTCAGTAGCTGGTGATTAGCAAGTTGGCAGTTATAAACTCGTTTTTGTGTGTCATTGTATCGGTCTATTTGTATTTTCAGGTCGATTGTTTTTGCGGTTGCTCCGATCTGACCTATAACACCGTCAGCTTCATCGGTTGTCAGGGCGCCGACAGTTTTTCCAAGGCTTGCCAGCTTCATAGACTGGACCGTATTGGATATTACTGTATGCACTTTACCCGTCGCCATTGGCAGATCTATTTGTCCCTGGCCGAGCAGGTAGTGTCCGAAGCCGTAAACTTTATCATCGATGACTTCTGTTACGGTACCGAATGTCGATATCTGTATATCTCCACTAACCAACGGTACACAAAGGCAGGCCCCCGGTTCCAATCGAATATTTTCGCTCTCCGCGGTATCATCGGTATTGCTGCTTCCGCCGGCGGCAATCATGAGTCCGAAAGGTCCTGCTTTTGAACCGAGCTGCTCATATACTTCGACCGGTATTCCTGAAATAATAAGAGGACATGGTAACGGAACGGCCCCTCCGAGGCTTCCGGACGGCCTGACCGGAGAATTTTCATATACCCTGTAAATTTCCGCGAACTCGAACGGGCCGGCAAAATTATATGTGGAGCCTGTTTGTACGCCGCTTTGTTCGGATTGTTCTGTTTGTCCACCCCGGCCTATCCGGAGCATTTCCCCTATGGGGGTAGCAGCGTAAAGTGGGTCTTTGCTGTAGGTCCATGTAAATGCCAGCGCACCGGCAAGCCGGCCGTCTATGTAAACCGGTGAGCCGCTGCAGCCGGCGACAGGACCGGTGCTGATAAATCGCTCGTCGGTGCCTTTGACTAAGATCACATCTCCTATTAATTCTCTGCCTGTGTTCATATTATGAACGATGTCCACGACTTCCAGGCCGAACTTCTCGATTCCGGCAGTTCCATACTCCGTAAGGCAGTAAGCCTTCATACCCGGCTTAATTTCTTCAAGGCCGATATATTTCGACGAATTCCAGAGACTTTCCGCGCCTTTTGGGATTGCGGTCTGACTATCGCTTGTATTTGTGGCCCCCTCGGTAGTGCAAAGCGAGATTCCCCCAAAAACAGTTATGTGGGTAATGAAAATTAAAGAAAATTGCCTTGTTTTGGACATTCATACCCTTTCAAGGTAGCATATTTCGACCTATATATTGCCTTTGGAAACTATAAATAGTTGCCTTCTAAAATTCTAATCGGCAGATATAACCATTGCAAGATAAAAGAAATATTACTAAAATCAACATTTTTAAATGTTATGCTATTGAAATCGAAAATAAATAGTGGGTATCTGTTTAGTATTATGAAAATCCACGTACTTTGAGAAAGAGTAAAAAGACATGAAATCTGAACATCGCCACGAACTGAAAACAAATGAATTGGCCGAATGGCTGGCAAACTTGCCGGAATGGCTAAAGGAAAATTCCAAATCGCTCATTGCAATGGCAGCGATAATTATCGCTGTTCTGGGTTTTTATGGCTGGAGGCGATACGATAAGAACGTTGTACAGGTACGTCAGAGTGATGAATTCACGAGTCTGCTGAACAGCGCTTCTTCGGAGAAGATGCAGGTTGCCGCCAGGCAGTCGCAGGGAACAGACAGTTCACATTACCTGATTCCTTTAGCGGCCAATTTGAAGAGCTTTGCGGAAAATACGAGCAAAAAGAATATGGCGGCCCTGGCGCTTATCAAGGAGGCCGAAACCCTGCGGGCGGAGTTGCATTATCGCCTTGCGGCAGTCAGTAAACAGGATTTTACGGAGCAAATCAATCGTGCGAAGGCAAGTTATACTTTGGCGGTATCGAAAGCATCTTCCAATCCTCAGTTAATGGCTGCGGCGAAATTCGGATTGGGACTTTGTGCCGAAGAGCTTGGCGATTTCGACCAGGCCCGGCAGATATATCAGGAGATTATTTCGAATGCTTCTTTCGAGGGAACCATATCCCTTGTTCAGGCACAACAACGTCTGAAATACATCTCCGATTATATGAAAGAGGTCGTTTTCAAACCGGAACCCAAAAAAGAGCCTGCCGTTGCTACGCAGCCTACTATTCAGATCAAGCCGTTCGATGCGAATATGCCGGCTGACGCCAATTTACCTGTTGATGTCAATTTTATCTTGCAGATGTCTGGTGTTGACTCACAGGTCTCCGACATAAATATGTCGTCGATGTCGCCGGATGACCTCTCGAAGGACTCTGATGTAAATGTGCCCGTCGAGTGATTCACAAAACGAAAATTCGAATCTGGATTACGATGAGCCTTTGCTGTTTCGTGTGGGCAACTCCATAAAAGAGCGCAGGCTCGACAAATATCTCCACGGCCGATTCAGTAATCTCAGCCGCCGTTTCATCCAGGATGCAATCAGGCAGGGCACCGCAAGGGTCAACGACAAAATCGCCAAGCCGAGTCTGAAATTAAATCCCGGCGACCGCATCAGTTTCGTCCTGCCGGAACCACCGAGCAAAGATATTCTGCCGGAAGATATACCGCTCAATATCATTTATGAGGATTCGGAGCTTATCATTCTCAATAAGCAGCCCGGCATACTTGTTCATCCCGCTCGCGGAAATACGCACGGCACTTTGGTCAATGCCTTGGCGTTCTATTCGGACGAGCTTTCGAGCGGCCTGGGTGAATTTCGTCCCGGCATCGTGCATCGGCTCGATAAAAACACGACCGGCGTTATGGTTGTGACGAAGAACGATACAACCCAGTGGAAAATTGCCAAACAATTCGAACACCGGCAGGTCAATAAAACATATCTGGCGATTGTTCACGGCACTCCCGAGCTTACAGCCGACCGGATAAAAATGCCGTTGGGCATCCATCCGAAGGTCAGGGAAAAATACGCCATCCGCCCGGAAGTCGGCAAGGAGGCGATTACCTTTTATGAAGTCATTGAAGCCTTTCGGGGCTTTTCGCTGCTGGAGATGACTCCGAAAACCGGCCGAACGCATCAAATTCGAGTGCATTTGGCGTATTTGAAACATCCTATCGTCGCCGACGATATGTACGGCGGAAAGCTCGTCTATCCCTGGCAACTGGCCGATGCCGAACCGGCCGTGCAGGAGCCGATCATCAATCGAGTTGCGCTGCACGCATTCAGCCTCGAATTCAAACACCCGACTACCGACAAAATGGTCAAATTCGAAGCACCTTTACCCGATGATATGCAACACCTGCTTGATATGCTGCGAAAATACCGAAGCCTCTGACGATTGGTTTTTTCAACTTCGTTTAGCCGTGGCCGAAGCGGCCACGGTCAACCCCGGACATTGCCCGGGGCTAACAAATTGGGTTTGTTTTTATCCAGGCATAGTCGCAGACGGAGCCGGATTCGCCATATTATCTTATTATCAAAGAGCTTACGATAAATTGCCTATTTTGAAATTGGCTTTGTTTTTTCAAATTGTTTAGCCGCAACCGCTTCAATTTCATTGGAAATTGGACATTCGACATTTAAGATCTGAAATTTCAGATTTGAGATTGATTTATGTTTCCCCCATTTTTTCATTCATTATTCATTATTCGATGCTCGTCCTGAGCTCGTCGAAGGATTCGCGATTCCATTCGTTACGTATTTTACCCAAAAACCGCCATAATGCAATCAAAATCCCCGATTTTTCACTAAAAAAACAAGGACACAACTTCATAAATTTCTTATCGTGTAACAATCTTAAGCAATTCCGGAGCAAACCAGTAAGCGTGCCTGTTTTCATATAGATGCTCAATTGCGGCCGATCTTTCAGGAGAACCCGCGGGAAACTCTTTATCAAACAATATAGCTATTCGATATCTGACAATTATTTGTAAAATGCCTTCGGTCAAAAATGCAGCTATAAGCCCCAGGGCTAACGATAACGGCCATCGAAAATTGAAGATGTACCAAAACGTAAAAGGAGTGACGACATAAAAAAACAAACCTATTAATTTTTAGAGCGTAAAATACGCATCCAGATCAATCCGGAGGTAATTGTTTTATTAAGCCTGGTATTTATTTGTCCGGATACTTCTTCTCGCTGTCGGTTTATCCTTTTCCATTCCTCGGATGCCTTTCTTTCGAACACAATCCTTTTACGCGTGTTCTCTATGTAAAACGATTCCTCTTTTTTTGAGAATGTAAATATGGAATAAAACCCATAATACCGCTAAAGTAATTGCTATTGCGAGAATACCTAAGGTTTTTATACCGCTCGATTCATCCCAAAACAGCAGAGTCGCTACCGTCAAGACGATAAATACCCCCAGAAATATCATCTCAAATATAATCCGAGTAATTATATATTTTCTAAAAAGTCTCATTTTCTATTCTGAGAAAAAATATTAACTGTCGCGGTTTTCCGGTCTTATCTCTAAATTCTATGACTATCTCTTTTGCAGGTGCGGAGTGTATTTAATGTAATGCTGTCGGTATGTAAATGCAAGCACAAAAACAAGTAGATTTTACCAACTTTTGAAAAATCAAACGCTTTCAGCAAGGGTGGAGAATCGGGATTTGATATATCAAATTTGAAATTTGAGATTTCAGATTTGAGACTTAAGATTTGAGATTTCAGATCTGAGATTTGAGATTTTTATTGCTCATCATCATAATCCTGCGGTCTTGCTTTTCGCATAGTCTCTTCGAGTTTTTTTTCAAAGGCTTCTCTGCTCTTGTTGCCTTCGTACCTGGTGCGGGTTCGGTCATTTAAGTGTCGCTGGCCTTTGATGTCACTGTTCTGGAGATTGTCCGCCCATGCACGTATCTGGCGCGAGCATGATTCGGCAAGAGATTTTAGATTCGGGATTTCGGATTTTAGATGAGCAGCTTCGCCGAAGCGTTCTGTAAAAATCAGCATCGAGCGAGTTTCGCCGCAGGAGCCGCGAGAGATATAGAGAAATGCGAGCAATTCCGCCGTCGTGCCGCGTTCGAAACCTTCGGCGATGTTATTTGAAACAGAAAGCGATGCCCGACGCAATTGACCTCGAAGGTCTCCCGGCTGGTTAAAAAATCTGTCTTTCGTGAGGATATATACGCGTACAGCCAGTTCAATCGCATCTTTCCAAACCGGCAAATCTTCGAATCGTTCGTATTTCATTTTCATTCCCTCCGAACATTAATTTGAGATTTCAGATCTCAGATTTGAGATTTCAAATCTCTTACTTATTGTTGCGGCAGTTTCGCCAGGTCAACGTCGGAGCCGGCTACCATCAGGATGTCACCCTCATAAATAACCGTTCCGGGCATGGGTACGTTGATGATTTTGCCGTCCTGCTCTTTTGTTTTTTGGGAATTTTCCGCTCGCTTGATTAAGACCAGGTTGACGTTATATTTTTGCCGCAACTGCAGGTCCATGACGGTCCTGCCGTCGAAGCTGGCAGGCGCCTTTATGCGTCCTAAGCTGTAGCCGGGAGCGAAGTCGATTTTTTCGCCGATTTGCGGTGCGATAAGTTTGTAGGCCCATCTTTGAGCAGATTCGATTTCAGGATAAATGACCTCGGTGGCCCCGACTTTGGAGAAGACCTCGCCGGCGATTAAATCCTCGGCCCTGGCGTATATTTGTGTGACCCCCAGTTGCCTGAGATTGACGACCGTCAGAATCGCCGATTCGAATCCTCGCCCGGTGCCCTGTCCGATGCCTATAATAGCAACGTCAGCCTTGTCCACGCCCTGTGCTTTGAGAGCTTCTTCGTCGGTGCTGTCGAGCTTAACTGCGTGGCTGACCTGGTCTGCTATCAGCTCTATTGTTTCACGGTTTTTGTCGATGGCGATAACTTCTGCTCCGCTCATGGCCAGAGCGATCGCCAGTTTTTGGCCGAATCGTCCCAATCCGATTACTGCGAATCTTGCCATAATAAGTACCTCATTATAAAGTGCCTAAAGCATAAAGTGCCTAAAATTAAAAAAGAAAATAAGTCACAAGTGCTAAGTCTTTTGCTCTGCTCTACATTCACTTTAGTCACTTTAGCTCATTTTAGTCACTTTAGTCACTTTTTTTATCCGACGATTATCGATTCATCGGGATAACTGTATCGGGCCGGTTTTAGATTGAATGTAAGTGCCGCCAGCAGAGTCAAAGGCCCGAGTCTGCCGATGAGCATCGTCGTAATGATAATCAATTTGCCGGCGTCCGTCAATGTTGTCAAAGATCCGGTTACGCCAGTCGAGAGGCCGACGGTTCCCAGGGCCGAGCCGGCTTCGAATAAAATATCCATCATACTAAAACCGTTCGATTTTTCTGTAACGCTCAGCGCCAGTGTGGCGGTAAATAAAACGACGATAAAAAGTACTGTAACGGTAATAGCTCTACCGACGACTACGATCCGGACCGAGCGATTAAACATCTCGACTTCCGGCCGTTTTCTTAAGGCCGCAATTGTAGTCATTATTATGACAGCCAATGTTACGGTTTTAATTCCGCCCGCGGTCGAGCCTGGTGAGCCGCCGATAAACATAAGTAAAATCAGGATAAATTTGCTTGAAGCCGACATCGCTTTAACCTCGACGGTATTAAAACCGGCCGTTCTGGCGGTAATCGACTGGAACAGTGCTCCGAGGATTCCGACCTTTTGCACGGATTCGGTGTTACCGGCGTAATGTTCGAAAAAGAGGATGGCAAAGGCCCCCAAAACTATCAAGGCGGCACTGACGGCCAGAACGATTTTCGTTTGTAACCGCATTCTTTTCGGCGCCGCCATTGAAAAGCGATATTTTTTAATAAAACATTTTTTCAGAAGCCTTTTTATTCTGTCGGCAAGGATATTGATAAGATCATACAGCACGCTGAAACCGAGTCCGCCTAAGATTATAAGCGGGCATATAACCGTGTATATCTGCCAGTTGCGGTTGTACCGGATAAAACTTTTACTGAACAGGCTGAAACCGGCGTTGCAAAACGCACTGATTGAATGAAAGATACTGCAGAACACCTGGTTGTGTATGCCGGACCAGTTCGGAGAATCGTCCCACATCCCAAAAAGGCTTACCGCGCCGATAGCTTCGATGAGTATTGTGCCGATAAAGATAAAAGCTATCATATTGCCGATTCGACTTAGTGTCCGAGTGTTGAGTAAGTCCTGCATAGCAACCGATTCTCGGACGCTGAATGCCTGGCCCAACAGCAGCGCCAAGACCGCACCGAACACAACTATTCCAAGGCCGCCGAGCTGGATCAGTGTCAGGATTACGACCTGTCCCATCATAGTAAAATCCTGGCCGGTATCTTTGACGATAAGTCCCGTCACACAGGTCGCGCTGGTGGATGTGAATAATGCATCGACGAAGTTCAGGCTCTGACCGTTCCTGTTTGCAGCGGGCAGTATTAGAAGCCCGGCCCCGGAAATTATCAAAAACACAAAGCTTGCGATTAAAGCCTGTGTAGGATTTCTACCGGAGGCGGCTAGATTGATACCGGTTCTGCACAGTTTTATTACAACCTGCAGGACTAAGTAGATGCCCACTGCGAAATGCCGCACCTGTGTGGCCTGCGGTGCGTCAAGTGAGAACCAGCGGCCTGCTCCGACCACTGTGGTGGCGAGAAAAAGGAAAAGGGGGATTTCGAACCAGTTTGCCCGCAGGAACTGGATTTTTGAAGTCGCATTGAGCATCCGGATGATTTTTTCAATCACAAAGACGCAGAGTAATACGACTTGCAGGGCATGTAAAATCCATGCCGGCAGCAGAGGCTCATTGAAACCGAAAAGCAGAATGAAGGTTGTCGCCACCGTCCCGGCGGTCAGAACATTGACGCCGATTATTACCCTCTCCAGTCTGTTGTTTTTATATTCTATCCGCATAAATCAACGTTTTTTTTGTCAAATTTAAGGTGATAATTGTATGTCCAAACACGAAAGTCGTAAACCTAAAACCGAAAAAACTTCATGCAACATCAGCTAAACCCAGTGAGTCACCGAACTTAGAGATCAAAGCCCGGCGAATATTGCTGTGTTCCGAACGTAATAACATAGGGTCCTGCGAGACAATTTCAAAAGCATCTTTTCGTGCCATGACCAGCAGTTCGTAATCGTCGATGATGTTTGCAATTTTCAAATCCGGCAGTCCGTGCTGTCGCGTGCTGAACATCTCCCCCGGTCCGCGTAGTTGCAGGTCCTGCTCTGCGATTTCGAAACCATCGTTACTTCTTGTCATGATTTCGAGCCGGTTTTTGGCTGTTTCGTTTTCGGTCTCGGCGAACAGGAAGCAGTATGATTTTGCCTCCGAGCGGCCGATGCGGCCTCTTAACTGATGCAGTTGTGCCAACCCGAATCTGTCCGCGTCTTCGATAACCATTATAGTAGCGTTCGGCACATCCACCCCGACCTCCACTACGATGGTGGAAACCAGTACGTCGATTTTGCCTTTGCGAAATTCCGCCATAATCCGCTGCTTTTTGGCGGACGGCATCCGGCCGTGCAGTAACTCGACTGTAAATTCCGGGAAAATATCTTTCGATAAAAAATTCCATTCGTCGGTTGCCGCTTTAACGTCTCCGTTTTCTTCTACAGCAGTAATCCTCGGATAGACGAAATAGGCCTGTTTTTTCGCCCTCAAACGTTCGCGGATAAAATCGTAGGCTTTCTGACGGTCGTTCGGGTTAATCCGGCGTGTTACGACGGTTCCTCTTCCCGGCGGGCAGTGCCTGATGATGGAGACGTCCAGATCGCCGAATGCCGTCATTGCCAGAGTTCTCGGGATGGGTGTGGCTGTCATCACGAGGCAGTGGGGCGTTGTTTGCTTTCGCAGTTGAGCGCGCTGGTGGACTCCGAATTTGTGCTGTTCGTCGATAACGACCAGACCCAGATTCTGAAATTCGATGTCACTCTGTAGCAGGGCCACCGTGCCTACGACAATGTCAATGTCTCGGCGTTTGATTTTATCTAAAATTTCTTCCCTTTTTTTGCCGATTAATCCGCCGGTGATTAGAATCCTCCTGACATCGCTGTTTTTTAAATATCTTTCGATGCTTATAAAATGCTGGCCGGCCAGAATTTCCGTTGGCGCCATTATCGTCACCTGCATCTTATTGGCGACGGCCAGCAGGGCGGCATAAAGCGCAACCACCGTTTTGCCTGAGCCGACGTCACCCTGTAACAGGCGATTCATGGGTTTCGATTGACTCATATCCGCTGTTATTTCTGCTATGCTGTTGTTCTGGTCCTGTGTCAGAAGGAACGGGAAGCGTTTTCTGATTCTGCTGTCAATTTTATCGTTGCATATACACGGAGAAGCCGACGAAAAATGCCGGACCTTATACCGGCGAAGGGCCAGTCCCAACTGCATCAGGAACAGTTCGTCATATTTCAACCTGCGTTTTGCCTGCGCGAGTTTTTTCTCGTCCGGCGGTTGATGAATCCAGGCAAAGGCGTCCTTTCTATCGATTAGATTCGTTTTTTTCAGGAAGCCTTTATCAAAAAATTCCGGTACAAGATCGTTTATGTGATCGAGCACGGGCTTTATGATTCGTTTGATTTGCCTGCTGGAAAGTTTGCTGCTTGCAGGATAGACGCCGCCGCTGAGGTATTCGGCAGGTTCCGGGTGTTGTTTGTCGAGAATCACAAATTTGGGATTGGTCAGTTGTAACTGGTGTTTATAAAGTGTCACTTTACTGCAAGCGAGGATGATTTGGCCGGGTTCCAGTTGATTGCGTAAATATCCGCCGTGAAACCAGATAATCCTGCACGTGCCGGTGTCATCGCTGATCATGGCCTCGAATAATGGTTGCCTGCGATAGTTTTGATAGTCTGTCGATTCGACCATGCCGATAACAGCGGCCGTTTGATTGGGCCGGAGCTGATTTATTTTTACGGCTTCGGGTATAAAATTCCAGTCTCTTGGAAAATACTCTAACAAATCCCCGACTGTCTCGACGCCTAATTGGGCGAAGGTTTTTGCCCTTGCCGGCCCGACACCTTTGAGGAATTGAACCGGCATGGATAAATCTATTTTCTTTTGTGATTTTTCATTTACTTCGGTCATTGTTATGATTAATTGTTGAAGCCGTATTCGCCGTAGAGCTTAACGAACCGGACATCACAAATTACTTTCTCGATTAATTTATCCGCTCTTTTTTCGCAGACAATAAGTTCCTGCATGCCTATATATCCGACAGGTATTACCATCAAGCCGCCGTCGGCGAGCTGTTCCGTTAAGGGTTTAGGAATATTCGGGACGGCTGCGGTGACCATAATCCGGTCGAAATGTCCCGATATCGGTAGTTTCGACTTCGGCCAGCCTTTGCTTCCGTCACCAACGTAATATTCTATATTACTATAACCTAACCTGCCTAAAACCGCCTGGGCCGATTGGGACAAATCTGGAAGAGTTTCAATTGTATAAACTTTTTTGGCTAATTTGCTCAGGACGGCGGTCTGATATCCGCTGCCGGTTCCAATCTCCAGGACATCACAATCCTTGGTGATATAAAGTTCCTGTGTCATAAGAGCGACAATATAAGGCTGAGAGATAGTTTGACCCATCCCGATAGGCAGGGGGCCGTCAGTGTATGCCTGTGAGCGATGGGATTCCGGCACGAATTCTTCCCTTGGAACCTCGGCCATCGCGGACAGTACCCGGGGATTATTTATACCCCGTCCTTTCAGGTCCCACCTCAGCATATGCTCTTGAGCGGCATTGAGTTTGTCCTTGTGTTGTTCAGGCATGGCATTAATAATCGTTCTTTGAAAGATATTTTGCAAACCAAATTTTTGTCGGAGTCAAATAGTCTCCATTTATAACAATAGTTTTATTGCTGCGGCGATTGTCAGAATCTGAACAACGGCTGTAAAAGCTTTTTGCGGGATTCGCTTGAGAAAGAGTATTCCCGTGAATGCACCGGCGGCAATGAACGGCAGCATAATAAAATCGAGTTTAACTGATTCGAGAGTCATCAAATCCAGACTCGCACTGAACGGGACTTTGAGCCAGTTTATGACAAAGAAAAACCATGCCGCCGTCCCGACGAATTCCGTTTTGGGAAGTCTCATAGCCAACAGGTAAATAATCATGACCGGCCCTGCTGCGTTGGCCATCATCGTGGTGATTCCGGCCATAAATCCGAACCAGATTGCCAGCCACCATGGGCTTGGAAACGGCACATTTTTATTTTTACTTCTCGTCCGCCAATAATTTAAGGCAAGCATCAGGAGCACTATTGCCCCGATAATCGGCTTGAGCTGCCGGTCGCTGATTATTTTTAATCCGAAGTATCCGGCAACGATACCCGCTGTGGCCGGCGGAAGCAGGCGAAGCACATGATGCCATCTCGCATTGCGCCTGTGATAGACAATCGCGAATATATCCGCCAATATCAAAATCCCCAATAATATGCCGGTTGATTGCTTTGTGGGCAGCACAAGCGCCATCAAAGGCACAACAAGTATTCCAAGCCCGGGGATGCCGGTCTTCGATATTCCTATCATAGTTGCACATAGGGCAACCGTAGCCCAGCCGAGTAGATTCAGATCCAATTAGTTTTCCCTTCTTAAGGTATTTTTCTTTGCCGATTCTATTTTTTACTTCTGCAATCTATCGATTTTAAGTGTTCTTTTCAATTGACAATTCTCTTTTAAAGCTTGAAGATAATGATTAAAAGACAAACCTTATAATATTATGTTGAGAATCTATGTTCCTTTAAAAAGGAAACCTTTTTAGGAGAATAAGAAAATGAATATCAAAAAAACACTTTTTTACTTTTTAGCTGTGGTTTTAGGCGGTTGTGTGCCGGTTGCGTCCATCCATTGTCTTTATACTGAATCAGATGCTGTGTTCGAAGAAAAACTCCTTGGAACCTGGGTGCAGGAACCAAATAGCCCTAAAACAACCTGGGAGTTCACCCGTCATGACGAGGAGCCAAACAATGTTTACAAACTGATTTTTACTGATGAAGAGGGTAAGAAAGGCTCGTTCGTCGCCGTTATGGTCAAGCTTAAAGACAAACTTTTTCTCGATGTTTTCCCGGATGAATATCCGTGGGACATGGAGGATCCAAACCAGGTGGATTGGCCGTATAACAGCTTTTTCCTGATACCGGCCCATACGTTTATCAAAGTCGATTCCATTGAGCCGCAGTTAAAATTGCGTGTAACTATGGATGATAAAATGGATGAGCTGCTGAAAGAAAATCCCAATGCAATCGAGCATACATCGATTGATGACAGGATTGTTCTGACGGCACAGACAAAAGCGTTACAGGAATTTATTCTGAAATATGCCGACGATGAACGCTTGTTTGTCGATGAGGTTGCCCTGAATCGCAAGATTGCTCCCGATAAAAAGCCTTAAAATTAATCGGGCTGGTAGTAACTCAAAAAGGATTTTCTATTTTTAATCGTTGTCAATTTATAAACGTTAAAGAATTCTTTCATTTGGGTATTGAATAAATGGCTGAAAAAACCGAGCCGAGAAGGTATCTGATAAATATCGATTCTGTTTCCGCCCAGCAGTTGTTTACCGATTGTCTGGTGATAGGCTCCGGCATAGCGGGTCTTCGCGCCGCCATCGAAGCCGCCGACCATTGCAAAGTCACTATAGTTTGCAAGGCCCGCCTGACGGACAGTAACACATGGAAGGCGCAGGGGGGAATTGCTTCTGTCCTGGAAAAAACCGATACGTTCGAGTCGCACATAGCCGATACTTTCAAGACCGGCTGCGGATTGTACGAGAAGGAAGTTGTCGATTTGGTTGTTCGCCGGGGGCCGGAGCTTATAGAGCAACTGCGGCAGTGGGGCACCGAGTTCGATCTGGTCGATAATCATATTGCCGTGACGCTCGAAGGCGGTCACAGCCATCCCCGCGTCGCCCACGCCCACGGCGACGAGACCGGCAGGATGATTGCCGAGGCACTCATAAGAAAAGTCAGGGAACATTCGAATATCAGGCTCCTGGAAAATTTCTACGCCATCGATTTGCTTACGAACGACGGCGCCGAATGCGTCGGAATAATCGGTAACAACCTCGACAAGGGGATTCAGATTATCTGGGCGGCCAATACTATCCTTGCAACCGGAGGGGCGGGGCGGCTGTATCGCGAAACTACGAATCCCGAAGTTGCTACCGGTGACGGCGTCGCCATGGCTTTCCGGGCGGGGGCCGTACTGCGGGATCTGGAATTTGTTCAGTTCCATCCGACGACCCTCTACATAGCGGGGGCCACCCGCGCGTTGATTACAGAGACCCTTCGAGGCGAAGGGGCGGTTCTCGTGGACAACCGGGGCAGAAAATTTATGAAAGACTATCACGAAGAGGCGGAGCTTGCCCCGCGTGATATTGTGAGTCGGGCGATACTCTCGCAGATGCGAGAGACCGAATCGACCCATGTCTATCTGGATGTTCGGCATTTCGAGAAGGCATATTTTGCCGAAAGATTTCCCTGGATAAACGAGCTGCTCGAAAGTTTCGATATAGATATAAGTCACGACCTGATTCCCGTGCGGCCAAGTGCGCACTATATGATAGGCGGTGTCAAAACCGACATCTCGGCAAGGACAAGTATTGAAAATCTCTATGCCTGTGGCGAAGTTGCTTCGACCGGTCTGCACGGTGCGAACCGGCTCGGCAGTAATTCTCTGCTCGAAGGATTGGTGTTCGGCGAAATTGCCGGCCGGGAGGTTTCTAAAAATATTAAGCCTGGTGCCGGTCATCCGAAACATCCTTTCATCAAGTGTCACATTCCGCAATCCGTGCGTACTCGCCTGGATACCGAAGACGTCACCAATTCGCTGCGGGCGCTTATGTGGCGAAATGTCGGTATTACCAGAACGGACCAGCCTCTGGCCGAGGTTCAGGAAATCATCCGCTTCTGGCAACGGTATGTAATGGATAAAACTTTCGATTCGGCCGAAGGCTGGCAGTGCCAGAATATGCTCACGGTCTCGCTGCTTATAGCACAATCCGCTCGAACGCGCTGTGAGAGCAGGGGAGTGCATTACCGCAGAGACTTCCCGCAAACCGACGATAAAAATTTCAAGAAACACATCGAGATATCCAAAAGCAGTCATACGAATTGAAAATTATCCTTGAATTTTGCATGAAAATATCCGGTCTTTTTTGCCGTTTTATTGCCTTTTTATGCTCGTAATTCCCTGCAAAACAAATCTGGCGAAAACGGCGTATTAAAATGAGCGAAATTTTGATATAATAACCCGTAATCCATATATCAGGATAAAAGAGTGGGTTGGGCGATCGCCCTGCGTCGCGTAAAGCTATGCAGGGAGGAAAGTCCGAGCAGGACAGGGCAACGGCGGTGGCTAACGGCCACCCGGGGCGACCCGCGGGAAAGTGCCACAGAAAATACACAGCCCCCGCTGCTTCGATTTTGCTTGCCGCTGCGTCTCGCGACGCAAGTCACGGCAGCAGGCGAAGCAAAACAACGGGGGTAAAGGTGAAATGGTGCGGTAAGAGCGCACCGCGGCGTCGGTGACGGCGCCGGCAGGGCAAACCCCGCCGCCTGCAAGACCAAGTAAGCCGGTCAATCTTAGCCCTGAGTTGAGCTTTGAAGCTCGGGCCGGCGGGTAGGTCGCGTCCCCTGCTGCTTCGCTTTTGCGAAGCAAAACGGCTGGGGAGAGCCGGTCGGCAACGGCCGGTCAAGATAAATGATCGCCATATACAGAACTCGGCTTATAGACCCACTCTTTTTTTTTATCCCCCCAAGCGGGCTTGGGGGCTAAACAATTGGCTTCCCTTGGGGATAAATTGTTTTTTCATATTGTTTTTCGCAATACGCAAAACGCTTCACTCAATACGAAACAAATTGGCTTTGTTTTTTTCCGACGAAATTTCCCAAATCCGTCATTTTTCTCGTAATCTTTTTATTTCAAAGAGCTTACACTATTTTGCCTATTTTAACATTGGCTTTGTTTTTTCAAAAAGTGTCGATTTGTAGAGAACGCTCTACATCTGTCGAATTTCACCTTTCGGCGGTTTTTGCTCCGATTTGTCATATTGAGCTTGCGAAATATCTGGGCTACGAACATAAAAAAGAGATTCTTCACTACGCTACTCTCCGTTCAGAATGACAAAGGGTGAAAAATATCGTTTTGCCTTTTTACTTTTGACTTGCTTCAAATTCCCTATCCGCGATATTCTATCCCCTACCCCCCAAACCCTATCCCCTATTGATTATATCCAAAATCCCCCTTTTTGCAACCAAAATCCCCGTTTTTTTACTAAAATTGTCCTTTACTTCTATATCACTTAATGTCTGTCAATAATAATGACAAGGATTATAAATTTAATAATACCAAAACCTATTATAATTCTATGTTTGTTTCCCTATTCAAGCGAGTAATTTACGACCGTACCTATAATGCTCTTTACAGCCTTTGTGCAATTGTGAAATTCAAACCTTAGCAAAGCCGTTTCGCCTAATTCTTGAAAGAAACCACTGATGAGCGCGTGAATAAAAGATTGTGTTGATGAATCTACTCCGGAAAAATCAAGGACTATGATATCATCGCTTGATTCAAGCGCTGGGCGAATATACTTCTCACGAAGGTCACGGGCTTGGTCTTTATTCTCAGCAAATGCGCCACAATGTTTTTCCATCATGATCTTCATGCAAACTTTATCCTCTTGTAGTAGTCTTTCTTCATCTTTTTAAGACTAGCTCGATATGAATCGCCTATCATCTGCATAAGCTTGTTAAATGCGGTCGTATCTTCTATATGTATGTCAATCCCAATCACTGTTCCAGGAAACATTGGAAGAGAATCCTTAATCGTTGCATAGTCATCTTCTGGATTCCCATTGAACTTAATTTCTTCAGATGAAGGTCTTGTAAGAAGTTTGAAATAGCTATCCCCTGAATATATGAGGAAATGGTTACGTGTTGATTGTGCAATACACTTAGTGAAAAATAATCCAGCACCTGCGTTTTCTTGTGTACCCCCCAGTCGTTTGGTAGTTCCTGAAACTCCCGGTTTAAGAGCATTAAGGATTGCTTCTTTATGACTACTAAACCGCTTGTATCCAACCATGCCCTTTAAAATACCTCGGCCCGTATCTGAAATTCCGATGGATATCTTTTTTCTTTTGTAATTGTATGTTGCGCATACGTGTCCACCTAACGGAGAGAAAGAATGCTCTAAAACATTACGCAAAAGTTCACTGAAAACGTGTTTAACTGTTCTCGACGTGTCCTGAGTGGTGTGAAGTATAGGATCGATATCTTTTAAGAATTTGGCTAATTCATCGCTTGTTGTAATGCGAGTAAGAGATATGAATCGTCCTGTTTCCTCGTGCTTTTTGGTTTCAACAGGATCTGAATAACCAAGGGTAGAGAATAAACCCATTCTCTGAAGGTATGGAATTGAACGAATCTCGTAGTTAATTGTGGCTGAGGTTTTAATTCCGTTTAGTCTGAAGTAATCTCCGAATGCTGCATATAATGCAAGTCCGACTGGATGCATAGCTACATATTTAGGATGAAATTGTATTTCAACTTTCCCATCGGAAAAATTGAAATCATTTTGCTTAAAGACTGAATCAAAGTTTGAAAGAGCTATACTGTTTGGAATATACAGTAAAGACATAAAAAATTATCTATTTTTTGGTATATATAATTGTCGATGTTAAAAAAAGTACAAACTTTTTAAAAATGTATCCAATCCGAAGAATTATTAGGCTATTTTCAAAGTTTACTATGGACACTCTGGTAAGCTGAGTAAGTTATTAGGTTGTTCTCCATCATTCTCAGTCTTAAGATATTTATTTCCTAAAGCGCTGGTTGAAACAATTACCCTGACAGACTTACCATTTACATTTACATAGAAATTCCATTTATCTGATTCAATACCGTCAATAGCAGATTCTTGCGTCAGCTTCCAGCGAGTTCCATCGGCATTTAATCCTCCGATGTGTGTGATATGCTCATGTGCACTTGTTCTGTTGCTCTTATTTATGCACTTAACTTCATGTGATGACGCCATTTTTGAAATCCTTTTTTCTTTTTGCTAATCAGAATAAAAATATAAAAACAAGCCCTGATTGGAAAATAACCTATTAAAAGCCCAAAGTCAACAATGTATATTTTTATCACATAGGCAACTCAACCGAATCGCTCAAGATTACATACATTTTATCATACGATTCTATTTTCTTCTTGGCAAATCTCTTTTTGCTTGTGTAGATTTTCCGAAATATAATGTTGTGGATAGTTAAAAGCAAGGAAAAAGAAAGATTTGGTGTGAAATTATCGCATCCTACGACTTTTTATAAAGTATCAGCTAATGCACCGAGGCGGATGTGGACGGTGGCGATGTCGGCTTCGACGATCATTCGGGTTGCGCCCTCGTTGAAGTTGATATGGTCGAATCGGACTCCGCCTGGCTCGCTGAGTCTGGTTGCCAGGACGGGGGAGGATTCGAGCCGGCGCAAAGTAATATCGAACGTCTGGTTCAACAGCATGCCGCAGACACTTAGCATCTGATTGCTCTGGCCGGTGGTGTCTGTGCCGGTGCCAAGCTCGCCGATGTCACTGCGAATGGATGAGAAGACGTGTTTGAGTATGTCGATTTGCCTCGAACTTTCGGATACATATCGCTTAGCAAGTATTTCCGTTGGCAGTACCGTTTGACAATCGAACGTCAGCGACCGCGTGGTACTGGTCCCGAGACTTGTTTCTTTATCGTTGACTACGAAGAAGGCCTTGCGTATGACGTTAGGGCTATATTGGTCGAATGTAACAAGGTTGAACCATGTCATGTAACCATTTTTGTTTTGTCCTAACGAAGCGACGGTATTTTGACTTTTACTGAGCAGCTCGGTGTCCGCGAGCTTTGGGCCGAGCTGTTTTTGTGAGCGTTGTATTGTAGGCAGAACGTCGAGCGTAACGCTCTGGTTCAATATGATCTGATTATACGGAGCGGCTAATTTTTCGTATGTAAGCTTCTTTTTCTGCCCGCTGGTTATTGCCGAACAGCCTCCTGCGAAAAAAACAAGCAATAAAAAACAGCACGGCAGATTGATCGATAAACGAGATAGAATACTCGGTGATTTACTCGTCCACCGACAATCCGCCGTACTGAGCTTGTTTTTTTGAGCCTGCGCCATATGAATCCTTGCCGTATCGCGGGCTTTTGCAATGGCATTAGACTTCCTTGGAATCGATCCACTTCATCATCTTGCGCAGTTTCCTGCCGACCGTCTCAAGCTGGCTGACGTGGTCTTTGTCGTACAGCTCATTGAACTTTTTGAGCCCGTTTTTGTATTCATTGACCCATTCTTCGGCGAATTTGCCGGAGGTTATTTCCGAGAGGATCTTTTTCATCTCGGCCTTTGTTTGCGGGGGGATAATTCTCGGCCCGCGGGTCAAATCGCCGTACTCGGCGGTATTGGAAATGCTGTATCTCATATAGCTCATCCCGCCCTGGTACATCAAATCAACGATGAGCTTAACCTCGTGCATGCATTCGAAGTAGGCGATTTCCGGCTGATACCCGGCCTCGACGAGCGTTTCAAAACCTGCCTTAATCAGTGCCGTCAGTCCGCCGCACAGGACGCATTGTTCGCCGAACAGGTCCGTTTCCGTTTCTTCCTTAAAAGTTGTCTCAATGATTCCGGCCCGTGCGCCGCCGATGCCGTTTGCCCAGGCGAGGGCGATTTGCTTCGCATCGCCTGTTGCATCCTGCTGGACGGCGACAAGGTTCGGGACGCCGCCGTCTTTTTCGAATTCGCTGCGGACCAGGTGCCCCGGTCCTTTGGGAGCAATCATCACGACGTTAACATCTTTCGGCGGGACAATATATTTGAAATGGATATTAAAGCCGTGGCAGAAACCAAGCGTCTGGCCTGCTTTCAGGTTGGGAGCAATTTGGCCGGAATAAACTTTTGCCTGGATTTCATCCGGGATTGTAACGATAACCATAGCCGCTCCATCCATAGCGGTTTTGATATCGGTCGGTTTGAAACCGTGCTCAACGGCGAGCTTGTAATTGTCGGTTCCTTCCAGCTCTGCTACCGCCACCTCGATGCCGCTGTCGCGCAGGTTCAGACTGTGTGCGTGGCCCTGACTGCCGTAACCGATGACCGCTACTTTTTTGCCTTTGAGGGCGTCTATCGGAGCGTCCTGTTCGTAATAAATTTTCAATGCCATAATTCTGTTCTCCTATTTATATATCACAGAAATACCTAAATACCTTGTTTGATTCCTCGAAATTGCCACCGGCTGCAGCGAACCTGGCCGAAACGGGCCGGCAAAAATACGAAAAAGCACATTATATTGCCGGTTAGAGATTTAGCAAGGAATTTATATGTTTAACTGATGTGCCGGCAGGGAAAAGTTTACGATGGATTTATTTCGAGCTAAGAAAAATACGAACGCAGATATTCGATACTCTTCCGGGCGATAGTCTCCGGATCAGGGTCGTATTTGAAAACTTCCACGGACAGCCACCTGTCCCAGCCGATATCTCGGACAGCTTCGGCGATGGGGCCGTAATCCACATCTCCCATGCCTGGGCCGTAAAGATTGGCATCGTTGACGTGGAAATGGCCGACGTCTTCGGCCCTGACCGAGCGGATAATATCCGGCACAGGCTTTGTTTCCGAGCACATAGCTTTGATATCGAGGTGAATCTTCAGATTGGGATGATTTATTTGCCGCACCATCTCTATCCCCTGTGCGACCGTATTGATAAAATCGGTCTCGACGGGAGAAAGCGGCTCAAGGCAGATGGTGAGACCGAGTTTTTCGGCCTTATCCAGAACGGAAACGAGCAATTCGGATGCTCTCCGGCGGGCATCTTCGAATCTCTGGCCGGGCAAAAGAGAGCGTTGTTTGGGCGAGCCGAGGACTAAAACTTTGCCGCCGAGGTCGCTGCATAAATCAAGGAGGCAGGACAAGTAATCTCTTGTCCTGCCCCAGATTTTTTTATCGGTGGTTGTTATGTGCAGGCCGGTCGGACCGGCGAAAAGCCAGTGCAGGCCGACGGTTTCGAGGCCGCTGTCGGCAATTATCTGCCGGGTTTCTTTGCGCAATTCTGCGGATATATCCTCCGCCGAAGCAGGAAGAGTAAAGGGAGCTATTTCAATCCCGTTGTAGCCCAATCGCTTTGCTATCGAGCAGACTTCGGCCATCGGCCAGCCTTCGAACATCTCATTACAAAGAGCGAACTTCATCAGACAGTATCCGGCACAACAAACGGCTCACGGTAATTACGTTTGACATATATGTTGGCCCATTCGCTGCATTCGCCCGTGAATTTCTCGGCCTTGGGATCCATTGTCAGCATCGGGCCGATTGTCATGGGCTCTTGAGCAAAGTCGATTTCGTTGGCTTGTAAATTGGCCATCATCCGTTCGTAAGAATCCATCATATCGCTGTTATTTTTGATGGTTTCTTTGATTTCTTCATTGGATTTTTGCCGGCCGATGCGATAGGAGATATTGCCCATGTGGCAAAGTGCGCTTGAGATATGTCCCTTCTCGATGTCGGCGTTGAGGTCCTCGACTTTCCGGCTTCGGACTGCATCGATAAAGTTCTGATAGTGGTTGCTGCCACCGCCACCGGAAAAACGCTTATCGGTTCTGGTTCCATCATTGTTCCAGATAAAACCGCCTTCATCGTTTGCAGCCCAGTAACCATCTTCACACTGCACTATTATACCTACGTTAATACCTGTGCCGGGGAAGGTATCTATTCCCCGGGCGCCCTTTTTAGGCGGTAATCCACGGACTTCAAAAATCAATGGTGCCGGCTTATAGTCATAAAAGCTGATTAGTGAATTTGGTGTCTGGCCTGCATCGAAGACTCCGAACCTGCCTCCAAAGCTGAATACGGCTGGTGCCAGGGCTTTTGCGCTGTCGCCCAATGCCCAGCGGGCCAGGTCCATCTCGTGAACTCCCTGATTGCCGATGTCACCGCAACCAGTGTTCCAGACCCAGTGCCAGTTGTAATGTAACTTTTCCCGTCTGAGCGGCTTCATCTCGGCGGGACCGCACCAAAGATTATAGTCAATGCTTTCGGGAAGGGGATTCGGTCCGTTTGTGGCATTGACGATTCCGTTGCTGCCTGGACCGCGATTTTTATAACATAAACCACGGACCCATTTGATCGCGCCGATGTTTCCGGCCTGAATCCACTCAAAGGCCTCTTTATGAGCCAACGAAGAGCGTTTTTGCGTGCCGGTCTGAACGATTCGGTTATATCTGCGGGCGGCCTCGACCATTTTGCGGCCTTCCCAGATTTCATGCGATACCGGCTTTTCGATATAGACGTCTTTCTCGGCCTGGCAGGCCAATATAGTTACCAGCGAGTGCCAGTGATTGGGTGTCGCGGATGAAATCGCGTCGATACTCTTGTCGTCCAGAAGCTCGCGAACGTCCTGATAGAATTTTACGTCCGGCAGGTTCCTTCTTTTTTTTGCACTCTCGGCCTGAGACCGGTCCGCATCGCACATAGCCACCAGGCGAACGCCTTCTAAGCGGTTCCATTGCTGGCAGTGCCCACCGCCTTGGCCCCCGGTACCGACAACTGCGATACGAATATCGTCGTTGGCGCCACGAACTTTCGAGAACGGGGCCGCCACCGCCATGGTCGCTCCGGCGATCATCGAACTTTTAATGAAATCTCTACGACTTAACTTACTCATATCATTTCTCCTAATATTATTGCTTTCGTCAATTTCGTATATAGTTTCGCTTATTTTGTTGCTGCATATTCGCTGTAATGCTCGGCGACTTTTCCATGCTCGTTGTCGCCTTTATGGATAAAAAATCGATATTTGAAGGTCAAATTTTCTCCGGCGGGAACTGTAATATTGCCGATACCTCTTTCTTTTGGTTTTCGTTCGAAATCGGCGACGCCGAACGGATTTGCCGCGAATAGTCCGTAATCACGGACGTGCCACCAGGTCGGATGTTTCGGATTCTGCGGGTGGTCGAAAATCGCCACTCCGACGAGTTCGCCGTTGACCGGGCCGTAATAATCGCACCATGCAGCTCGTTTGCCCCATGTTTGGCCGTCGCGGTCGCCTTCGCTGTTGATAATATGTCCCTGCCCGACGGGGCCTTTGAGTCGCATCGTCGGCGCCAGGCGGATGGCCATCGAGCCTTCCTTGGTGTCACCCAGGACAACTTCGCCTTGCGAGGCGTGGAAGGTGATTTCGAAATCCATTACCTGGCAGTCTGTGCGGTTATAAAATTTATGTGTCCGTGTATCCGTGCAAACGACAGTCCCGTCGGGAGCTACGTATTTGTTTTGGGATTGGATAATTCCCATATCTTTGCCGGATTCGATTTTGAGAAATTTATCGTGTACGACGTTGCCGTTCCTGTCACCGTCGGTCCAGAAGTCTATGCCGTTTATCGAGCCGTGTGTGTACCACAATGATTTGTGATGCGTATGGTCGTGTTCCTCGTTCTCGCCGTCCTTCATGGGCCAGTGACGATTGACGGCTACGCCGGTCGGCCCGATTACGGGATAAAAATACGGACGCTTGGTGTTACCGCTGTAAATATACTCCGTGAAATGATTATCGTTGATTTCCACCCTTAGCTTATTTTCACCTTCGGTAATATTGACTCCGGCGGCAGTTTTTGGTTTCGAGGATTGTGCCTTGGCGAGCATCTGATTCCAAACCTCGCGCTGTTCATTCAGTGCGGCAATTTTATCCTTCGGGTCAGTGCGGGCTTCGAGGAGAATCCAGCCGGGGTAATTCATTGCAGCCAGCAGGTTGATAAGCTTCTGGTACGGATAATCGCCCATATTCAATTCGCGAACGTGGACGGTGTCACCGAAATGTCCCTTGACTAAATTGAAATTGTATTCCAGGCCCTGTCCCTGGAGGTCTTCGGGATTACAGTTCCAGCAGACGCCGACATTGGGATTGTCGGCGACGTCCATAATCGCTTTTATTACCGGAAGCGGTGCGCATTGCCCGTGTACCTCCAGCCGGACTTGCTGACCGAGGTCGGCGGCAAAACGCCCCAGCTCGTTAAGTGATTTACCTATCTGCTCGATGGTTTTTTCTCGCGGCACATCCGGCGGAAGATTGTTCGGTTTGACTTTCACGCCGGTACCGCCGACATCATGGCTGAGCTTCAGATATTGCTTTGCCCCTTCGATATTTTTTTCGAGATTTCTTTGGTCCGTATGGTGAAAGTCGAAGTTTGTACCCAAGCCCACGAGCGTGACAGGACTATCTTCGAAACGTTTTTTGACCTCGCTGCGTTTTTGCGCGTCGAGATTTGCTTCGACGCCGTGAGCATGCCGGGTACGCAGCTCTACACCGAGTAATTTTGTCTTTTCACAGTTTGCTATCAGTGTCGGAAGGTCCCAGTCTTTGCCCCACAGGTAAGTAACCAGCCCGAATTTCATCGGTGTTTTCGGTTCGGCGGAAATCATGGCAAACAGTTTGTCGGTATGACCTGCGGAGAACGCAGCGGCCCCGAGATACATCGATTGTTTCAGAAAATCACGGCGTGTATTACAGAACCTGCTCAATTTCTTTTCCTTTATGTTAGCATGACAACCGAACTTTTGCAGAACTTTATATGTGTATTCGATACATACAGCAGCCCAGTTTTCCGGCGTTTTTCCAATGAATCCGGCACGGAGGTATAAACCCATCCTCAGAAACGCCAGAAAAAAGCATTATTTACGATTTGCACTTTGCTGTCAAACCATTTTTTATTACAGGATTTCTATCAGTTTTTCTGCTATTGTTGAGGCTGCCTGTGGATTTGATATTTTTTTAGCTGCTTTTGCCATCTGTTGTCTTTTGTTTTCGTCTTTCATTAAATTTTCCAGCTCCGACCACAGTCGATTTGAAAATTCTTTTTTATCCGGCAAATCATCGACAATTACCCCCGCTCCCATATCGACCAGTTTGCTGGCATTTAGATACTGATGTTTGTCTTTATGATAAGGGTAGGGGATGCATATCGCCGGGACACCGGCGGCGGCGAATTCGGCCACGCTGACGGCGCCGCTTCTGCCGATGACCAGGTCCGCTGCGGCTAACAGGTCGGGCATGTCGTCGAAATATCCTGATATTATGTAATTGATTTTTGGATTCAGGTTTTTGCCGCTGATTTGCTCGAAGTTTGCCTGGCCGGTCAGATGAACAATCTGCCAGTGGTCTGCGAAATTATCCAGTTTATCGAGCAGGGAGCATATAGCGTAGTTGATATTCGCCGAGCCGCTCGAAGCACCGGTTATAAGCAGGGTATTCTTATTTTTATCGAGTCCCAGTTGTTCGATGGCTTTTCCCGGCTCCGGTTTATTAAATTCCTCCCGGAGTGGACAACCGACAACCCGGGCTTTCGTTTTATCGAAATATTTTGCCGTATCGTCGAACTGCACAAAAATTTCCCCTGCCCATCTGGCGATGGTTTTATTCGCCCGGCCGGGCACAATGTCAACGTTTATAAGGGCGAGGGGTATTTTGTTTTTGTGTGCAGCTAAGCAAACCGGAGCGGCGACAAAGCCACCGAGTCCCACAACAACAGAATTTTTACTTCGAGTTATTATTTCGGCTGCTGTTTTATAGCTTTTTAACAGCGATAAGAGAAAGTCGATGAGCCGGTCCGGTCGGCAGGAGAAAGCTTTGGCGGGCAGGGTGGTATATTCGAAATTGGTTTGAGAAAGAATGTATGTATCAATGTTGCGTGTGCTGCATAGAAAATGTATATGTGAGGTCGGTTCGAGCCGGATAATCTGCTCGGCCACGGCGATGGCGGGATATAAATGTCCCCCTGTGCCGCCTCCGGCGAAGAAAAAATGTTTTTCGTCAGGTTGTTTAGAACTCATCCCAAAACCTCTTCCTACTGCGATTTGCTGCAAATTCCGTGGTTCTGCGTTGTCGGCGAAAAAGGTTCTCACCGTGCCTGAAGCACGCCTCCGAGCCTTTTCCACCTCCGGCCTTGACCACGAAATTTTCGCTCAATCTCGTCACAAAACAGGTTTTGGGATGAGTTCTAAAAATTGTAGCGGAATCCCATATATATATTGGTATTATTCTGGAACTGGCTGAAGAACGTCTGCGGGTAGTCGCCGAAGAAAATATTTCCGCCGGCTTCCACCGCTAAGTAATCATTTACCTTGTAATTAACATTCGGACGCATATAAACGTCCTTGTCCGAGGGGCTGTAGTACGCAAAAAGCGAGCACCGGAGATTCTGTTTCATCAGAAGTTTTGTTAATCGAACCGTTGTCAAATGTCTTAGCTCGTCACGAGCAGGTCCCGAAGGGAGGTTGTCCCGGTATTCGTCGTAGTCCGTCAATTGCTCGATATAATACTGCAGGCCTAATGTGAAGTTCTTACCGATTTCCTGTGTGTAACCGATCAAATATCGTATTTCGGAATTATTAATCAGAAAGTTTTTGCCGGAAGAATCATCGGCCGATTCGTAATAGCCCACTTCCACGTTGCCGATGCCATTACCCACAGTGCCACGAACGCTGGCGCCATAGACGTTCAAATCGGGGAAAATCGCCTGGGTCATTGTGGCGTTTTGTCCCCCGGGATTTTTCCAGTAACCCTGATAGCCGTAAAAAGCCAGCTCGTAGTTATTTATATTTTTGTACAGGCGTGCTGCTATTTCGGAATCTTTAAACCACCGGTTAGGCTTATCTGTATGCACTATTGCGTTCTCACCGGCCAGAGAAGCAAGGTTCGAGTTCCAGTATGAAATGCGCGAGCCATTGATAAATCGATCCGGATCGAATTGAGGTGTATATATGATATCCAGATTCGCAGCGTCGCTGAACAGGCTGATTTTGACCGCGTCGGAGGGGGCTTTTAGGTATTCGGTATCTCTTCCTATAAAGAAAGACTGCCAGTCTTTTGGAAACAGGTCGTTGATAAAAATAAGGTCACCCGTACCCCAGGTCAAAATCTGCCGTCCGACTTTAATGTCCATGTATGTGGTCGGCCGAGCGAAGATGTTCGCCTCGCGCAGGTCGAAATCTCCCTGTTCGGTGACCAAATCGCCGAAGAAATCACCTTTGACTTTTATATCGCCCCAATCGAGATACGAAAATATGTCAAGCTGCAGGCGGTTCTCCATAATCGACATATCTTTTTCGTATTTGTCCTTTCGCAGACGATAGCCGGCCCGCATTTCATAAAAGCCATGAATTTCCGTGGCCTCCGAAAGATTGGAAAAAAATGTTCCATTGGTATTTTCATCGGTGGCGGCAACGACTTGTGTGAAAACAACTGTGATCAGAGCAATTGCAGTCAGCGACAGGATAGTTTTATGCCGGCTCATCTCATTGCCTCCCGGGGCGGTCTTTGCAGGTATCGTTCGGTGAAAATGTCTCCCAGATTGATATTGTACTTGACGTCGGTGAATTCCATTTCCGTTTTACTGCCGGTTTGGAGGTTCGTGACGACTGATTTGACCACTGTGGGAAAATCCTGAATCTTCTCGACCTTGACGGACTCGATGGTACGATAGAGTTTGTTGTTCTTGTCGAAAAATTCCATTTTCATCGGCACGAAGTTTTTGCGGTCAATCGAGACGTTGTAATAACTGAACTCGACGGAATCCGGCTGCTTGGGGACATTTTTAACGATAAAAAATTTGTCCGTTGTTTCAACAAGCTCGTGAGTGTCTTCGGCCAGGTTTCTTCCCGAGACATCTTCGTATAAAAAGTCCGAGCCGACGAAGCTGGTCCGTTTGTCACCGGCGGCGATTCGCTTGACCAGAGAAAGGGCAGGCAGGTACAACCACCGGTCGTCGTCTTTCTTGGGATCGGTATGTTTGAGAACAAGATAAGTCATTCCTCGAACGTCGGCGGGTCTTTGAAAGTAAACGAAGTATTTCTGGTCACCCCCGTCATCGACGTCTTTTCGCAGAATGTTGAACTGGCGTTCGCGTTTCTGGCCCTGTTTGTTTGTGATTACCATTTTAACGGTGGCTTTGCCGTCGTCGCCCTGATAATACGCGACAATGTTGGCTTTTTCGACAATTGCCTGGACAGCGATTGTTTCAATATCGGCGATTTTTTCGTTCGGATCTGTTTTTTCCGCAGCGAAAATCGGCAGAGAAATGCTCAAAACCAACACCGTACCTAATATAATTCTCATTTCACACCTCGCTTTCAGTTCTTCACTCGGACATAGCTTTTAACGCCGAGCTTTTTTAGTATCCACATCATCGGACACCAGTCTGTTATGGCAGACTGCAGCAGATTCAAGCCCACAAATGCAGTAAAAAACAGCCAATACGGTGAATGATAATGCGCTAATAAGACAGTGACAAGCATAAAAGCTCCTGCAATACCTCTCAATAATCTTTCAATGGTCATAATCGTCCCCCTGATAAAATTAGTCTTGTTTAGCTTCTTTTCCCTGCGCCTGAGCTATTTTGCAGGCCCGTCTGCGCGATATAGTCCCACAGGCAAGAGCCATTGCCGTTACAATGATAACACTCAGGATGATTAGCTTGCTCAAGCCGAACTTGCCGTACTGATGTACATTCACGACGACTAAAGCCACCGATGCGATGGATATAATAATGCAAAAAGCACAGTTGCAGGTCACTGATTTCGGCTCGCGTATCGGTTTGAATAGAAGTTTTTCCGCGAGTTTTATAATCGAAGGAAGTGCCAGCAGCGTGACGGCCCCGGAAAGGGCCATGATCGCACACAAAAATATTCCCACCGTTTTATAAGGGACCAGAGGCGCCGCCAGTAAAGGCAAAAATCCGATTGCTATGACCAGCACGTTTCTCGTTATCGCTCTTGCCGGTTCGCCGAACATTTCTGCGGCACTTTTCTTCCATGAGCAGGTTACCGAATAACTCATTCTTGCGCGTTCGAGGAAGTGGATTGCGAAATCGACCGCCATGCCGAGCGTCAACGCACTGAGCACCGCCACCGGCATATCGTAATCCTTGCCGATCAGTCCGATGATGCCGTAAATAATAATGATGGTAATCAACAGAGGCACCATACACACAATTCCCCATAGCGGCGAGCGGAAAAGTATCGACATCATAATAAAAACGATGACAAAGCTTCCCATAAACGACTGGAGCATGCCCCAGACCATTTTGTCCTGCCAGACGACGTTGATATAAGTCAATCCGGCCCAGTTGTATTTTAGCTTTATCGGAGGCGGATTATTTTCGAAATATTCCTTTACTTCTTTGACTACTTTCTGCATGTCCTTATTGTCACCGCTGGGCAACTGCATCCAGATATTTGCATACATATAGTCTGTGGTGACCATGTGCCAAAGGTCGTCGGGATTGTGGCTGCTTTGAAACTGCAGCAGGCACTGGGCCACGGCGGCGGACGAATCGGGAATTTTATAATTTTCGGGACTTCCGTCGATTAGCTCCTGATGCACCTTTTTGACCACATCCGAAACGGAGCTGCTTTTACCGACAAGGCCGGCCCGTACAAGATGTTCCTGAAGCCCGGAAATATAGCGCAGAATCTCTGGTTGTTTGAATATTTTCAGGTTTTCTTTTTCCAGCTCGAAAAAGTCCGACAGTTCGTACCACATATCGATATCATTCGCATCGGCGGCGTCGAGTTTGTTATTGACAAAAGTGCTTATTTGCCCGAGCAAATCTTCCTTGGTTTTTGCAGATGACGCCTGTTCTAAAAGCGTTTCTTCCAATTCGGGGACAATATTTGTTATCTTTGGGAATTCCTTTCTTAATTCTAACGATTTGTCGGAGAAGCGTTTTCTAAGGTCGCTGATAAATTTCGGCCCGATAGTGTTTGGCTCGGCGGATTCGAGGACCAGATAAGCCATATAAGTCCCGCCGAAATGCTTGTTAAGTTCGATATCGGCCCGGCGAATGGGGTGGCTTGTGGAAAACCACTTGACCGGATTATCATTTATCCGGATTCGGGTGATGCCGTATATTGCTATTGCCGTAATTATCAGCATTATTACCAAAATAGGTTTTGCCGCCGAATAGGTAAACCGTCCCGCGTTTTGAAGAAGCTTTTCGAGAATGCTTTGTTTTTTCACTTTAACATTTGCCGAGCCGAAGTTTTTCAGCGAGCTTTCTTTTATCATCATGATATAGGCCGGTACAAAAGTTATCGTACAGACCCATGCGATCATAATACCGATTGCGACGAATATTCCGAAAACCTGGACGGGGGGAATCGGGGTCAGGGCCAGAGAAGCGAAGCCCGCCGCCGATGTCAGTGAGGTATAGAGCATCGGCATAAACAAATCGTCCATTACCTCTATGGTGGTTTTTTTTCTGCCTTTTTCTTTAGTATAAAGGTCAAAAAATTCGGAAAGAATATGTACTGAATCCACGACCGCTATCGGCATGAGAAAAATCGGTATCATCGAGCTCATGATATGCACGGGATAACCGAGACCGATTAACAGCCCCATAGTTGAAATCACGGATACCATCGCGACAATCATCGGCGAAATGACAAGCACCAGCTTGCGGAAGAAAAGCAGCATCAGGATAAATATTACTATCATCGCCAATGGCGCCGAAGTGGCCATCTGTATGAACATTTCTACGCCGAACGTATCTTCCGCGACGGGCAGGCCCGTGATATGATACTGCTCGTCGCCGCTGAATTTGGTTATTTCCGCATTGAGCGCCTTGTAAACCCTGTGGCTTAAGTCCTTGCTTGTCAACGGCAGGTACAGGCATATTGCCTTGCCGTTCTCGGAAACGAGCGTCCCTTTGAGTAAAGGATTGGACATTGCCTTGTCTTTTATCTCAAGTGCCTCGGCCTGCGTTGTCGGCGGTTTATTCATGAGCCATTCGAAAGTGACGGTGCCGGGGCCGCCTTGGCCTATATGATCGACCGTAGAGGGCGCGAGCAGGTCAACTTCGATGACGCCGATTTGTTTGTTAGGGTCGTTTTCATCTTCCCAGCGAAGCGTTTTGGCGAATTCGGCCAGCTCGTATATTCTGGCCAATGAGGAGGGATTATATACGCCGCTCGGGTCTTTATTATTGACGATTCCGACCACGACGATGTCACTTAGTGCGAACCGTTCCTTGGTCCTGTTATGGAATACGCGCACAGGCTCGTCCGGCGAGAGCATATTCTCCGGGTCCGTATCGACCTTAATAAAAGATATAAAAGCTCCGAGCACTACAGTAAAAACAACCATTACGATGGTCATTGACTTGTAATGTTTTAGTGAATACTCCGTAATTCTTTGCTTAAGGTCCATACCTGCAATCCCCATATCTTCAGATGTAGAGCTTCTGTATTATAGTCTGATAATAAAAACAAATCCACGACCGAATTTTACAGCAGGACCGTGTTTTTTACAATCTCATCTTTTTACATTTTGATAGTTCCTTGTGTAAAGCTTAATAATACGTAAATCATCCCTTAATGGTTCGAAATTGTGTGTTTTGATTCGCGATTTCTTTTCGGAGGATGAAAGAGCCGGGCTGTTAAAACGGGGAGTATGCAGGAAATTTTGCCGGTTGGAAATCTGAGAATTAAATTTCATTGATTAATTGGCTGCAAAGCGTATAACATACGTGGATTAACTTAAAGGATTATTGTTAATGTCAATAAGCTGAGTATGAAAATTCCGGAGCCGAAAATGAAGAACAGGGTACTGCCGTATATTTTATTGTTTGTTTTTATTTTTAGTGGCTGTAAAAGCCGGATGAGAGAGGAGATTAGAACCCAGTATGACAGACCTTTACCGTTGGGCAGTTATGCCCTGCGGAAAATAGCGAATCCTTATGAAATTCCCGATTTTACGGTGGCCTGCCTTGATACGAAGGACCTTCGTACTACGATAGCAAAGAGCCTGAACTACCTCCAAAAGCCGTCGAGCCGGAAATTTTTCCCGTGCGGGCAAATTAGTCATAGTCGAACGGTCGAGAGCTTAGAAGCCTTTGCCGAATTATTGGACTCCGGCTTAACAGGCGTACAATTGAATGAGGCGATTCGGCGGAAATTCGACGTATATATCTCGGTGGGATGTGATGACAGGGGGACGGTTTTGTTCACCGGTTACTATACTCCCATTTTCGAAGCATCGCTCAAAAGAGACAGGCGTTTTCGCTATCCTTTATATAAAACTCCCGACGATTTGGTTAAAGGTCAGGATGGCGTGATACTTGGTCAGCGGTTGCCGGACGGGCGAATTCGATCGTATCCTTCTCGGACTGAAATCGAAGATTCGAAGATGCTCAAGGGCAAGGAGTTAGTATGGCTGAGCGACCCGTTCGAAGTATATATTGCACATGTCCAGGGCTCCGCCAGGCTTCGATTGCGTGACGGCAAGCTGATTACCGTAGGTTACGACGCCAATAACGGGTACGAATATCGCAGTGTAAACCTGGAACTTGTCAGAGACGGTAAAATATCCGGCGATAAGATAAGTCTTTCGACAATGATTGACTATTTCAAGATGTATCCAGAGCAGGTTAATACGTATGTTCGCAGAAATCCGCGGTTCGTATTCTTCAGAACCGAAGATGGCCCGCCTCTCGGCAGCCTTAACGAGCCTGTTACCGCTATGCGGACTATTGCCACCGACAAGTCGATTTTTCCCCGGGCGGCTCTGACTTTTATTACCACGACCCTGCCGCAGGCTACCGGCGGGAATGTTGTCAAAAGAGCTTATAGCGGTTTCGCCCTGGATCAGGATACGGGCGGAGCGATACGTGCCCCGGGCCGTTGTGATGTTTATATGGGCCAGGGTGATATTGCCGCTCAGATGGCCGGACAAACTTACCAGGAAGGCCGGCTTTACTATTTGTTTCTAAAACCGGCAGCCAATTCCGTAAACCTCCTCGGAGCGGATTAACAAGCTGTTTGACTATTGGTTGTCCGGCCGGTAAAATGTCCGGGTTACAAGAGAAATGTATTTGGTAAAACAGCGAATTCAGTATGGCAGATAAAGATAAAAATCGGGTAGTTAACACATCGGGCACCATTAACGCCAAATCGAGTGTTAATGCCGTCTCAACCGTCGTACGCAGTATTCCCGAATCGTTGGCGGCCGAGGCGGCGGTTTTAGGCTCGATGCTGCTCGATCCGGAGTGCATCGGAGAGGTTGTCGAATTTGTGGATCGCGATGCCTTTTATCGGATTGAGCATCGTCATATTTTTGACGCTTTGATTGCTCTATACGAGAAAAACAAGGGAGTTGGGATAGACGCTGTGCTGCTTCGCGACGAGCTTGAGAAGCGAAATTGTCTCGATGAAGTGGGGGGTGTGGATTACATCTCGAAGATTTTAGACGCCGTGCCGTCTTCGGCCAACGTCGGTTACTATGCGGGTGTTGTAAGAGATAAAAAGCTGCTGCGGGACCTTATTACCATAGCCGGTGAGATTCTCGAAAGTGCCTACAGCGCGGCTGGTGAGGTCAGGGAGGCACTGGACGAAGTCGAGCGTAAAATATTTGCTATTACCGACCAGAATATCAGCGGAAATGCCGCATCGTTGAAGGACCTGGTTGTACGCTCGTTCGAGCTTATCGAGAAACGCCAGGGCATTCATGTGACGGGATTGCCGACCGGCTTTTATGAGCTTGATGAGTGGACCTGCGGTCTGCAGAACGGCGAAATGATAATTATTGCAGGTCGGCCGAGCATGGGAAAAACTTCCCTGGCTTTGAATATAGCAGAGCATATCGGGCTGATGGAAAAGATTCCGGTCGCCGTGTTTTCGCTGGAGATGGGCCGGCAGCAGTTGGCGGAAAGATTCTTGTGCAGCATCAGTCAAATCGACAGCCAGAAGGTCAGAAGAGGATTGCTCAGTGACGAGGATTACAAGAAGCTGGCCGATGCCTGTGCGGAATTGTCCGAGACTCCGATTTATATCGACGATACTTCGACGCTGTCCCCGCTTGAACTTCGCGCCAAGGCCAGGCGTCTTAAGAGCAGGTATAATATCCGGTGTGTTGTTGTGGATTATTTACAATTGATGCACCTCGGTTCCGGGCGCGTCGAATCTCGCCAGCAGGAAATCACCGCAATTTCCCGATATATAAAAGCTTTGGCCAGGGAATTGAATATCCCGGTTATCGTTTTAAGCCAGCTAAACAGATCCCCGGAAGGCAGAGAAGGGCACAGGCCGCGGATGAGCGACCTGCGTGAGAGCGGCAGTATCGAGCAGGATGCCGATGTTATTATGCTTTTACACCGTGAGGATTACTACCGCCGTGGTGAAGATGATTACCAGCAGGATAATACCGCTGAATTAATAATTGCCAAACAGCGAAACGGACCGACAGGGACTGTGAAACTGAGGTTCATGGAAAAAATTACTCGGTTCGAGAATGCATCACGTGTGCAGGAACCTGCCGGCGGTAGTGTGCCGTTTTGATATGAAGACAAATGATTAGAGCCTGATATTTCGATGCGAATGATAAGCGGGAGACAAGTTGCATGGTGCGACCTACATTTATGATTTTAATTATATTGAACGGATTGTCGGCTCTGCCCGCATATTGTGCATCGGCTCAGAACCCGGCGGATGAGAGTAAGATCGAGAAAACTTCCCTGGGCAGTATCGGCAGAAGTATCATCAGGTCGATCGATTTCGTGGGCAATGATTCGATAAAAGACAAAACTTTGCGGAAGAAGCTTGATTTCAAGGCAGGTGACTATCTTGACACTGTTTTAGTCGGGTCCGGCAGAATTGTCATTTCTGAATTGTATCGCAAGAAAGGTTTCGCCGACATTCAGGTGACCCTCGATACCTCCGAGTTATCGGCCGGCCGGGTCGTATATGTAATTAATGAGGGACAAAGATTCCGAATTAAGTCGATAAAGTTCAAAGGAAATGAGTTTTTTAAGACCTCGGATTTGAGAAATGTCATAAAGACCGGTACGAGAAGCTGGCTGCTTTGGCCGGTGTACTATACCGAGGAGAAAATTGCCGCGGATCTTCGGAAACTCAGGAATTTTTACTTCGACAGGGGTTTTCTTAATTATGACGTTAAGAGCGAGGGGCGCAGTGAGATTACTTTTTTAATCGAAGAGGGACCTCGCTATATAGTCGGGGATATTATCGTTAAAGGCAACGAATACTTCGATAATGAAAAGCTGCTTCAAGGGCTGGAGCTGGAGACCGGGCAAATATATTATCCGCAAAAGGCCAAAGAACAGGCCCGGCGAATTCTCAAGCTTTATCACGAGAACGGTTTTATAAACGTCCAGGTCGAGCAGCGTCATGAATTTACCCAGGTCGGACTTAATGTAGTCGATGTTAATTTTATCATTGCCGAAGGCAACCAGTTCAGGATAGGCCGTGTCGATATAACCGGCAACGAACAAACTCAGGATAAAGTTGTCCGGCGAATTCTGGATGAGTACGACTTTACGCCGGAGAAGCTTTATAACGCTCGTATGGCTCCCGTGCAGGGCGGTGGAGATTTGGAAACGATCCTGCAAAGAAGAACCGTGTCCGAGGAGGTCATTGTAAGGCCCGTTGTCCCGTCGGAAGACGCCGAGAACATCAGGGACCTGTCGGTGAATATGAAGGAAGGTCTGACCGGTATGTGGAATCCCGGTATTTCAATCGGCAGCGACACGGGTGTCATTGGGCAGTTGCTTTGGTCTCAGCGTAACTTCGATGTCACGGATTGGCCGGAAAGCTTCGGGGAATTCATCACGATGCAGTCCTTCAAGGGGGCCGGCCAGAGTCTGAGTATCGCATTGCAGCCGGGAACCGAGGTCAGCTACTATTCGGTTGAATTCGTGGAGCCGTATTTTCGAGACAAACCGACATCGCTTACCGTGGCGGCTTCGAGCCGTGAATGGTGGAGGGAAAGTCACATCGAAAAAACGACAAAAGGATATATCGGCTTCGGGAAGCGTTACAAAAGCCGATGGCTCAGTAGTTTCGGCCTTAGAGTCGAAAATGTCGATATAGGCGGTATCGATTTCGATGCGCCTCAGGAAATTTACGATGTCAAAGGTAACAACCTTCTTATCGGGACGAAGTTCGGCCTCGGGAAAGACACGACCGACTATACTTATCTGCCGAGCAGGGGCTATAAATATAATATTAACTACGAGCAGGTTACCGGTGATTACGATTTCGGAATTTTAGAAGGTTCCGGTGTATGGTATAATACTCTCCACGAGGATTTTCAAAATCGAAAAATCGTCCTTGCGACGAAGATACTTGCCGCAACTACTTTTTCCAATGCCCCTCCTTTTGAGAGGTTTTACGCCGGCGGCATAGGGTATTACGGCATCAGGGGATTCGAATATCGTGGTGTTAGCACGAGAGGTCTCCAGACCAATGTCATCAATCCGCAGCGGAAAGATCCCATAGGCAGTGACCGGGTATTTTTGGCCAATACGGAGCTGTCGATACCTCTGATAGGCGAAAATGTTTCCGCATTGATTTTCCTCGACAGCGGTACGATAGATACGGGTCCGTACCGCGCTGCAATTGGCACGGGAATCCAGATTATGATACCGCAGGTTTTAGGGCCGGTGCCGATGAGATTCTCCATTGCGACACCGTTGAATAAAGACGACGATGACGAAACGCAGTCTTTCAGTTTCTTTATGGGAAGATTGTTCTAAGCTGATTATTTCAGATGTCAATGAGGGCATCAATCTTGAAAGGATTTTTTATGAAAACAAAAATGACGGTACTGGGATGTTTAGTTTTTAGCGTTCTTTTACTTTTTGGCTTTGAATATACTTCGGCTCAACCCGGCGAACCGGCCTCAAAGATTGGAGTCATGAGTGTCGAACGAGTTCTGCGTGATTGTAAGGCGACTGCCAAATACAGGGAACAGATGAAAGCCGAAGGCGACAAAATAGCTGCAGAGATGGATGCACTCTCGAAGGAGATCCAGGCTCTCAAGGCCGGACTCCAGCTTGGAACTCTGAAAGTCGGCAGCAGTGACTATTTTAAACAACATTGGGAATTTGCGCAAAAACAGGCCGAGCTGGATGCTCGTAAAGAGTACATCCCGAATCAGCAAATGCTTCAACAACAACTGTGGACGCAGGAGATTTATCAAAAAATACTGCAGGTAACCAAGGATGTGGGCGCGGAAAAAGGATTGATTTTGGTGCTGGAAAAAAGTGAGCCGGAATTCCCCATCCAAAGCGATTTCGGATTGGTTATCGGCACTCATAAGGTGCTTTACAGCGGCGGCTGTCCGGATATCACGGATGATGTAATTGCCAGGATGGATGCGGAGGAAACCAAAACCGAAAATTAATTTTTTATCGGAGACGTAAGCACGCTCGTTGTGATTCTTATATGAGGCAGGTATCTGATTCGATAGTTATGATTTAGGAATTTTTTGTTTGTCGTGATATATCGTTATCATTTGTTTTGGATTTTTAGATTGTGATGGAAATGACAATCGAACAATTGGCCAAACGCATCGGTGCCGAATTGGCCGGTGAAGACGCTGATTTTAATCGGCGGATAAGTGCCGTAGGGCCGATTATGGCGGCTGGTGAGTATGAAGTGACATTCGTCACGGGCCGGAAGCACAAAACCGCACTCATCGGTTCTAATGCCGGTGCTGTTATCGTTTCGGAACATATCGGGAATTTTAAAAGGCCGCAGTTAATTGTTAAGAATGTCAATGTTGCTTTGATTGAAGCGTTAAAAATTTTTGCCCCGAAGCTGAAAGCTCCGGTTGTGGGAGTAGATTCGACGGCCAAACTAGGGCAAGATGTTAAAGTGGCACAGGGAGTATCCGTCGGTGCAAATGTAGTAATAGACGATGGAGCCGAAATAGGCGAAAATACCGTGATTGGCAGCGGTTGTCATATAGGTCAAAATTCCAGGATCGGCGGAAACTGCCGTCTCGATAGTAATGTTGTCGTATATCATAACTGCCTTCTGGGTGATAATGTTATCATCCAGGCGAACAGCACAATAGGCTCGACCGGTTTCGGATATTCGTATATTGATAATGCTCACAGGCTTATTCCTCATAACGGCGGTGTAATAATTGAAGATTTCGTGGAGATAGGGGCCAATTGTTGTATTGACAGGGCCAAGTTCGGCAACACCATAGTCGGTACCGGAACGAAAATAGATAATCTTGTGCAAATTGCTCACAACGTTGTAATTGGAAAATGCTGCCTGATAGCGGCCATGGTCGGTATCTCCGGCAGTTGCAAACTCGGTGACGGTGTCGTAATGGCCGGGCAGTCTGGTCTGGCGGACAATATTGAAATCGGACCCGGTACGATGATCGGCGCCCAGGCCGGTGTTATAAACAACGTTCCCGCCGGGCAGAAATTGGCGTGGACACCTGCGATTGAATGGAATAATGCGATGCGAGCAATGGCCTTGATGAGGCGTTTGCCGGAGATGGCCGGGCAGTTAAAGGAAATAAACAAGAGGCTGGAAGAACTTGAAGCTGCAGAAGACCATAAAACGTGAAGCGAAGATGCGCGGCCGCGGTCTGTTCGGGGGTCAGGAAGCGAAAATCGTTTTTCGTCCTGCCCCTGTGGATACCGGGATCACTTTTATCCGGACCGATATGCCGGAACCGGTGCGGATTAGCGCCGTTGCAACGAACCTTGCCGAGCGCAGTCGCCGCACGACGATAAAAAAAGGTTCCGTCAGCATAGAAACCGTTGAGCATTGTATGGCTGTAGTCAACGCTCTCGAAATCAACAATATGATTGTGGAGGTTGACGGCCCGGAGCTTCCCGCCCCGGATTGCAGCAGTGCCGAGTATCTCAAGGTTCTTAAACGTGCCGGTCTTGTCGAGCAAAATGTCGGCAGGAAAGAATATATTATCGACAGACCTGTTAACATTTCCGCCGGCGATGCCTGTATCTACGCTCTTCCTTATGCCGATGACGGATTGAGCCTCACGTACGATCTGGATTACGGCGGGCATACCGGGATAGGCAGGCAGATTTATAGTTGTAAGCTTACTCCCGAGACTTTTGAAAAACATCTAGCGCCGGCCCGGACATTTTTGCTCGAATCCGAGGCCAGGCAGTTTCATGCCCGGGGTATGGGAACGCATATAGGCCCCCGTGATCTGTTGGTGATTAATTCCGACGGGCCGGTTAAAAACAGCTACAGGTTTCCCAATGAGTGTGTAAGGCATAAAATCGTCGATTTAATCGGAGATATTGCTCTGGTGGGCCGGCCGATAAGGGGCAGGATAGTGGCCTATAAGAGCGGTCATTTTTTGAATCAGCAGCTTGCAAGGAAACTTTATGAAGCGGCCCAGCAGCAGGAGCGAATCCAGAGATTCGGGACCGATGCACTTTTGGATATTCGGCAAATCTCCAAGATTCTGCCGCACAGGTATCCGTTTTTGTTGGTGGACAAGGTGATCGAAATTGAGGGTGACACTCGCATAAAGGGAATTAAGAACGTCAGTTTCAACGAGCAGTTCTTCCAGGGACATTTCCCCGGCACACCGATTATGCCCGGTGTTCTGATCGTGGAGGCTATGGCTCAGTTATCCGGTTTGTTGTTCGCGCAGAGACTGGAGCATACCGGCAAGCTGGCAATGCTCTTGAGTATGGATAATGTGAAATTGCGTAAAAGGGTTGTTCCCGGTGACCAGCTTATACTTACCGCCGAAACAATCAGGTTGAGGAAAAGAACGGCACAATGCCGTTGCAGGGCGATGGTCGGCGATGCAGTCGTTGCCGAAGCGGATATTAGATTTATGCTCGTAGATGATGAGACGGTTTAGGAAAATTGTGAGTTAAATATGAGTCAGATACATCCAAGTGCAGTAATAGATCAAAATGCCGACGTTGCCGATGATGTTATCATCGGTCCTAATTGTGTTATCGCAGGTGGAGTTACAATCGGTGCCGGTTCGAGATTTGAGGCCAATGTCGTGATTGACAAGAATGTCAGCATCGGTGAAAAAAATCAATTTTTTGCCAATTGTGTTATTGGCAGCCGCCCCCAGTTGCTGCGTTTAAGTCCGGATACCGAGATTGGTGGTCTTATTATCGGCGACGGTAACATCTTCCACGAACAGGTTACAATCCATCCGAGTATTTATCCGGGCGAATTTACGAAGGTTGGAAATGAAAATTTCCTGATGGTCGGCGTGCACATCGGGCACGATTGCATACTCGAAGATCAAATCGTTTTGAGCAACTACGTCCAGATAGGGGGACATTGCAGGATTGAGACCGGCTCATGGATGAGCGGGCTGGCCGCCTCGCACCAGTTTGTGACTATCGGCAGGTGGTGTTATGTGGCCGGTCTGGCCGGCATTAATCGGGATGTTCCCCCGTTTCTTATGATAAGCGGACATTATCCGCAAAGAGTAAGAGGTGTTAACGAACGGGGCCTGAACCGGGCCGGCATGAGCGAGCAGCAGAAGGAAAATATATGCAGGGCCTATAAAAGATTGTATAGACGGGGAAATGTTTTACTGGAAAACGTAAAAGCTCTGGCCGCCGAAGACGGGCTCGATGAAAATGTCAGGGCCATGCTCGACGTCATTACCAAAAGCAGTGAGCATCGGTTCGGCAGATACCTGGAGAAGCACCGGAAACACTAAAGGCCTGAGTTTCAATCGAAGACGGATAAGCAAAAAGGGAGATGGAATAATATTAAGGATATAAAATGCAGGACAAGAAGGTTAGAACTGCCGTCGTCGGAGCAGGCAAAATGGGTTCGATACACGCGAAGGTTTACTCCCAGTTGCCGCAAAGCGAGCTTGTTGCCGTAGTCGATGTAGATGCCGATAAGGCAAAATCATTGGCGGAACGGTATAACTGTCTCGCCTGTTCCGATTGTAAAGATATTCTTGATAAGGTTGATGCGGTGACAATTGCCACTCCGACCGTGACACATCTGCAGTTGGCTAAAATCTTTATAAAAAATAATATCGCCATCCTTGTAGAAAAACCGCTTGCCGCTGATGTCGGGCAAGGCAGAAAAATAGTCGATCTGGCGCATAAGCACAACAGCGTTGTTGCGGTGGGGCATTCCGAGCGGTGTAATCCGGTTGCTCAGGCGATGAAACGGCTCGATATCGAACCGAAGTTTATCGAGGCCAACCGTGTTAGTCCGTATCCGTTCCGTTCGACGGACGTCGGGGTTGTCCTGGATGTTATGATACACGATATCGATATTATTCTGTCTCTGGCCGCAAGCAAGGTAAAAAAAGTGGATGCGGTTGGAGTCAGTGTCGTCGAAGACAAGGAGGATATTTGTAATGCCCGGATTGTATTTGCAAACGGCTGCATCGCCAACGTCACGGCGTCGAGATTGGCCCTGAAAACCGAGAGAAGGGTCAGGGTATTCAGCCGGCAGGCATATCTCAGCGTGGATTATCTCAAAAAAACCGGGATGCTCATTAAGGCCGATCCCAATATTAATATTGTCAAATGGATAAACGAGCGCAGAGCAGCGGGGGATTTCGATATGCTCTCGGTTAACTGGCCGGATTTATTGCATATCGAGCAGCTTCAAATAGACGACAAGGAGCCGGTGCGTTTGCAGCAGGAGGCATTTCTGCGGGCCGTTACGGACAGAAGATTCGTACCGGAAGTCAGTGCCGAAGAAGGTCTTGCCGCGCTGCAGTGTGCGGAGAAAATCCTTGCATCCGTCAGGAAAAACAAGTGGAATGAAAAGATAATCGAGAACAATTAGTCGGTGATTTGGGAATAAAATATCGACTGCGTATTGGTAAAAACATTTGCTTTGAAAGGAGTATATTATGAACAATAAATCCTTGTTTTGCGGATTGTTAATAGTTGCCGTAATGTTTTTTGGCTGTAAAAAAGAAACACCGGAAGCACCTGTCGAAGAAGAACAATCTCAGTCAATGGAGCAGATGGCGCTTGTAGAACAGCAAACAACACAAACTGAAAGGGAAGTAGTGGAAGCAAAGCGAAAATTGGTGAAGCTGGAAACAACTATGGGGGATATTGTTATCGAGATGAACGAGGAGGCGGCTCCCGGCACAGTGAAAAATTTCCTAGATTACGTGGAATCAGGTTTCTATGACGGAGTGATTTTTCACAGAGTGATGCGCGGTTTTATGATACAAACCGGTGGTTTCACTGTGGAAATGGTGAAAAAAGAACCGGGCGCACCTATAAAAAATGAATTTAAGGAAAGTAATCTTCGCGGCACAATCGCTATGGCTAAGTTGGGCGGTGATCCTGATTCGGCCACGTGCCAGTTCTTTATCAACCTTGAAGATAACAGCGGGAACTTAGACAATCAAAACGGCGGATTCACCGTTTTCGGCAAGGTCGCCGAGGGCATGGATGTTGCGGATAAGATTGCATCGGTAAAAACAACGACAAAAATGGGTATGAGAGATGTCCCGGTCGAACCAGTCGTGATTAAATCCGCTAAGGTCGTCTCGGAATAGATTCGGATTGGCACTGTGGATTAAATGTCACTATGTTTTCAATTTCAGCCTGCTAACAAATTGATGTGCCAGGCGCGTAGGTTCCGGCAGGCGATATTTAGTCGTACAGGCAAGGGTAATTTTTATCGCGTCCCTGAGCAGGCATTTATGACCGACCGAGATAAATACCGGCTTGACATTAATTCGCGTTCTGACCACTGCACCAATAACTTCGTCACCGTCTTTTAATGACGTGTATGCTCCTTTTTCCGGTTGCGGCTCGTCGAATTGTCCCGTTAATCTGCTTTTTGCACATCCGATAGTCGGTTTATCGAAAAACAGCCCTAAATGTGCCGCCAGACCTAATCGCCGGGGATGAGCGATGCCCTGACCGTCGATCATAAAAATACCGGGGAGATTTCGCAGTTTTTTCGCCGCCGCGATACACACGGGAGCTTCGCGAAATGAAAGCAGACCGGGGATATAGGGAAATGTTACTTTTTTGGTTGCATCGGTTGTTTCGATAAGCTCGAATCCGGGTAATTTTAAGACGACCACAACGGCAATAATGTTTTCCCCGTTTTTGCTGAATGCACAATCCAGTCCGGCGATAGTCTTGGGCTCTTTTCGAAGTTTGGTGTGTTTTACCTGCCCTGCAAGCCGTTTTTGCAGTTCAATCGCCTGTTGATAAGACAGATTCCAGTTATGTAGGTTCTTTATTTGCATAACGGCTGTTTGTTCAATTTATATCTTTATCGTCCGGGAAAACATTTTACCTTCTTCAGGCCTTTTGTTACAATCACTCGTTTGGTTTTATTGTGGTTTTTATATAGTTTATTCCTTCATTCAACTGTAGTATGGCTAAAGCAATAGAAAAAGCAATCAGGATAACGGGTGCTTCTGAACATAATCTTAAAGATATCAGCCTGAGCATCCCCCGCGATAAGATGGTCGTGATTACCGGTATAAGCGGCTCTGGTAAAAGCTCGCTTGCGTTCGATACTATTTACGCCGAAGGGCGGCGAAAATATGTCGAGTCGCTCAGTACCTATGCCCGGCAGTTTCTCGAACAAATGCAAAAACCGGCGGTTTCCGAGATTACGGGTTTGCCGCCTACTATCGCGATCGAACAAAGAAGCGCCAGCAGCAATCCCCGCTCGACGGTAGCTACCACGACTGAGGTTTACGACTATTTCAGGCTGTTGTTTGCCCGCGTGGGTCAGCCCCACTGCTGGGTATGCGGCAAAGAAATCACCAGCCAGCATCCGACGCAGATAGTCGAATCGATTCTTTCCTGGCCTCAGGATACGAAAATCCAGATTTGTGCGCCTTTGGTTCGCGGCAAAAAAGGAGAGCATAAAGATGTGATTGCCGTAATACAACGTGAAGGTTTTGTCCGCGTTCGTGTGGATGATGCCGTTTATGATGTGCGAAACATCCCGGAGCTTAATAAACATCAAAAACACGATATTTCGGCGATTGTCGATAGATTGATAATCAAGGACTCTATTCGTGTCAGATTGGCCGATTCGGTCGAAACCGCGCTGAAATTGGCCGATGGAATACTTTTAGTTTTAATGCAGAAACCACAGGCGGACAAGCATAATGGAGGTGACGGTTCGTGGGAGAAAATTATTTACAGTGAAAAGTTTGCCTGTCCCGAACATCCGCAGGCCTCTCTCGCGGAGCTTTCGCCCCGGTTATTCAGTTTCAACAGTCCATACGGTGCCTGCCAGAGTTGCGACGGACTTGGTACGATTCTTGAATTCGACCCGGACCTGATTGTGCCGGACAAAACGGTATCGCTTGAAAACGGTGCTATTGACGCCTGGCGCAAGGGCGGCAAGAGAATGAATATATTTTATAACAGGTTAGTCAAACGTTTCTGCCGAAATATCGGTATAAGCAAATCCATACCTTTCGAGCAGATACCGGCCGAATATACAAGAATCCTGATGTACGGGACAACGGACGCCGACGAGAAAAAACACGGTCTTTGGTTCGAGGGGATTATCCCGAATCTTACCAAGCGATGGGAAAATACCACGAGTGAGTATGTAAAGGCGAGATTGCACGGCTATTTATCCGAACAGCCGTGTCGAAGCTGTAACGGTGCCCGGCTCCGGCCGGAAGCTATTGCCGTCCACATTGCAGGCAAGAGTATAAATCAACTGACGGAGCTTAGCATCGAAAAGACGCAGAAATTCTTCAGTACCCTGAAATTTGATAAGGAAAGATCCGTCATTGCCGCCGCCATCTTGAAAGAGATTAAAGCCCGGTTGAAATTTATGATGGATGTCGGACTCGGATATTTGACGCTGGATCGGACCAGCAGCACCCTCGCCGGTGGTGAAGCCCAGCGGATTCGCTTGGCGACCCAGGTAGGCAGCGGCCTGGTTGGGGTCTGTTACGTGCTTGACGAGCCGACAATAGGTCTGCATAAACGCGATAACGACCGGTTGTCGGGTATCCTGCAGCGGCTTACAAAATTGGGCAACACGGTCATAGTCGTCGAGCATGATGAGGATATTATACGAAATGCAGACCACATTATAGATATCGGGCCGGCCGCCGGGGCACAGGGGGGTGAAGTTGTTGCCCAGGGCACACTTACCGATATAACAAAATGCGTTAAATCGCTTACCGGTGATTATCTCAGCGGTAGAAAAAGTATAGCTTTACCGGTCAAACGCAGAAAATATAGGCTTTCGAAGTGTATCGAGGTAAAAGCAGCAGCTCAGAATAACTTAAAAAATATTAATGTTAAATTCCCCCTTGGTGTATTTATTTGTGTCACGGGTGTTTCCGGTTCCGGCAAAAGCACTTTGGTTAGCGAGATATTATTGAAAGCTTTGAAACGCAGGCTTTATCAATCTCGTAAAAAACCGGGGATACATAAGACTATCCTGGGCACCTCGCAGGTTGATAAAGTTATTGAGATTGACCAATCGCCTATCGGCAAAACTCCCCGGAGCAATCCGGCGACCTATACGGGTGTATTCGATCTCATCAGAAAATTATTCAGCATGACACGGGAGGCCAAGATTCGAGGGTATAAACCCGGCAGATTCAGTTTCAATGTCAAGGGGGGACGCTGCGAGTATTGCAAGGGACAGGGAACGAAGAAGATTGAAATGCACTTTTTGCCGGATGTATATGTAACATGCCAGAGCTGCAAGGGCACAAGATACAATCCCGAGACGCTCGAAGTTACCTACAAAGGCAAGAATATTGCAGATGTGCTTGAAATGCGAATTGAAGAGGCGCTTGGTTTTTTTGCAAACTTTCCGACAATCTTGCGTATATTGCGGACATTGGCCGATGTCGGTCTGGAATATATGCAATTAGGTCAGGCCTCGACGACGCTCTCCGGCGGTGAAGCTCAAAGAGTTAAACTTTCGGCCGAATTGGGTAAAGCCGCAACAGGGCACACTTTATATCTGCTCGATGAGCCGACAACCGGGCTGCATTTCGCAGATATTCACAATCTGCTGAACGTCCTGCAGCGACTGACCGATTGCGGCAATACCGTGGTAGTAATCGAGCATAACCTTGACGTCATCAAGATGTCAGACTATATAATAGACCTCGGCCCCGAAGGTGGAGAAGCCGGCGGCAGGGTCGTCGTGACGGGCTCGCCCGAGGAGATTATTAAAAATAAAAGGAGCTATACTGCAAAGTTTCTTAGAGACAAACTCACGAAGAATTAATTCTAACCATTTGCTTGTAATCTAAGGATAAAGAAAATGTGGGAATTTCGGCTGGGGAGTATCGAAGATTTAAACAGCTTAAGCAGCCGGCTCGGCGTTTCAATTGAGGCACAGGAAGATATTTCAATCCTGGCTAAGCCGGTAAAGGCGGGGGGGCTTGTTATGCCGAATTCGCTTGCAGTGCAGCCGATGGAAGGCTGCGACGGCGACTTGCAGGGCAGACCTGGAAAACTAACGCTTCGCAGATACGAAAGATTCGCCGCAGGCGGGGCCGGTTTGCTCTGGGGTGAAGCAACGGCGGTTGTGCCGGAAGGCAGGGCTAATCCACGGCAATTGTGGATTCATAAGGACAATAAAGATAGTTTCGCTGCGATGGTCAAAATGATTCGGCGAAAAGCTGCCGAAAGTATGGGGCCGGAGCATAAACCTGTAGTTGTGCTTCAGCTTACTCACTCGGGCCGGTACAGCAAGCCGGAGGGCGTCGCCAGACCGATTATTCCCCGTCGTGATCCCTATCGGGACCCTCTCGTCCCGCAGCAAAAGCCCGATCCCGACAGAAATAGCAAAATCCCGGACAACTGGCCTCTCGTGACGGACGATTATCTCGATAGGTTACAGGATATTTATGTCGAGGCGGCAAGGATTGCATTCGAAATAGGTTTCGATGCGGTGGATGTCAAGGCCTGTCATGGATATCTGATTAACGAGCTTCTATCCTGCTATGAAAGGGAGGGTAAATACGGCGGTTCTTTCGAGAACCGGACAAGGTTCCTGTTGGAAGTCGTGGACAAAATTCATAATGAGCTTGGCGAGGATAAATCCGTAGTCACCAGGCTCGGCCTCTACGATGCCATACCATACCCTTATGGATGGAGTGTCGATAAGGATGATTACACTAAGCCGGATTTGACAGAGCCGAAAAAGCTCATCGCTCTTTTACAGGATCGTGGCGTTAGATTGATTAATATCACGATAGCAAATCCCTATTACAATCCACACATCGGCAGACCGTTTAATGAGCCGATTGTCGGAGGCTATGACGAACCGGAACATCCGCTGGCGGGTGTTGCCAGATTGGTCAATATAACCGGCAAAATACAAAAGCAATTCCCCGATATCGCTTTCGTGGGGACGGGATACAGTTGGCTGCGGACTTTGATGGCTAATGTGGGGGCGGCGAATAAAGCAAAGGGACTTGTCAGTCTCATAGGCGGCGGCAGAATGTCGTTTGCATATCCGGATTTCCCGAAGGATATTATCACAAAGGGCAGAATGTTCCCGGATAAAGTCTGTGTCGGCTGCAGCGCGTGTACGCAGATAATGCGTGACGCCGGTATGGCCGGCTGTGTCGTGCGGGACAATAAAGTTTATGGGCCGATATTCGAGCACGGCAGAATGAGCGACAGGGACAACCTTGTTCGGCTTGCGTCGGACTGCCGCAAGTGCCAGGAGCCTACGTGCCAGTTGGCATGTCCCGCCGGTATAAAAATACCGAGATTTATCGAGCTGTTCCTGGACGGCGATGACAAGGGTGCGTATGAAGTTATAAGAGAATCGAATGTCTTTCCGGAGGTTTGTGCATGGCTTTGTCCTGTCGAACATCAGTGCGAGGGTAATTGCCTGCAGGGCTTTATCGGTGACGGCCCCTTACCGATTGCCGATATACAAAGATTTCTTTCGGAGAAGGCCAACAGGAACGGCTGGTCGAAGCTGCGGATTCCGAAAAAATCGACGGGGAAAAAAGTCGCCGTCGTAGGAGCCGGCCCCGCAGGATTGGCCTGTACGGCAAAATTACTCGAAGTGGGGCACAACGTGACAATTTTCGATAAAAGCACCGAATTGGGGGGAATGGTTGAGTCGGTCATCCCCCCGGACAAACAAAGCAGCGCCCTGAATAACGAAATCACGGCGGTTTTCACCGATGTTCCGGCCGATAGAATGGTTTTGCGTCTGGGCACTGAATTGAACGAAAAATTCAATCTGGACAATATAAGGAAAGAAGGATTCGATGCCGTCTTTATCGGTTTAGGCCTTCCGAAAGCCGTCGGTATCAGTGACGAAAACGAAGCTATCGATGGCCTGTGGAATGCAATGGATTTCCTGTCGGCGGCTAAAGAGCCGGGTAAGCTGGACCTGAGCGGCAAATACGTAGCTGCAATAGGCGGTGGTAATACTGCGATAGATGTAGCGGTGACAGCCAAACGTCTGGGAGCAAGAGATGTTTATCTTATCTATCGCCGTTCGTTCGAAGAAATGCCGGCTTGGGGCGCCGAACGTGATACGGCCATAAGCGTTGGCGTTCATTTTTTGATATTGACCCAGCCTTTGAAATTCAACCGCTCGAACGGCAGGCTTAAATCTATTACCGTTTGCCCGACAAAACTCGGCGAGCCGGACGCTTCCGGCCGGCGCAGACCTCAGAACATCGAATCGAGTGCTTATGACCTCGATATGGATATCGTAGTCGAAGCAATCGGCCAGAAATCCACGGAGGGACTTGGTAAAATTCTTCCGGGCGTGGAAATAGAGAAGGGACTTATCAAAACAAAACAGGGGACATTGCAAACATCTCTTGACGGAGTTTTTGCCGGTGGTGACCTTGTCAAAGGGGCGGCGACAGTCGTAGCGGCCGTTGCGGATGGTATGAAGGCCGCAAAAGAAATTGATGATTACCTAAAATAATATTGTTCTTATAAAGAGAGGATTTTGGAAAATGAAAGAACGGCCGGTAGCAATTGTAACGGGAGCAAGTCGCGGCATCGGAAAAGGCATTGCTCTGGAGCTTGCTTCACTCGGCTTCGATTTAGTGGTAAATTATTTTGATTTTACCGCCGATGGTAAGCCGGATGATTCCAAAGCCATCCAAACACAAAAAGAAATCGAAGACCTCGGTGCGAAGTGTGAAATTCTGCGGGGTGACGTCAGCAGTGCCGCGGACAGGGATAATCTTGTCGCTTTGACTAAAAGCAAATTCGGCAGATGTGATATGCTGGTAAATAACGCCGGTGTCGCCCCCTTGAAAAGGCTGGACATTCTTGAGGCGACCGAGGAAAGTTTCGACAGGGTGTTGCGGATTAATCTCAAAGGGCCGTATTTTTTGACTCAGAAAGTGGCCAACTGGATGATCGAGCAAATAAAGGAACATCCTGACCGGGCCTTCCGGATTGTTAATACAAGCTCGTTGTCTGCCTATACCAGCTCGCCGGGACGGGGTGAATATTGTGTCAGTAAAGCGGGCGTCAGTATGATGACAATGCTTTATGCGGATAGATTAGCCGAATTCGGTATCGGAGTTTTTGAAATCAGGCCCGGCATCATAGCAACCGATATGACAAGCGTGGTAAAGGATAAATACGATAAGCTGATTTCAGAAGGCCTGACGCCGATTAAACGCTGGGGGCAGCTGGAGGATATCGGCAAAGTGGTCGGTGCCATCGCCGAAGGCAGGCTTGATTTTTCGACCGGGCAGGTTATAAATGTTGACGGCGGTTTTCATTTCAGAAGACTGTAAAAGAAAATCCTAAACTCTAAATTCTAAGTTCTAAACAATATCAAATGATCAAAATTCAAATAAATAAAAAATAGGTTTTAAGATTTTGAACATTGGATTTTTGTATTTGTTTAGGATTTAGAAATTAGGATTTAGAAATTTTGGAGTTGTAAGATTATGTATATCAAAGAAACAATCACGACGCTGTTAAGGGACGGTTTTATTCTCGTTTTTAATCAGAACAAGCTCGACATTGTCAAGACCGCCCAGGCCCTTGTTAAGGCAGGTGTCAATAATATGGAAGTCACCTGCAGGATAAGTAAGCCTTTGGAGAAGCTCTCGCTTTTGCGGAAAGAATTGCCGGATTTTGCCGCGGGTACGGCGAGCTTGATAGATTTCCCTGAAATGCTCGATATTTATAATAAGGCCAATCCGCAGGACCCCTTGCCCTCGGTGGACCAGGTTGTGGATGCCGGTGCGAGCTATCTTGTCTCGGCGGTTAATTTCAGTGACGCCAGTTTCGAAAAATATGCGGGGGAGATTCCCATAATTCCGGGATGCGGCACCGCCACCGAAGTGGTCGGTCAATACTCAAAGGGAGCGAATCTATGCAAGATATTTCCGGCGAAACAGCTCGGCGGCCCGGCATTTGTGAAAGCAATCGATCCGGCCATCCATAAAACCATCAGCCTTGTGCCGACAGGTGGAACGAACGCCGAAAACATCCCGGATTATATCGATGCGGGCGTTCTCGTTCTGGGCGGTTCGTTCAGCATGATCGAAAAGGCGACAATGAAAAAAATCATCGACGAGCAGGATTACGAGCTTCTGGCAAAAGAGCTGACGGCGATCAAACTTATGATCAACAGGCTGCGTCAGGAGAAATATCCGGACATAGATTTCACAAAAGCGACACTCGAACAGATAAGCCAGACAACAGGCAGAAACTTCAATCTGTAAGTCATCATTCAAATAACAGGAGAATATCTGTAATGGAAACTAAACAAATCGGTAACCAGACGGTTACTTTTCACCGTTACAACATGGTCATTGTCGGCGCCGGGGCGGCAGGAATGAACTGTGCCGTACATCTTTGTGATTTTATGGAACAAAAAGGCATAAAGAATCCCAGGGAAAGAATTGCCGTTGTCACCGCGGGTGTGGGGCTGGGTGCTTCGCGAATGAGCGGCTCCGACAAACAAACGTATTATAAGATAGGTACCAGCCCGGATGTTGCCGATAGTGCCGAGGAGTTTGCCAAATCTTTGACGGCGGCCGGCTGCTGTCACGGAGATTCCGCTCTCATCGAGGCAATCGGCTCACTTCGCGAATTCTACCATTTGGTCCAGGCCGGTGTGCCTTTTCCAACGGATTCTTCCGACACATTCATCGGCTACAAGACCGACCACGACCCCTACGAGCGCGCTACATCGGCCGGTCCCAAGACGAGCAAATTCATGAGTGAGTGCCTGCAGAAGCAGCTCAAAAAATACGGCGTAAAAATTCACGACAAGCAGGAAGCGGCGCACTTAATAACAATCGGCTCGGGCGAGTCGAAGCGAATCGCAGGCATTGTCACCGTGGATAAGAAAAAATTGAGTACTTCGAATTACGCCGTCAATGTCTTTTTGGGTGAAAATATTGTTTTTGCCGCGGGCGGGCCGGGCGAATTGTTCAAAACTTCTGTTTATCCCAAAGGGCAGCTTGGAATTCACGGCCTCGCGTTTAAGGCCGGTCTGGTTGGTGCAAACCTGACCGAGTCGCAGTTCGGCTTAGCCAGTATAAAGTTCCGGTGGAATGTCTCCGGTACATATATGCAGGCCGTGCCGCGTATTTTCAGCACAAACGCTAAGGGCAAAGACGAGAAAGAATTCTTAACGGATTTTTTCCCGACCATGAGCAAAATGGCGACGAATATTTTTCTCAAGGGCTATCAGTGGCCTTTTGACCCGCAGCGTATTGAAAATCTCAAGTCATCGTTAATCGATATCCTGGTATTCAACGAAACCCAGAAAGGCCGCCGGGTGTATATGGACTTTCTGAAAAATCCGATCGGCAATAATTCCATGGATGAATTCGATATCGATTCCCTCGAACCGGAAGCAAAGGAGTATCTGCAGAAAGCCGGTGCGCTGCAAAAAACTCCCATCGAGCGATTAGCACACATGAATACCCCGGCCATCGAAATATATAAGGAGCACGGTATAGATTTGTATTCCGAGCCGCTTGAGATTGCCGTCTGTGCGCAGCATAACAACGGCGGTTTCGCCGTGGACAAGTGGTGGCAGTCCAGTATCGGCCATACGTTTATCATCGGTGAGATGGCAGGGACACACGGAGTAAAACGTCCCGGCGGCTCTGCTCTAAATGCCGGTCAGACCGGTGGACTGCGGGCGGCTGAATATATCGTCAATGCATACGGTTGTGATTTGCCGGATTATTCGGATAACCAGTCTGAAATTGACGGGCAGCTCGGCGATTTTATTACTGATTTTAAGATGTTTGCCAGCCCGGACGGAGTAGATCCGAAAAAGGCTTTAGAAGATATCCGAAGCCGTATGACCGCCTCAGGGGGACATATTCGGGAATTTAACGATGCGCAAAAGGCCCTGACCGAAGCGGTCGAGCTTTGCAGAACCATACGACAAAAAGGTTTCAACGCACACGATAAAAAGACTTTGATTGCGGCGATACAAGCGGGACACCTTGCTCTGGCAAGCGCCGGATATCTCAAGGCCGTTATGGAATTGCTCAGGCAGGGCAGCGGCTCACGCGGCTCTCATCTGGTATTGGCCGAAGACGGTATCGAAATACATCCCGATGTTATCGATAAAGCAACGGGCAAGCCCTTGAGATTCAAACCAGAGAACCAATCCTTAAGAAATTCAATCCTTCAGATTGAATACGACAAAAGCTCGCCGGATTTGTTCCGAAGCAAGACAATCGATTTACGCCCGGCGCCGACCGACAGAAAGGCATTCGAGCCGGCCTGGCAGGATTACAGGGAAGGTAAAATTTACTCTTAGAAAACGAAGTATAAATAATGATTGTAAAATCCCTCGAATGGATTGGCGATGTTGACGGTTTCCTTGAGCTTATAGATCAGCGGAGACTTCCCGGCGATTTTATCAAACTGCAGTGCCGGGATGTCGAGACTATTTCTGAGGCGATAAAGACCCTTGCCGTACGCGGCGCGCCGGCCATAGGCGTCTGTGCCGCCTATGCGCTTGTGCTTGCTATGCAAAAAGCGGCTGACTTCGATGATTTGGAAAAGGGTATTAAAATCCTGAGCCAATCCGCAGAGTACCTGGCATTATCCCGTCCGACGGCAGTAAATTTGTTCTGGGCGCTTCGGAGAATTCAGAAGAAGGCAGGGCAATTTGTCGCCGAACATCCCAAGGCGACATTGCAGGATTTGCGAAAAGTAATATTGGCCGAGGCGAACGCAATTTGCCGGGAAGATGTGGATATGTGTCGGCGCATCGGCCAAAACGGCCAAAGATTTATCACAGACGGCGCCGGCATTTTAACGCATTGCAACGCCGGAGCACTTGCCACCGCGGGACAGGGAACGGCTTTATCGGTATTATTCGAAGCGCATAAAAAAGGCAAAAAGTTCAAAGTCTATGCCGATGAGACCCGGCCGTTATTACAGGGCGCACGCCTGACGGCATGGGAATTGAAGCAGGCCGGTATTGACGTGACGATTATATGTGATAATATGGCAGGCTGGATGATGAAGCAGGGCGAAATAAATACCGTAATAACGGGGGCGGACCGGATAGCCGCAAATGGTGACACGGCGAACAAGATCGGTACGTACGGTTTAAGTATTCTCGCAAGGGAACATGGAGTGCCGTTTTATATTGCCGCGCCGTCGAGTACGTTCGATTTGAGTATAAAAAACGGGGCTGAGATTCCCATCGAGCAGAGGGCTTCCGAGGAAGTCATAGAATTCGCGCAAATACGGATTGCCCCGCAGGACGTTAACGTTTGTAATCCCGCATTCGATGTCACGGATGCACGGGATATCACCGCAATTATTACCGATAAAGGCGTAATTGAAAAACCCAATAGCGAAAGAATCCTTGAGCTTCTGGGTGACGGCATGAAGAAGCAATGACAGAAGAATTACCCCAAAAAACTGAGCCTTGCGAAAACGGCGGACCGGATTCGGCCGAAAAATTGTTGCCGTCGTGGCGAAAACGCAATTCCTATTACTATCACTGGCTGGACAGGATTTATAAATTTGTGGTACGTCCGAATAGCAGGGTTCTGCATATCGGCTGTGAATGCGGCGATCTTCTTGCGGCGGTAAAACCGAGCTACGGCCTCGGTATCGATAACAACTCGGAAATGATTGAGCTGGCGAAAAAGCGTTTCACCCACCTCGACTTTCGCGTAATGGACCCGCATGACCTCCAGCTCGACGAAAAATTCGATTATATTCTAATCTGTAATTCGCTCGGTCGCTGGCGTGACATTCAGCAGGTACTGGAACGAATTCGCCCGCTGACAAATGACAATACACGGATTGTAATAACCTATTACAATTATCTGTGGGAATTTATCTTAAACCTGGGTTCACTTCTTGGAATTCGTCGGCCTTATACGTATCAGAACTGGCTTGCGCCGGATGATATTGCAAATCTCCTCGAGATAAGTGACTTCGACGTCATTCGGACCACCTCTTATCTGATGATGCCGAAACGTGTTCCTCCGTTGACGACGATATGTAACTATTTCCTGTCGTTGCTGCCGGTATTTCGCTTTTTTAATCTGGTTTATCTTGTGATAGCCCGCCCGGCCGCAGCAGCCGTGCCCGACGAGGATTTGTCCGTGTCTGTCGTGGTGCCGTGCAGAAACGAGCGAGGCAATATCGAAGAGGCGGTGACGCGAATTCCGAAAATGGGCCGTGAAACGGAAATTATTTTCGTTGACGGCAACAGTACCGACGGTACGGCGGAGGAAATCGAAAGCCAGATAGAAAAATATCCGCAGCGAAAAATTCGTTTGATCCGCCAGGGTGACGGTGTTGGAAAGGGCGATGCGGTACGCAAAGGTTTTTCCGCCGCCGAGGGAGATGTGCTGGTTATCCAGGATGCGGACTTAACGGCCCCGCCGGAAGATTTGTCGAAATTCTACAGTGCGCTTCGTGACGGCAAAGGAGAATTTATCAACGGCTCCCGGCTTGTATATCCTATGGAAAAGGAAGCAATGCGGTTTTTGAACCTACTTGGAAATAAGTTTTTCGGAGCATTATTCAGTTGGCTGCTTGGTCAGAGATTCAAGGACACTTTGTGCGGTACCAAAATGATTCGAAAAAAGGACTACGAGTTGATAGTGGCCAATCGTTCGTACTTCGGTGATTTTGATCCATTCGGCGATTTCGATCTTATCTTCGGTGCGGTCAAGCAGAATCTTAAGGTTGTCGAAGTGCCCGTATCCTATCGCGCGCGGGCTTACGGCCAAACCAATATAAGTCGATTCAGGCACGGCTGGTTGCTGCTTAAAATGAGCTGGATAGCGTTTAAGAAAATCAAGTGGCTGGGAAGAATCCGATAGAACCATGACTACTCCGGCAGACACCTCTTCAGTCAAACCTGCCCCCGCGTCTTCCGGCGCGAGTCGGGGCGGCGGGCTGGAATTACTGCCGCATCGTGAATATGTCGGTGTGGACCGGGACGACCCGCTGCGGTTTTATTTCTGGCCCGTTCTCGGAAAGATGTATAGGCGGAGAATTGAGCTGTGTCTTGCCCAGTGTACTGGTGGACGTCGCATTTTAGAGGTTGGTTTCGGTTCGGGGGTGACATTTCTCAATCTGAGCCGGATGTACGAGGAAATTCACGGACTCGACCTGAACGCATCCGTCGAACAGGTCTCGGAATTGTTCGAAACAAAGCAGATTCGAACCCATTTGCAGAACGGCAGTGTTTTGTCGATGCCGTACGAGGATGATTTTTTCGACACTGTTTTATTAATCAGCATTCTTGAGCATCTCAAGCCATCCGAGCTGCTCCGGGCTTTTGAGGAAATTCGCCGGGTGCTAAGGCCGAACGGCCAGGTCGTCTATGGTGTTCCGATCGAGCGGGCCTTTATGGTATTTATGTTCCGGTTGTTGGGCTATAATATCCGCGAGCATCATTTCTCAACGGAAAAAGATGTGCTCGAAGCCGCGGAGTCCATTTTAGAAAAGGTGCGTGTTGTTCAAATGAAAAGTGTACCTTCTATATTTGGGGCAGTTTATGAAGTCGGACATTTTGTTAAATCCACATAGTGTACACAGCTTCGCAACCGAAAAATGAAAAAAATAATATTAAGGCAGTTATGAGGCTATTAGAGAGGCTGAAACTTCCCGAAATTCGTGACATCGATAATCTCGATGCTCCCGATGTGACGCTTTTACATACCGATATCATTCGGAAAAAGCCCTTTCTCAGGAGAATCTATATCGATTTTTACAGGCAGTTTGCAGATGTTGTGCAGGCCCCGGAAGGTAAGGTACTCGTCGAGCTTGGCAGCGGCGGCGGATTTATTAAAGAAGTCATCGGAAATGTAATAACATCGGAGGTTATCGAGCTTCCCAAGGTCGATAAGGTTTTTTCCGCCCTTGATATGCCGTTCGAAGACGGAAGCGTCGATGCCTTTTTTATGTTCGATGTCATGCATCATATTTCCGAGCCGAGGAAGTTTTTTACCGAGGCGCTTCGTTGTCTGAAAGAGGGCGGCAGGATTGTTATGATTGAACCGGCAAATACGCTATGGTCGAGATTTGTTTATAAAAACTTCCATCACGAGGCTTTTAACGACCAGGCAAACTGGGAGCTTGAGCGGACCGGACGGCTTTCACAAGCCAACGGTGCGATACCGTGGATAATTTTTACCCGGGACAGAGAAATATTTGAAAAAGAATTCCACTCTTTGAAAATTGTAAAGATACGCAATCATACGCCGTTTAGGTATTTACTAAGCGGCGGCCTGACGTTACGCCAGTTAGTGCCGTCTTTTGCCTATACGCCGATAAAATATGTTGAATATTTGCTGTTTCCTCTTAATAATTTGTTGGGAATGTTTCAAACGATAGTGTTACAAAAAGTCGGCTGATATAAAATGAGCAAACGTAAGATTCACAAATCTCGGAGAAGACCTGATAAAAAAGTACCGGGAGTTTTATCTGTTGACTCCTTAAGCCCGGCTGAACTCGAGCAAATTAAAAAGCGGGAAAAATATTTTGATTTTGTCATTATAGTAGCGCTTCTTGCTTTCGGGATTTATCAGTCGGTCATATATTTCGGTCATAAGATTGTCCCTATATCGGATTTCCCGGATATCGTCAGGATCGGGCACGAGCTGCTGTCGTTTAAGGTCCCGAGCCGGTTCATGCAGGCCCCGGTGGTGGGACTTTTACAGGCTTCGTTGTCTTACATAGTGGGGGGGCAGCACCCGGACCTGACCGCGGGCTGGCTGCTTAATGCGATACTTCATCCGCTTAATCTGGTTTTACTTTACCTTGTCGGCAAACAAATTATCGGCAGGGCGGCCGTATGGTTCGCATTAATCGCCATTCTTAATTATTGGGTGATATATATGCTCACCGAGCCGATCATAGAAACGTCCCTGATGTTTTTCATACTGCTGACGTTCTATTTAATTTTCAAACGCTCGAATTGGTGCTACGTTGCCGCATCCGTCGCCACGATGGTTCGTTACGAGGGAGCGGCTCTGATTTTGGTGGCTTTCGTGCTGGATATGATATACCGCAAGGAAAGGCTGCAGCGGATTCGGGCGTTTGTGTACTCGGCTTTGGCCACTGTTCCTTTGGCGATCTGGCTGCTGGGGCTTTTTCTCAACTGGGACCCGGCCAAAGGTAATTATCTGTCCGTTTTCACGAAAGATTACGCAACGGCATTTACGGAACCTATTGAAGATAGAACAGGGATTGTTATGCACATGCGGCTTCTCTGGGAGGCCGGCTTTCGTTCATTGCTTATTGCGAAAGGGGCCGAGGCGATACGAATACTCTTCGGCTTGAGTAAAATTATTGCCGGGATCGGTTTTGCTTTCGGCATATTTTACGGCCTTCTTAGACGCCAGTGGAAAATATTGGCTTTGCTGATATTTTTTGTACCGTACTTTTTGCTGCACGCCCGCTATCCTTACCCGCTCCAGAGATTTCACACAACAATTTTCTGGATAGCCTTGTTGATATGCCTGTTTGGATTACAGAGCATCTGGAGTCTTATCAATCATAACGGACGCGTGCCAAAAATTATTGTGGTTGTTTTACAGGCGACGCTGGCGATTCTATCGGTGATTTGGCTTATCTGGCTCGTTCCGGAAATGTCTAAAGCATCCGTGATTAGTCCGGCATCCGCATATCTGCCCTGGATAGCGATAGTGCTGGCGGCTCTGATTTTTGCCGGACACATTTATGTCTATAAACCAAGGCGATGGATGAGAGAGCTTAGTATATTTGCAGTTTTTTGCTTAGTTATCGTATCGAACCAGTTTTCCCTCGTCCGCCTCGTAGGTGACGGACAGAGGGACAAGGAATTCAAGCAGTTGGCCCGCTGGTATATTGACAATGCCCAACCCGGCGAAAAGATGGGAGTCTATATGTATCAGGTGGTTGGGATATATGCCCAGAAGTACGCCGATGATATCGTTGCTCTGCCGCAGGCCGATAGTCCGGAAGGATTTATCGAAGCCTGTTATAAAGAAGGTCTTACTTATGTTGTCTGGGCCACGCGGGAGGGATTGAGAAATGACAGCGTTCGTTACCGCAGGCTCGGTTTGGATAAAAATATCGCTCAATTGAGGAACCTGAAAAGCGTCCCACCCTATCAATTCGTTACGCAGGTCGGCTGGGACCGCGGATATGTAAATATTTTCCGGCTTCAACCGCGGGAGTCTGTTCCCGGGCCTGAGGCATCCGGGAATTGAACAGGATTTGTTTAGTTAACGGCGACTACTTGTTTGATTTCGAGAATTCTTTTTATATCATAGTCAATTCGACCTCAATTCTAATAGTTTTAAAACTAATGAAAAACAGGAGAATTAACCATTTTTTATTCCATTTGTTCCTATTGTTCCCATATATCCTTATAGCCACTCTGCCATTTATCTAAAAAGGAAAGGAATTCTACAAATTCATTACAATCAACAATATGACCGCATTTGCGACAAATTATTAGCGATTTCCCCCCTGCTGAAAGCTTAAAATTATTTTTTTCTTGACAATGACCACATATAAATCCCATTGCCTTGATACATGAAAAGACCTTACCTACAAATTTGTTGTAATCTTTATCATATCTCTTGAAATGTAAATCCTCCTTAAAAGCAAGCATATTCGTGATCATTTCGAATGCATTTTTCCCTTCACTTTGTAATAAATTCAGAAGAGAAAAAAATCTTTTTGACACATCACAATCAACAACATGACCGCATTTACGACATATTATTAGTGATTTCTCCCCTGTTGAAAGCTTAAAATTATTTTGTTCCTGACAATGACTGCATTTATAACCTTTTGTCTCAATATTTTTGAATATCTTTTGTACCAATACGTCATAATCCTTCTTGGCTTTCAATTCCTCATCTTCTTTTCTCTTTTTTCGTTCTTCTTTTTCCTTTTCAGAACGTGTCCTAAAATCTAAATAGTCTCTTTTTGTAAAACTGAATTTAGCAATTATTTCATTTTTTTTCTTTTGTTCAAGTTGTTGAACGATGTTGATTACATTTGAGTCGTCAAAATACCTTAGTATGTGAAAGATGACATCTAATTCTAAGTTTTTAAATAAAAGACTTTTTTCCGGTGTACTTATGCAATCTAAATGCATAAGTGCATTACCTAGAACCTTGCTATCTTTTATATGAATCCCAGGTAGAACATTCTCAATAGGGATATGATTTTTTATTTTCTCTAGAATTAGCTCTTTTGTTTTTTGAATTTCATCTTCTAAATTTGTCACTATTTTAAAGGTCGCTTTAGCTTTAGTTCCATTACATCCTGGGCAACACATTCGACGTGAAGAGCCTATATTAGAACCAATTGTTATCAAGTTACCAAGTGTACTAGCAGCCCCTTCATCGGAAAAAAAGTAAAATGAGGTTTTAGCTTTATAGCTAAACTCTCCGCAATTTAGGCATTCAAGACATATTATTTCTTTGGCTCGGTCATATTCTTCAAAATACTCACTACACGTAACATCCAAACCTTGAACCCTAAGGAGTGTATTTAGCACAGCTGTTAAAAGAATATTCGCATCTTTAAGATCGATAGTGATTGTTTGCTGGGATAAGCAGGCTTTTTTTGCCAATTCCATGAAATTGTTCATAGGTTCTTGTTTAATGAGATTTTTTCTTGTTTCATCGTTCATAAACGATAATTCTTGTTCTATCGATGGATTCTTTTAGGAAAGGATTTCTGAAATTTCTATCAATAACCAGATCGACTTTCCGTTTATAGATTTGCTCCAAATTCGACTTTAATTAAAAATACTTATCGAACAAGTCTATTTTTTCGTCTAAATCTAACATGACGAGAACATCAATGTCACTGTTTTGTGAGAAATCCTCTATTAGAGCGGATACAAAAAGACCTAATCTCTAGACCGGCAGACTTTTGCATAATTGATCAATCTCCAGCTTGACTTTTTCTATATCAATCATAGAGATAATTCGATTGCTATTGAACCGCAACCACCTGTTTTACTTCAGGAACCCTTTCTTTAAGAATCCTTTCGATTCCCATTTTCATAGTCATTGTGGCACCGGGGCAGCCCTGGCAGGCACCCTGCAGACGGACGCTAACAGTATTATCCTCGTCTATGCCGACCAGCTCGACATCGCCGCCGTGGCTTTGCAGGCTGACCCGAATGGTCTCGATTATCTCTTTGACCTTATCTTCGATGGTTTGTTCGGTGTTTGCATCGCTGCAACCGCATTGTTCACACATAAAAATCTCCTTTTAACAGTATGGAGTATGTTTTTCAGTAATAAAATTATATCAAAGCTATGGTTTTTTACCAATATTTATTGTGTACGCTCGGTAAAAAGTATTTGTTGGGATAAAATATGAAAAAAATCCTGTTTACAGTTGTATAAATTGTCGAAATTAAATAATTGACAAGGAGCACCCGGTATTTGTATAATACCAGTGTATTTGTATGAGAACATGCAAATGCGGCCCTGAGACACGGCGGAAGCCGTGGTTACGGAATTATGGCAGGGTTTGGAATCTCCGGATGATTTGGTCGGCTCTGGAAGTAGAGACGATTAATTCGCCGGAGGAAACCATAAGTGCCAAAGTGGCCGGAATAACATGAGGGTTGCCGTTTTACCTGCGTAGTATAACGGAGCCCCGTTAAAGTTTATCAGGAAAGGAAAATTAAAATGGCATCCAAATCACGTAGTTCGGCTGGTTCAGCCGGTCATTCCACAATTAAAACAGGCGCACAAATCGTTGTCGATACGCTAATCGAGCATGGTGTGGACATAATGTTCGGTTATACCGGCGGTGTGGTGCTGCCTTTGTTTGATAAATTATATGATGCCCCGATTAATTTTATTGTGCCGCGTCACGAGCAGGGCGGGTGCCATATGGCCGATGCGTATGCCCGCGCCAGTGGAAAAGTCGGCGTTATCGTGGCGACAAGCGGCCCCGGTGCGTGCAACCTTGTGACCGGCCTGGCCACTGCCATGATGGATTCTGTGCCGATGGTTGCCTTGACGGGGCAGGTTCGTACCGAGCTGATAGGAAACGATGCTTTCCAGGAGGCGGATACGACCGGCATAACCCGCCCGGTCACAAAATACAACTCTATTGTTAAAGATATAAAGGACCTGGCGCGGACCATCCATGAGGCGTTTCATATTGCTTCGACCGGTCGGCCCGGCCCGGTTCTGGTCGATTTGCCGGTTGATGTTGCGGTTTCCAAATGCAGCTCTAATGTCTCAAGCGAGATGAAGCTGCCGGGCTATCGTGTTTCATCTAAAGGACATGCCAAGCAGGTTTCCTCGGCCGCCAAAGCGATAAATAAATCCAGGCAGCCGGTATTATATGTCGGTGGCGGCGTAATCAGCGCAAATGCCGCCAAGGAATTGAGAGATCTGGCGGAGAAGGCGCATATTCCGGTCACGATGACGTTATTGGGTCTCGGCAGTTACGACCAGAGAAAACCGGAGTCTCTGGATATGCTCGGGATGCACGGTTCGGCGTATGCAAATTATGCCGTACAGGAGTGCGATTTATTGATTGCTATCGGTGCTCGTTTCGACGATCGAGTGACGGGTAAAATCGAAACTTTTGCCCCACATGCCAAGACAATACATATCGATATCGACCCGTCGAGCATATCGAAGAATGTCCGGGTTGATATCCCTGTTGTCGGCGATGCTAAAGTTATTCTCAGTGAGCTTATTCAACAGGTCGAATATCAGGAAAGAGAAGAGTGGTTTAAGAAAATCGCCGAGTGGAAGAAGAAGTTCGCGTTCCGTTACGACCAGAAGTCTTCCACAGTCAAGCCGCAATATGTTATCGAAGAACTCTGCCGCCAGACAAAAAACGAGGCAGTAATAACGACGGGTGTTGGCCAAAACCAGATGTGGGCCGCCCAGTTTTACAAGTTTATCGAACCCAGACAGTTCATAAGCTCCGGCGGACTTGGAACTATGGGATTCGGTCTGCCTGCCGCGATTGGCGCACAGGTGGCCAGACCCGAGGCTGTTGTTATTGACATTGACGGAGATCACAGTTTTAATATGACGATGACGGAGCTTGCCACGGCCGTCGAGCACAATCTGCCGATTAAGGTTTGTATCCTGAACAACGGATATATGGGAATGGTCCGGCAGTGGCAGGAGCTTTTTTACGGGAAGCGTTATTCCAAGAGCTATCTGAAGAATCCCGACTACGAGGCGATCGCCAAGGCTATGGGTGCGGTCGGCATGACTGTCGATAGCAAAAGCGACGTTCCGGGTGCCGTTAAGAAGATGCTGGCGGAAAAGAAACCGTGCGTGGTCGATTTCCGGGTTGAGCCCGAAGAGAACGTCTGGCCTATGGTTCCGGCGGGTAAAAGCCTCAGCGAAATGGACGGGCTTGACATATTGGAAAGGTTAATCTGATTTCGATTTGAAAGTGACATTCAAAATGAAGCATATAATAAGTGCATTAGTTGAAAATAAATCCGGAGTTCTTGCTCACGTTGCGGGGATGTTCGCTGCGCGGGGATTTAACATCGATTCGCTCGTAGTCGGCCGGACCGAGGACCCGGAGCTGAGCCGGATGACGATTGTTGTTATCGGCGATGACAGCGTTGTCGAACAGGTCAGAAAGCAGTTGACGAAGATTGTCCCGGTTGTTAAGGTTCAGGATTTTGTCGGCCAGCCGGTAGTGGCACGTGATTTAATGCTGATAGTTCTTTCCGCACCTCCGGAAAAACGGCCCGAAATTCTGGCATTGATAGAAGTTTTCAGGGCGAAAGTTGTCGATATCGGCCAAAAATACGTCATGGTCGAGGTCAGCGGCCCGGAAGCCAAAATCGAGGCCTTTATCAATGCCTGTAAGCCTTACGGCATTAAAAGCGTCGCCCGAACGGGAACTATTGCCATGCCGAGACAATTTAAGACGGACATGCGTGCTGAAAAGAATTCCGACTGAGCCTGATTATTATACTGCTCGAATTGATATTGACGGTGTTAAAATAATAGCTGGACTACCAATATTTGCTTATGAGAGCTTTAGGCGGGAAAAAAACACGGATATATTGATAGCTCTCTATCTTGGCCCCACAGTGCTCAGATCGAAATTAGTAAAACCTAAATCAAAGGCCGACGAATCGTCTTGAAGGTTAAAGTTGCCGTTGAAATAATCTTCGAATAGCGGATCTGAAACAAGAGAATTCGAATCGAAGCCGTATCTTGATTTCCACCAGCTCAGATTCCAGTTCGGATTTTCAGGATGAGTTGTATAAAGTAAATTATAGTCGGAATATTCCACGTTGATTTGCCCGTCTTCTTCCTTTACATGGAATAAATTGCTGTTTTCGTCGGTGTTGTAAATAATATTTTTAGTAAAATGGTTTCCCGGCTGCCCGGAATCTCTCGGATCGCTTGATAATTTCGAGAAAGCCATATCCCTGTAGTCGGAATCGATAAAAATGTTATTTGTCACCGAATTATTCGAGGACCTGTACAACTGAAGAGCGTTATCCGTCCTGACGACCAGATTATTTTTAATAATAAATCCTTTCCCGCCCTCATCGACATAAATTCCCTGAAGGGTTCCTTCTCCTTTTCTGATATGAAATTTTGTACCTAAAATATCATGAACGTAATTATATTGTATCAAACTGCCCGGTTGATGCCCCGTTAAATAAATTCCCCCGCCGTCGTTAAGTTCATTCATTACATTATAGACTTCGTTATATTCGATTGTATTTATTATCCATTCGTCCTGCCAGTTTTCTCCCAGGTCTTCTCGTTGTTTTATAGTCCTAAGAACGATGCCGTCCAGGGGAATGTTATATACGGTATTATGAGATATGGTCATATTCATCCCGTTTGTACGAATTCCTACTCCTTCCCTGTTAACTACTCCGATGTCATGAATAATATTGTCGGAGATTATACACGGAGTTTTGACCGAATTGACACCAGGCTCCTCATAGTTTATAAGAGCTATTCCGACGGTTCCAATATCATAAACCGCGTTTCCGGTAATGTTTAGGTACTCGTTAAAATACCAGTATGCGCTGATACCCGAATTTCCGATATGTTTGACAATATTATTTTCGAAAGAACAATGCTCCGTTCGGTTAAATCTGATGGCGGGTCGATAGTATATTTCTACTGCCCCGGCTAATCCGTTCCATCCTGTTTCAGCAAGTGACCAGTTGGTATAGGCGAAAGTTAAATTCTTAAAGGCGATATAATCCGCATCTGTTAAAGTTATAAGCTGTTCCAAAACGGGGACAATTATTTCCGCCGAATTGATATTTTCTCCCGGCAGGGGATAATAATATAAATCTCCGTTGGTGTCTAAATACCATTCTCCGGGATTATCTAAACCCTCGAAAACATTTTCCACAAAATACCTTTTTTGATACCCGTAATACTCCCTATCGTAACCTTCGCCTTCCTTCAAAGACCCCTGGATATAAACTTTGTCACCTTCGACCCTGTCAATTCTCATTCTCGGAGCAATCCACATTATATAAGAGTACAGTTCGATATTTCTTAAGTTCTTCCAGTGAGGATCGATGTCTCCTTCGTAAAAATAGAAAGATGTTAAGCTTTCTTCATCGGTTTTTTTTATCAGATAATAAGGCGTCTCGTCGGTTAAATCAGGCTCTCTGGCCCTTATTGCTCTTTTGTCGTTTACGAACAAAGAATTGAATCTTAGGCTTCCGACATTTTTTTTGTATATTGTTTTGCCGTTATGTTTATATTGTCCCCACCCGGTATTGCCGATTTCAATCCCGCCGCTGATAACCACTTTGTCTCCCGGATATGCCTGATAAATATTAGGTTTTCCGCTTTCGCCCGAATCTCTTTCATCGAATTCTATCATACCTGAAAGCCTGTAAACGCCTTCCATGATGTTTACTGTAACTCCATTCAATCCGTGTTCGCGAATCTTGTTTCTTGCTTTTTCGATTGTTCTGAAAGCAGTTTCTTTTGTTATTCCGTTGTTTAGATCATTTCCGCTGTTTGAATTTACGTAATATATCATCGTAGGGGTACCATCTGAAAGATAGTTTGTCGTAATACCGATATCTTTATCTATATTTGTAGCAGCGATTGGTAATGCGAAGCTTAGAAATAACAGCGTTTTTGTTGATAATAAATGCAGTTTGGATTTATTCATAATATTTCATTATACAATAAATGTAATACGTAGTTCAAGGCAAGTATGGTGAATCCCTGAGTGTGTGTAGTTTTTTTTAAAGAAATTTGGTTATCTGTTATTTCTGATAAGCGTGCCAGCTTGTTTCTTGGCTGCATAACGATTTACTACGTAAATGTTTATGACAGAATCCTTACTTTTGCAGGGACAAGCTTGCCCCCGTGTAGGTATGGGCAGCCGAAGAAGAAGCCCCCGAAACATCATCCCCTTCGAATTTAATCGGCAATCCGTATATGTTCACCGGCAGAAGATTCGACCTCGAAACAGGACTCTATTACTACCGCGCCAGATACTATAATCCCCAAATCGGCCGATTCCTCCAGACCGATCCAATAGGCTACTCCAACGGAATAAACTGGTATAAATACTGTTTAAATAATCCTGTGCGTTATATAGATATAACAGGGATGGAACCTATCGATCCAGTAGATGCGTGGTTGAATGGCTCGGAAGAGGATTTTCCTATTCGTAATATAGCCGTTGTCAGTCCAGACGTTCCTCTCAGTTGGCGCCTGCTTGGCTTAGGCATTAACCAAGGAGGGGCACCTTCTTACCCCGTGGCTCCAGGCCAAAAGTGGACCATAAATGACTTTTTTAATTGGTACCGTTATGCACCAGATGATCCCCTTAGAGATGGATGGGGTGCATCGGTTGATCTTGCAAATATAGGTCTACTTGAGGACTTCCAGAAACACGAAGCTGTGAGTGGTATTATTGCAGACATACAAAATACAGCAAGAAACAAGGCAATGGCAATGGCGACTGATCTTAAGCAGAAATGGGAGACATTCTATGCTATGGCCAATGAGGGAAAATTGGGTTCAGAAGCGCCGCCTATGTGGCTGAGTGAGAAATACGATGAACAAAAAGCATATGACTTCGCGCCTAATCCAACGATATCGACTCTTTTGGACGACACTCTTTTGGTTTTTGGAAATGGTATATTAAAAGCGCACGTTTCAATAGGTGTCGGTTGGCTGGGTGAGAGTTCCGCATGGGGAGTTTACATCACGTGGGAGGTGGAGGATTCATTTTCAGATCCTGAGTCTAACGATACAGAGTGGAAGTATTGCAGACCATATATGTTGACAGGAAAGTGGTCTTGGTGGGCCGGTGGATTCATATAATCATAGATAAGAACCAGAAAAAGACTTACAATGATGATAAATAGTAGCATTTAACAACTTCTAAAAGAAACAGGGTACTAACAATGAAATTACGAAAATTAATGCTGATTTTAGCAGTTTTTTTTCTTTTAGGTTTGGCGTTTTTGATTTACGTGGTTGGTATCTTGCAAAAGATGGGAGCGTCTGAGTTATTTCGACAGTATGTTATTAATCCTATTCCAGAATCCGTAACTCACATAAAGGTAGATCAGCCAAAGACACGTGGAGGTTATGGTTATGTTTTTCGTTTTAACATCAACAAGGAAGACTTTGAAAGAATATGCGAATCAAGTCCTTTCAGAGAGACCGAGAATATTAGATATATGGACGGCACGGGGCTTTCGTTCGACTGGAAAGGCTGGGAAACAAAAACCGGTGGAGAACGAATACGTGGATTTGGATTTGAAATGTATGCTCTTGTGCATAAACCTTCTTGGTACGATCTCCCTACATGGAAGAATCCAGAAGCTTATGCTTTGAATGAGGTGGATATGAACAATAACAGGGATATTCAAGTCCTTTTATACAACAATGAACTCAGACAAGCCTACTTCATTAACTTTCACTATGACGGACGCGGTCTTTAAAGAAAGTAAGGCAATTTAACGGAATTTTAAAAGAGGGGAATTCTATATTTCCAAAGTATTTTTAAGCCGGCTGGAATCAGCACGGCGGACCGGAACTCTTTACCTTCGACAACCACGAGCCCCGCGGCGGCAATAAACTGAGTTAAATCCGAATATCTAATTTCTAAATACTAAACAATCTCGAATGACCTAAATTCAAATGACAAAAACAAGAAGTTTTGAATTTGATGCATTAAGATTTTAGATTTGTTTAGAGCTTAGGATTTAGTGCTTAGAATTTCTTATAAAACCATTTTATAAGCATGACGGCACAGTCAGGTTCATCCGCACAGAAGAAGAACTACACGCCCTCCGCTGGAAATAGAAAAGACAGAATACAAAGAACAGAAAGCGGAATTCAGAAAATAGAATCATCCATTTGTGTTATCAGGTCAATAGTCCTTTTGACTATGTTCTGTCTGAAAACTCATTATTTTGCCGATACTTCTTATATAAGATAAGGAGATCGGCATTATGAAACGACACGAACTCACGGATGAACAGTGGGAATTAATCGAACCAATATTGCCAAAACGAACGGCGACCACCGGCCGCAAGCCTCGTGATCCACGACAAATGCTAAATGGTATATTATGGATTCTCCGCACGGGAGCTCCATGGAGGGATTTGCCCGAGCGATTTGGGCCTTGGCAGAGCGTCTACGATTACTATCGAAATTGGCGAAACTATGGGATATTCGATCGGATCCTTCGGGTTCTGCAAATTCGTCTCGATCGAGAGGGCAAAATCGACTGGGATTTATGGTGCATCGATGGCTCATCAGTTAGAGCGTCTCGGGCAGCAGCTGGGGCTTTAAAAAAAGTCTCCATCAATACCCCAAAGAGCCCGAAGACCACGCTCTGGGGCGTTCAAGAGGTGGATTCAGCAGCAAATTCCACCTTGTTACTGACAGTCGAGGCCTACCCCTTGCAGTCGAAGTGACTGCTGGTCAGCGTCATGAGTCAACCCAGCTTCGTACGGTGTTAGAGGGCATTTCAGTTCCGCAACCTGTAGGTCGCCCACGTAAACGTCCTGAGCGTTTGGCAGGAGACAAGGGATATAGTTTTACAAATGTGCGAGAGTGGTTGCGAGCACATGGTATCGAGGCCATTATTCCCGATCGGTCCAATCAAAAAAAGCAGAGGCAACCGTTTGACAAGCGGAGCTACAGAAGGCGATGTGTTATTGAGCAATGTGTTGGATGGCTAAAAGAATGCCGTCGTATCGCGACTCGTTTTGAGAAACTGGCGGTTAGTTTACTGGCAATGTTTAAATTGGCTATGATACAGCGATATCTTAAAATTGCGTTTTCAGACACAGCCTAATCAAAAGGACTATTAGCATTTTTCTAAACATCTCTTTTTAAAAAAATATGTTATTTATTCAACGATAGCTGGAATCGGTCCTGTAAGCCGAATTCGCCGGGCGATATGGTGCTTTTATTCGAGACCAAAGCTGGCTGGAACCAATCCGGCGGACCGGAATTATTTACCTTCGACAATCACGAGCCCAAAGGCGGCTGTGTCTTACTCAATGACGGCACCGTCAAGTTCATTAGAACCGAGGAAGAACTCAACAACCTCCGCTGGAAAAAATAAATAGCGTGTAACGGGTAGCGTATAGGGTATGGCGTATAGCGTACAGAGCATGGAGTTTATTAACTACCAGAGAAAGATTAGTTAAGCCATACTGTACAGTGTGAGGTATAGGCTCTAAAAACAGCCGTACAGAACAGATTCCTCGACACCACCTTGGGTGTGTAATTGGCAGAAACGACAGACGAGCAAGAAGCATTGGATTAATATATCAGTATATAAGAAAAATTAAGTCATACTACGCAGTGTGTAGTATAACTCATAAATCAGCCGCAACGATGAAGTACTAAATAATCCATTCTCCGTAGTACCTATGGTGGGCAACAAGACACTACTACGAAAGATGAACCTCCGCTGGAAATAACAAAAAGGCAGCACATAGAATAAAGCATCCATAATTAAGACGATATAACGAAATATGGGTTTGTATATTATCAGGTCAATAGTCCTTTTAACTAATCAAAAGGACTATTAGCTTATTGTGTTATAGCTTAACTAATATTTCGCTGTTGCATGTTGTGGATATTTACTTGGGATGCAAATGCAAGGCTATATTTTGACTTTTTGGAGTATCTCGATAAATGTCAGAATAAGGCTGGCTTTACCGTTGACCCCGACCTTACGAAAAATATTACCCAGATGAGCACGGACGGTATTATAGGATACGTTCAATTTTTGGCTGATCCTTCTGTTATCATAATCCTGACATACCAGTTTAGCTACTTCTATCTCTCGCGGCGTCAAATGCCAGGCCCTTTTCAAATAATCCCATTGTTTTGCTTTGAAAACCACCGAACTTTCACCTCAAAAAAGATGCAAAATGAATACTGTCCGGTCGCCGGTAAATTCTTCTGTGGCAATCCGGTTTAACAACCAGCATTTAGACCTTAAACTACCTCAATAGTCCTTTCGACTAATCAAAAGGACTATTGGCATTATATTAACATATTCGTGAGTTACAACATTTATTTTCAGGTTTGATGATTTTAAGACCAGCGTGTCTGCGGAAATTGAGGCTTTTTGGGGATAGATTGTGAATCTTATTATTTGTCTCTGAGTCCCACCTGCAAAGAATATCATTGTGAAATCTACAAAATCTGCGGACATCTGCTTATTTCTGAGCAGCACGGCGGGCCGGAACTATTCACCTTCGACAACCACGACCCCCGCGGCGGCTGCGTTTTACTCAACAACGGCACTGTAAAGTTCATCCGCACCGAAGAAGAACTCCACGCCCTCCGCTGGAAGTGACAAAAAGGCAGAACACAGTAACAAGAATTCAGAAGATAGAACAAATCATATATGTTTGTATATTATCAGGTCAATAGTCCTTTTGACTAATCATAAGGACTATTAGCATTTTCAAAAAAAATTTCTTTTTAAGAATATATTATTCCTTCATATGTGGCTGGAACCAATCCGGTGGGAAATACTAGGGAAATACTAGAGGGAAACTAGGGACGTTTACCGAATGGCGGGACTTTAAGCAACATGTTTTAGCCTCCATAGA